>NZ_JBMPOS010000004.1:0-222301 GCF_049340345.1 Undibacterium sp. Di27W | reverse complement strand
AGAGGCGGATGTACCGGCATGTATGCGCAGCATGCCGACACTGGAACCACTGACAGAGAAGCTGCCATTGATCGCCTGGCCTATACCACTCTGACTGGCGCTCAGGCTACTGACCGTGATGGGGCTGGCTGTAGACTGATAGCTGGCGGCACAAGTTGCAGATGTACCTCCGTTACTGCCAGTGCAAGACCAATTCCAGGGGCCAGTTCCGAGTACGGTACTCGAAGTACCAGCAGTGCACAGGTTGGCAATTGGTGTAGATGAGAAACTAGCATTACTTGAGCTTCCACAGATGCCATTTTCGGGCTGTGAGGTTTGAGAGTTTTTGACTTGCCAGTCCCACAGGATTTGTCCATCCAAATTAGTGGCTTTTTTTGATGCAAAACTGCCTGAAGCCTTAGAAACCGTGGATAGCGCAGAGCACGTAAACCTTGCTTTTGTACCCGCATCTACGGCGCTCCAATTTAGTTGTGGTTTGGTAGCACATAATCCTTGGCTGGTAATTGACAGCTCCAAGTCGTCGGGCAAATTCTTGCCACTCACTTCCCAGTTGTAAACACTTCCATTCTTGCTCACACTGCTGGTTTGTATTGTAGGAACGGGGAAGCACATTGAGTTTCCACTGTAAGTGAACCAAAGCGGAAAGCCCAGGACATCATGTTGGCCTATAGCTGCCCGTTCATTTTCACTTGGGGCATGGAGTTCGTAGGTAAGCCGTCCATTGAGCTTGTCATCTATCTTGGGCCAGCCAGTTTTTACTTCTCCACCTATACCTAAGCGCAAGTTGGCTACCAAGCCCGCGCCAACACTTGTTGTCATGCAGGTCTGCCCCTGCCATTGCCACGCCTGTCCAACATCGGATAGTACGTTGGCAATTTGGGCGTCAACATTTAAGTTTGCTTGCGTTCCAGCATCCAATGCCAAATTCAAAAAACGCACTCCTCCCAAAAATGCATCTGTGTCGAGAGAAATACCTAAATTTGCTTGTGCTTTGAGTTGTCCCTGTATAAAAGGTACTTCTAACAGATTTTTATCTGCAGTCTTTTTGAAAAATTTAAATACTTGTACCAACTCGCCGCCTTTGGGCTGCTGGGCACCGAGTTCAAATCCAGCATTGATACGAGAGCCAAATCCTCCTTCAAAAGTAATTTCCCCTTTTAAATTGAGGTAGACCCAGACTATGACGCCACCTGCTGCTGCGGCTCTTAGTGGTGTTTGTGTCTGCCCTGGTACAATTGGGCAAGTAACTGTGGGTGCACATGGCAGGCTGAAAACCAGACCCGCAAGGGGAATCTTTCCGATTTTATCTTTACTTTCCAATCCCAATAATTTGCCTGAGACCCCAAGTAACTTCATACTTTCAACTTCTACTTCTTGCCATGCACGACTGTAGTATCCAAATTCACCCGATAAGCCACCGACCAGTTTTACCTCACCGCTAATGGATCCTTTCAGTTTGTAGTCAAGTGAGCTAAGCGCGTAGGGCACTCCAAGTACGTTTTCAAACTCAGCTTTTTGTGTAAGCGTCAAATCATTGATTTTGATATTGATGACTACCTTTGCATCACCAGATTTGCCATAAGGCTTGTATTTGGATGCTTCTGATTCGTCCAGTAAATTCATCAACTTTACTTCTTTTTCCAGTTTGATTTCACCCAATGCCAAGTCAGGTTGGCTGATGTCCAAGCCTGCTTGTATACCGGTGGGCTTGCTAGTCGTAAGGCTCAATGCGCCATCGAATGCGCTCACTCCATTAGTTTGGCGTAACAAACCTGCTTGAATAGGTGTCGGTGTACTGCTACCTCCACTGATGGCCTTAGGAGCAATGGCGCCTACAAAATTTTCTGCAGACAAGGGAATATCACTACCCTGCACACTGAGTTTGCTGTACGCATCGCGCAGTGTGGCCGGAGTAACTTCAGCAGTTACTTTCCCAGTGATAGCGTCGCTCGTTTTTTTCCCTATTACTGCCGCAAAACCCAATGGAAACTGCTTGCTTTGCCCTGCAGGGACAACGACGGTTTCGCCTGTTTGTACAGATAGGTTCGTTGCCACATCTGTAGGTAGGGTGACGATGGATTGGGTGCTGCCATTGTCGCCCGTGGTAGTCGCCACAGTCAGCGTACCGGATTGTGTCGAATTAAGTACCTTCGTGGTGTTCGATCCAGTCATGGACGTTGTGGCACTTTGTGTGTTTGTAGTAGTACTTGTAGTAGTGCTTGTCGTCGTGCCGGTAGTTGAAGGTCCACTTGTATTTGATATCGGCGTACTTCCTCCGCCTCCACCACCACCTCCGCAAGCCGTCACTAAAGCCAGAGTGAAGACCGACAAGCTCAAGCACCGACAGTGAAAATGCAATAATGATAACGTAATGAGCAGTTTTTCTCGCAGCTGTTTCATAGCGTATTCCAATTTAATTTGATTTCTAAAGTAGTCGTTTCCGGGTTGAGGTAAATTTACACACTCAGCATTTCTGTTTTTTGCAAAGTCTTTGGTTTGTCTGGTAGTGAATAAACTAAAAATGTCTTTGAACGCCGACCATCCAGTTGCTAAGGCTTTGTTGATTATTTGGTGCTTGTAGCTGGTTGACTGTGGCGCTTGCAGAGTGCTGGTAGCGCGATCTGGTGTAGCTTGCCATCAGGTGCCAATATTTGAAGGATGCAATACTCGTAACAGCATCGATATCTTGGCTGACTGTGAATTGCCATTCTGCGTATGAGCCACCAGGCTGTGTGGCGATAAAATTGAAAGCGGGTACGCTAACCTTAGCTGACTGACTTTTGCCTTGCAGTGTTTGCACTTCCAGCACGGTGCCGTACAGAGGTTGCCATTGCAACATAACACCTGCCGCAGCAGTGGTGTAGTCGTAGGTTTCGCTGTATTGCACCAGATCGCGTTGCCAGTGATGCTGGCTGTAATGTAATAAGGGAGTGAGTTGCCATTGTTCCGGTATAAGGACCAATGTGCTGTTGTTTAGAGCGTAGCCTATGCTTGCGCCGTACTGGGTGGCTGAGTTACCGCTCAGTGCGCTATAAGGCGTGTTGATGGCACCCGTTTGCAAGTAGCCGTTGTAATTGGTGCTGCCTTGTCGGCGTGAATTCTGCAGATGTAAGAACCATCCTTTTTCAAACTGCCAGCGCAAAGCTGTATTTATAATTTTTTGATTTCCAGTTTCGGTATCAAGGATGTTTCCGCCGCGATCTTGTTCTTGATAATGCTGACTATGAATACCAGTACTGACTTCGATATAACGATTCTGGTTCAACCATGAGACTGGCAGCGTGGGTCCAGAGAGCTGAGCAAGTGAGACACCAGGAATCAGTAAGAGCGTGGCAAATGTGGAGATATATAAAGAACGGTCATCTTTTCCCTTTCTTATACCTGGAGGACGACTCAAGGTTTTTATCAAAGTCCTATGGACGCTCACATCCGATTTAATCATTGCTAAGCTTGCTTGTTTATTTGCGGCAATCATTGATCGGCATCCTTTATTAAATTATTTTTTTGGTAATCTTTTGCTTAATTTTCAAGAATATCCTATCATCACAATTGTCATATCTGTAAGACAGTCAGATGAAAATTCTATGAATTCCACTATCCATCCTATTCGCAAGGCAATTGATCAGGCATGCAAGCAGCATAAGATTACGCACACATATTTATGCGCGCGCGCAGATATATCTCGAGAAACGCTTTACCGTGTTTTGCGAGGGGAAGTTGAGCGTGCTACCGTCACGACCATCTATAAAATCGCAAGGGCAGCTAAAATTGCGCCAATCAGTTTATTGCGACTGGTTTACGATGACATCGATTTGGGACCTGGTATTTTTGTCCAAACAAAATATTCAGGCGATATACCTTCATTCATTAATGACGAGACTTTTCCGGATGGGTCTACTGTTTACGTTAATGCTCGTTTTACGAAAATATGGAATTTTCAAAATACAGGATCCGTACCATGGATAAATCGACGTCTAAAACGCGTGGATGAAGAACTTGCTTTGTGTAGAAGAAATAGTGCCGGTCAATACGAGCCTGTGGCCAAATCTTATCTTGAGTCGGAATCTAACGAGGTTCTCATTGCAGATACCCTACCTGGAATGACCGTAGCAATCGCAGTTAATTTCCGAGCGCCAAATCTGCCATGTGATGTGATATCAACCTGGAAAATGATAGATGCAGAAGGTAACTTGTGTTTTCCAGAATATTCTGGTGCCTGGGTAAAAATAAGTGTCGTGGCGATTTAATACGAACAATTCAAAAAGGCGAGATCAAGGCAATTAGCTACAAAGAATCGCGCCTCGTTTCCAAGAAGGTGACGTTGTTCTCAGGACAAGTCTTAGGTTTATCCTTGCAAGATAGCGAACGCTTGATTCACCTTCTCTTTGCGAAAACTCGAGTTTCAACTACATTCGCGCACATCCTATTTGCACGATGATGATTACTTTACACTTGCTCAGAGTGTAGGACTGGTTCCCGGTGTATTTGATTGACATCATTCGTCACCATCTTGCCAACTGCCAGGCTGATGACTCTGTCAGCGGTTGCCAGGGTTTCCTGCCTGTGCGCTACGATGACCCTGGTGATCTGCAGTTGACCAACTGCATTGTTGACTCGTCTTTCATTGAACACGTCGAGATGGCTGGTCGCCTCGTCGAGAAAGAGTATGCGTGGTCGCTTATAAAATGCCCGGGCCAGCAGGATGCGCTGTTTTTGTCCGCCTGAGAGTATTGTTCCCATATCGCCCACCAGTGAGCTATAACGCATGGGCATGGCATTGATTTCTTCTGCCACGGCAGCCATTCTGGCGCATTCTTCTATCCAGTCCTGATCAGGATTGGCATCAAAAAAGCAGATATTGTCGGCCACTGAACCGGCAAATAAAACATCGTCCTGCATGACTACCCCCACCATCTGGCGCAAGCCTTCTATGCCCAGACGCTTGATGCTGACACCGTCTATCAGGACATCTCCTTCACTCAACGGGAGTACACCAAGCAAGACATTGAGCAAGGTGGATTTCCCGCAACCGCTGGAACCTCTGATGGCAACTGACTCGCCTGATTCGATCTTGAAATTGATGTCATCCAGAACATAGGGCTCGTGTTCAGAATAGCGAAAACGCAAACCTGTGACTTCCAGGGTAGGTGCTTTGGTAGCATGCTCATTCTGTATGATTTGCTGTGAGAAAGCTTCAGGTTCAGACATCACGATGTCGCCCACTCGTTCAGTCTGCACTTGCAGCATCTTGAACTCATATGTTTTATCTATCAAAGAACTCACCCGGGTATCAAACAAAGTCTTGAAGGCGATAAAGGCGGTGAGTACGCCAACAGTGAATTGACCATCCAATACCATCTTGGCTCCCAGACCGATGATGAGGATATTTTCTGTGCCAAATAACAGACCATTCGTCAACTTGAAAAAAATTTGTATTTTTTGTGTGCGTAGATCGGCATTGATCTGGTCTACCAGGAGCGACAACCAACTGACTCTCCTCATGTCCTGGCGCTGAAATAATTTGACTGTCTTAACTCCGCGCACTGTTTCAAGGAAGTGTGAGCTTTGTTTGGCGGCATGTATGATTTGCTCTTCTGTTGCGGTTTTCAATGGTTGATACCAGGCCCAGCGACTGAGTGCATATAGCAGCGTTGTGACCACAGCGATCATTCCCAGTACGGGGCTGTATAAAAACATCATGACCACGGTGAATAAAGCCATTAAGCCATCCAGTATGGCTTCGACAAATGAGGTAGTTAAAGTGTGTTGAATGACATCAACAGAAGAGAAGCGGGAAACCACATCACCGATATGCCGTTTTTCGAAATATTGAACTGGCAAGCGCAGCAGATGGGCAAACACATTGGCGCGCCATTGCAGGTTCAGCGTGGTACTCATGTACATGATGACCCATGAGCGCACCGCCATCGTGACTTGTTGCAATATCATGACCAGCCAAAAGCCAAGGGCCAGCGTCAGGAGCAAGTCGGGATCTGCAGACAACACCACCTTGTCTATGACCCATTGCAGGAAGAATGGCCCGATGATGGAAAAAACTTCCAGCGTCAAGGCCAGCAAGAGTATTTGTGTCAATGAACGCGTCAGCCCGCGTACCGTGCCAAATAACTGTTGCAGTGATATCTTTTGTTGCTGGTGTAAGCGTGGCTGGAAATCGCGACCAGGCCAGATTTCCAGTACGACACCAGTAAAAGAGGTTGAAACCTCATTGAGAGACAACTTTCTTATTCCCATCGCCGGGTCATATATGGTCGCTATACCAGATTTGACGGAATGCAAGACAACGAAGTGATTGAAGTTCCAGTGCAGTATGCAGGGCAGGTTCAAGCTCTCCAGGCCTTCAAGTTCAACTTTCAGCGGCCGTGACTGCAAGCCTATGGCTTGTGCCGTTTGTATCAGTTGCGGCAGTGTTGCCCCTTTCAATGAGATAGGAAAATCATGTCTCAGTGTAGCCAGGTCGGTACGATAACCATGATAGCCTGCGATCATTCCCAGACAGGCCAGGCCACATTCAGTCAGCTCGGTTTGCAAAAGCAAGGGCAATTTTTTGCCAAGGCCAAAAGACAGCGCGTTTAAAAAATTCATCGTCATAAGCTTGTACTGTAACCTTAGATTTTGCTGGTAATGCTAAAGAGCGGGGAGAGTACCCATTCATACAGCTTTCTTTTCTCTTGCATGATGTCTGCATCCAATGCCATGCCGGACTGCAAATTTTGTGGTACGCCATGCACCAGCAAATCTTGCTTTTCCAGGTCTACCGTCAACTTGTACAAACCCTCGTTACTGGTGTTGCTGGTATTACTCGTGGTGAGCGTCACGCTTTGCATGGCTGAGATATCTGCCAGTGGAGAGGCAGTACGGGATACCGTCTTCAAATGCCCGATCGCTTGCCCGAATTGCTGATAGGGATAAGCCTGGTAACGCAGCAATACTTTGTCGCCAGGTTTGATAAAACCTATGGCACGGCTGGGCGCGTATAAATGCGCCTGCATTTTTGCAGCGGCAGGCACTATGCTCAAGAGCGGGCGACTGGCATCGACCAGTTGCCCCGTACCTTCCATGACCTGGGTCACAATGCCGCTTTCCGGGGCAGTGATCAGCAAACGGCGTTTGGCTTCACTTTCGCTGAGCTCCTGGGTTGCCGTAGTAATGGAGCGTTCCATCTGGGACAGCACACTTTGTTGTTGTATGGGTAAATTGTTGAAGGCTGCTTCCTGGTTATTCAATTCACGGCTGACATTGATATATTCTCTTTCCAAAGTCTGCAGTTTATTTTTTTGATCCAGCAATTCAGTTTGCTTTTGTAGTAATTGCTCGTTAGAGATGAAATGCTGCTTCTGTAAATTATCAAATCGTTTGTAGGTATTGTCTGCAATGACAAGACGTTCACGTTGGCCTTGCAGCTGATTGTCAAGATTCAGCAATTCTTTTTTGACCGATGCCAGCTTTGCCTGCATGGCGCGCTTTTCTTCGGTGTGCAATACGCGTGTCTTGTTGAGTTCATCATGCAGGGATTGCCGGCGCAATTCGACTTGCTGGCTGATGGCTGCCTGTGTTTCACCGAGCGTGCTGCTTTGTCTTTCGCTGGACAAGATAAATAGCACGTCCCCCTGCTTGACTGCTTGCCCTTCATGGACTTTCTTTTCTATGATGATGCCAGCTTGCTGAGGAAAAACCTTGACCACACCGAGATCCGGCACCAGATAACCGCTCACGCTGACCCTGCTGGTATAACTCGCAAAACAAAAAAACAGGATAACGATGATGGCAAATGCAGCCAGGCCAATAGTGAGTAAAGTAAACGTGAGAGGGCGTATCAGTAAAATATCACCAAGCATTTTTTGCTGGCGCGATTGCAAGGCCTCGGTTCGGAAAAGGGATTGACGCATTTTTACTTTATTGGATGAAAGTGTCTGATTTATTGGCCAATCGGCTCGCATGAGAATAGAGCGTGGAGTCCGATGTAGCTATTGAGTTACAGGTAGCTCATGGCAGGTAATGAGCAAATTGCAGATTCATGATCTGCGGGATTGAACTTATCTTCGTTGATATGCGTATCAATCTGTCATGGTTCAGATTTGAATTCATAAGGAAACTTCCTGCCTGTCCTGAAATGACAAGTGCCTCCTTGCCAAATCAGGAGGCAAAGGCTGGTAATGTTGCTCCCGCACCCAATACTTCTGCAATATCTTCAAGAGTCATTTCAATTTTGCAGTGATGCTCACGCCAGCCTCCAGAGTTATGCAAATTATGTACATGCCTGCTATGTTTTACATCATTGAATTTACTTTATCGTATTTACTTTCCTATGACACCCTGTACTAAAGTATGAGACGGTTAAATATCCCTATCTCGTGAGCACAGTTTTTTATGGAATTTTCCCTACGTGGCCATGCTTGAATAATTTTCTTTTTTCTATTCAGTTAATTCCTGCCGTAATATCTGATGGTCTTCAGAGGCGATGTAGTCCTTGAAACAAGGCCAGTCCCCGCTAGCCTTATAGCCGCCTGCCGTGGCAAAGAACTGGCAAACGGCAGAGAGTATCGGTAGCTCAGGGTTTTGTGCTTCCAGGAATAAAAATTGCCCTTGTTCATTGATTTCAAGAAAAATTTCCTGACCATGCTCGTCTACAATCAAATCTATACTGCCGAAGCGTAATCCCATGAGCTTCATAAAATGATGTATGCGCGATGTGCTTGCTGCACTCAAGGTGTAAGGCGTCATTTGTATCAAGCCATGGTCGTTGTCCATACGCCAGTCTGTGCGCGAATGAGCATGCACTTGTGAATCAAGTTTAACGGCGATGAGATCATCTCCAAGAACCAGAACGCGCAATTCGTATTGTTTTTTTATATGGTTTTGATAGATGGCCGGGCAGAGTTGTATAGCCGCATCGTTTTGTAATTGATGCAGACGTATAACTGTTGTTGGTAATATGCGTGAAACCAGATAAGTTTTCCATTCTTTGGGAAAGAATGATTTCACGATGATTTCACCGCCATGTTTGATGCAAAATTCTCTCACAGCTTGCGGGTCATTTCCTACCAGCGTATCTGGTACGGCAAATCCGGCAGCATAAGCTTTTTGTAGTTGCAAGGACTTGCTTTTCGCCTTGCTTAAGCAAGCATAGGAATTGATCCAGACAGCATCGTTTTTTGTCAGCATGTATTCGAGGGCATGATAAGCACCAGGAAGAAAGCCAGCCATTTCTTCTTTTACATTGACTTCATCTTCAGGGTGCACAGTACTGTAATCATAAAATTTTGCACTAACGACTGCGCGTCGTGACCAAACCAGTTTGACTTCGTCGATTGATAGGGCTTGGCGTGAGCTCGCAGGCGTCGAAAAAAATATGCCAGGATTTGCTGGCGTGGAAAAATGATTGGGCTGGTAAGAAAAACTTCCAGAAGAAGGCAAGGGAGTCAGATCCAGTATCTGGCTGGGGATTTCTTTTTTTTTCAATGCCCAGGCTACGCAACGTGCATGGAAGTCCTGGTGTTTTCCTATGATTAAGACGCTCATATTCTGTATTTCTATCAATTCAAATGATTGCCGAAAAACTGAAACTAAAAAGCCCCGTAATAATATTGCGGGGCTTAGAGAATTAAATCAGACTGAATAAATTATTCAGCTTGATCCAAGACACTTGTTCTGCCTATGCGTGTCAGATATGGGCCGCTGTGGCCACCGGAGACTTGCTCCAGTTCTTCGACGGACAATTCTGTGGCAACTTCAAAACCCAGTACACGTGCTTTTTCTTCAGTATTAACTACAGTGTTCATTTGTGACTCCTCATTTTCAAAGTGGATTTAATTTACATCTTTGTTCAGTTCCCTGAACGGTACAACAACAATACCTGGCAAGTATTTTTTACTTGCCTTAATCTGGTTCATCCATCACAGGATCTTGTCCGCGTATGTAGGTCATATATGGTTTTTCGAAACCGCCAGAAATACCACCACCAGAAATATTTTTTATTTCTTCCGCATTTAATTCAACTGCAACTTGAAAGCCAAGTACGCGAGATTTTTCTATTGTTTTCACATTGTCTCCAAACGATGTTTTGCAGAGTATTGTTGAGCGCAATGCAGTCTGCATGCCTGCACATGCAATGAATATAGGTGAAATTTATTTTTTAATCACTACGTACGAAAGTACAGGTAAGCATCTTGGGATGCAGAGAGGATTTTGTTTTAAGATGGACGTGGAAGGTGGCGCTGGCCTGAAGTTTTTTTGACCTGACGAGAGCTGATATTTTTTTATTGTCCGGCAGAAAATACTAGAAATTGTGGAGAATATTTTAGAATAATGTCGTATGCATTTTCAATAAAATATTTTTTCGGATGCGATTGCAGGGCGGAAAATACTAAAAATACTGGGTGAAGGCTTTCGCAATCCCTAATTGTCGTGCTACCAGTATGGCTTGCGTTCTGTTATTCACTTTCAAGGCGCGAAAGATGAGGGACATATGCATTTTTACCGTTGTTTCGGCTAGCCCCAGACGCAAGCAAATTTCTTTGTTCGACAAACCCTGATCCAGCAGCGTGACGATTTCTTGCTGGCGTGGCGTCAGGGAAAATTCGACGTTTTCCCCTGCATTGTGGCGACCGCTGGTTGTGATCCAGCCTTCCTGTATGGGATTGTTGTTGAGCACATTGGAGATGACTTCAAAGATCGCTTCGTTTGACAGGGCTTTTGACAGTGCGACCTTGGCGCCTGCATGTAGCGCCGACATGATAGCGCGCCTGTCTTCAGATGCCGAGATCACCACGACAGTAGTCTCTGGCCAACGATGTTTGATGGTATGGATAGCCTCGACACCTTTTAAACCGGGTAACCCCAAATCGATTAAGACAATTTTTATGTCGTTGATGTCAGCCGTAATTTTTAAGGCTTCTTCTACTGAACTTGAGGAAATGATGTGAGTTCGTTCAAGTATACTCAACAAGAAATTGCATAAGGCATCTCGATAAATAGGATGATCTTCGATAATTAATGCTGAACTGGTCATGAGAATTGATATGGGTGGATGCAGCAAGAAAATAGTGCAGGGAAATGAGAGGTCACCGTAGTAACGGCTTTGAATTGTAAATCTATTTAGCTGAAATAAACGGACGCTGCTTCGACTAAATTGCTAGCGATTTGTTCAATTCGACTTGCAGGTGGAGGAGAGTTTTTTAAAGAAAAAAGTTAAAACCCATGAATGTCATGAGTTTTAAAATCCGGCAAGAAATAGTGAGGAAATGTCAGGATGCGCAGCGAGTTTTTGCTGGCGTGATGGATCGAAAGAAAGAGCTAGAATCCTATTGATAGGATGCAATAAATCCACTTATTTGTTAGCTTTATTCATTCGTATTTTTGAAGTACATCATTACCAGAATATACAAGGGTATGGCGATTAAAGATAAGGATTGAGCCCCCAAAACCTTGTCGTCTTTCTCCACGCACAAAATGGAAATATTTGAACACAAAAAGGTAAAAAAAACGGCTCCGATGGCAGTGACAATAAATGCCAATAAAACAGAAGTTAATCCGAAAAAGAAGATGAGGCGCCAACCGCTGCCATCTTTGGTTGAGCGGCCAACGAATACTGAAATTACTACTGCCGATAAGATCAATATGCTTTCGTACAGAAATATGCTCATGTTTAATTTAATCAGCGTGAGTTGAGGGAAGAACCGCACCCATCATGCTTCTAGCCCGGCTTTTGCTGTTGAGGACAATCTACCTGCACAACTTCTCTATCGTTCAAGGCAACGGCAGTCAGCTTGCCACCCCAGACGCAGCCGGTATCGAGGCTGATCAGGTTCTCGCGCAAGATCAATCCCAGAGTCGACCAGTGGCCAAATACGGTGCATACCTTGGCACTGGCATGTGGCAGATCAAACCATGGTGCAAAGCCCTTGGGCGCGTTGCCCAGGCCATCCTTGCTGTCAAAGTCCATGATGCCATCTGCAGTGCAAAAACGCATGCGCGTCAGGGCATTGATGATGCAACGTGACCTGTCATAGCCTTGCAAATCATCTTGCCATTGCACGGGAGTATTGCCATACATATGCTGCAATAAATCCACCCAGTTGTCGCCACGTAGCTGGGCTTCCACTTCGTGCGCCAGCTTCATGGTTTTTTTTGCAGACCATTGCGGGAAGATTCCTGCATGCACCAGCAAATGCTGGTCCTGAAAAATCGCCAGAGGCCTGTGCCTTAACCACTGCGTTAGTTCTTCACGGTCTGGTGCCTGCAGGATATCGTCCAGCGTGTCGCTGCGATGTGCTTTGCGTATGCTCTGGGCGACGGCCAGCAAATGCAGGTCGTGGTTGCCGAGTACGGATTCTGCCCGGCCAGCGATTTGCAAATCACGTATCAGACGCAGGCTGGCTAGCGACTTGGGGCCGCGATTGACCAGATCACCTGCAAATAGATAATGTGCATGTGGTTCGGTCTGCTCGATTTTACTGAGCAGGCTTTGCAACTGGTCAGCACAGCCTTGGATATCGCCGATGAAATATGTCTTTGCCATGACAGCCTCAGGGTTCTCCACCCAGGCGTTTGGCTTCTGCGCGGCTGATCAGAGCTTGTTGCTTTTGCTGTTCGCGTACACTGGCGGTAATCATGGTAGGCCAGCCTATCAAATGTTGTTCGGCAATTTCAGCCAGGCCACGCATCCAGGCGGGTGATTCATTCAGGCAGGGAATGTAATTGAATTCCTTGCCACCGGCCTTAAGGAAATCTGTCTTTACTTCGATGGCGATTTCTTCCAAAGTTTCCAGACAGTCAGCAATAAAGCCGGGGCATATCACATCGACGCGCTTGACACCTTCTTTAGCCAGTTTGACGACCGTTGGTGCCGTGTAGGGTTGTAGCCATTCGGCGCGGCCGAGGCGCGACTGGAAGGTAACCACATATTCCTCTTTGCTGAGCCCAAGTTTTTCTGCCAGCAGGCGGGCGGTTTTATAGCATTCGCAATGATAGGCATCACCCCGCAGCAAGAAAGCTTTAGGCAGGCCATGAAAGCTCATGACTAGTTTGTCTGGCCTGCCATGGCTTTGCCAATGATCCATGACTGAGGCTTTCAAGGCCAGTATATAGCCCTCATGATCATGATAATTCTTGACGAAGCGCAGCTCAGGCATATTCCTGACTTGCTGGTAATGCTGGGCGACGGCATCAAAATTCGATGCTGTCGTGGTGGCAGAGTATTGCGGATAGGCAGGCAAAATCAATATGCGCTCATAGCCTTCCTGCTTGAGTTTTTGCAAGACCGCAGGGATGGAAGGCGCACCATAACGCATGGCATAGGCAACATGCACTTCATGCCCGCGTTCACCCAGATAACCTTTCAGCAGGGCGGCCTGTTTTTGCGTATGTATCTTCAGCGGGGAACCATCCTTGGTCCAGATCGAAGCATATTTTTTTGCCGACTGGCCTGAGCGGAAAGGCAGGATGATGCCATGCAGGAGCAGCCACCAGAGCGGGCGCGGCACTTCCACCACGCGCCTGTCCCATAAAAATTGCTTGAGATAGCGACGCACAGCCGATGTCGTTGGTGCATCAGGCGTGCCGAGGTTGATGAGTACGACGGCAGTCCTGGCGATCTTGCCGTGTGAGTATTCAGGTTCTTTGAGGAAGCGCATAGGGATATTTTCTTAAGATGCCAATAGTTCTCTGGCGTGTTTACGCGTAGTCGCGGTGATTTCTATGCCACCCAGCATACGGGCGATTTCTTCTACTCTTTGTTTATTATCGAGTGCTTCTATCTGTGACACGGTTTTGCCATTCTGGCTGGCTTTGCTGACCTGGAAGTGCTGGTTAGCCTGGCTGGCGACTTGCGGTAGATGAGTAACGCACAAGACTTGCCTGTCCTGACCCAGGCGCTTCAGTAAACGACCGACCACTTCCGCCACGCCACCACCTATGCCACTGTCTACCTCATCAAAAATCAGGGTAGGGGTAGCAGTGGCGCAAGACGTGATGACAGAGATCGCCAGCGAAATACGCGCCAGTTCACCGCCTGAGGCTACCTTGGCCAGCGGTCTTGCCTGCACCCCGGCATGACCGGCGACCAGGAATTCCACTTGCTCCAAACCATAGACTGCTGGTTCAACCGGATTCAATGCGACCGAGAAGCTGCCACCGCCCATGCTGAGGTCTTGCATGGCAGTAGTGACGGCCTGGCCCAGATCCAGGGCCACTTGTTGCCTGGTCTTGCTGAGTTTTTGCGCGAGTTGCAAATAAGACTGTCTGGCTTTTTCTTCCTGCGCTTTCAGGGCATCCATGTCAGTCGCATTCGATAGCTGAGCCAGTTGCGCAGACAGCGTGGCGAATTCTTCATGCAGCTTTTCTGGTGCAACATGAAATCGTCTTGCCGTGGTGTGGATGGCTTCAACGCGGTTTTCCACGACGCGCAAGCGCGCCGGGTCCAGCTCGGTGCGGCTCAGGTAATCATTGAGTGCATAAGTGGTTTCCTGCAAATTGATGCAGGCAGATTCCAGCGCGTCGGTGACGGGTTTTAGCGCGCCATCATAATCCAGCAGTTTCAAGAGCTTTTGCTGTATCGTCGTCAGTTGCGACAAGACTGGATGTTCGGATTCAGAAATCAGTGCCGCAGCTTCTTGCCCACCTTCCAGCAGGCTGGCAGCGTGGGCGAGACGAGTATGTTCCTGGCTGATGCTTTCCCATTCACCGGGTTTGATCTGCAGTTTGTCCAGTTCGCCGACTTGCCACTCCAGGCGCTCACGTTCTTGCAAGACGCTCTTGGCATTGGTTTCAAATTCTTCGCGTTGTTTGCTGATATTGCGCCAGGCGCGGTAACGCAAGCCGACTTCGGCAACTTGTTCCTGCAAGCCGCCCTGCATATCCAGCAAATCGCGTTGTGCCTCGGTTTTCAACAAAGACTGATGTGCATGTTGACCATGGATATCGACCAGCATATCGCCTATCTCGCGCAATTGCCCTGCGGTGGCTGTGATGCCATTGATCCAGGCCTTGGAGCGACCGGCATTGTCTATGGTACGGCGCAAGATCAGCGGTTGATCCTGGTCAAAGAACTCATGTTCCTTCAGCCAGTTAGCAAGTATCTCATTGACGGCAAACTCTGCACTGATGTCCGTTTTACTGGCTGACTCTCTCACCATGCTGGCATCGCCACGGCCACCCAGGGCCAGGGTCAGGGCATCAATCAGTATGGATTTACCGGCACCGGTTTCACCGGTCAGTACACTGAAGCCAGAAGAAAATTCAAGTTCCAGCGTATCAACAATGACAAAATCTCGTATGGCAAGCGTGCGCAACATAATGGGCAGACATGAAGGAATTTGTTAAGAAAACGGTGCCGGACAGTATCAGCCAGCTTAGCGAAATCGCTATTCTAGCAACAGCCTGTGACTTCTGTGTTCGTAAGAGTGGGCAAAAACTAAAGCTTAATTCAGCGCACCCTCTACCGATGGATATTCATTCCAGTGCAATTTCTCACGCAGGGTGTTGTAATAATTCCAGCCGGGAGGATGCAGGAAGGTCACTGTATGAGCAGAACGGTTGACGATAATCCTGTCCTGATGCTGCAGGCTGGCAAAATTCTGCATGTCAAAATTCAGGCTGATATCACGCCCGGCCACGATGGTGATGACGATTTCGCTACTGTCTGGCAATACGATGGGACGGTTTGACAAAGCATGCGGGGCAATCGGCACCATCGCAATGCCTGACAGGCTGGGGTGTAGCAAGGGGCCACCGGCAGAAAGGGCATAGGCAGTGGAGCCTGTCGGCGTCGAAACGATAAGACCGTCCGAGCGCTGGTTATACATGAAGTGGCCATCCACCTCGACGCGCAATTCCACCATGCCTGAACCGGCACCGCGCGAGACCACGATGTCATTGAAAGCCACACCGCTGAAAATCTGGTTGCCATCACGCGTGACGATGGCTTGCAAGAGGCTGCGCCGCTCGGACACATATTTGCCATCCAGCATTTCGGTGATGACGGGTATCATGCGGTCGAGCGCAATATCGGTGATAAACCCCAGGCGACCCTGGTTGATACCTATCAGGGGAACATTATAGGGGGCCAGTTGCCGCGCTATCCCCAGCATGGTGCCGTCACCACCTAGCACAATGGCAGCATCGGCCAGCTTGCCTATCTCGGGCACGGGCATACTGCTGAAACGCTCGAGTTGCAAGTATTGCGCCGTGTCGGACTCTATGACGACATGATGTCCTGCATCGGCGAGAAAGTGGGCCAGTTCGGTAATCGAGTCTGCAATGCCTGCAGCATTTTGTTTGCCAACAAGTGCGATGGTTTTAGCCTGAACTGTCATAAACAAGGGTGAGGTGACATGATGCCTCAGATTAGAACATAATTAGGGCAAGAATGAATGGAATGAGTGCTCGTTATGACAATTAAAGCAGTTTTACTGGATCTGGATGATACTTTGTGGCCGGTTGCGCCAGTGATACGCCATGCTGAAGCAGTTTTACAGCAGTGGATGCATGAACATGCGCCTGTCGTTGCCCAAAATTACAATGTGGACAAACTACGTGAGCGCCGTAACTTGCTGGTCGCCAGTGATCCACGTTTTCAATATGATTTGTGGGCCTTGCGTCATACCTTGCTGAGCCAGGTGTTTGATGAACATGGTCTCGCCGCCGAAAAAGCGGACCAGGCCATGGCGATATTCGCCGATGCCAGAAACAAAGTGGATTTGTATGAGGACGTCAAGCCAGCTCTGCAGGTGTTGCAAGAGAAGTTGCTATTGGGGACGGTGTCAAATGGCTTTGCCGATTTGCAGGCCATAGGCCTGGCCCATCATTTCAAGGTGTCTATCGCTGCCTTTCGCTTTGGTTGTGCCAAGCCTGACCCCAGGATATTTTTGGCGGCTTGCCAGGAACTGGGCCTGCCACCTGCCGAGGTCCTGTATGTAGGCGATGATTTATTACTAGACGTGCAAGGTGCGCAACAGGCAGGTTTAAAAGCTGGCTGGATGAACCGGCAGGGTTTAAAAATCGAAGATGAGCGCCATCTGCATATCAAGCCGGATGCAGAATTTGCCAATCTGCATGATCTGACCCTATGGCTATGAATTTTTTCATGTTCATGTCAGTCATGAACGCATAAAATGAAACCATGCAACTAGATATCCGCGCACAAACTTTATTAAAAGCCCTGGTCGAGCGTTATATCGCTGACGGCCAGCCTGTGGGTTCCCGTGCCTTGTCCAAAATATCCGGCCTGGAATTGTCGCCAGCGACGATACGTAATGTCATGGCAGACCTGGAGGAAATGGGCTTTGTGGCCAGCCCGCATACTTCTGCAGGTCGTATCCCTACGCCCCGAGGTTATCGCGTATTTGTCGATAAATTGCTTACTGTGCAAGAGATCAGTGAAGTAGGGCTGGAATCGCGCCTTCAATCAGGCATGGCATCACAGCCACCGCAAAAACTGATCGCCAATGCGGCCCAGATTTTGTCTTCGCTGTCACAATTTGCCGGTGTCGTCATGACGCCACGCACCGAATCGATTTTCCAGCAGGTAGAATTCTTGCGTCTGTCGGAAAAACGTATCTTGCTGGTAGTTGTGGCCCCTGGCGGTGAAGTGCATAACCGACTGTTATTGACCGATGTGGATTACAACCCTGGTCAACTGGTGCAGGCTGCTAACTATCTGAACCAGAATTTCGGTGGCCTCAGTTTCACTGATGCACGCACCCGTATCAATAGTGAATTGCGGCAATTGCAAAATGATATGACCAGGCTCATGCAAGCTGCGGTGGAAGCAGGTGGCAATGCCATGGATGAGGATAATGACGAAGTCGTCATCTCGGGCGAGCGCAATTTATTGAATGTGCAGGATTTGTCGTCCAATATGGGCTCTTTACGCAAATTGTTCGATATGTTTGAGCAAAAAAGCAGCCTCATGCAATTGCTGGATGTCTCCAGCAAGGCGACTGGGGTGCAAATCTTCATAGGCGGAGACTCGCAGCTGGTGCCCATGGAAGAAATGAGCATAGTCACCGCACCCTATGATATCAATGGCAAGATCGTTGGTACCCTGGGTGTCATAGGACCGACCCGCATGGCGTATGAAAGAGTCATTCCCATTGTAGACATTACGGCAAAATTATTATCTAATGCATTAAGTCAATAAGACAGGTTTTGAACTGGCGAAGCAGGTAATCAGGCATTGATACGAATACAGGATTGCTATGGAAAAGAAAAACGCAAAAATTTTATTGATTGATGACAATGACGTCACACGCGAGGTGCTCAGGGTCATATTGCGCAGCGAGGGATATAACGTTGTCGGTGAAGCCACTGACGGCGGCACAGGCCTGGAATTGGCAGTGAAACTCAGACCTGATCTGATCATGCTGGACATCGTCATGCCTAAAATCAGCGGCACTGAAATTTTACCGCGTATCAGGGAATTGCTGCCGGAATCGCGGGTATTGATGGTGACGGCCAATAAAGACCAGGAAACCATTACAGAAGTTGTTAAAAATGGCATACATGGCTATATCCTGAAACCATTCAATGCCCAGAAAATCATTGATACTGTGGCGGGGGTGATTGCCAAGATCAATAAATAAGCAGGCGTACAAGCTACGCGCAAAGTGCGCGCAGTGTATACGCTTGCCAGGTTTGTCGAGGCTGATTAAGCCTGATAGAGCGTGAAAGAGGCGAGTTCAGGTTTTATGCTCGCAATTTGGCTTGGTGCAATTGCCATAAATCGCCAGCGCATGCTCGGCGATCTTGAAGCCACGATCCAGGGCCACAGTTTGCTGGCGCTGTTCTATCTCTTCATCAAAAAATTCTTCTACCCGGCCACAGTCGAGGCAAACCAGATGGTCATGGTGTGAGCCTTCATTGAGCTCGAAAATCGCCTTGCCAGTCTCGAAATGATTACGGTGTAACAGGCCAGCCTGCTCAAACTGGGTCAATACCCGGTACACAGTTGCCAGGCCGACATCCATATTTTCATTGAGCAGGATCTTATACACATCTTCTGCTGTCAGATGACGAACCCGGCTGTTCTGGAAGATTTCCAGGATTTTCAGACGGGGCAGAGTGGCTTTCAGACCGCTGGCCTTGAGGTTGGGGGTGCTGTTTGTCATGTTTTCGATCAAAAAATTGCTATCTGCTTTATGATATCGGGTTTTAGGGCTTGTTGCTCAATTAAGAGGTTATCTATGCAACTGTTGTTTTCAAAAGTAACACGGAAGAAGATGAGCCGCGTAGCGGGCCTGGTTTTGCTGGCGTCTTTGGCTGGATGTACATCACCACTGGGTATATTGTCATCCGCTGACAAGACATCAGTATATGCAACTTCTGGCACACCGAGTGGTACAGATGGTGCGCAAGTGGTACAGCCTACTGGTTTCGCCAAGGTATTGGCATTTATTTCGCCTTACCGTGTTTCTATACAGCAAGGTAACTTCGTTTCCCAGGAAATGCTTGCTCAATTAAAAGAAGGCATGACACGCGAACAAGTGCGTTTCTTGCTGGGTACAGCTTTGTTGACAGATATGTTCCATGAAGATCGCTGGGATTATCCTTTCCGCCTGACCAAACCCAATGGTGAACGTATTACCAGCCGGGTATCGGTGTACTTTACCAACGGTACAGTAGCCAGGTTCGAAGGCGGTAACTTGCCGAATGAAAAAGAATATCTTGCCCGCATCACAGAATCTGCTCTGGGCCTGAATCGTGTGCAATCGGTAGTGGAAACCGATGCGCCCAAGAAAAAAGAGAAATAAATCAACATGACTGCACTGAAAATCGCTGTGGCCGGAACATCCGGTCGTATGGGCAAGATGCTGGTCGAAGCGATCAGCAATGCGGATGATATGGTCCTGGTAGGCGCGCTGGACGTGCCTGCCTCACCAGCCCTGGGTACGGATGCAGCTGCTGGCCTGGGTAAGCCATCTGGCGTCAGTATCACGGCTGACCTGGCTGCTGGCCTGGACAATGCGGATTACCTGATTGATTTCACCCGTCCTGAAGGCACGCTCAAGCATCTGGAGTATTGTGCTGCGCATGGCATCAAACTCATCATAGGCACGACAGGTTTTGACGAGGCTGGCAAGGCAGCGATTGCCGCTGCCGCAGAAAAGACAGCCATCATGTTTGCCCCCAACATGAGTGTGGGCGTGAATGTGACTATGAAATTGCTGGAAATGGCAGCCAAAAGCTTTGCCGAGGGCTATGACATAGAAATCGTCGAAGCCCATCATCGCTTCAAAGTCGATGCTCCTTCCGGTACTGCCCTGAAAATGGGTGAAGTCATTGCTGATGCCCTGGGTCGTGACCTCAATGAAGTGGGCGTGTTTGCCCGCGAAGGCGTGACTGGTGAGCGCGATCCATCCTCCATCGGTTTTGCCACTATCCGTGGTGGTGACATCGTCGGTGATCATACGGTCTTGTTTGCAGGCATAGGTGAACGTGTGGAAATCAGCCACAAGTCTTCCAGCCGCGTGACCTACGCCCATGGTAGCCTGCGTGCCGCTCGTTTCTTGCAGACCAAATCTACTGGCTTGTTTGATATGTATGATGTGCTGGGTTTTCGTTAATCAGTCTTCAATAGTAAAAAACAGTACAAAACAGTACAAAATAGTACAAAGATAAACCCTACATGAATTCTGCAATTGCACATTATTGGGAGCAGGCCGATGCCATGGGGCATCTGGTTGGCTGGCTATTATTGCTTATGTCAGTACTCAGCTGGACGCTGATACTGATGAAGGCCTGGAGTTTCTGGCGCATCCGCAAGGCCGCACCTGCCTTGCGTTCTTTCTGGCGTGCCCCTAGCCTGGCGGATGCCTTGTCATCCCTGCGCCAGGTGGATCAGTCCAGTGTGTTTATCAGCCTGGCTGATGCAGCACATGCTGCCAGTGACACTGCGCAGCGTAGCACTACCCTGTCTGCTAATGCCGGTGTCAGTGAAATCCTGACACGCAGCCTGCGCCAGGAGTTGCAGGGGCTGACAGTCAAACTGGAAACCGGCCTGAGTTTTCTGGCTTCGGTTGGCGCAACCGCACCTTTCGTGGGTTTGCTGGGAACGGTATGGGGTATTTACCGCGCCCTGACTGCCATCTCGTCCAATGGGGTAGTACAAATCGACCAACTGGCCGGGCCAGTGGGTGAGGCCTTGATCATGACGGCCCTGGGTTTGCTGGTGGCAATACCTGCCGTACTGGCCTATAACGGCTTTAACCGCATCAACCGCATTACCGTGGCTGAGCTGGATGGTTTTGCCTTTGACTTGCATGCACATATGAGCAAGACATGAGCAAGTCCTGATATCTTGCTGACTAGATAATACTCAGATGACATTCGGTCAATTCCATACACCACGCGAATCTTCTTCCCGCCCTTTGACTTCCATGGCGGATATCAATGTCACGCCCATGGTCGACGTGATGCTGGTCTTGCTGGTCATCTTCATCATCGCCGCCCCCTTCATGACGCATGCGGTCAAGCTGGACTTGCCACAGGCGCAGGCAGAAGCCGCGCCAGAACAGGCTGATACCGTACGCATCTCTTTTGATGCGGATGGCATCCTGTACTGGAATAATCAGGTATTGGCGATGGCAGAGCTGGAGGCCAAACTGGCTGCGCAGGCGAAAAAGAACAAGCAGGCCGAGATACAGCTGCGTGCTGACAAGGCTACCCGTTATGAAATTATCGCCAGAGTCATGGCGGCGGCTCAATCCCAGGGACTGGCCAAAATCTCTTTTGTCACTGACAGCAAGCAAGCTAAAAAGCCTTGATCATCCAGGCGCTTGAAAAAGTGCTGATGTCCTCGTTAAACCATGCTCCCGGCCTTGGTCAGTAAGGCTTTCCTCAATAATGCGCCTGAACCAGTTATAATCAAAGGTTCTGAGTCATTTTCGCTTCCACTTCTGCTTACGCCATGCAAGAAAAATACACGCCCTCTGACGTCGAACAATCGGCGCAATCCCATTGGAAAAAGATCGATGCCTATACGGCAGTAGAAAATAATCCACGTTTCCCTAAAGGCAAGTATTACGCTTGCTCCATGCTGCCTTACCCATCTGGTAAGCTGCACATGGGCCACGTGCGCAATTACACGATCAATGACATGCTGGCGCGCCAGCTACGCATGAAGGGCTATAACGTACTCATGCCTATGGGCTGGGATGCATTTGGCCTGCCAGCAGAAAATGCGGCGATTGCCTATAAAAAGTCGCCAGCAGAATGGACTTACGCGAATATTGAAGACATGAAGTCGCAAATGCAGCCCCTGGGCCTGGCATTTGACTGGAAGCGTGAAGTCGCTACCTGCGACCCAGATTACTATCGCTGGAACCAGTGGCTGTTCCTGAAGATGCTGGAAAAAGGCGTGGCCTATAAAAAAACCCAGGTCGTCAACTGGGACCCTATCGATCAAACCGTGCTGGCGAATGAGCAGGTTATCGATGGCCGCGGCTGGCGCTCTGGTGCCCTTGTCGAAAAACGTGAAATCCCTGGCTACTACTTTGGCATCACCCAATATGCAGACGAGTTGCTGAACAGCATCGATGATCTGGATGGCTGGCCTGAGCAAGTACGTACCATGCAGCGCAACTGGATAGGCAAGAGTGAAGGCGTGCGCTTTGCTTTCCCACACCAGATCGCTGATGAAACTGGCGCACTGGTACAAGACGGCAAGATGTATGTGTTCACTACCCGTCCTGACACCATCATGGGCGTGACTTTCTGCGCAGTAGCGGCAGAACATCCTATCGCCACGCTGGCAGCAAAGAATAATGCAGCACTGGCAGCCTTCATCGAAGTCTGCAAAGCTGGTGGCACGACAGAAGCCGAAATGGCGACCAAGGAAAAAGAGGGCATGCCTACTGGCCTCTTCGTTACTCACCCCCTGACTGGCGAACAAGTCGAAGTCTGGGTTGGTAACTATGTCCTCATGACCTATGGCGATGGCGCAGTCATGGGCGTGCCTGCGCATGATGAACGCGATTTTGCGTTCGCGAAAAAATACAATATCGCCATCAAGCAAGTCGTAGCGATTGAAGGCGAAAGCTTCACGACGGATGCCTGGGCAGAATCCTATGGCGACAAACAGCGTGGCGTCACCGTCAATTCTGGCAAATATGATGGCCTGAGTTTCAAAGCCACGGTTGATGCAGTGGCTAATGACCTTGTTGGTAAAGGTCTGGGCGAAAAGAAAACCACCTGGCGCTTGCGTGACTGGGGTATTTCCCGTCAACGCTACTGGGGTACACCTATCCCTATCATCCACTGCGCAAGCTGCGGTGATGTGCCTGTGCCATATGAAGATTTGCCAGTGGTATTGCCTACCGACTGCATTCCTGATGGTTCTGGCAATCCATTGAAACACCGTGAAGATTTCCTGAATGTGCCTTGCCCTAAATGCGGCAGCCCGGCACAGCGTGAAACCGACACCATGGATACCTTCGTTGATTCCAGCTGGTATTTCATGCGTTATACCTGCCCTGATGCAACCACCATGGTGGATGAGCGCAATGACTACTGGATGGCGATGGACCAGTACATCGGTGGTGTAGAACATGCGGTTTTGCATTTGCTGTATGCACGTTTCTGGACCAAGGCCATGCGTGACCTGGGCCTGGTCAAGATAGACGAGCCTTTCAAAAACCTGTTCACCCAGGGCATGTTGCTCAACGAGTCTTACTATCGTGAAGATGTCAGTGGCAAGAAAATCTGGTTCTATCCGAATGAAATCGAAGTCCAGCATGATGACAAGGGGCGTCCAATTTCTGCCTTGCTGAAAAGCGATGGCCAGCCTGTGCAAATGGGTGGCATAGAAAAGATGTCCAAGTCCAAGAACAATGTGGTCGAACCGAAAGACATTATCGAACAGTTCGGTGCCGATACAGCACGCCTGTTCACCATGTTTGCCGGTCCTCCAGATCAAAGTGCGGCATGGAGCAATAGCGGTGTAGAAGGTGCATCGCGTTACCTGCGCCGCCTGTGGGCTTCTGCCTTGAAACTGTCTGGCACGATTGCTGCCGGTACAGCTGTGCCTGTTGCCTATGCCAATGAAGTCAAGGCCCTGCGTCGCGAAGTGCATCTGACACTGAAGCAGATCGATGCCGATTATGAGCGCCTGCAATACAACACGGTAGTCTCTGGTGCCATGAAGTTGTTGAATACCATAGAGTCCTTCAAGTCAGAAGCCGAAGGCAGTGCCGCAGCTTTGCGCGAAGCTTTCAGCATCTTGCTGCGTGGCCTGTATCCGGTATGTCCGCATATTACTCACGTCCTGTGGCAGGAACTGGGCCTGGCAGCAGAACTTGGTGAAATCATTGATGCACCTTGGCCAATCGTCGATGAAGCCGCCCTGGTGCAAGATGAAATCGAGCTCATGGTACAAGTCAATGGCAAACTGCGCGGCAGCATCAAGGTTGCCAAGGATGCTGACAAGGCGACCATAGAAGCGACGGCGCTGGCGAATGAAAGTGTGCAAAAGTTTATCGAAGGCGCACCGAAAAAAGTCATCATCGTGCCTGGCAAACTGGTCAATATCGTTGCCTGAAGATCGTTGTTGAAAATCAGTTTAAAAGTTTAATCGCCGTATTCGTATTCGTATTGGTAACAGGGAAAACCGCATGCAAGCAAATTATGTAAAGCGTCTGCAATGGCTGGCAGCCATCATGTCCATCATGTTGTTGTCGGCTTGTGGTTTTGCCCTGCGTGGCCCGGTGGCGCTGCCATTCAAGAGTATCTTTATAGGCTTGCCCGAGGCTTCATCCCTGGGTGGCGAATTGCGCCGCCAGATCCGTGCCAATGGCCAAACCCAGATCGCATCTGACGCCAAGGAGGCGCAGGTGATATTGGATGTGCTGGCAGAAACCAGGGATAAGCAAATCCTGTCCCTGAACAGCCAGGGCCGTGTGCGTGAATACAATTTGATCTACAACTTCCGTTTCCGTGTTCGCAACAACGCAGGTAAGGAATATCTGGAACCGGTAGACATACAGCTCAAGCGTAATATCAGCTTTAATGAAACCCAGGTATTGGCGAAAGAGGCAGAAGAAGTCTTGCTGTACCGTGATATGCAAAGTGACCTGGTGCAGCAAATCATGCGTCGCCTGGCTGTTATAAAGATGGACGACTGATATGCAATTACGCTTCGATGCCCTTGATGGCCATCTGGCGAAAACACTGGCGCCACTGTATGTGATCACCAGTGATGAGCATTTGCTGGCGCTGGAAGCGGCAGACAAGATACGCCGTACAGCAAAATCGCAGGGCTTTTACGAGCGCGAGATATTGACGGTGGAACGCAGCTTCAAATGGGGCGCCTTGCTGGCAGCGAACCAGTCGCAATCCCTGTTTGGCGATAAAAAACTCATAGACTTGCGCATCCCTACCGGCAAACCCGGCAAGGATGGTGGCCAGGCCTTGCAGGATTATGTAGCAAATCTGTCGCCTGATAATCTGACTTTGATCACCTTGCCCAAGCTGGACTGGGCTACGCAAAAAGCCGCCTGGGTAGGCAGCTTGCAGCAAAGCGCGGTGTATATTGATATCCCGCTGGTAGAGCGCAATCAACTGCCGGGCTGGATCAGTATGCGCCTGTCCTTGCAGCAGCAAAGTGCAGACCGGCAAAGTCTGGATTTTATTGCCGACAGGGTAGAGGGCAATTTGCTGGCAGCTCATCAGGAAATTCAGAAACTGGCCTTGCTGCATCCACCCGGCAAACTGAGTTTTGAACAAATCCATGATGCCGTGCTGAATGTCGCGCGCTATGATGTCTTCAAGCTCAATGAAGCCATGCTGGCTGGTGATGTCGCCAGACTGGTGCGCATGTTGAATGGTTTGAAAGGCGAGGGCGAAGCACTGCCGCTGGTTTTGTGGGCCATGGCAGAAGAGATACGCACCTTGCTGAAACTGAAGTCGGGCATGGCGCAGGGCAGGCCCTTGTCAGCCTTGCTGAAAGAATACCGCATCTGGGGCCCGCGAGAAAAACTCATGGACCCCGCCTTGCGCCGCGTCAGCCTGGCAAATTTGCGGGCTGCACTGCAAGAGGCATCGCAGGTCGACAAGATGGTAAAAGGTTTACGAGCGAAGGCATTTGCAGGTGATCCCTGGGATGCTTTATTACAATTGGGTTTGAGAGTGGCAAAAGCGGCATAACTGCAGTTTGGCCCGCACCTGATACTGATAGCAAGCGGTTTATCAAACCGGAAATTGAATTCCCTCGCCACCTTGCTGGTGGCTGATCAACGAATATGAGAACCAGACGTTCTCTGAATGACGATATGGATATCAAGCACTACATGAATGACCTCGGCGTCCGTGCCCGCGCAGCATCGCGCGCCATGGCCAAAGCCGACACCGCCGCCAAGAACAAGGCCCTGTCCCTGATCGCTGTCGCCATCAGGCGTGAGGCTGCTGCCTTGCGCGCCGCCAATGAGCTGGACCTGGCTGCAGCAAAGGCAGCGGGTATGGAAGCCGCCATGCTGGACCGGCTGACCCTGTCCGACAAGGCGATAGCCACCATGGCTGAAGGCCTGGAGCAGATCGTCAGTTTGGCCGACCCTATTGGTGAAATCTCGAACATGAAATACCGCCCCACCGGCATACAGGTAGGGCAAATGCGCGTGCCACTAGGTGTTATCGGCATCATTTATGAGGCACGCCCGAATGTGACGGTAGATGCGGCTGGCCTGTGCATCAAGAGTGGCAATGCGACCATATTGCGCGGCGGATCTGAAGCCATCCATTGCAACCAGGCCCTGGCGAAACTGGTTAAGGAAGGTCTGGCTGGTGCCGGTTTACCTGCTGACGCAGTACAGATCGTCGAGACTACCGACCGCGCTGCCGTTGGCGAGTTGATCACCATGCCGCTGTATGTCGATGTCATCGTCCCGCGTGGCGGCAAGGGCTTGATTGCGCGTTTGATACAAGAAGCCACTGTACCCATGATCAAGCATCTCGATGGTATCTGTCATGTGTATATTGATGACAAGGCTGACCTCAAAAAAGCCGTAGACGTGGCATTCAATGCCAAGTGCCACCGTTATGGTACCTGCAACACCATGGAAACCTTGCTGGTCGCGCAAGGCATCGCCGCGCAAGTCTTACCAACATTGGCTGAGCTGTACGCAGGCAAGCAGGTGGAATTACGTTGCGATGAAGCCGCCGCTGCAATACTGGCAGGCTATCCGCATCTGGTGAAAGCCACGGCAGAAGACTGGAGCACAGAATACCTGGCTCCCATCCTGGCCATCAAGCTAGTGGCTGATCTGGATGAGGCCATTACGCATATCAATGATTATTCATCCAAACATACAGAATCCATCATTACAGAAGACTATAGCCGCGCCCTGCGTTTCTTGCGCGAAGTCGATTCCGCCTCGGTGATGGTGAATGCTTCCACCCGTTTTGCTGACGGTTTTGAATATGGCCTGGGTGCAGAGATAGGCATCTCGAATGACAAGCTGCATGCACGCGGCCCGGTAGGTCTGGAAGGGCTGACTTCGATGAAGTATGTAGTCTTTGGCCATGGTGAAGTGCGCCAATAAAAAGAAAGAGCAATATGGGTTTTTATCCTTGGGTTAAAGTTTTCCACATCCTGTTCGTCACATCCTGGTTCGCCGGTCTGTTTTATATGCCGCGCATCCTGGTCAACCTGGCGATGGAAAATCATCCACCCACGACAGAACGCCTGTTGCTGATGGCGCGCAAGCTGTATCGTTTCATGACCATATTGGCAGTGCTGGCCTTGATCTTCGGTCTGTTGCTTTGGCTAGGCTATGGTATAGGCAAGGGGCCAGGTAATGGCTGGTTGCATGCCAAACTGACTTTGGTCATCTTGCTGATAGGCTATCACCACGCCTGTGGCAGCTTGCTGAAAAAGTTTGAGAAGGGTGTTAACCAGCGCAGCCATGTCTGGTTCCGCTGGTTTAATGAAGTGCCGGTGATTTTGTTGCTGGCGATATTGATCTTGGTAGTCGTCAAACCTTTCTAGGTTTGACGAGGTTTCAAAGTATGGTTGATCTGGAGTGCAGAACTCCAGGCCAGCCATTGGCGGTGAAAATTCACCATCGTTTTTTTTAACGGATAAAGGGTACACCTATGACGCGTTATTCTTATTTTTGCCCATGCCCACGCGGCCTGGAAATAGCCCTGGCTGAAGAGCTCGGTGAAATTGCAGCCCTGGATAAAACCATGACTGTCCACAATCAGGTGCCGGGCGGTGTGCATTGTTCAGGCAGCATGCATGATGGCTGGCGTATCAATTTGCATTCACGCATAGCCTCACGCGTGCTGATGCGTATGGCGCATTCTGGCTATACCAATGAAAATGATATTTATGACCTGGTGCTGGATCAGCCCTGGGAAGACTGGTTTGGCTATCACCACACTATCCGTGTCGATGTCACGGCCGTCAAATCACCTTTGAAGAGCCTGGACTTTGCCACCCTCAAAATCAAGGATGCGATCTGTGACCGCTTCCGCGACCAGTTTACCCAGCGCCCGTCGGTCAATACCAAGAACCCTGACATGCGCATCGTCGGTTTCATGGACGCACGCAATTTCACGGTATATCTGGATATCTCAGGCGAGCCTTTGTTCAAGCGTGGCTGGCGTCTGGAAACCGGTGACGCGCCCTTGCGTGAAAATCTGGCAGCAGGCTTGCTGCGTACCGCAGGCTGGAAGCCGGGCACACCCTTGTTTGACCCCATGTGCGGTTCCGGCACTATCCTTATTGAAGCCGCGCAAATCCTGGCAGGCATACCACCTGGCCTGAAGCGTGAATTTGCGTTCGAAAAAATGCATCAGTTCGACGCTGATGCCTGGGCACAGATCAAGGCCAGCGCCAAACCACATCCTCTGCCTGCAGAGCCAACGATTTTCGGTAGCGATATTTCTGGCGACATGATCGTCATGACGCGCAATAACCTGAACAAGGCTGGCATACGTTTTGACGTGCCACTGAAGCAGATAGAAGCGCAGGAAATCAAGGCACCAACGACAGAGCCAGGCATCTTGCTGACCAACCCACCTTACGGTGAACGTATCGGTGTGCGAGGTGACAGCTCGATGGAAGATGATGACATGGCCAAAGATTTCTTCAGTGCCTTCAGTACCACGCTCAAGCAGCGCTTTGCTGGCTGGAGTGTGTTCCTGTTCACGGCTGATCTGGGCCTGCCCAAGATGTTGCGCCTGAAAGAATCGCGCAAGACCCCATTCTTCAATGGCGCACTGGAATGCCGTTTGTTCCGCTTTGACATGGTGGCAGGCTTTAATCGCAGGGAAGAAGCCAAACCTAAAGATATCGCTGAATAATTTTCATGCTGTTGCTTTAAGTTGCTATAGCTTACAGAAAAACGGCCAGGTCCCAGCAGACCTGGCCGTTTTGCTTTAGGCTTGAGGCTTCATTTCAAGATTCTGCAAGGAGATGTAGTCATGGCACTGGAATCAACCGCCAAACAACTGAATTTAAAAGACCCATCCTTATTACGCGACCAGGCCTATATCAATGGCGAGTGGCTCGCAGGTACGGCCAGTTTTGAAGTGAATAATCCTTCCACGCTGGCAATCTTGGGTACGGTACCCAACCTGGACGCCAGCCATACCGAAGCCGCCATCAAGGCTGCGCAAGTTGCCTTCCCACTGTGGGCTGCAAAAACTGGCAAAGAGCGGGCGATTGTCATGCGCAAATGGTTTGACCTGATGATAGAGAATGCCGACGACCTGGCCGCCATCATGACGGCAGAGCAGGGCAAGCCACTGGCTGAGGCCAAGGGTGAAGTCATCTACGGTGCCAGCTTCATAGAATGGTTTGCGGAAGAAGCCAAACGCGTTTCCGGCGATGTCATGGCATCCACCTGGAGCGATAAGCGCATGGTGGTCTTGAAGCAGCCTATCGGCGTCTGCGCTTCCATCACACCATGGAATTTCCCTATCGCCATGATTACGCGCAAGGTGGCGCCTGCGGTTGCGGCTGGTTGCTCTATCGTCATCAAGCCTGCCGAGCAAACGCCTTTGTCGGCGCTGGCCATGGCAGAACTGGCACACAGGGCTGGCATACCGGCAGGCATCATCAATATCGTCACGGCTGACTCCGAGCAATCCATTGCTGTCGGCAAGGTCTTGTGCGACAGCCCTGTAGTCAGGCATTTGTCCTTTACAGGGTCAACACCGGTAGGTCGCATCCTGATGCGGCAATCTGCCCAGACAGTCAAAAAGCTGGCGCTGGAACTGGGCGGTCATGCTCCCTTCATCGTGTTTGAAGATGCTGACCTGGATGCTGCCGTCGAAGGTGCGCTGCAATCAAAATTCCGCAATTCTGGCCAGACCTGTGTCTGTACCAATCGCTTTTATGCACATGAATCGATTTACGATGCCTTTGTAGCAAAACTCTCCGCCGGCGCTAAAAAAATCAGGGTGGGTGATGGCTTTGGGGCTGGTATCAATCAGGGGCCGATGATCGATGCGCAAGCAGTCGCCAAGGTAGAAGAACATGTGGCCGATGCCTTGAAGCAAGGTGCAAGATTGCAGGCTGGTGGCAAATTGCTGGAAGCGGGCAAACTTTTTTATGAACCAACGGTGCTGTCGAATGTCACATCCGGTATGTTAATCATGAATGAAGAGACCTTTGGCCCGGTGGCCGCAGTCGTCAAGTTCAAGACGGAAGAAGAAGCCATTGCTGCGGCGAATAATACTGACTTTGGCCTTGCCTCTTACTTTTATTCACGCGACATAGGTCGTGTCTGGCGGGTTGCTGAAAAACTGGAATACGGCATGGTGGGCATCAATACCGGCCTGATCTCGAATGAAGTAGCACCGTTTGGCGGCGTCAAACAATCCGGCCTGGGGCGTGAGGGTTCCAAATATGGCATGGATGAATATCTGGAAATGAAGTACCTTTGTATGGGTGGCATCTGAGAGGAGAGGGGCTGAATAAGTGCTCACTCCTGTCTTGATCTTTAAGCCGCCCAATGTGTAGTCCCATGCCTGCCAGTTTGTCTGGCAGGTATAAAAACTGAATTTGCCCATGTCCTCTGCATCCAAGATCAGCAATGCTGGCCTGGCGACCTTACTGGCTGCCCTGGCCATGCTTGGTCCATTCTCCATCGATACTTATCTCCCAGCTTTCCCCAATATCCAGGCGACCCTGCATACTAGTGCGCTGGAAGTGCAGCAGACGCTGACAGCCTATATGCTGTCGTTTGCCGTCATGACCCTATGGCATGGGGCTTTGTCAGACGCTTTTGGGCGGCGCAATGTGATTTTGGTGGCACTGGCGGTGTTTGCCGTCGCCAGCTTTGGTTGTGCTTCCGTACATAGCATTCATTACCTGTGGGGTTTCCGCATCCTGCAAGGCGTGTCGGCTGGTGCAGGCATGGTCGTGGGGCGTGCCATCATTCGTGATCTTTATGCGGGGGCAGCAGCTGAGCGCTTGCTGTCGCTGGTGACCATGATTTTCTCTATTGCCCCTGCGATTGCCCCAATACTGGGCGGCTGGATAGTCAGTTTTCTGAGCTGGCGGGCAATTTTTCTTTTATTGTTTGGCTATACCGTGCTCTTGTGGTGGGCTTGTTATAAGCGTTTGCCCGAGTCTTTACCGCTGGACAAGCGTCAACCCTTCAGTGCTGAGTTTTTGTGGGAAAGTTATAAAAATGTATTCAAGTCTCCCTTATTTCACTTGAAGGCGGGCACCATAGCTTTTAATTTTGCGGGTCTTTTCCTGTATGTGTCGGCCGCACCTGCTTTTATTACCCAGCACTTGCATCTGGGGCCAGATCAGTTCGGCTGGCAGTTTGTGCCCTCGGTGGGAGGTATATTCTTTGGTGCGCTGGCCGCCAATCGCCTGGCAGGTAAGATGACGGTATGGAAACAGGTCAGCATAGGGTTTTGCTTCCTGATAGGCGCATCCCTGTTCAATGTCGTCTTTCACTACTTTTCTCCGCCGATACTCTTGTGGTCGGTGACCCCCTTGTTTTTTTATACTTTTGGCATGTCACTGGTTGCGCCGGGAGCGACCTTGCTAGTACTGGATTTATTTCCTAATATAAGAGGCATCGTCGCTTCCTGCCAGTCTGCGACGGTGACTTTGCTGGGTGCTGTTATTGCGGGCATCGTTGCGCCAGCACTGGATCATTCTGTTTTGACACTGGCATTAGGTCAATTTGCCTGTGCTGGCATAGGTGCAATTCTGTGGTACACAGGGCGCGCTTACTGGCGTGCGATGACCGCACAAAAGCAAAATGCCTGGGAAACGATAGGGTGACAGTGTGAAGAATAGTCAATCTAAATTTTCCTGAATGCAAGAGAGTAAATAAATTTCAAGTCAGTTACTTGAAATACTTTTAGCCAACCCTATATAATTGGTGCTTTGCAACAATGGACTAAAATCAAGCTTGTCAGCAGCTTTCTCAGATTTTGTGTACTATTCGTTCCGCATATGCAAATAAGATATCCATCGTGTCTTTATTTTGCGAACTTATTTAAAGTGTAGCTTTCTAAACACATTGAATTCATCAAGTTGTCACTTTCCACAGGTATCGTGCCGCTTGTCATTGGATCTCTTGCTGATTCAAGGCTGTAAAACACCTGTGCTTCTGTTTTTACCGTGCTTGATGATGTTGGTAAAAACTTAACATTCATTTTTGGATACATGATAATGAAAAAATCAATTTTCGCACTCGCTCTGTTGGGTGCTTTCTCTGGCGCGGCTTTCGCACAATCTACAGTAACTATCTACGGTCTGGTTGATGTTGGCTTCCAAAGCCTGGACAACGGTACACCAGCTGGCCGTTTCAACAGACTGCAAAGCGGCCAAGAAGCGGGTTCCCGCCTTGGTTTCAAAGGCGTTGAAGATCTGGGCGGCGGTTTGAAAGCAAACTTCGTTCTGGAACAAGGTATCTTGGTTGACACAGGCGAATCCGATCAAGGCCGTACTTTCGGTCGTCGTTCCACAGTTGGTCTGTCTGGCGATTTCGGTGCAGTTGATTTCGGTCGTGACAAGTCTCCAACTCTGAAATACTTCGACAATTTTGATCCGTTTGGTTCCGCTCTGGTTAACAACGGCACAGGCGTTCGCGCACTGTACTTCGTTGGTGGCTCTGCTACTGTTGCTGGCGTTAATGCTAACTCCACAGGCCGCGTAAGCAATTCCGTTTTCTATTACACACCAGGTAACCTGAGTGGTTTCTCTGCTGCTGCCCAATACGGTTTCGGCGAAGCAGCCGGCGACAACTCTGCTGGTCGTTCCCTGGGTCTGACTCTGGGTTACAAAGTTGACGCTCTGGAAGTTGGTTTCAACTACCTGAAAGACAACGCACAAGACGCTAAACTGTTCACAAATGCCAAAAAAGGTATTTCTGTTGCAGCATCTTATGACTTCGGCGTTGCCAAGCCAGTATTCATCTATCAAAAAACGACAGATGATCTGACTCTGGATAAAAAAGCCTTCACAGTGGCAGTGACAGTTCCAGTTGATGCAAACAGCAAAGTATTCGCTGGTTTCACACAATTGAAAAACTCCACACCATTCAATGCAATTAGCCAAGTTGGCGATGCAAAACAATTCGCTATCGCTTACAACTACTCTTTGTCCAAGCGTACTGATCTGTACACAGCATTCGCTCGTTTGACACAAGATGCAAATTCCAGAGAGCAACTCGCAGCTACTGCTGTTAGTGGTACTTCTGTAAAAGAATTGACTGCTGGCGTACGTCACCAGTTCTAATTCTATGAAGGACTAGTCCCTTCATGTGAGAAAAAAGAGTGCTCTTTATGAGCACTCTTTTTTTTGTCCCTGAGACTAAGAATCTGTTTTGTCTGCGCAGACCTTGTCATTCTGCATGGTGAAAACGTGGAATTGGCTTTGCAGCAGCATGCTGCCGTATATTCCTGACAGTCTAGTCTGGGCTTTGTTACAATGGGTGTATATATTGTTTCTGGGCTTTAACATGAAAACCATGAATAGATCTGCAGGCTTGCTGATATCTTTGATGCTGACAGTGACTCAATTTGCGATTGCGCAAACACCTGCCAAGGCTGATGCGCCGCCTCCACCCAAATTGGAAAAGCTGGAAGAAGTCGCTGACCCGCAAGGTATCTCCGTCAGTAAGCCTGAGCCCAAGAACAAGCAAATGGAAAAGCGTAGTAATGGTGGCAAGGTAACTGAAGTCCAGGTCAAGTCTGGCAAAAGCAACTACACAGTCAAAGCCAACCCGGAAGTCGGTAATGCACCCAAGGGAACGGTACAGGGCGATGCCAATCGCGCCGCACAATGGACCATCCTGGAATTTGGCGGCAAAAAAGAAGTCAAGGAGGGTAATCCCCCTGATGTATTGGCACCTGCACCGGCAAAATCAGCCGCCTCTGCCAGCGCTGCTGCTTCCAAGTAAGTATTCACTTTAGCTCTTATCTTTAATTGACATGGCAGTTTTTACACCGGTAAGTCTGGAAGACCTTGGTCCCTGGATGCAGCAATTCCCTTTGGGCAGGGCTTTGAGTATCAAAGGCATCGCTTCAGGCATAGAAAATAGTAATTTCTTCATCAATACAGAAGCAGGTGAGTTCGTATTGACGATATTTGAAAACCTGAATTTTGAGCAACTGCCGTTTTATCTGAAGTTGATGCGCCATCTGGCCGATCATGGTGTCTTGGTGCCAGCACCTATCGCCAATGATCAAGCGGAGTTAGTGACCACTCTGCACGGCAAGCCTGCTGCGATAGTCAGCAAACTGGAAGGCAAGTCGCAAATGGAGCCTCAGGCGGTGCATTGTGCTGCGGTTGGGGCTATGCTGGCGCGCATGCATATGGCTGGCAAGGATTTCACTATAGCGCAACCTAACCTGCGCTCGCTGGACTGGTGGCATGAGACCACGCCCAAGGTCTTGCCTTTCCTGTCTGATGAGCTGCAGCATCTGTTGCGTGCTGAAGTACATTTCCAGGATGCTTTTGACAGCACGCCGATTTACAAGGCCTTGCCGCGTGGCCCTGTACATGCTGACTTGTTCCGTAATAACGTCATGTTTGATGGTGAACGCCTGACTGGTTTTTTCGATTTCTATTTTGCCGGTTGTGACACCTGGTTGTTTGATGTGGCAGTGACCGTCAATGACTGGTGTATTGAGGTGGCAACGGGTGTGCTTGATGAAGAGCGAGTGCTTGCTTTATTGAATGCCTATCATGCTGTGCGCCCTTTTAGTGCGGAAGAGGCCATCGCATGGCCAGTGATGCTGCGTGCTGCCGCGCTGCGTTTCTGGTTATCGCGCCTGTATGATTTCTATCAGCCGCGCGATGCAGAAATGCTGACACCACATGATCCTGCGCATTTCGAGCGCATCCTGCGTTTACGTGAATCTGGCGAGGTAAGGCCTTTGCCTCAGGTATGATAAATTCTGTCAAGGCACTGTCCGGCTGGACATGGATAACACAAGGCGCAGCATTGTTTCGTCGGCGACCGCTTGAACTGTCTGTCATATTCTTTACCTATATTTTTTTGAATATGGCTTCGTGCGTGCTGCCATTTTTGCCTTTACTGCTGGCTCCCGCCTTTTCTATCGGATTTTTACAGGCAGTACGCACGGTTGATCTGGGCGGCGTGGTCTCGCCTAATCTCTTGTTTTTTGGTTTTCGCTCTCGGGTTTTGCCTAAGCTCTTGCTGCTTGGCGCGCTTAATTTTATTGGCTTTCTTATTGCCGAAATGATCGCTTCTGCAGTAGACGGCGGAGCTTTGCGTGCCTTTGTGAAGGCGACAATAGCAACAGGTGGCAAGTTGGCGACCGAACCTCCTGATTTCTCTCTTTGGGAAAACGTATTCTTCCTGGCCTATCTCCCTACCATCGTCGCACTATGGTATGCGGCGCCGCTGGTCGTCTGGCAAAAAATGTCTGCTCCCAAGGCTGTGTTTTTCAGCTTCTTCAGTGCATTGCGAATATGGCCGACTTTTGTTGTTTTTATACTGTCATGGCTGGGCTTGAGAATGTTATCGGGCCTGCTCATTAATCTGATTGGCAGCATTCTGGGTAATGACTTGATGCTGACGGTCATCGCCTTCCCAATTTCCATAATGCTGATTGTGGTTATGTATTGTTCTTTCTACCCGGCTTACACAGATGTATTTGGTAAGCCGGATGACGAAGATTAACCCGCTGCCTGATGTTCTGAGGCCAGGTCCAGGTCTTCAATAATTTCAAAGCTATGCGTCATCACCGCAGTTTTTTCCAGCATGATGGAAGCTGAGCAGTATTTTTCATGTGACAGCTTGATGGCGCGCTCTACCAGATTCGCTTTTAACTGGCGGCCACGTACGACAAAGTGGAAATTGATTTTTGTGAACACTTTGGGCTCAGTGTCCGCACGTTCTGCTGTCAGCTTGACGTCACAGCCTCGAATATCCTGTTTGCCCTTGCGCAAAATCAACACCACATCATAGGCAGAACAGCCACCCGTGCCCAGTAACACCATCTCCATGGGGCGCGGTGCCAGGTTACGACCACCACCGTCAGGTGCGCCATCCATTAAGACGGCGTGACCGGAACCGGTCTCTGCCAGAAAAGACATGCCGGATGAACCCGTCCAGCGTACTGTAGCTTCCATACTTATACCCTCGCGTTATCAAAGAAAATACCATCTGCAAATTGTAGCCTATTGCGCAGAATCGTAAAATTTTACGCAACAAACTGTAAATTACCTTGCACTGCACAATTTCTTATCCTATTATTGACTCATCGGTTAGTTAATAGCAAGTCTGTCAACTAGCCTCGCAATTGTCTCCTCCACCTACTCCTTTGGTGGATTCAACCCGAAGCCAGTCTTCGGGTTTTTTTTGCCAGCGTCTCTGCAAAATTTCCACATGCTTTCCACAAAGCCTGCACAAAAATTAAACAATCCTTGCACTAAGTCTTTGAAAATACTATAATTTCCGACTCCCTGATCGCCCAAGGGAGAAGTGATAAGGACGAGTCTGCTGAAATAAATGGCAGAACCACCAAAAACACAGAATATTGAGGGCGTTTTTAACTTTTATTAGGATTCAACATGAAAACCTTTTCCGCTAAGGGCCATGAGGTTCAGCGCGACTGGTTCGTGATTGACGCGACAGATAAAGTACTCGGACGTGTTGCCAGCGAAGTGGCACTCCGTTTACGCGGCAAACATAAACCAGAATTTACACCACACGTAGACACAGGCGATTTTATCGTTGTTGTTAACGCAGGCAAACTGCGCGTGACTGGTACTAAAGCTCTGAACAAAACATACTACCGTCACACTGGTTATCCAGGCGGTATCTATGAAACAAATTTCCAGAAAATGCAAGAGCGTTTTCCAGGTCGTGCACTCGAGAAAGCTGTTAAAGGCATGTTGCCTAAAGGCCCACTCGGCTATGCAATGATCAAGAAGCTGAAAGTCTATGCAGATGCAACACATCCGCACGCAGCTCAGCAACCACAAGTACTCGACATCTAAGGATTAGCCATGATCGGTAATTACAACTACGGAACTGGCCGTCGCAAGAGCGCAGTTGCTCGCGTATTCCTGAAATCCGGCAGCGGCAAGATCGTTGTCAACGGCAAACCAGCAAACGAGTATTTCTCTCGTGAAACTGGCCTGATGGTCATCCGTCAACCACTGGAACTGACTAATAATCTCGAAACATTCGACATTATGGTTAACGTTCACGGCGGCGGCGAATCCGGCCAATCCGGTGCTGTTCGTCACGGTATCACTCGTGCTCTGATCGACTACGATGCAGCTTTGAAGCCTGAATTGTCAAAAGCTGGTTTCGTTACTCGTGATGCTCGCGAAGTTGAACGTAAAAAAGTTGGTCTGCGCAAAGCACGTCGCGCAAAACAATTCTCCAAGCGTTAATTTTTTATCGCTGTACGGAATTGCTACAAAAAAGCCGCCTGCAAGGGCGGCTTTTTTGCTTTGGAGCATGTAACGAGTTTTTTCAGCAGCAACGACACAGACTCTTATACTGCTAGAATAGCGTCAAAATTTCTTGCAAGGAAAGCATATGATCAAAATTGGCATCGTAGGTGGCACTGGATATACCGGGGTAGAATTATTGCGCATATTGGCCACCCATCCTGAAGCGCACATCACGGCAATTACTTCCCGTAAGGAAGATGGCTTGCCGGTTTCTGACATGTATCCTTCCCTGCGTGGCCGCGTCGATATCGCTTTTTCTGCGCCTGACAAAGCCAATCTCAAAGAGTGCGATGTGGTCTTCTTCGCTACTCCACATGGCGTCGCCATGGCACAGGCTCCTGAACTGCTGGCTGCCGGCGTCAAAGTCATCGACCTGGCAGCAGACTTCCGCATGAAGAATGTGGCTGAATTTGAAAAATGGTATGCCATCCCGCACACCTGTACAGACGTACTGGAAGAAGCCGTCTATGGCTTGCCAGAACTGAACCGTGAAGCCATTAAAACTGCCAGAGTGGTTGGCAACCCAGGTTGCTATCCAACCACCATGCAACTGGGTTTTGCACCTCTGCTGAAGGCTGGCATCATCGATGCGGGCAATCTCATCGCTGATTGCAAATCCGGCGTCTCCGGTGCTGGCCGCAAGGCTGAACTTGGTCTCTTGTTCTCGGAGACCAATGACTCCTTCAAAGCCTATAGTGTTTCCGGCCACAGGCATCATCCAGAGACCATAGAGCAATTGCAGCGCATCAGCAAAGACCAGGTGGGCTTGTTGTTCACGCCACATCTGGTGCCTATGATACGTGGCATGCATTCCACGCTGTATGCGCGCCTGAACACAGAAATCAGTAACGAAGACTTGCAAGCCCTGTTTGAAAACGCCTATAAGGACGAGGTCTTTGTCGATGTATTGCCATTTGGCTCGCATCCTGAGACGCGTTCCACCCGCGCTTCCAATATGTTGCGCCTGGCTTTACACAGACCAAACAATGGCAACACGCTGGTCATACTGGTCGTGCAAGACAATTTGGTGAAAGGTGCATCCGGCCAGGCAGTGCAGTGCATGAACTTGATGTTCGGCCTGGAAGAAAGTACAGGCTTGATGCACGTACCGGTCATGCCTTAAGCCCAGGCCATGCCTAAGTCACGTCTGACCCCCAAGCGCTTTCTGGCGCCAAAAATGACGATTACCCATGAAAGATCATGGCCATTCAAGGTGGCCGTGGCGGGTATCGTCATCGGTATCGCTGCTGGCGTCGCCTGGTGGACTTATGATCTGGGCAAGAGTTTTGCCTTTGGGTCTAAAATCAGCGCCGAGCAAGTGGAAGAGCTGAAAACAAAAATAAGTGAGTTGACGGTGGAGCGCGACAAGCTGTCGCTGGCCGCCAATACCATAGAGAGTACAGTCAATATAGACAAATCCACGCAAAAGCAGCTGACTGACCAGGTCAAGGCTTTGACCGCGGAAAATATCAAGCTCAAGGATGACCTGGCTTTTTTTGAAAGCCTGACACCCTCTGCCGTCGGTGCTGAGGGGATTTCATTGCAAAATTTCAAAGTGGAAATCTTGAGCCCAGGCCAACTACGTTATAGGGCATTGGTCATGCAGGGCGGCAAGACAGGGCGGGATTTCACTGGAGAAATGCAATTCAGCTTGAACTTGGTACAAGTTGGTAAACCTGCTACGATGCTGTTTCCCGATCCTAAGTCGGGCGATGCCGGAAAGCTAAAATTATCATTCCGGCATTATCAAAGACTGGAAGGTACGATTACCTTGCCAGAGGGAGCGACGGTTAAAGGTGTGCAGGCCAGGGTATTATCCAATGGCCAAGTCCGTGCTCAGCAAACGGTCAATTTATAAACCACGTAAAGAAACTGCTGCAATTGCTAAAATAGCATTCCTCATCTGCTGCGGGTTCTGGCTCATTTCCTCAAAAGGGAGTAAGAATGTTTAATCGAAAAACCAAAAACACCATAGATAGCCTGATAGGTACTACTACCGTCATTCAGGGCGATTTGCATTTCAAGGGTGGCTTGCGCATAGATGGCCATATCCGCGGCAATGTTGTCGCTGATCTGGAAGCATCCAGCATGCTGGTGATTTCTGAGCAGGCAAAAATCGATGGTGAAGTCCGCGCCGCCCACATCGTGGTCAATGGCGTCATCAATGGACCAGTATTTTCGTCAGAATTGCTTGAATTACAGCCAAAAGCACAAATATTTGGTGATGTGCACTACAAAACACTGGAAATGCTGAGTGGTGCCGTGGTCTCTGGCAAGCTTAGCCATGACCTGGCACAAGAACCTGTCTTGAAACTCGCAGCGAACAATGCATAGATTTCCTTGCGGGTCTATAATGATGGTAAATAGTCTGAAGGAGTAATTATGAACGCTGTTGCCGAAATGCCCGCACCCATTGTTTTCACTGAAAGCGCCGCTGCTAAAGTAGCTCAGCTGATTGAAGAAGAGGGTAATCCTGACCTGAAACTGCGCGTCTTCGTGCAAGGTGGCGGTTGCTCAGGTTTTCAGTATGGTTTCACATTTGATGAAATCACCAATGAAGATGATACGACCATGACCAAGAATGGCGTCCATTTGCTGATCGATTCCATGAGCTACCAGTATCTGGTAGGCGCAGAGATCGATTACAAGGATGACCTCGAAGGCGCACAGTTCGTCATCAAGAACCCGAATGCAACAACTACTTGTGGTTGTGGTTCTTCATTCTCAGCATAATCATCGTTGATTTGTCTGAAAAAGGACGCTGCGGCGTCCTTTTTGCTTATTCACCTGTTACAAACATTTAATGTTGATAAATTGCTTATCCATGGGTTTGCTGTAAGAATTCGTCTTTAATTTGTGATCAACCAGCAAATCGTATGTTCATGAAAAATAAATTAGCCTTGTTCTTGATGACCATCATATTGGCAACAACGGCCACCGTGTTCGCAGGCGAAGGCGAGTTGAGCAAATCAGAGCGCCGCCAGTACAACGCCATGCTCAAAGCGATTGATGGCAATGACGCCGCCACAGTCGAAAAACTCATCAAGGACAAGATCAAACTGGACTTGCAAGAGGACAGCCGTGCTGCACCCACCTTCATGACGCAGGCCGCATTGAAGGGTAACAATGACATTGTCCAGGCCTTACTGAAAGCGGGTGCCAGTATAGAGTCTACCAATGGCGATGGGCATACACCTTTATTCTGCGCCGTGATGTCAGATAAGCTGGAAACAGTCCAGCTTTTGATCAGCAAAAAAGCTGATGTGAATGCCACCGCACCTAATGGTGATACGCCTTTGTCTTGGGCTAAGGGCGTAGCCAGGCCGAACAAGAAAATGATAGATGTATTGGTGAAGGCTGGGGCTAAATAAACTATTCTTCTGTATTGTTCCCTCGGGACCCTTCTTGACGAGGGGTGTTGCATGCAGCGCTTCTACAAGCAGCAATGAAAAGTATTTGCGGCAATTTCTGAGAACAATTCATCACAAGACATGGAAAGCTGATTACACTCCTTGAATCAACAGGAGCCAGCATGGAAGCATCACTCGCCATATCTTCACGCCAGCAAGACCTTGTGCGCGCACTGCGCCAGCACTTGCCTGCGCATTGCATTTTGTATGATGAAGAAGATACCCGCCCCTACGAATGTGACGGCCTGGCTGCCTATCGCCAGTTACCCATGGTAGTGACCCTGCCAGAGAATGAAAGCCAGGTCATCAGCATCATCAATATCTGCCGGGAAAAGCGGGTAGCCATCGTTCCGCGCGGTGCAGGTACTGGTTTGTCTGGTGGTGCCATGCCGATTGCTGATGGCCTGGTGCTGTCAACCGCCAAGCTCAATAAGATCATCAAGGTCGATGCTTATGCCCGTACTGCCGTGGTACAGCCAGGCGTGCGTAATCTGGCGATTTCTGAAGCGGTCGCTGCCCATGGTTTGTACTACGCACCTGACCCATCCTCACAAATCGCCTGCACCATAGGCGGCAATGTGGCAGAAAATTCTGGCGGTGTGCATTGTCTCAAATATGGCCTTACCGTACACAATGTCATGGCGGTACGCGCCATCACCATGGAGGGTGAAGTCATAGAACTGGGCGGCGGTGCGCTGGATGCACCCGGCCTGGATTTGCTGGCGGTGTTCATAGGCTCTGAAGGCATGCTTGGAGTCGTCACTGAAGTGACAGTTAAACTTATTCCCAAGCCGCAAACGGCACGCGTCATCATGGCTTCGTTTGATGATGTAGTCAAAGGCGGCAATGCGGTGGCCAGCGTGATTGCCGCAGGCATCATCCCCGCCGGACTAGAGATGATGGACAAGACCTCTTCACGCATGGTCGAACCCTTTGTGCAGGCGGGCTATGACACCGATGCCGAGGCTATTTTGCTTTGTGAATCAGATGGCACCATAGAAGAAGTAGAAGAAGAAATCGCCCGCATGAGCGCCGTGCTCGAGCAGGCAGGTGCTACCGCACTGGCAGTATCCACAACCGAAGCAGAACGCCTGCGTTTCTGGTCTGGTCGCAAGAATGCTTTTCCCGCTGCTGGCCGGATCTCGCCCGATTATTACTGCATGGATGGCACGATCCCGCGCAAGCATCTGGCGCAAGTCCTGATCGGCATCACTGCCATGGAAGAAAAATATGGCCTGCGTTGCGCCAATGTCTTTCATGCTGGTGATGGCAACTTGCACCCATTGATTTTATTTGATGCAAACAAAGAAGGTGAGTTTCATAGGGCCGAGGAATTTGGTGCCGAGATACTGGAGCTATGCGTCAAGGTCGGTGGCACGATTACCGGCGAACATGGTGTAGGCATAGAAAAAATCAATTCCATGTGCGTACAGTTTTCCAGTGAAGAGATTACTGCTTTCCTCGCCTTGAAGCGGGCTTTTGATCCTGCGGCCTTGCTGAATCCGGATAAAGCCATACCTACCTTGCATCGCTGTGCCGAATATGGTCGCATGCATGTGAAAAGAGGCAGTTTGAAGTTCCCTGATTTGCCGCGTTTTTAAAGACAGAGGCTAGACTTAATTGGACGATGGCATGCAAACGACCTTAGATAATTTTCGTGAACGCATATTGGCAGCAAGCGCCAGCGGCACGGCTGTGCAGATACAGGGCGGTGGCAGCAAGCACTGGTATGGGCAGGAAGTGCAGGGTGAGTTGCTGGATACCCGCGCCTATAGCGGCATCCTGGCATATGACCCGACTGAGCTGGTACTGACCGCCCGCAGCGGTACGTCACTGACAGAAATAGAAACCGCTCTGGCAGCACAAAACCAGATGCTGGCATTCGAGCCGCCGCACTTTGGTACTACCGCCACCATAGGCGGTGTCGTGGCTGCAGGCTTGTCTGGCCCACGGCGGCCAGCCGTAGGTAGCGTGCGTGATTTCGTACTCGGTGTCAGCCTCATGAATGGGCAGGGGCAAATACTGGAATTTGGTGGCCAGGTCATGAAGAATGTTGCTGGCTATGATGTCTCGCGCTTGCTCACAGGTTCCATGGGCTGCCTGGGTTTGCTGCTGGATATTTCCGTCAAGGTCTTGCCACGTCCCTTTGCAGAAACCACCCTGGTGTTTGCGCTATCAGAAGCGGATGCACTGACGCGCTTGAATCAGTGGGCAGGTCAGGCCTTGCCCATCTCTGCCAGTTGCTGGCATGTAGGCCGTTTGATGTTACGCCTGTCTGGCGCAGAGGCCGCAGTGCGGGCTGCCAAGGCCAGACTGGGTGGTGAAGAAATGCAGGATGCCACGGCCTTCTGGACAGCTTTGCGTGAGCAGACCCTGGATTTTTTCCAGCAGGAAGAAGAACACGGTTTATGGCGCTTGTCACTGCCATCTACCAGTCCGTCCTTGAAGCTGACTGGCAAATCCATGATCGAATGGGGCGGGGCGCAGCGCTGGCTCTACAGTACAGAAAAACCAGAGTTGATACGCCTGACTGCGCTGGCTGCCGGTGGCCATGCGAGTTTGTTTCGTGGTGGTGACAAGAGCATAGGGGTGTTTGCTCCCTTGTCGGTACCCATAGAAAAAATACACAGACGCCTGAAGAATACTTTTGACCCTGCCGGTATATTCAATACCGGTCGCATGTACAAAGGCTGGTAAAGATAATGCAAACCAATCTCGCTGATTTCATCAAAGACACACGCGAAGGCAAAGAGGCTGAAGATATCTTGCGCAAGTGTGTGCATTGCGGATTTTGTACAGCCACTTGCCCGACTTATCAATTACTCGGTGATGAGCTTGATGGTCCGCGTGGCCGCATCTATCTCATCAAACAGGTCCTGGAAGGCAAACCTGCGACAGTCAAAACCCAGCAACATCTGGACCGCTGCCTGACTTGCCGCAATTGCGAAACCACCTGCCCCTCTGGTGTGCAATATGGTCGCCTGGTCGATATAGGCCGCCAGATAGTCGAAAAACAGGTAGGCCGCCCGCTGTTCCAAAAGCTTAACCGTGCCGCTCTCAAAGCCGTGTTGCCGCGCAAATGGATATTCAATCCGGCGATGAAGCTGGGGCAAAGCCTGCGCGCTGTCTTGCCCAGGTCCTTGCAAAATAAAGTGCCGGTCGCGCAAGATGCGGGGCAATGGCCGCAAACTGAACATGCCCGCAAGATGCTCTTGCTGGACGGTTGCGTGCAACCTGCCATGTCACCGAATATCAATGCTGCCACTGCCAGGGTTTTGGATGCCATGGGCGTGCAATTGCAGATTGCTCCCAAGGCCGGTTGCTGCGGTGCCATACGCTATCACCTGAATGAGCATGAAGATGGTCTCAATGATATGCGCCAGAATATCGATGCCTGGTGGCCATATGTGGAAGCCGGTGTAGAAGCCATCGTCATGACCGCCTCTGGCTGTGGTGCCACGGTAAAAGAATATGGTCATCTGCTGGCGCATGATGCAGCCTATGCAGGCAAGGCAGGAAAGATATCCATGCTGACCCGTGACCTCAGTGAAATTTTGCCAGAATTTCAGTCACAACTGGTGCAAAGCCTGCAAGGCAAACTGAGCAAGCGCATCGCCTGGCATCCGCCGTGCACCCTGCAACACGGCCAGCAAATACGTGGCAAGGTCGAAGGTCTGTTGACGGCGATAGGTGTAGACGTGAAGCTGTGCGCCGACAGCCATTTATGCTGTGGTTCAGCAGGTACTTATTCTGTCTTGCAGCCGAAACTTTCTTATCAGTTGCGCGATAATAAATTACGCAATCTGGAGGCAACCGATGCAGAGATGATCTTGTCAGCGAATATAGGTTGCCTCACGCATTTGCAATCAGGTACAGAACTGCCGGTACAGCACTGGATAGAACTCATAGACCGGGCATTGCAGGACTCTACGGTAAGTCAGAATTTGCCTGAAGCGGGCAGCACATCAATTGTTGTGAATGAAACTGAGAAAACCGAGTGATGTATGTCCGGCCAGCGTGCACTTCTCAGCGAATGCGGACATCCACAGCAAAGTGTGTTGATGCCCGAGCTCGTGCATGCAGCCTATTATCGCGATTCGTACAGAGCTGAGCCTGCTCATTGCGAATTGACAGTTTGCGATGCGTTTCACGCGATTTTCATGCACAGGCCAACATGGATGAAGTTCATCATGCTGGGCCGTAATTACCTGATGTCCATGTTCGGCATTGCCGTACCAGACAAGACAGAAATCATGCATCCACGCATGCGATCAGATTATAAAGTGGGCGAGAAAATAGGCGCATGGCCTATCTTTTATTTGAGTTCAGAAGAACTGGTTGCCGGGCGCGACAACAGCCATCTGGATTTCCGGCTTTCGATTGTACGTGTACAAGAGCAGCAGACCGTTGCTATTGTAGTATCAACGGTCTGCATCTGTCACAACTGGTATGGGCGAGCTTATATACAACTAATACGCCCTTTTCATCGCTGGGGTGTAAAGTACCTGATACGACAGGCAATGCTGGCAGGGCGTTTATAATTTGATTATTCAGCCAGCAGCTTTTCTATATCATCCAGCAAATCTTTGGGCGCAGTCTGTGGCGCATAGCGCTTGAATACCGTGCCATCTTTTTTGACCAGGAACTTGGTGAAATTCCATTTGATGGACTGGCTACCCAATAAGCCAGGAGCCTGGCTTTTGAGGTGCTGGAACAAGGGGTGAGCCTTGTCGCCGTTGACATCGATTTTGTCAAACAAAGGGAAGGTCACACCAAAATTCTTTTCACAGAAAGCGCCAATTTCTCCCGCAGAGCCAGGTTCCTGATGACCAAACTGGTTGCAGGGAAAGCCCAGTACTTCCACACCCTTGTCCTTGAATTGCTGGTAGATCGCTTCCAGACCTTTATACTGCGGCGTGAAACCGCAATTGCTGGCGGTATTCACAATCAGCAATACCTTGCCTGCATATTGCTTGAGATCGACAGGCTCACCCTGCAGATTATTGGCCTGGAAAGCGAGCGCACTCATACGATGCCCAGGTGTTTGGTGCCAGCGGTCAAGTCCCTGTCTTTGGCATCTTTGCCTCTCAACATGATGGCCAGGCGCAACTCATTGACAGAGTCGGCATTGCGCAAGGCATCCTCATAAGTGATCTCGTCAGCTTCATGCAAATCAAACAGCGATTGATCAAAAGTCTGCATGCCCAGTTCCCGGGATTTTTTCATGATCTCTTTGATCTCATGCACCGCACCTTTAAAGATCAGGTCAGACACCAGTGGCGTATTGAGCATGATTTCCACCGCGGCTGCACGACCCTTGCGGCCCTTCAATGGCACCAGGCGCTGGGAAATAACCGCCTTCAAGTTCAGCGACAAATCCATCAGCAACTGGGCGCGGCGTTCTTCCGGGAAGAAGTTGATGATACGGTCGAGCGCCTGGTTGGAGCTGTTGGCATGCAGGGTAGCCAGGCAAAGATGGCCAGTTTCTGCAAAGGCAACGGCAAAGTCCATGGTTTCACGGTCACGTATCTCGCCGATCTGGATAACATCGGGTGCCTGGCGCAAGGAGTTTTTCAGCGCCGCACCCCAGTCTTCAGTATCAATGCCAATCTCACGCTGGGTGATGATGCAATTCATATGTGGATGCACATATTCTATCGGGTCTTCAATCGTGATGATGTGACCATAGCTATTCGCATTCCTGTAACCCAGCATGGCCGCCAGCGAAGTTGATTTACCTGAGCCGGTAGCACCCACCATGATGACCAGACCACGTTTGGTCATGGCGATTTCTTTGAGGTTTTCTGGCAGCCCCAGGTCTTCCAGTTTTGGAATGGCTGTAGTAATCGTCCGCAATACCAGACCTACGCGGCCCTGTTGCATAAAGGCCGAGACGCGGAAACGTCCCAAACCTGCAGGGCTGATCGCGAAATTACATTCCTTGGTCGATTCAAATTCTGAGGATTGCTTGTCGTTCATGATGGAACGGGCAAGGTCGACAGTATGCGCTGGTGACAAGGGTTGATTCGAGACTGGTGTTACCCGTCCATCGATTTTGAATGCAGGAGGAAAGTCTGCAGTAATAAACAAGTCTGAACCGTTTTTGCTGAGCATGAGTCTCAGCAAATCGTTCATGAATTTGGTGGCCTGATCGCGTTCCATTTTTTATCCTTTGATCTATTAGCCTGGGAAATTGTCTGGCTGTTTGGCTGCACCGCGTGCAGTTCCTACCGAGATGACATTGCGGCGTACCAGTTCTGTCAGATTTTGGTCCAGGGTTTGCATGCCGAGGTTGCTACCAGTTTGTATCGATGAATACATCTGGGCGATCTTGGCTTCGCGGATCAGATTACGTATCGCTGGTGTACCCAGCATGATTTCATGTGCTGCCACACGGCCAGAACCATCCTTGGTTTTCAGCAGAGTTTGCGAGATGACTGCCTGCAGGGACTCTGACAACATCGAACGCACCATTTCTTTTTCTTCCGCCGGGAAAACGTCGACAATACGATCGATGGTTTTTGCAGCAGAGGAGGTATGCAGTGTGCCGAATACCAAGTGACCGGTTTCTGCAGCAGTCAAGGCCAGGCGTATGGTTTCCAGATCACGCAACTCACCCACCAGGATGGCATCAGGATCTTCACGCAGAGCAGAGCGCAGCGCGTTGTTGAAAGACATGGTGTGCGGGCCGACTTCACGCTGGTTGATCAGGCATTTTTTGGATTCATGCACAAATTCTATTGGGTCTTCTACGGTCAGGATATGGCCATATTCGTGTTCGTTGAGATGGTTCACCATGGCAGCCAGGGTGGTTGATTTACCCGAGCCGGTAGGGCCAGTCACCAGTACCAGGCCACGTGGTTTCAAGGCCAGTTCAGCGAAAATCTTGGGCGTATTCAACTGTTCCAGGGACAAAATCTTGGAAGGAATGGTACGCATAACGGCAGCGGCACCACGCTCCTGGTTAAACGCATTCACACGGAAGCGTGCCAGACCAGGGATGGAGAAGGAGAAGTCACACTCCAGCGTGTCTTCATAGGCTTTGCGCTGGGAGTCATTCATGATGTCATAGATTAACTCATGCACATCTTTATGCTCCAGGGGCGGCAAATTAATACGCCTGACGTCGCCATGTACCCGTATCATGGGCGGCAAGCCGGAAGATAAGTGTAAGTCGGAGGCATTGTTCTTGACGGAGAACGCCAACAGTTCTGAAATGTCCATTTATAATTCCGGTAATGAAATCGTTGTTGATTATGGGTAGGTAAGCCGCTTCAAAGCGCGATAAAAGCCATATTAAGCTGTGGGTGGGAGTTTTACCAGAAGTTCACAACGAATTAGATAGATTTTTGGTTACTGATTATGTCCTCAATTTCTGACAACTGGCAAGCCGTAACTGCCGATATCCGCGCTGCGGCCCTTGCCAGCGGGCGCGACCCGCAACAACTACGCCTGTTGGCCGTATCCAAGACCTTTACTGCGGATGCTGTCATAGCAGCCGCAGAGGCTGGCCAGCACTGTTTTGGTGAAAATTATCTGCAAGAAGCTTTGGAGAAGATGCAGGAAGTACAGGTAAAAAAGCCGCAACTTCAACTCGAATGGCATTTTATCGGTCCCATACAAAGCAACAAGACGCGCCCAATTGCCGAGCATTTTGCCTGGGTGCATTCAGTCGACAGGGAAAAAATCGCTCAGCGCCTGTCGGAACAAAGACCGGCAGATATGCCAGCCCTGAATATTTGTTTGCAAGTTAATATCAGCGGTGAGGCCAGCAAGAGCGGTGTTTTGCCTAAGGAAGCTGTGGCGCTGGCGCAAAAAATCGTGGCACTGCCAGGCTTGCACTTGCGTGGCCTGATGGCCGTGCCTGAAGCCAGTGATGATGAGCAGGTACAAAGACAGGCTTTTCGCCAGTTAAAGTTATTAAGTGAGCACATACAGGCTGCGGGTATCGCCCTGGATACTCTGTCCATGGGCATGAGTGCAGACATGCATGCGGCCATCGCCGAAGGCAGCACCATGCTGAGAATAGGAACCGCCATTTTTGGAAACCGCAACTATGCAAAATAAGATGAAAATCGCCTTCATAGGCGGTGGCAACATGGCCAATGCCCTGATTGGTGGCTTGCTTAAAAATCTGACCACAGCTGAACATATACATGTCATTGATGTGAACCAGGCTTCACTGGACAAGCTCACCAGTGACTTTGGCGTAACAACAGCACTCGCCGCTGATGCCAGGCTGGCGCAGATGGATGCGATTATCCTGGCGGTGAAACCCCAGCAATTGCGTGCAGTGGTGCAAGGGCTGGCAGCTTATCTGGACCAGCAATTGCTGATTTCCATTGCTGCTGGCATACGCGCTACGGATATGGCGCGCTGGCTGGGCGGCTATGAAAAAATTGTCCGCACCATGCCCAATACGCCTGCACTCATCGCTCAGGGCATGACAGGCTTGTTTGCCCTGGCTGGTGTCAGTGCCGGGCAAAAACAAATGGCCGAGCACATCATGCAGGCTGTGGGTGCCACTACCTGGCTGGACGATGAAAGCTTGCTTGATGCAGTAACCGCAGTATCCGGCAGTGGCCCTGCCTATGTATTTTATTTTATTGAAGCCATGCAAGAGGCAGCGACAGAGCTGGGCCTGAGCCCTGAGCAAGGCTTGCAACTGGCGATGGCGACTTTTACTGGCGCCGCGCAACTGGCGACACAAGCAACTGAGCCAGTGGCGATCTTGCGGGAACGTGTCACTTCAAAGGGCGGCACCACTTATGCAGCCTTGAGCAGTATGGAAAATGCCGGTGTCAAACAATCCATCGTCAATGCCATCAAGGCGGCGGCGGCCAGGGGTAAAGAGCTGGGGGATGAGTTTGGCAAGGATGAGCAATCATAAAACTGGCTGAACTGACCGGTCGCGCAAGACTAGTCAATGCGGCTTACCTCGATAAGCCTGCGTGCTTAATGACTTTGGCTTGTCTGGCTGAATAGCTTAAATAGCTATTTAGTTCAGCTACTTAATTGCTGGTATCACTAACATCCGTGCGCATGCGTTGCACTATGCCAGCGACGCTGCGCCAGGTTTCCCAGCCCAGCAAAGCGGATCTGGCAAAAGAAAATATCCGTCTGGGTTTGAGTATAAACAAGGCAGCAATGGCTAGCCCACCCAGTAGCGGGCGCTGACGGGCAATCTGCCCGGCCTTGCTCAGCATGCCTGTTGCGACGCCGACCATGCCTATGGATTCTTTGAACTCCTGGCAATGTATTGCCATCAGGCTGCGTTCTGCCTGGATTTTCAATAATAAGGCTTGACGTCGCAAGACCAGTCTTCCCAGGTGGCTCATGGTCTGTTCCTTAATCCTTCTTGCCGTTATCAATACTCATAGAGCTAACTGAGGTAACTGCACCATCCGCGCTATCAGTACTTTCAGTACTGCGCATGGCGGCAGCGTCCTTTTTCAATTCAGCCAGACTGTGCGACAGAAAACCTGGTTTGTTGTTGAATTGATTGCGTAGCCACAGCGCTATGCCCAGAGACAGGGAAGTGAACAGCGCAATTAAGCCTAGCAATACGGCATAGCGGTGAGTATCCCAAAATGCGGCAATGACAGTCAGTATCGCCAGCAAGATGGCAATACCGGCAAAAAACAGCGCCGACAATGACCACAGCAGGCCAGAAGAAAAGCGTGCCAGCTCTTCTTCCAGTTCTACTGCAGCCAGTTCCAGGCGGGTGTGGACAAGATTGCCCAGGGTAGCGGCAACTTGTCTCAGCGAGTCACTGATGGCCATTGCTTATCGGCTGCGGCCGATGAGCAAGCCTACCAGCAAACCAACACCGGCAGCGATACCGGCTGATTGCCAGGGATTTTCCTTGACGTAGACATCTGTTGCTTTGGCAGCTTCCTTGGTGCGGGTCACGACCAAGTCTTCTATGCGTTCAACTTCAGCCTTGGCATTTCTCAGGGTTTTTTCAAAGCGTGCTTTGGCAGACTGAAAGCCTTCACTGCTTTGCTGTTCAGTATTTTTCAAGAGTTCTTCGGCATCACGGATGACCAGATGCAAGTCGTTCATCAATTGTTCTCTATGTTCGTCTACTGTACTCATGATTCATCCTTTGTGGTTAATAAGAGAATTTCAATTTACTCAAAAAGTATGGGGCTAATTTGCGCAAATACAAGAGTAAGCCAGTGCATTAAGAAATTAGCAATCTATGGGCTTACTTTACTGCATAGTCAATGGCAATGCCAGCGAAGATTGCGGCGCCCAGCCAATTGTTATTATTGAATGCGGCAAAACAAGCCATGCGCTCGCGCCCCCGTATCAACTGGTAATGATAGATTGCGAACAACACAGCCACCCCCATGCCCAGCAGGAAATAGCCACGCAAACCATGTTCCCAGCCCACCAGGGTGATCAGGATAAAACTGAGGGCATAGCACAGCATAACGGCAAACACATCGTACTGACCAAAAGTGATGGCTGAAGTCTTGATGCCTATTTTTATATCATCGTCCCGGTCTACCATGGCGTACTCAGTATCATAGGCGACTGCCCAGAATACATTGGCCAGCAACAGTAACCAGGCTGTCATCGGTACGGTATTTTGCACGGCAGCAAAAGCCATGGGTATGCCAAAACCAAAGGCTATGCCCAGATACGCCTGGGGAATGGCAAAAAAACGCTTGAAATAAGGATAGCTGCCCGCTACAACCACCGCCACTACCGACAGCATCTTGGTCAAACCATTCAAAGGCAGGATCAGGCAGTAGGAAATCAGCGACAACACCACGGCTACGCCCACGGCTTCTTTGCCAGAAATCTTGCCACTGGTCAGCGGTCTCTCGGCCGTGCGTTTGACATGGCGGTCAAAATCACGATCGGCATAATCATTGATGGCACAACCAGCCGAACGCATAAGCGCCGTACCCAGGCTGAAAATCAATACCAGTTGCCAGCCCGGTTGCCCATTCGAAGCTATCCACAAAGCCGCCAGAGTAGGCCAGAGCAATAAAAGTATGCCTATGGGTTTATGCAGCCTGACCAGTTTGATATACCAGCCCAGGCGTGTCAGCAAGAAATTCATGATTAAGCTTTGTTGTTACTCATGGCAGAATTATAAGTGTTATCTATACATAGGGTGGGGTGGAATGCTATCGTAGCGAAATTCTCATATATCAATATGACTGTCAGCTCTTCTCAGGACCATTTATGAAATTGCATACCAAACTGGCTTGGGCCAGTGCCGCCGTATTGATGAGCTTTGCTGGCTCCGCCCATGCTGTGACAGAGATAAGCTGGTGGCATTCCATGACCGGCGCACTCGGTGACCGGGTCACTGCACTGGCAGATCAATTCAATAAAAGCCAGAGTGAATACAAGGTCACGGCTGTTTACAAAGGCAATTATGACGAAGCACTGGCTGCAGGCATAGCTGCCTTCCGTGCTGGCAATGCGCCACATATCTTGCAGGTATTTGAAGTCGGTACTGCCACCATGATGTATGCCAAGGGGGCGGTCAAACCAGTATCTGAAGTCATGAAAGTCGCAGGTGAAAAATTCGATGCCTCCGTCTATGTGCCAGCAGTAGCGGGTTATTACACTTCACCCAAGGGGGAAATGCTGTCCTTCCCCTTCAATAGCTCAACCACGGTGTTTTACTATAATAAGGATATGTTTGCCAAAGCAGGCATGGACCCCAACAAGGCACCGGCAACCTGGCAAGAAGTGGTTGCGGCTGCAGCCCGATTGAAAGCCAGTGGCGAAAAATGCGCCTATACAACTGGCTGGCAAACCTGGGTGCACCTGGAAAGTTTCTCAGCCTGGCACAATGTGGAGTTTGCTTCCAAGGGCAATGGCTTTGGCGGCCTTGATGCACGCCTGACATTTAATAGCCCCCTGCATGTACGCCATATAGAAAACCTGGAAAACTGGGCCAAGCAAGGTTACTTCACTTATGCTGGTCGCAAGAATGAGCCGGAAGCCAAATTCTATTCTGGTGAATGCGGCATGCTGACTTCATCCAGCTCAGCCTATGGCAATATCGCCAAGAATGCCAAGTTCAAATTCGCTGTTGCACCGCTGCCATATTATTCTGACGTCAAAGGCGCACCGCAAAATACCATCATAGGTGGTGCTTCGCTATGGAGCATGAATGGCAAAAAGACCGAAGAATACAAGGGCGTCGCCAAGTTCTATAAATTTCTTTCGCAGCCAGAAGTGCAGGCCAAATGGCATCAGGAAACCGGTTACCTGCCGATCACCAGTGCCGCCTATGAGATGACCAGGAAGTCTGGTTTTTATGAGAAAACACCAGGCCCCGGCGTCGCCGTCCAGCAAATGATCGTCAAGACCACAGACAAATCCCGCGGCATACGCCTGGGCAGTTTTGTACAGATACGCACTATCATGGATGAAGAACTGGAGTCCGTCTGGAGCGGCAAAAAATCAGCCAAGGCCGCCCTGGATAATGCTGTTTTGCGTGGCAATGAATTGCTGGATCGCTTCGAAAAAGCGAATAAATAAAGTCAAGATCAAGACCTCTCAACACAGAGACACAGAGGGGGCACAGAGGACACAGAGAAAAACAAAGGCATCACATTTCTTTGTTCGACTTGCTTTCCTCTTGTTCTTCTCTGTGTCTCTGTGTCTCTGTGGTGAGCTTTCCGGTTTTAAAATATTCATTAGAGGTTTTTTTGGAAAAGCGTGCGCGGTTTCGTTCGGCCTGGTTGCCTTATCTGTTGCTCTTGCCGCAGTTACTGGTAACGGTGCTGTTTTTTTTCTGGCCTGCTGTGCAGGCCCTGTATCAATCCGTCTTGTTGCAGGATGCCTTTGGCATGTCTACGCAGTTTGTCTGGTTTGATAATTTCAAGTCCCTGTTTGCCGATGAGACGTATCTGGCGGCCTTCAAGACCACGGCCCTGTTTTCCAGCCTGGTAGCTGTGCTGGGACTTAGCCTGTCTTTATTGCTGGCGGTTTTTGCTGACAGGGTAGTCCGGGGCAGCTCCATCTACAAGACCATGCTGATCTGGCCATATGCAGTGTCGCCGGTTGTTGTCGGCGTGTTGTGGATGTTCTTGCTCAATCCTACGCTGGGTATCGTTGCGCATGGTTTGCGCCATTTTGGCATTGAGTGGAATAATCTCTTGAATGGCCGCCATGCGATGATATTGATTGTCCTGGCTGCGGTCTGGAAGCAGATCAGCTATAACTTTTTATTCTTCCTCGCGGGTTTGCAGTCCATACCCAAGTCTTTGATAGAAGCGGCAGCGATAGATGGTGCTGGACCATGGAAGCGTTTCTTCACCATCGTCTTCCCACTGCTGACACCAACCACTTTCTTCTTGCTGGTGGTGAATATCGTCTACGCCTTTTTTGATACTTTTGCCATTGTTGAAGCGACTACCCAGGGCGGCCCTGGCAAGGATACCGAGATCCTGGTATTCAAAGTGTTCAATGATGGTTTCAAAGGTGGCGATCTTGGCAGTGCTGCCGCCCAGTCCGTCATATTGATGAGCATCGTCATCGTCCTGACTGTGCTGCAATTCAAATACATAGAAAAGAAAGTGCAGTATTAAGCATGATAGAACGCCGACCTTTTCTGGGCATGTTCAGTCACTTTATCCTGATACTTGGTGTCAGCCTGGTGGCTTTTCCCATCTATGTCGCCTTTGTTGCCGCTACCCAGACGGCTGAACAATCTGCCCTGGCCCCCATGTCCCTGATCCCGGGTGACCAGCTCTGGGTCAATCTGCAAGCAGTACTGGGAAGCGGTACCTCAGGCAATGTCACCAGCAGTCCGGTGGGGCGCATGATGTGGGTCAGCCTGGTATCTGCGTTGATGATCGCTATTGGCAAGATTTCGATTTCCATGCTGTCGGCTTTCGCGCTGGTGTATTTTCGCTTCCCTGGCCGCACACTGTTTTTCTGGATGATTTTTGTCACCCTGATGTTGCCTGTCGAGGTGCGTATCAGCCCGACTTATAAAGTGGTGTCCGATTTGTCCATGCTCAATAGCTATGCAGGTTTGACAGTGCCACTAATCGCCTCGGCGACAGCGACCTTCTTGTTCAGGCAATTCTTTTTAACTGTACCTGACGAGTTGGCAGAAGCCGCGCGCATCGATGGTGCTGGCCCCTTGCGCTTCTTCAAGGATATTCTGTGGCCGCTATCGCGCACCAATGTGATTGCCCTGTTCGTCATCATGTTCATCTATGGCTGGAACCAATACCTCTGGCCCTTGCTGGTCTCGACAGAACAGAATATGTACCCCATAGGTGTCGGCATCAAGCGCATGATTGCTGGCGGTGATGCTGCAGTTGAATGGAATATGGTGATGGCGACTTTGCTGCTGGCGATGTTGCCGCCGGGGCTGGTGGTGGTCATCATGCAAAAATGGTTTGTTAAAGGTTTGGTAGATTCCGAAAAATAGTATGGCACAACTACATTTTAAAAACGTTACCAAAACTTACGGCAAGGGCGATAAAGCCGTTGCTGTCATCCATGGCATTTCCATGGATATCAGGCATGGCGAATTCATCGTCATGGTTGGCCCTTCTGGCTGCGGCAAATCGACGCTCTTGCGCATGGTCGCGGGGCTGGAAGAAATCACTTCTGGCGATATCGTCATTGGCGACAGGGTAGTCAATAATCTGGAGCCCAAGGACAGGGATATCGCCATGGTGTTCCAGAACTATGCCCTGTACCCGCACATGAGCGTGTACCAGAACATGGCCTATGGCTTGAAGATACGCGGCTTTTCCAAAGCCGATATTGAGACCAGGGTACAAAAAGCCGCGCAGATACTGGAGCTCGGTGCATTGCTGGACAGGACGCCGCGCCAACTCTCAGGCGGTCAGCGCCAGCGCGTCGCCATGGGGCGTGCCATCGTCAGGGAGCCAGCAGTATTTTTGTTTGATGAGCCACTATCGAATCTGGATGCTAAATTGCGGGTGCAAATGCGCCTGGAAATCCAGCGCCTGCACAAGGCACTTGGTACCACCAGCCTGTATGTCACCCATGATCAGGTCGAGGCCATGACCCTGGGCCAGCGCATGATAGTCATGAACGGCGGAGTGGCAGAACAGATAGGTACACCGGCAGAAGTGTATGCGACACCAGCCACCACCTTTGTCGCCAGCTTCATCGGTTCACCGCCGATGAATCTCTTGCGTGGCAAACTCACAGAAAATGGCAGGCAGATGCAGATAGGTCAGGCGCTGGTGTCATTGCCTTTGGTGCAAAGCGAAGCAGAGCGCGTCGCCAATCGTGAATTGATACTGGGTGTACGCCCGGAACATTTGTTCATAGGCATGCCAGGCTTGCCACTGGACGTGCAACTGGTTGAGTCACTGGGCGCAGATTTGCTGGTGCATGGCTTGTGCGGCGGCCAGTCCATGGTGATTCGCACACCCGCAGGTACAGCGGTAGAGGCGGGACAGCGAACGACGGCTGGCTTTGCAGCCGACGTCGTGCATTGGTTTGATCCTGTTACCAATAAACGTATTTCAACAGATTAAATGTTGAATAGATTAATTCACTACACTTTCACTAAACTATCAGCGCAGCTTTGCGTTGCTGTCGCTGCTGTTGCAAAGATTCCGGGCGCGCACTGGCGCGGCTGGGTGGGCTGCTGAGTCTGCTGGCTTTGTCCAGGGACGGGGCGGCATGCGCAGTGTTCTGGCCGCACAGATAACCCAGGCCAAATACAGTCAGGGTCAAAAGTATTGCAATGGCATATCTCTTTACTGTATCACCAGTGATAGTTGTGTCACTACTTGTTCCCATTCCTGTGTACTCCAGACTGATGTATGCATTGAAGAGATGGCCAGCTTAGGCGTTACATAACACTATTAAAGAGTCTTAATGTCCTGTTATTGAACTTCGCACAGCTTTTGCAGGTCGAAGTGTCGCAATAATTAAAAAAACGTACCAGAAAATTGCTGAAGGCATCGTTATTCAGTATTTTTGGTATTAAAATGCGGTACTATTTGCAAAATTTCACATTTAGCCGGGAAGTATTCATGAGTTCACCAGAATTGGTCTTGAAAGTCTTGCGCTCAGAGTTGCGTGCCGCAGGTGTGACTTACAAAATGCTGGCAGAGCGCATAGGCATGAGTGAATCCAGCATGAAGCGCATGTTTGGCCAAAAGGATATGAGCCTGTCGCGTCTGGCTGAGATTTGCAAGGCATCTGGCATCGCCATGGAAGATGTCCTGCGCCAGGCTGCCGATGTCACGCCGCATGCCGATACCCTGAGCCTGGCGCAAGAGCAGTCGCTGATGACTGACCCCAAATTATTGCTGGTGGCGATTTGTTGCCTGGGGCACTGGACACTGGAGCAAATCATAGAAACTTATCATCTTTCAGAAGCCGAATGCGTGCTGCATCTGATTGCTCTCGATAAGCTCGATGTCATAGAACTGCGCCCGCTGAATCGCTATCGCCTGAAAGTATCACCCGCATTCCACTGGCGTGCCGATGGCCCGATACAGCAATATTTCCGCGATGTGGTGGTTGGCGATTATTTTGCTGGCAGTTTTGATGGACAAGGCGAGACCTTGCTCTTTGTCCCTGCCAGGGTTTCGTCGCATAGCGCCATGGAAATGGTGCAAAAGATACAGCAACTGGCGGCTGAACTGGCGCGCCTGCACCAGGATGACCGTCGCCTGCGGCCAGAAGAGCGTGATGGCTTTACTTTGCTGGTGGGTTTCCGTTCCTGGGAATTCTCAGCCTTTACGGCGCTGCGCCGACCGGAGGCGGCAGCGCCGGTCAAAGGACTGACTCACCAGATAGGGCCGAGGAAAAGATAAAGCGAAGAACCATTGCCGCGGGTCGCGCCAGCTCCGAAGAACAGTGGACCAAAGCGGGTATCGACAGAGACAAAGGCGCTGCCAGCCTGTTTCAGGGTGTCCAGGCGCAGACTGTGGCCGTTACCATAAGTGTTGCCAAGTTCCAGCGAGAATCCGGTACGTATCGCACCACCTATGGTGGTAGGTAAAGAACCTATTTTGCGTGCCAGTACGAAGCGGCCAAAAGCCGTAGCATCGCCCTCCAAAGAGTTATTTGCGGTGCCAGACAGCCGCAAGAAACCGCCCAGTGGATTGGGTGCACCGCCACGTTCTGAGCGACTCCATTCACCATATAAATGACCTGCCCATTCGCCAACCTGGAAAGCAGCCAAGGCATCAATCTGGGATTGGGCCTGTGAACGCTCTCCCGGATTTTTTGCCGGAGTATGCTCCCAGCTTGAAGACACCAGATAACCGCGACTGGGATTTGCCAGCGAATCCAGGGTGTCGAGGCGGAAGCGCAAATACTGGGTAGTGCTGTAGTAACGCAAGCTATCCTGGCTGAAATCGGCTGGTAGCAGGAAATCTACCTTACCAAAACTACGGCTGGCCCCCGCTTCTATAGTGCCCCAGTTATCAAGCTGACGTCCAAAGCTCAGACTGGCCTGGGTGCCGCGTAAGCCCACACGCAATTTCTTGCGTCCCTCTTGATACAAGTCCATGCTACTGCCATTGTATTCAACAGAGGGGGCGATATACCATGGTGAGCCAGAGGCCAGCGGTTGCCAGAATTGCGTGCCCAACTGGCGTTGACTGCCTATGCGGGCATAGCTGCGCAATTCAGCGCCATAACTATTGAGTGAAGACGCAATATGCATGATACTCAGGCCAAAGCGATTTTCATCAGCGAAATCACTGGTCAGTTCCAGGCCTACCCTGAGTCTGTTGCGGCTGGAATTTGACTCTGAAGGTTTGATGAGCACATTGCGCTTGCCCTCGTCATCCGTGATGATGGTTTCTATATTGTCGATATCGCCACGTCCATATAACTTGCCCGAGGCTTGCCTGATCTGCTCCTGGGACAGCACCTGGCCAGGCTTCAAGCCGGTCTGCGCGATCAATGCCTGGGGATTGATGTAGCGCGGCCCTTCTACTTCTATCTTCGCCAGCGGTAATTTGTCTGCCGTGCTGCGTGCAGCCTGGCCAGCATTCGACCTTTGGTATTCAAACACGGCATATTGTTCATCAGGCACGCGCAGGGCGCTGAGCTGGATAGCCATTTTATTGGCTGCGTTTTCACCTGCCTTGATGGATTGCTGATATTGCCCAAAATCGAGAAAACTGATGCCTGACAATTCAGGAGCAATCAAGACATCGGTTTTGCGCAATTCCCTGATCGAACGCTGCACATTTTGCTCAGTCAGGATTTGCAGCATTTGTTTGGTGACATCGATGGCACTATTGAGTTCATTTTCCTTGGCCAGGGGTGTACCTACATTGACGGCAATAATGATATCTGCCCCCATGCGGCGCGCCAGTTCCACTGGCAAATTGCTGACCAGGCCACCATCGACAACCAGCTTTTGTTTAATGCGGACCGGTGCAAAAACACCGGGCAAGGCCAGCGAGGCGCGCATGGTCATCAGTAAGGGCGTGTCATTCAACTCCACCATGTCGCCTGTCAGCAAATCAGAGGCGACAGAAAGAAAGGGCAGGGACAGTTGATTGACGGGTTGATCACGCATGCCTTCGGGCATCAGTCGGGTCAGTGCATTTTCCAGGGCAGCATTACCAGCAGCGGCGGGCGGCAAGAATACGCCAGACTTGGTGACGGCGAATTCTATGCGTGAAGGCAGCAGCAAGTCTTCTTCCTTGCGACGGTAATCCAAATCATAGCGGGCTGGGCGGTCGGCCAGCACACTTTCCCAATCGGTTTCGCGGACGATTTGTTCCAGCTCATCAGCTGAGCGCCCGGAGGCATAGGCACCACCAACGACTGCACCTATGCTGGTACCAACCACCATATCGACAGGTATGCGCATTTTGCGCAGGGCACGCAAGACACCTATATGGGCAAAACCGCGTGCACCACCACCCGAGAGTACCAGGGCGATTTTGGGACGCTTGGTCTCATCATGGGTAGTAGTGCTGGAGTTTTGTGTGTCGCCAGTTATTTGGGCCTGGCTGTCAAAGGTAAAAAAGCTGGTTGCCAAGCAGGCAAACACCACCAGTATCCGGGACAATGACATGAACTGAAGCTTTCTGTAGAAAAGTGATGAGTTGGGCTTGTTGCTATAGACCACAATCATCAGCATGTTTCGCAAAAGACCGCAGTATATACTCATCGCTCTGGGCAAGGATGAGCAATTTACCAATTCCTGCCTATGATGTTAATTCTGTGAATTGACCAGGGCAGTCAAAATATGGTCGCGCCAGACACCATTGATTTTGAGATAAGACCTGGCATAGCCTTCTTTTTCAAAACCCAGTCTTTCCAGCAAAGCGGCGCTGCGCAGGTTTTCTGGCACATAATTCGCCATGACGCGATGCAGGCCTTGCCGCTGGAACATGTGGGTGATGCCCGCATTAACGGCCTCTTGCATATAACCCTGGCCTTGCTGCTTTTCTGCAATGGCATAACCCAGATGGCAGGCATGAAAAACACCACGAACGATATTGCTGAAATTGCAAATACCTATCATGTCATGCTCCAGGCAAACGGCAAAATGCATGGCCAGCCCTGCTTCCATCAGGCGGAAACTGGAATGCAGTCTTTCTTCGCATTTCTCCAGCGAGAAAAAATCTTCATCGCGCACCGGCTCCCATGGAGCCAGGTGAGCGCGGTTTTCCAATAAATACGCCTGCAACATGGTGGCATGTTCAGGCATTAGTACCCGCAATTGCAGGCGCGTGGTCGCGATCGCTTCTTTGTTCATCGTGCAGGGGGATAAAATTATTGAGTACTAGCTGCTTCGTCGAGCATGGTGACGCCAGGCAGATCGCAAGCCAGCACGGCCTTGCGTATGGCTTCTATGGCAGCCTGACGGGTAAAACTCTTGCGCCAGGCAATCACGACACGACGGTCTGGTGCGGGTGCAGTAAAAGGCAGGTAACGCAGCATGCCATCCCTGGTATCCAGATCAGGCACTGAAGCCATAGGTAACACCGTGATGCCTATACCAGATGCCACCATATGGCGTATGGTTTCCAGTGAAGAGCCTTCAAAGGTACGGGCAATGCCGTCACCGGCAGTCGAGTAACGCGACATTTCCGGACACACTTCCAGCACCTGGTCGCGGAAGCAATGACCATTGCCGAGCAAGAGCATGGTCTCGGATTTCAATTCCTCAGCCGAGACTTCCTTGCGCTCTGCCCAAGCATGGTCGCGCGGCATGGCGACGACAAAGGGTTCATCGTACAGCGGTTGCACCATCATGCCCTGATCAGGAAGAGGCAAGGCCATGATGGCAGCATCGAGCTCACCCTGGCGCAATAATTCCATGAGTTTGACGGTGAAATTCTCTTGCAGCACCAAAGGCATTTGTGGCACCTGCTGTATCATGGTTTTCACCAGGGTAGGCAGCAGATAAGGGCCTATCGTATAAATAACGCCCAGGCGGAAAGGGCCAGCCAGCGGGTCTTTGTTTTGTTTGGCAATTTCCTTGATGGCGGCGGTTTGTTCCAGCACACGTTCTGCCTGGGCAACAATTTGTGCACCCAGCGGTGTGGTTGATACCTCGGTACCACCACGTTCAAAAATGGTGACGCCCAGTTCATCTTCGAGTTTTTTGATGGCAACAGATAAGGTAGGCTGGGCGACAAAACAAGCTTCTGCCGCATGGCCAAAATGCTTTTGCCGGGCTACGGCAACGATGTATTTTAATTCTGTGAGTGTCATGCCGTTAGTGTGGCACAGACTGAGGGCAGCGTCAGCAAGAGCTTTGTACAGAGCGTAAATTTTTTCCTGAATTTAACAATGACCAGGGGAGTATTTTTGGATAGGCATACTGTATATACGATATCCACCGATTTTGGTGCATACCCTGCCAAGAACTAAATTCCTCATGAGTTGCAGGCTGTTTGCGGGATTATTGATCAGGGAAGCATGGATAAGCGCAGACTCTGTAGGAGCGGCTTTAGCCGCGAACGCCCGATACGGTCAATCGTTCGCGACTAAAGTCGCTCCTACAGAATGAGTGAAGCGCTTACTCATATTTGAGTAGGGATTCGGTATCAGCCCTTAGACTGACTCATGGCCTTGGTCAACTCCAGATGTCCTTGTGCCGCGCCGCTTTCAGGTACCGCTTCACCATCACGCTGGCGCACTTCTGCCAGGCGTGCAGCCAGTTGCTCAGGCGCATCATCACCGCGGCCTACCCAGACACCCTGGGTCAGGGTGATATTCGCAGCTTCAAAACTGCCCGCACCGGCACACAGGATGGCACGGCTAGGCGCCTGCTCAGACGCCAGTACCAGCATCGCGGGCACGACATCAGATGGCTGCAGGGCTTGCAGGAATTCTGCCGGGAACAGACTCTCAGTCATGCGTGTTGCAGCGGTTGGTGCGAGGCTGTTGACACGAATATCATACTTCGCACCTTCCAGCGCCAGCGTTTGCATCAAACCTACCAAGGCCATCTTGGCAGCGCCATAATTTGACTGGCCAAAATTGCCATACAAACCGGAAGAGGAAGTGGTCATGACAATACGGCCATATTTTTGCTCTGTCATGATTGCCCAGACTGCCTTGCAGCAATGCACTGCCCCCATCAGATGCACATCCAGCACCAGCTTGAAGTCGGCGATATCCATCTTGGTAAAACTCTTGTCGCGCAAGATACCGGCATTATTGACGAGGATATCAATTCGCCCCCATTGCGCCATGGTGTCTGCCACCATGGCTTGCACCGCTTCGAAATCAGTGACCGAGGCGCCGTTGGCTATCGCTTCACCACCCGCCGCACGGATTTCTTCGACGACGGCCAGCGCAGCCGCGGACGAACCACCAGAGCCATCACGTGCACCACCCAGATCATTGACCACCACTTTGGCACCACGCGCCGCCAGCGCCAGCGCATGTTCACGCCCCAAACCACCACCTGCACCGGTCACGATGGCGACACGGCCTTTGAAATCTATAGTCATTGCTGATCCTTATATTGTGTGTGCACATAGCCAGTGCGTTTGGCATTTATGCGTTGGTCGTCTTTAGGTTCTGGGGGATTTTACCTTGACATGAGGTGGGGGCGGTAGTTGTGATTTTGGCTATGGGGTGGAGGCGATGATTTGCGAATGGGGGTTTGGACATCCAGTACATTGATGCAGTTTTTTCGAATAGCTTTTGCCGGAGCCATTTCTTTGCATTTTACCCAACCCTTTGATACGTCATTCCCGCGTGGGGTTAGCTGGAATCCAGTGGCGTTCTTTGCATGCTGCAAAGTTTATTCACGCCAGAATCGTAGGACTTTGCGAACTGGATTTTGAAATGCCTGCACACGTATTTTAAGATTGCCGGCCGGTGGTAGACCGGCAGCTACCCACCTTTTTGTCTCGCCAAAAAAGGTGGGCCAAAAAGGCGACCCAGGCGTCGTCGCCCCCTGAAGGGGGTTCCCGTTTCTGCAGTACAAAAAATGGGAAGGCCCGAAACTCGCCTGCGGCTCAGACAGCGGTCCTTCTCTTTCCATTTTCTGTACAGCACAAACGGCGTCGACACATGGGAACTGCAAACGTCAAAATCAACAGCAAAACCAAAACCAAAACCAAAACCAAAACCAAAACCAAGATTGATCAACGATGTTCAACGATATATGCATAGCGGTTGCATTGACGTTGTAGTTGCAGGTGTTTTTGATCTTCATCCGCTTGGGACGATGTAATTTGTACATCACAGAAAATGGATCAGAAAGCTTCGTTGTCTGAGGTGTAGCTGGGGTTTCGAGATGCATGCATCTCGCCAGCGTAACGGCAATCGCTTGCAAGCGATTGTGCGCCCTGTAAGGGTAGCGAGTTTCGAAGCTTTCCCATTTTTTGTGATGCACAAATTATGCTGGAGCGTAGCGTAAGCACCCGCAGGGAGAGTCTGCGGTCGCCTTTCTTTGAATACATTCTTTGGCGAAGCAAAGAAAGTATTTCGGCTGCCGGGCCGAGACCCGGCTTGTATCTACGAAGGATAGACGTTTTTATAAAAACTCAAATATGTTCGTCCTCAAACATGCTCCGCCACAAACCCATTAAACCAGGGGCGCAAGCCGCCTATGGTAAAGCCGCCATCCACCAGCAAACTTTGCCCGGTCACAAAACGCGCATCGTCGGACAATAGCCACAGTACTGCATCGGCAACATCTTCCGGCTGGCCTATACGTTGCAATGGGGTTTGTTTCTCGAACGGCAATGCAGATGTTCTGGATGCCAGTACGCCGCTGGCCATGGGGGTGGCGATGATGCCGGGGCTGACGTTGTTGATGCGAATTTGCAGAGGGCCGACTTCAACGGCGACTGTGCGTGTCAGGGCATCGAGGGCGGCTTTGCCTGCGGCGTAGGCGGACAGGCCGGGCATGGCACCATGTGCGGTCCAGGAGGAGGTGTTGACGATGGCGCCGCCGACACCGGCTGCCTGCATGGCGGCGATTTCATGTTTCAGGCAGGCGAAGACGCCGCGCAGGTTGATCGCCATGACGGCATCGAAATCAGCCAGGCTGGTTTCCTGGAAGGGCTGGAAGCCACCGAGGATGCCAGCGTTATTCCAGGCCATATGCAAGCCACCAAAGGTGGTGACGGTTTTTTCTACCAGCGCCTGGACTTGTTCGGCATCAGAAACATCGGCGGATATAGCCAGGGCGATGCCGCCTGCTGCCTTGATTTCGTCGGCAACCAGATTGATTTCTGCAGGACGGCGGCCAGCGATAACGACGTTGGCTCCTTCACGGCCAAAGCGCAGTGCAGCGGCTTTGCCCATGCCGGTTCCTCCACCTGTGATCAGGACAGTACGATTGGCAAAACGGGATGCAAGTGTGGTGATAGTCATGGTGTAGCTCCAAAAAGTGTGCGGGAATCGCTTTTGTTTGCCAGCGAAGGTTGCAAACAAGGCTCTATTCTTATTTGAAACTAAATTGAGATAAATGAGTCTATGATTGATACATCTATAATCAGGAGTGTTGAATGGATTTGCTGGACAGCATGAAGGTCTATGTTCTCGCCGTGGAAAAAGGCAGCCTGAGCGGGGCGGCCACTGCCTGCGGGATTTCGGCAACCATGGCGGGCAATCATTTGCGCATGCTGGAAAAGCGCCTGGGCATGCAATTGCTGCAAAGGACTACCCGGCGTCAGCACCTGACCGCCTTTGGCGAGGATTATTATGCGCGTTGCAAGGAAATCCTCAGACTGGTGTCTGAAACCGACAAGCAGGCACAAAACCTGCAACTGGCGCCAGCGGGCAAGCTACGTATTACTGCGCCAGTGACTTTCGGCACAGAAGCCTTGATGCCAGCATTGTCGGAGTATCTGGCACGCTATCCTGAAGTCAGCGTTGATGTGGCCTTGTGCGACCGTGTGGTGGACCTGGTGGAAGAGGGGTTTGAAGCAGCCATAAGGATAGGTCAATTGCCAGACTCAGCCTTGATCGCCAAATCACTGAGCCTGTATCGCCTGATGATCTGCGCCTCACCTGATTATCTGGCGCGCAAGGGTGTACCAAGCAATCCTGAAGATTTGACGCAGCATGAATGCCTGTCCTTCAGCCCGGCAGCCATCACCAACTGGCGCTTGCAAGACCAGGATGAGATTTACCGCGTCCCGGTTACCGGCAGGCTGCAAGTCAATCATGGTCAGGCTTTGCGGGTTGCCGCCCTGCATGGTCTGGGCATCATCTTGCAACCGGCGATCTTGCTGGAAGCAGATGTGAAGGCCGGGCTTTTGGTGCAATTATTTCCCGACTATGAATTGCCGAGTCGCGCACTGAGCGTGGTTTATCTGCAGGACAGATACCGCACACCCAAGCTGCGCAGTTTTGTGGATTTCATGGTGGAGAAATTTGGCTGATCTCCATTAAACAAGGTGATGAAATCAGGCTTTGCCAATTTTCTTTTGCATGATGATTGCTCCACCAAATTCCGGGTTCAGCTCATACGGCGCAAAGCCTTCTGCGCGATACAGATTCTGTGCACGGGTATTGCCCTCCAATACTTCCAGCGTCATCTTGCAATAGCCCAGTTGTTCGGACAATGCAGTCAGGTGCTGCATCATTTTATTGCCTATGCCCTGACCACGAAAATCAGGGTGTACGGCAAAGTCATGGATATTCAATAAGGACTTGCAGGCAAAAGTGGAAAAGCCTTCTATGCAAATCGCAAAACCGGCAACCTGATCATTCACATAAGCGAGTATGGCGCGCACGTTATTGCGTTTCTTGAGTTCGCTAATGAGATTGGCTTGCGCATAATCCGACAAGGCTTCGCCGCCGCCCATGGGGTCCAGCGCATACATATTGAGCATGTTGACCAGGTCTTGGGCATGTTGCGGATTATTGACATCAACATCGACGATATTCAGCATAGGTTTTTATACTCGTAAAAATTCTTCTTTATATCCCAGCCAGCGCTCCAGATGAGCAGCAACGGTGACTGGGTCATTTTTTAATAATTCATCGGCCAGATTGCGTGCTTTATCGACCAGCCATTGATCGGTTTCCAGGTTGGCAAAGCGTAACATGGCTTCGCCGGATTGGCGTGCACCGAGGAATTCACCGGGCCCGCGCAATTCCAGATCCTTGCGGGCAATTTCAAAACCATCATTACTCTCGCGCATGGTGGCCAGCCTTTGTTTGGCTGTGCCACCCAGCGGGCCTTGATAGAGTAACAGGCAGACGCTGGCTGCCGCACCACGGCCTACGCGGCCACGTAACTGGTGCAATTGTGACAGACCAAAACGCTCTGCATGTTCGATCACCATCAGGCTGGCATTCGGTACATCGACGCCAACTTCAATCACCGTGGTAGCCACCAGCACCTGGCTGTCATTGCGGATAAAGGCTTCCATCGTCGCCTGTTTTTCTGCCGGTTTCAGGCGGCCATGGACCAGACCCACTTTCAGTTCTGGCAGGGCTTCAGCAAGCATGGTGTGCGTCTCTGTTGCTGTTTGCAGTTGCAGGGTTTCTGATTCTTCTATGAGGGGGCAAACCCAGTAAACTTGTTTGCCTTCCTGCCCCGCAGCCTGCACGCGCGCAATGACTTCATCACGGCGGTTCTGGTCGATAACGCGGGTGACGATAGGTGTGCGGCCTGGCGGCAATTCATCAATGATGGATACTTCAAGATCAGCGTAATAAGTCATCGCCAGTGTGCGTGGAATAGGCGTGGCCGACATCATCAGTTGATGTGGCACCTTGCCTGCCTCAGTCTTGTTGGCCAAATTCAGACGCTGGCTGACGCCAAAGCGGTGTTGTTCATCGACAATGACCAGGCCCAGCTTTTTGAATTGCACACTGTCTTGTATCAGAGCGTGGGTACCTATTACCAGTTGTGCCTCGCCAGAAGTGATGAGTGCATTGGCGGCGTCTTTTTCTTTTTTCTTCAGGCTGCCAGTCAGCCAGGCGGTCTTGACACCCAGCGGTTCCAGCCAGGCAGCGATTTTTCTGAAATGCTGTTCTGCCAAAATTTCTGTCGGTGCCATCAGCGCTGCCTGAAAACCATTGTCGATGGCTTGTGCAGCTGCCAGTGCCGCAACGATGGTTTTGCCGCTGCCTACATCGCCTTGCAACAGCCGTTGCATGGGGAAGGCTTCACGCAGATCGTCGCGTATCTCGGCCAGCACTTTTTCTTGTGCCTTGGTCAGGGAAAATGGCAGGTTCAGCAGGAAAGCATTACTGAGTTCACCGACCAGTGGCAGGGCATTTGCCCCTTTGCTACGACGGGTGATTTGCGCACGCTTCAATGATAATTGCTGAGCCAGCAGCTCATCGAATTTCATGCGCTCCCAGGCAGGGTGCTCGCGTTCTATCAGACTATGCTGGTCTACATCTGGCGGTGGATTATGCAGTATGCGTATGCTGCTTTCAAAATCCTGCAAATGCAGATCGGCCAGTCGGGCAGGGGACAGGGTGTCACGCCAGTTGACGCGTGTCATGGCATTGGCAATTGCCTTGCGCAATAAAGCTTGCGGCACACCTTCGCCAGATGGGTAGACTGGTGTCAGCGCAGTCGGCAAAGGTGCGCCTTCATTGACGATCTTGTAGTGCGGATGCACCATCTCCGCGCCAAAGAAACCATGGCGTAATTCACCACGTGCGCGCACCCGCACGCCAACTGCCATTTGCTTGGTCTGGTTGCCATAAAAATTCAGGAAGCGTAGTACAACCTGACAACTATCGTCGGCAATCGTCACGACCAGCTGGCGGCGCGGGCGGTACTGGATATCGCATTCTGTGACTACACCCTCGACCTGCACACTGCTGCCACCACGGAAAGAGGCATCGCGCATGTTGACGATTTCTGTTTCATCTTCATAGCGCATGGGCAGGTGCAAGACAAAATCCATGTCCTTGCGCAAGCCCAGTTTGGCAAGTTTCTCACTGGCTTTGGCTGCCGGGCTGGCAGTTGCCTTGGCTTTTTTTACAGGTTTTTTGGGACTGGATTCAGGCAATGCATAGCTGCCAGCGATAGCAGCATCAGCTTGTGTATTTTTTAACTCTGCACTTGCACTTTGGTCTTCAGCGGCCATGGGGTGTAAAATGGTGGGTTTTGCTGTTAGCTTACTTTTTTCAGGAAATTCACAAAACCTTGGTTTCAGGCTGTTTGTCTGTGATCTTACCCGGGTTTGCTACGATAGTGTGCATTCTACTGGTATTTTATACAGTGTAAAGTAGCTTTATGTCTGTTTTTCCTGTTTTACCCCCGATTTTTGTAGAATTTTTGCATGTCTTACTCCCTAAGTGATTTTGATTTTGAACTGCCTGAAGCCCTGATCGCGCAAACACCTTTGCCCGACCGTACCGCTTCACGCCTCCTGCATGTCGACGGTGATACGCTGGTCGATAGGCATTTTGCTGACATCCTGGACCAGCTCAATGCTGGCGATTTGCTGGTCTTTAATGATACCCGCGTCTTGAAAGCCCGTTTCTTTGGCGTCAAGGAAAGCGGCGGCAAGATACAGATGCTGGTCGAGCGGGTACTGTCGAATAATGACAAGGAGCGCAGTGTGCTGGCCCAGATGCGCGCTTCCAAGTCGCCACTGCCGGGCAGCAAAATCCGCCTGGCGGACAGTTTTGATGTCGTCGTCGGTGAGCGTGTCGGCGAATTTTTTACCCTGTACTTTCCGTCCGATATCTTCACGTTGCTGGAAACCTATGGCCGCCTGCCTTTGCCGCCGTATATAGAACATGATGCTGATGACTTTGACGAGCAGCGTTACCAGACCGTCTATAACCGCGTGCCCGGTGCAGTAGCCGCGCCAACCGCTGGCCTGCATTTTGACGAGGCATTGTTGCAGCGTTGCCAGGACAAGGGCATCAAACTCGCCTATGTGACCCTGCACGTGGGCGCAGGTACTTTCCAGCCTGTGCGTACCGAAAACCTGGCAGATCATCAGATGCACAGTGAATGGTATACCGTGCCGGATGAGACTGTGGCAGTTGTACAGGCCACCAAAGCCGCAGGCGGTAAAGTGGTTGCTGTCGGCACTACCAGTATGCGCGCACTTGAATCTGCGTCTCAAACTGGTGCCTTGCAGGCAGGCAGTGATGACACCCGTCTGTTCATCACACCAGGCTATGTATTCAAAACCGTGGACAGGCTTATCACCAATTTCCACTTACCAAAATCCACTTTGATGATGCTGGTATCGGCATTTGCCGGGTATGATCGCGTCCGCGCTGCTTATGCTCACGCTATCGCTCAACAATATCGTTTTTTCAGCTATGGCGATGCCATGCTGCTGACCAATTCCTCCGGGGAAGACCATGCTTGAATTTACACTGATCAAAAAAGATAAAACTACTGCTGCACGTCGCGGCCGTGTCAAAGTCAACCATGGTGAAATCGAAACGCCTATCTTCATGCCGGTCGGTACTTATGGCTCGGTCAAGGCGATGTCGCCGCTGGAATTGAAAGAGATAGATGCCCACATCATACTCGGCAATACCTTTCATCTGTGGCTGCGCCCGGGCACTGAAGTGCTGAACAAATTTGGTGGCCTGCATGGTTTCATGGGCTGGGATAAACCTATCCTGACTGACTCGGGCGGCTTCCAGGTATTTTCACTGGGTGCAATGCGCAAGATCACCGAAGAAGGCGTCAAGTTTTCTTCTCCTATCAGTGGTGAGCGCCTGTTCCTGTCGCCAGAGATTTCCATGCAAATCCAGCGTTCACTGAATTCTGACATCGTCATGCAGTTCGATGAATGCACACCTTATGAAATCGATGGCAGGCCAGCGACGACAGAAGAAGCAGGCAAATCCATGCGCATGTCCCTGCGCTGGGCCAAACGTTCCATCGATGAATTCAACCAGGGCGAAAACCCGAATGCCCTGTTCGGCATCGTCCAGGGCGGCATGTTTGAACACCTGCGTGATGAATCCCTGGCTGGCTTGAATGAACTGAATTTCCACGGCATTGCCATCGGTGGCCTGTCTGTAGGCGAGCCCAAGGAAGACATGATGCGCGTACTCGCGCATGTCGGCCCCAAACTGCCAGAGAACAAGCCGCATTACCTCATGGGTGTGGGCACGCCGGAAGATCTCGTAGCAGGTGTTGCCAATGGCATAGACATGTTTGACTGCGTCATGCCTACCCGCAATGCGCGCAATGGCTGGATCTTCACCCGCTTTGGCGATATCAAGATCAAGAATGCCCGTTACAAGGAAGAAAAAGAACCGCTGGACGCGACTTGCGAATGCTATGCCTGCAAAAACTTCTCACGCGCTTACCTGCATCATTTGCACCGCACCGGCGAAATCCTGGGCGCACGTTTAAACACTATCCACAATTTGCATTACTACCTGGATTTGATGAAAAACATCCGTAAAGCACTCGACGATGAGCGCTTCCCTGAGTTTGTCCAGCAGTTCCATGCTGATCGTGCGCGTGGTGTTTGAAGTAGTTGTCTGATTAAATACGGTAAATAATGACGGACTGATCAGTAATACGAATTATATTCAGGCCGCTTGCAGGCAAAATGGCGCTCTCGTCCAAGTGGACAAATGAATACTAGAGGTCTGATATGAATTATCATCCCGTCATTATTGCCGGCGGCGGCATTTCTGGTCTGTATTGCGCCTGGCGATTGGCGCTGGCAGGGCAAAAAGTCGTGGTACTGGAAGCATCCTCTGATCGCTGGGGTGGTCGCATAGAAACTGAAGATCTCGACGGCTTCATCGCTGAATGGGGTCCTATGCGTTTCGAGCCCACGCTGCAACCGCGCTTCGATAAATTGTGCCGTGACCTGGGTGTCAAGCTGACCGAGTTCAGCGGGCCAGAAGGTGAAGAAGTCAATGCACCGACCTATGATTTGCCTGCCGAAGAAATGGGCCTCAATTCCCTGCAATTGCTCAAACGCGGCATCATGCTGATCCTGGGGCAAGACCCACAAGACCAGGCCTGGATAGATGCGCAAACCGAAGCTGATTACCAGCGCATGCGCAAGCATGCTCAACTCAATGGTCAACCCTTGTGGAGCATGGGCTTCTGGAACGCCATGTCTGCTGAAGGTGCGCTCAGCCATCTGGCGCTGACCAAGTTGCGCGACACCGGCACTTTTTATCACATGATCCCGGAAAACCTGAACGCGATAGAGTGGATCATCTGGTGGCTGCGTGCCCTGAAAACCGTAGGTCAGCAACTGGCCAGCGTAGATGGCGGCACCGCAAAACTGACCGAGAGCCTGATGGCCAAATTGCGCGGCCTCAGCAATGTCACCCTGGCCGGTGGTCATATGCTGACTGGCTTCAAGCAAATCGCCATGGGCCAGCCCAGGCTGGAACTGGATGTCCATACCAAGAACGGCAATATCCAGTTGCAGACCGACAGACTGATCCTGGCTCTGCCGAGAATGCCGCTGGTGAAACTGGCATCCTGCCTGCCTGAGCACGTTGCTTCACAGCTTGACGCTGTCAATGGCTTTCCCATGTTGAAACTGTTCTTCGTGACGGATTCACCGTGGTGGGATTATTCGCAACGTCCACAACAATATGCGAGTTGCCTGCCTACCCGCGAGATCCATTATTTCCGCCGCCCACAAGGCCAGGACAAGGATGGTCACGGCATGGTCTTGTTGTACATGGATCGCCCGTCCACTGAGTTCTGGAAGCATTACGTCATGGAAGCCGACAAACATGACCGCGCCGAGATCGACCAGAATGTCAAGATCGTCGATGCCTTCTCCCTGTTCGTTGCGCGCGATGTCAAACGCCTCGTCGATATCAAGCGTTCAGGCCTGAAACTGACTGATCAGGCCCAGCACATGTTTGAAGAAAAATCGCTGGAAGATACCCGCGACTTTATCAAGAATTCCATTGTCACCTATGGCATACGCGACTGGGCCAGGGCGCCGTATGGTGCAGCCAATCATGGCTGGCAACCAGGTGTGCGCTCATGGAAAGTCATGGATGTCTTCAAAGCCTTTGACTTTGGCAGCGGTGCCAAGAATATCCACATTGTTGGTGAAGCCTATTCTGATTATCAGGGCTTTGTCGAGGGTGCTTTGAATACTTCCGAACTGGCATTGGCGACCATACGTGTCAGCTAAAGCTGTCACACAGGCGGCTTAAGGAAAGGGATGGCAAGCGAGAGTTTGCCATCTTTTTTTCGGGCGGAGTCATCTCATGCTGCATGTGCACATACCTAAGTATAGTTTGGTCAATGTAACAATGACAATCCCAAAGAAGCTTGCTACACTCCTTGCTGGCCGTATTGGTCGGTATTGTGTAAATGGCAATTATGTTGCTTAATCTTATTTAAGCGGAGGAAGTTTGTGAATAAAAGTACGAAACTGATCGCGGTGGTAGTGGCTCTGGCGGCGTCATATCCGGCAGCATCCTGGTACACCGGAAAACGTGTAGAAGCCAAGTTGACCGAGTCCAATGATCAGGCCAAGTCTTCTCCCTATGTTAAGGTCGTCAAGCAAGATTACAAGCGTGGCGTGTTCTCTTCTGTGCAGGATACGACACTGGAACTGACACTGGCGAATTTCCCTGGTGCGAAAAAGTCAGATTTGCCTTTGCCTGAGGCTGCTGAGACACCTGAGGCGCCTGCTGATGGTAGTGCACCCGTAGATCCCGCTGCGGCAACTGCAAATGTCGAGGCTAAAGAGCCCAAACCATTGCAAATCCACTTTATCAACTATATCCAGCATGGACCTTTGCCCGGCTTCGCAGGTTTCGGCGCGGCTTCCATCAAGACCGAACTGGTTTTGGATGCAGAAAGCAAGGCAGAACTTGCCAAGGTCTTTGGCAATGCCAGCCCGCTGGAGATTTCTTCCCGCTTGAGTTATGGCGGCGGCGGTCGTGTTACCGTGTCCAGCCCTGCATTTAATACTGTCCTGGAAAAAGACCAGGAAAAAGTCGCCTGGCAGGGTTTGAAGATGGAAGTCGGCTTTGGCAAGGATTATAAGGATGTTAATATCAATTTGAATGCGCCAGGCTTGACGATAGATACTCCGGATGGCAAGGCTTTCAAATTCGCTGGCATTAGTGTCAAGGGTGACGTCAGTGCGGCTTATCCTGCAACCAATTTGTATCTGGGTAAAACAGAATCTACGATTGCCAGTATCAGCTTTGCCGACCCTGCGGAAGCCAAGAAAAGCTTTACGCTGGAGCAATTGAAGCTGACTACCGATGCCAATTTGAAAGATGACCTGTTCGATATGCTTGCCAAGTTTGGTATTGGCAAAGTCGTCATTGATCAACAAACCTACAGCGACTTCCATTACGACTATGGCGTCAGACGCTTGCATGCACCTTCACTGGCGAAAATCTCGACAGCCTATTCAAAAACGGGCGGTGATCCTGAGAAAATGGCGGCCTTGAAAACAGTGTGGGACGAAGTTGCCCCTCTGGTTTTGCAAAAAGAACCAGAATTGTTTCTTGATCGTTTGAGCGTTATGACACCGGATGGTGAAGCCAAGCTGTCAGGAACGGCAAAAGTGGTCGGTGCTACAGCAGCGGACTTTAACAATCCCATGCTGATGCTGTCCAAAATACAAAGTAGCCTGGATGTGACTTTGACAGAAGGACTGGTAGCAAAACTGGGTGGCGCATCACAAAAAGATCCGGATATACAAAAAGCAGCAATGGATGCGATGAACCAGCAAGTATCGGCTTTTGTAGAACGTGGCTATATCAATAAGAATGGCAAACTCCTGAGCTCCAAGATTGAATGGAAGCAAGGTAACCTGACTGTTAACGGCAAGCCATTCAGCCGTTAATGATTTATTGCTTAAATAGCAAATTTCTTTAAGCAATAAAGCAAAGTTAATAAGCACAGGCAATCACCCGCCATTGGCGGTGATTGCCTGTTTTTATTTATATGGGCTGCTTTATTGGCAGATATCCTGACAATTGCCAGCAATTTGTATAGGCAATGCTAAAATAGGGAGCTTTGCCGATTGAAAAAACGGCTTTTGGTGTTATATACCAAGAATTGCAACAATTTGTATCCAGTTTCATACCAGGGACTGGTGATCCATTATTAAAATGACAGGAGTCTGAACGTGTTTATTTCCAATGCTTATGCACAAGCAGCCGCTGGCGGCGATCTCCAGAGCAATCTGTTGAATATGTGGCCTTTGCTCCTGATGGTTGTAGTGATGTATTTCCTGATGATACGTCCACAGATGAAGCGTCAAAAAGATCAAAGAGCAATGATGGATGCTCTGGCCAAGAATGATGAAGTCGTTACAGCTGGTGGTATTCTCGGTAAAGTAAGCAAGGTCACAGATGCGTATGTAACGATAGAAGTTGCCAATGGCACCGAAGTCATCGTACAAAAAATGTCGATTACCATGATGCTGCCCAAGGGCACGATTAAAGCGATTTAATCAGTACACAACAGCAACGCAGTCCACAATGATCTGGGCTGCGTTGTGCTTTTTTAGCTTCCAATTATTTTTCCCATTATGAATCGCTATCCACTCTGGAAGTACATACTGATTCTGATCGCCCTGGTGTTCGGTACTATTTATACCGTGCCCAATTTCTTTGGCGAATCACCTGCAGTGCAAGTCAGTAGCGGTAAAGCCACTGTTAAAGTCGAAGCTGACATGACCAGCCGCGTAGAAAAAGCGCTGCAAGAAGCTGGCTTGAAAAGTAAGGACATTTTCTACGAAAATAACGGTACGCAAGGCACAGTCCGCGCCCGTTTTGAAGATGTTGATACACAGTTCAAAGCCAAGTCGGCTCTGGAAAAAGCCTTGAATGCAGATCCAGCGGATCCTACTTACACGCTGGCCTTCAATCTCTTGTCGAATACACCGAAATGGTTGCAGAATTTGCATGCCTTGCCTATGTATCTGGGTCTGGATTTGCGCGGTGGTGTGCACTTCCTTATGCAAGTCGATACCAAGGCTGTCATGACCAAACGCATGCAAGGCCTGTTGTCCAGTGTGCGTAGCAATTTGCGTGAAAAAGAAGTGCGCCATGCAGGTCTGAGCCGTGATGGCGATCTGATCAAGGTGAAATTCCGTGAAGCAGAAGAGCGCACCAAGGCCAAGAATGTTTTGCTGTCACAGATGACGGATGTGGATTTGCTCGATACTGCGGGTAGTGATGGTGCTGATTTCGGTTTGCAAGTCACACTGAAACCAAAAGCCCTGAAAGAAGTCATTTCTGAAGGCATCAAACAAAATATTACCGCCTTGTCCAAACGCGTCAATGAACTGGGCGTTGCTGAACCCATCATCCAGCAACAAGGTGCTGACCGTATTGTTGTGCAATTGCCGGGTGTACAAGACGTTGCGCGCGCCAAGAGTATTATCAATCGCCTGGCTACGCTGGAAGTTCGTTTGCTGGATGAAAGCGTCATCGGTACGGTGGATGCGAATACCCCTGTTCCTTATGGCGCAGAAAAATTCATTTCGAATCGCGGCGAGTATCTGATAGTTAATAAAGAACCCGTCATTACCGGTGATGACATCACCAATGCCACTTCCAGTTTTGATCAACGTCAGCAACCTGCTGTCAGTGTTGACCTGAATGGTGATGGCGGTAAAAAAATGGGTAATGCGACCAGTACCCGCATAGGCAAGCGCATGGCGATAGTCTTGTTTGAAAAAGGCAAGGGCGAAGTTTTGATTGCTCCTACCATCAATGACGAATTGCGCAATCGCTTCATCATCACTGGCATGGGTACTTCTTCTGCTGCCGGTGATCTGGCTTTGCTGTTGCGCGCCGGTTCCCTGGCCGCACCGATGGAAATCATAGAAGAACGCACCATAGGCCCACAACTGGGTGTAGAGAACATCAAACAAGGTCGTAACTCCACCATTTATGGTTTTGCTGCGATTGCCGTGTTCATGATGGCTTACTACCTGATGTTTGGCTTCTTCAGCGTGCTAGCTCTGTCATTCAACGTCTTGTTGCTGGTGGCCGTCTTGTCACTGATGCAGGCGACCCTGACCTTGCCTGGTATTGCTGCGATTGCGCTTGCCCTGGGTATGGCGATTGATGCCAACGTGCTTATCAATGAACGCATACGCGAAGAATTGCGTGCTGGTAAAACGCCACAAAAAGCCATAGAAGAGGGCTTTGACCATGCCTGGGCAACGATTCTGGATTCCAACGTGACCACCCTCATCGTTGGTCTGGCTTTGCTGGTCTTTGGTTCTGGCGCAATACGTGGTTTTGCTGTGGTTCACTGCCTGGGTATTGTGACTTCGATTTTCTCATCTGTGTTTGTGTCGCGCGGTGTGGTCAATTTCTGGTATGGAAGACAGAAAAAATTGTCATCCATCTCTATCGGCCAAATCTGGAAACCAACAGAAAACGCCTTGAAGTAAGCGTCCAGCCAAACAAGAAAACAGGAATTCATTATGGAATTATTCCGCATTAAAAAAGACATACCTTTCATGCGCCATGCGCTGATATTCAATGTCATTTCTGCTCTGACCTTTGTTGCAGCTGTGTTTTTCCTGCTGCACAAAGGCCTGCATCTCTCGGTTGAGTTTACTGGCGGTACGGTCATGGAAGTGACGTACAACAAGGCTGCCAATGTCGATGCGATACGCCACAAAGTAGAAGAGCTGGGTTTCAAGGATTCACCAGTACAACCTTTTGGCAAAGCACAGGATGTGGTCATACGTTTGCCAGAAACCAAAAAGGACGCCAAGGTCACCGTTGCTGACACCGTCTTTGAGGCGCTGTGCAAAGCTGAAGGTGGTAATTTGATCAAAGCCCCGGCCAGCGTTGAGGCCGGTGCTGCAGCAGAAAAACAGGTGTGCCAGGATGCCGCAAAAACCGAATTGGTCAAACTGCAAAGAGTAGAGCTGGTTGGTGCACAAGTTGGTGATGAGCTGACACATGATGGTTTGATGGCCTTGCTGTTCGTGATACTGGGCGTGATGCTGTATCTGGCCATACGCTTTGAATGGAAGTTTGCGGTAGCTGCGATTGTCGCCAACTTGCATGACGTTATCATCATCCTCGGTTTCTTTGCTTTCTTTGAATGGGAATTCAATCTGTCAGTACTGGCAGCGGTATTGGCAGTGCTGGGTTACTCGGTGAATGAGTCTGTGGTTATTTTTGACCGTATCCGTGAAAATTTCCGTAAGCAGCGCAAGATGTCTGTGACTGAGGTCATCGACAATGCAATTACCAGTACCATCTCACGCACTATCATCACCCACGGCTGTACACAGTTGATGGTCTTGTCGATGTTGCTGATCGGTGGCCCGACTTTGCATTATTTTGCAGTTGCTCTGACGATAGGTATTTGCTTTGGTATTTACTCGTCCGTCTTCGTGGCTGCAGCGATCGCCATGTGGCTGGGTGTCAAGCGTGAAGACTTGATCAAGCCCGTCAAGGAAAAAGATGATACGGATGGCGCAGTTGTTTAATCCTCGCATAAACATGGGTTTGTTTAAAAACCATTATTGTGTCTCTTCCATGTAACGGAAGGTATCTAAAATGAAAGCCAGCCTGTGTGCTGGCTTTTTCTTTGTTAGCATTTCGTTTCTGAACTTTTTGATGTTGTATTGAGTCTCAGGGGCGGTTGCAAAACGAAGCGAATGTCGCGATCAAGTTATTATTAGTTGCCACTAATCGTTGCAACTATTGTCTATTAATAAAATGATCAAGCCAGTGAAATTAGCTGGCTGCGTAATGCAAAAGTCTAAGCCTGTTAGACGCACCTCTGCACTGGATAACAAGATAACAATAATATGAGCAAATTTAAAACCCTGATCATCGTTGCAGCACTGGCGGCCATATCTGGCGCGACTTATATTTACTTCAAATCATCTGATAAAAGCACAGGTGAGGGCGCGTCTGCAAAAACAGGAAATGCCGCTGGCGCAGCACAAAATCGCCCGGTCAGTGTTTCTACCATCATTGCGCAAAAGCGTGATTACGATGTCAAGATTACTGCAAATGGTGTGGTGTCCCCATTGAATACGGTGGATATCCGCCCACAAGTCACCAGCACCATAGCCAAGGTGCATATCAAGGAAGGGCAGTTTGTCAAAACTGGCGAAGTGTTGTTCACACTGGATAGTCGTGCAGATGAAGTCAATTTGGCCAAGGCACAAGCGCAGCTCGATAAGGACCTGGCAACACTGGCAGATAATCAGCGGCAACTGGTGCGTAGCAAGGACTTGTTCGCCAAAAAATTTGTTGCTCAAAGTGCGGTGGATACCAGCCAGACCCTGGTGGATACCCAGCAAGCCGTGATTGCCTCAGACAAGGCAGCTGTGAATGCAGCCCGGGTCGCCCTGAGCTATAACCGTATTGTTGCGCCATCGGCTGGCCGTACCGGCATCATCAGTGTCTTCCCGGGTTCACTGGTGCAACCCAATGCGACTGCCGTACCCATGGTCAGTATCACCCAGATGGACCCGGTGACGATCACTTTCCCGCTGCCGCAGCGTAACTTGCCAGACGCGCTGGAAAGCCTGAGACGCAGCGACAGCTATGTCATGGCCAACTTGCCAGACACCACCATCAAGTTCAAGGGCAAGCTGCAGTTTGTTGATAATGCGGTCGATGCAGCGTCCGGCACGATCAAGGTCAAGGCCGTGTTTGACAATAAAGAATTGAAACTCTGGCCAGGTGCCTATGCCAATCTGGAACTCAGCGTACAAACCCTGAAAGATGTGGTCGTGGTGCCGCAGGACGCAGTGATTGTTGGCCCGCGCGGCAAGTCTGTGTATATCGTTGATGAAGAAGGCAAGGCCGTCATGAAGCCTGTGGTCGTCACCAATAGTTTTGGTACAGACGCCGTAGTCACAGGTATCGCCGCAGGTGCCAAAGTTGTGCTGGACGGTAAACAAAACCTGCGCCCTGGTGCCACCGTCAAGGAGCGTAATGGCGATGGTAAAGAGGGTAAAGAAGGCAAGGGAGGCAAAGAAGATCCGGCTGCTAAGGGTACAGATAAAGCTGGGGCTTCCAGCAGTTCTGCTGCCAGTGCTACTGCCAGTGCTGCATCCAGCTCTTCATCTGCAGCTTCCGCAGCGAGCGCATCATGAATTTGTCAGAATTATTCATACGCCGTCCGGTGATGACGGTATTGCTGAATCTGTCCATTATCGTTGCTGGTGTTCTGGCTTACCGCTATATTCCGATTGCAGCTTTACCCAGCTATAACACGCCGGTCATCAGTGTGGGTGCCAACTTGCCGGGTGCCAGCCCCGAGACCATGGCGACTTCAGTGGCTTTGCCGCTGGAAAAGCAGTTCGCTACCATCCCTGGCTTGTCCATCATCAGTTCCAGCAATACCCTGGGCTCAACGTCCTTGACGCTGGAATTTGATCAAAACCGCAATATCGATGCGGCGGCTGTGGATGTGCAGGCGGCATTGCTGCGCGCCCAGCGGTCCTTGCCGGTGGATATGACTTCGCCACCTTCGTATCGCAAGGTCAACCCGGCTGATGCGCCGGTGCTCTTTATTGCTCTGACTTCACCATCCCTGAGCTTGTCAGAGTTGACCAGTTATGCCGAGCATTTGATTTCACCGAGCCTGTCTACGCTGGAAGGTGTAGCCCAGGTGAATATTTTTGGCATCAAGCGTTATGCAGTACGCATACGCGTGCAGCCAGACGCTTTACAGGCACGCAATCTGACACTGGATGAATTGTCCGCGTCTATCCGCACCTCGAATGCCAATACCCCTGTTGGTACTCTGGAAGGCGACAAGCAAACATTGACCTTGCTGGCAAACAAGCAAATGCAAAGCGCCGCAGAATTTGCTGATCTGGTGGTCAGCAATAAAGGCGGGCAAGTCGTGCGCCTGCGTGATGTTGCCCAGGTTGAAGACAGCTATGAGCAAGTCAAGACAGCCGCCAATTTCAATGGTGAAAGTTCAATTACCCTGGCAATACAAAGGCAGACCGACGCCAATACTGTCAAGGTGGTTGACTCCATCAAGGCAGCCTTGCCAGGCTTTAAGTCACAATTGCCAGCTTCCGTCAAAATGAATCTGGTGAATGACCGCTCGATCTCCATTCGTGATGCCTTGCATGATGTGAACCTGACCCTGTTGCTGACGATTTTTTTGGTGGTGATCGTTATCTTCCTGTTCTTGCGCCGCATGGTGGCAACGATTATTCCTACTTTGTCCTTGCCAGTATCACTGATAGGGGCAATCGGCCTGTTATGGGGGTTTGGCTATACGCTGGATAATGTCTCGCTGCTGGGTTTGACGCTGGCCGTTGGCCTGGTGGTGGATGATGCCATTGTCATGCTGGAAAACATCATGCGCCATGTCGAACATGGTGAGCCACCTTTCAAGGCAGCACTACAGGGCTCGCGTGAAGTGGGCTTCACGATTATTTCGATTTCCACTTCGCTGGTGGCGGTATTTATCCCCATCTTCTTCATGCCTGGCGTGATTGGGCAACTGTTCCATGAGTTTGCGGTGATCGTCAGCCTGGCTATCGTTGCATCTGCCTTTGTCTCGCTGACCCTGGTTCCCATGCTGGCCAGCCGCTTCCTGAAAAGCGAACATGAGTTGAAAGAACCACCCAAAGTGGTGGCCGCCATGTTGCATGTATTTGAGAGCAGTTTTAATGCCTCCCTGCGTTCGTATACGCGCGGACTGGACATGGCATTGCGCCATCGCAAACTGGTGTTGCTGATTGCATTCGCGACTTTTGCCGCTACCGCCTATTTGTTCAATGTCATCCCCAAGGGCTTCTTTCCACAAGAAGACATAGGTCAGATCAATGTCTCTACCGAAGCGGCGGAAGAAACCTCCTTCCCTGCCATGGTGACCTTGCAGGACAAGGTCGCCAAGATCATACGGGACGATCCGAATGTGGCGACGGCAACCTCTTTTAACGGTGGTAGTGGTTCGCAAAATACCGGGCGCATGTTCATCAACCTGAAGCCACGCGACCAGCGCAAACCCATGAAAGATGTCGTGGATAGCTTGCGCAAGAAGCTCAATGAAGTGCCGGGCATTGCAGTTTTCCTGCGCCCTACGCAAAACTTGCAATTGGGCGGCCGTCCCAGCAAGAGCCAATACCAATACATACTGCAAAGTGTGGAAGCCGGTTCTTTGAGTGACTGGGCCATCAAGTTGCAAGAAAAATTGCGCACCGACGCTGGCTTCAAGGATGTGACTACAGACTCACAACTGAAGGGCTTGCAAGCCAGTATAGACATAGACCGTGATCGCGCCAATGCCCTGGGCGTGAACATGGATAGCATACGTTCTGCCCTGTATAGCGCCTTTGGTGAACGTCAGATATCGACCATGTATACCAATGTGGATAGCTACCAGGTCATCATGGAAGTGACGGCCGATGCTAAAAAAGATGAAGATGCGATCAAAGGCATTTACCTGCGCAGTAATACCGGTGCCCTGGTTCCTTTATCCAGCGTGGCAACGGTCAAACGTACGGTAGGGCCGACGGCCATCAATCACGTAGGCCAATTGCAGGCGGTGACGGTTTCCTTCAATCTGGCACCCGGCACAGCCCTGGGTGAGGCGACCAATCGCATAGAAAAATATCGCGATGAAATCAAATTGCCAGCTTCCATCATCACCTCTTATGGTGGCGATGCAGCGGTGTTCAAGGATTCGCAATCTGGCCAGGTGGTCTTGATCGTTGCGGCCTTGCTGGTCATTTATGTCTTGCTGGGGGTATTGTATGAAAGCTATATCCACCCCATCACCATTCTGGCTGGCTTGCCTTCCGCAGCCGTAGGTGCCTTGCTGACCTTGCAATTGTTTGGCGAAGACCTGACCCTGATTGCCACGATAGGTATCTTGCTCTTGATCGGTATCGTCAAGAAAAACGCCATCATGATGATCGATTTTGCGCTCGACGCGCAGCGGCATCAAAATATGACGCCGCCAGAAGCGATACGCGAAGCCTGTATACAACGCTTCCGTCCCATCATGATGACGACGCTGGCGGCGCTGGTAGGGGCCTTGCCAATTGCCCTCGGTCTGGGTGCTGGCGCAGAATTGCGCCAGCCGCTGGGTCTGGCGGTCGTCGGTGGTTTGATTTTTTCACAGGCGATTACCCTGTTCATCACACCAGTGATTTATCTGGCATTGGACCGTTTCAGTGGCAAGGGACCTATCGTTGGTGACACGCTGTAATCGGTATCAGGAGGTATGCAATCCGCATGCGTATTAGCTTAGCTAACCTAGCTTGCGGATTGTAGAGAATTAATGACTGTCTTCTTGTAAATGCTGCTTGAGCTTGAGCAAGCTGCCTTCCAGGTTCAGGTAATCCTCTTCGGTATAAGTCTGGAAACGCTGCTTGCCAGACTGTACGACCTTGGGAAATATTTCATCAAAAGTGGCTTCGCCGACGGGTGTCAGTTTAACGAATAATTGACGTCTGTCATCATTACCCCGCTCCCGTTGTATCAAAGCTTTTTGTTCCAGCCTGTCCAGCACGCCAGTCAGCGTGCCCTTGGTGATCAGGGTCTTTTCACCGAGTTCCTTGCAGGTCATGCCTGGTGTGTTGCCCAGAGTGGCAATGATGTCGAATTGCGAATGCGTAAAGCCCAGCTTGCGCACATTCCTGGCCGAAGCCTGTTCAAATAATTGCATGCATTCCGACAGTAATCGTATGCTGCGCAGGTAGCGTTCACCCATGAGATCAATTGTGAGGATTATGGTGTGATGTGCAGAGCGCATCACACCAGGGACGGCAATGAATACCGCTATGCAGCTAATTAATCAGCTTTGATCGCTTCAACCTGGATAGCCAGTTTTACTTCTGGTGCAAAACGTGGTGTGCCGTAGTTCAGGCCAAAATCAGTACGTTTGAATTCTGCTGTGGCATCTGCACCGCAAGCTTCTTTCTTGAACATAGGATGTTGTATGCATTTGAATTTATTGATCGTCAAAGTGACAGGCTTGGTCACGCCCAGCAAAGTCAGTTCACCGATGACGGCAACTGGCGTATCGCCATCAAACTTGATGGCAGTACCCTTGTAAGTTGCAGTAGGGAATTGCGCCACATTGAACATGTCTTTGGACTTCGCATGTTCATTCATTTTTTCATGACCAAAATCCAGGGAATTGGCATCGATAACGATATCGACAGTGCCAGTTTTCGCAGCGCGGTCCAGCACGATTTTGCCCGAAGTTTTATTGAATTTGCCACGCCATACTGAGATACCCATGTGGTCAGCTTCAAAGCTAGGGTAGGTGTGGTTGGATTCGATATTATAGGTTTGAGCAAATGCAGGTGCAGTGCTGATCAACAGGGCGGCGGCGATAAGTTTGGCGATTTTCATGTATTACTCCAGGAGGTAGAAAAAATAGTTTAATTAAAAAAACTGGTGTTACTCAGTATTACGGGTTGGTGACTACGTGAAACTTGATCTGTACTTCGTCGGCGACCATGCCGGTATCTTTCCATTCGCCTTCACCAATATTAAAGGTGAGACGCTTGATTGGCAGGCTGCCGTCAAAAACCTGGCTATTGCCTTCTTTCTTAACTGTTAAAGGAAAGCTGACATCCACAGTCTTGCCCTTGATGCTGAGCTTGCCACTGACATCAAGTTTGCCAGCTGCGCCTGCTTTCATGGATGTGGAAACAAAACTGGCCTTTGGGAAGGCGGCGGCATTAAACCATTCCTTCTTCAAGACTTCCTTATTGTATTCAGCATCACCCAGATCAAAGCTGGCAACGTCAATATCTACCGTTGCCTTGGATGCTTCTGGCTTGGCGCTGTCATAGTCTATGCTGGCCGTAAACTTTTTGAACTTGGCGTCAACAGGCACATTCATTTGCTTGAAGACGATATTGACGGCGCTTTTGGCATTATCAATTTTGACGAGGGCAGCAATCGCCGGAGCATAAATCGCCACTGCCATTGCAGAAGCGAGGGCGATTTTTTTCATGGAAAAATCAGACATAATTTACCTTTTAAAAAGTTTAACGACCTGGGCGCATGCGATTCAGGAGCCCGTCTTTATCGTAGAAGTGATGCTTGAGTGCTGCAGCGACATGCAGCAAGACCAGAACAAACATGACTTTGTTTAAGATTTCATGTAATTCTTTCAATGTTTCCTTGATTTCCGGGTTAGGACCCATTAATACTGGTAATTCGAATAATCCCAGATAGACTACCGGATAGCCCGCTGCCAGAGTGTAAAAATAACCAGACAAGGGTACAGCAAACATCAATACATAAAGGAGGATGTGCGTGCCATTGGCAGCCAGTTGCTGGGCCTTGCCCATATTGGCGGGATAAGGCGGGGCTTTGCTCAGCAAACGGCTGATCAGGCGGATAGCGACAAAGCCAAGTATCGTGACACCCAGCCACTTGTGGTAAGAATAATATTGCAATTTGGTCGGGCTGAACTTCATGTCTACCATGATGTTGCCGAAGATAAAGGCAATGACGATGAGGACAGCAATCAGCCAGTGCAAGGCTATGCTGAAATTGGAATACCTTTGCGTGACTGGCATGGGGGCTCCTCTGATGAAAGAGATAATTAGTTCGAAGTAGAACTAATATAGCAAAAAAAAAGAAAGTCTGCTGAGCACCGCCAAATTTTTGTGCAAATAAAGTGTAAGCAGCTGCTACAGCGGGCATTTTGAAATGTGTAGGCGGATATACTTTTTTCGGGTATTGTCGCGCATATTCGGCTAAACGCAGGTTTTAGCGCGGGTGTCTGAGCGATTCATCTCATTGGTCCATCTTGCCACTCATCATAATCATAATGAAACCAGAAATTCCAGAAAAATCCCTAGGAAAAAAATTAAGCGCCCCGGCCAAGGCTGTACTTGGCAATGTTGCCGGTGCCGTCAATGAAACCACCGATCTGCTCGACCAAAGCGGGCCCTTGAAGCCAGGCACGGGCCTGGCCAGTGGTGTACTGGCCCTGACCCTGGCCTTTCTGTGTCTGCTGGGTGTGGTTGCCTTCCATTTCCCCCAATACCTGACCACGCCTGAGCTGCGCAAGAATTATTCGCCAGACTTGATACGCCATGTCTTGTTTGCTGCCCTGGTGCTGTCTGGGGTAATCAGCCTGCTCAATGTATTGTTCAATCGCCGTCGTGGCTTGAATGCCGTGGCGGCGGCCCTGGTGATTGCGGCCGTGGCGTTTGGTGGCTCACATGTGCCTGTGGCAGATTTTCCTGACCATACGCCTTATATAGGGCTGGACTGGTTCATCCTCGATTTGCTGGGGTCGACGATTATTTTCGTGGTCATAGAAAAAATCTTCCCACTGTATAAGGGGCAATTGATTTTCCGTCGCGAGTGGCAAACTGACATGGTGCATTTCGCCGTCAATCACTTCATCGTTGGCCTGGCCTTGTTGACTGTCAACTTTGCCATTCACCGCCTGTTTGGCTGGATGGCGCATGACAGTGTGCGTGATTTTGTGCAATCCATCGCGTTTATTCCACAACTGTTGTTGTGCATACTGGCAGCGGATATGGTGCAATACTGGACACATCGCGCTTATCATGAAATCCCGTTTTTATGGCGCTTCCATGCTGTTCATCATTCTGCCAAAACCATGGACTGGCTGGCAGGTTCACGCCAGCATATCCTGGAATTGATCTGCACACGCGTCGGCGTTCTGGGTGCCTTGTATGTATTGGGCTTTGATAAGACCGTGATGGACGTCTACATCATCGTGGTTGGTTTCCAGGCCGTGTTCAATCATGCTAATGTGCATTTGCCCTGGGGCCCGATCAAGTACCTCATCGTCACACCAGACTTCCACCACTGGCACCACTCATCAGATGATGTGGCCATCGACAGAAACTATGCTGCCCACTATGCCTTCCTCGATCATTTGTTTGGCACCGCGATCAAGGGGCAAAAGGGTTTCCCTGAGAAATATGGCGTGCAGGGCGACTATATGCCGGACGGCTTCGTGAAACAACTGATGTTCCCGTTCCGGTCGCAGAAATAACGAGTAACAATAAAAACAAAACAGGCAGATCATTTGATCTGCCTGTTTTGTTTGGTGCGGCTAACAATCAGTTTTTAAAACTGCGTTTAAATCGCTTTTGCCAGTTTTGCTGCGATACCAGTGTAATTCGCCGGTGTCATTGCCAGCAGTAAATCCTTGGCTTCGCGTGGGATAGCCAGGCCTTCAACAAACTCTTGCAAGGCTGCTTTGGTGATACCTTTGCCGCGTGTCAGTTCTTTCAATTGCTCGTAAGCGTTTTCCACTGCATACCGGCGCATGACGGTTTGTACAGGTTCTGCCAATACTTCCCAGGTGGCATCCAGGTCAGCCGCCAGGCGTTCAGGATTGGTTTCCAGTTTGTTCAAGCCGCGCAGGCAGCTGTCGTAGGCCAGCAGGGTATAACCAAAAGCCACACCGATATTACGCAGGACGGTGGAATCTGTCAGGTCGCGCTGCCAGCGGGATACCGGCAATTTTTCTGAGAGATGGCGCAGCAGGGAGTTAGCCAGGCCCAGATTGCCTTCAGAATTTTCAAAGTCGATAGGATTGACTTTATGTGGCATGGTGGATGAGCCGATTTCACCAGCCTTGGTTTTTTGCTTGAAATAACCAACTGAGATATAACCCCAGATGTCGCGGTTCAGATCCAGCAAGATAGTGTTGACGCGGGCGAAGGCATCAAACATTTCTGCCATGTAATCATGCGGCTCTATCTGTATGGTGTAGGGATTGTAAGTCAGGCCCAGGCGTTGTTCTATGACATTTTTGGAAAAACTTTCCCAGTCATAGCCTGGGTAGGCTGACAAATGTGCATTGTAATTGCCGACTGCGCCATTCATCTTGCCGAGGATTTCCACTTGTTCTATACGCTTGATGGCGCGCTGCAGGCGGGCGACGACGTTGGCCATTTCCTTGCCCAGGGTAGTCGGGCTGGCAGCCTGGCCATGGGTACGCGACAGCATGGGGGCATCGGCATTCACGTGCGCCAGTTCAGTCAGCCTGGCAATGACATTGCGCAAGGCAGGCAACATCACATCATTGCGGGCTGTCTTCAACATCATGCCGTGTGAAGTGTTGTTGATATCTTCAGATGTGCAGGCAAAGTGGATGAATTCACTGGCGGCAACCAGTTCAGGCACATCCTTGACTTGCTCTTTCAACCAATATTCCACGGCCTTGACATCGTGATTGGTCACGGCTTCGATTTCCTTGATGCGTTGTGCATCGGCTTCAGAAAATTCAGCGAGGAGTTTATCAAGCAAAGCATTCGCCGCAGGAGAAAACGCCTTGATTTCATCGAAGCCAGCTTGTGACAGGGCTTGCAGCCAGGACACTTCAACTTTGACGCGATGATGCATGAAGCCAGCTTCAGATAAGGTGGCACGCAAAGCGTCGACCTTGCTAGCATAGCGGCCATCCAGCGGTGAAAGGGCGGAGAGAGCAGAAAGTGAGGATAGGGACATGATGGACTATAGAGATGGAAAGACAGAAAGCCTTGCGCAAAAAACAACAAAAATGTAAATTTTGCAAATGGTTAAGATTTGGCAAAAATTTACAATTGTTGTGCAAATACAGTTTTTTTGCACTGAATACGCGATTTTACCATTTGAATGCGTTCAAATTATAGAATCGTAGCGATGTTGCTGCTTCACACGTCAGCCCTTCAGGCATGGGTTTACAGGCAGGCGATGCTATAATCCGCGCTAAACCTACTACCAGATTCCTATGAAACTTATTGGCTCCACCACTAGTCCTTTTGTCAGAAAAGTCCGCGTTGTCATGGCGGAGAAGAAACTTGATTACGTTTTTGTGCAAGAAAATGTGTGGGCTCCAGAGTCCACGATACAGCAATCCAACCCGCTGGGGAAAGTACCCTGTCTCTTGATGGAAGACGGCGGTGCCATGTTTGATTCACGTGTTATCGTTGAATATATCGATACCCTGACACCAGTGGGCAAGCTGATCCCGGCCCAGGGCCGCGAGCGTGTTGAAGTCAAATGCTGGGAAGCCCTGGCAGACGGCATCATGGATGCCGCCATTCTGGTGCGCCTGGAAAAAACCTTGCGTCCTGCGGAACAGCAAAGCCAGGAGTGGATAGACAGGCAAATGAGCAAGGTCCATGCAGGCTTGAAGTCCATGTCCAGCGGCCTTGGCGATACCGCATTTTGCACAGGTACACATTTGACCCTGGCTGATATCAGCGTGGGTTGCGCGCTGGCCTGGCTGAGCTTCCGTTTCCCCGAGATAGACTGGCGTGGTGACTATCCTAATCTGGCTAAATTATTGGATAAATTGTCGGAGCGTGCTTCTTTCAAAGACACTGTGCCACAATAAATCTGCCAGGCCTTAGCTGCAGGTTTGAAAATAAAAAGGGATGTAGCGCGAGCTACATCCCTTTTGTTTTATCTCAAGGCTTTCTGCCAGACGGCAATTATTCTTCTGTCGACATTTGCGATTGCAGATAATTCTGGATACCGATTTTTTCTATCAGTTCCAGCTGGGTTTCCAGCCAGTCTATATGTTCTTCAGTATCTTCCAGGATGACCTGGAACAGATCACGGGATACATAGTCGCCAACTGCTTCACAAGTGGCCACGCCTTCCTTGACTGTCTTTTGAGCGGCAACTTCCAGCTTCAAATCGCATCCCAGTATTTCTACCGTTTCCTCACCTATCATCAGCTTGTGCAAAGCTTGCAGATTCGGCAGACCACCCAGCATCAAGATGCGATCGATGAGTTTGTCGGCATGCTTCATTTCGCCTATGGATTCTTCATATTCCTTCTTGGCTATTTTTTCAAAGCCCCAATGTTTGTACATGCGTGCATGCAAAAAATACTGATTGATCGCACTCAATTCATTGGTGAGTTGTGCATTAAGCAGTTTGATGACTTTCGCGTCGCCTTTCATGGCTTTCCTTCCTGTGTCTATTGATACTGTGAGTGATGTGATTGCTGATGCTGATTTGCATGCAGGCTTTTATCACATCATAGAGCATTCAATGACAGTTGCAAAATGAAGATGATCTACATCGCTGAATTCGGTGCTTCAGGGAGACAATATGATGGAAATTGACAGAACTATTGAAACGCAATTATTCTCATTTAGTTTTCTAGGAGTCTAAAAAATTACTAAGACCTTTTAGCCTAATCCAGACTCATTTCATGAATAGGAATGAGATGCGTTTGCTTTATATTTGACGATTATTTCTACGTGTTTTTTTGCAGAGACGAAAGCTGAGCAAAGATATTGTGTGCTCTTGCATCAGCTAACCGGTATTCTCTGTTTGTCGACAGTTTGAAAGAACCTGCTTATGCAATCCAAAGTCATTACTTCAACGTGTTTACCTCATCTCAATGCAGAGCGAATCAAGCATAGTCGTATCAAGTTTATGCGCACGGTTTTTTCTGCGGCGTTAGTTAGTTTTCTGACGGCTTCCTGCGCACAAGACTCTCATTCATTGATGCCTGAAAAAAGCGCTTCCGGTACTGCTACTTCCACCACCTCTATTGCACACAATAAGCCTATGGAAAATACACCTCAAAACGCAGCGCCAGTCATCCCGCAAATGACTGCAGAGGAAGCCAGCAAACGCATGCTGGACCTGATAGGCAATATCAAAACGGCTGAGGATTTTTCTGCTGAAAAGCTGGGGAAGGCCATGGGTCTCAAGGTTTACCTGGACGATGAAAATCCCAGGAAATATGGGGTAGGCGCAAAAATTACCGATGACTGGTTCTTTAATATCAGCGTGATCCTGAGCAAGGAAGATAGCAAGCTCGGTCGCCTGATATTTTCCTTCGATGACCAAACGCATAATTACGCCGACATGACCCCTGTCTGCCAAGTCGATTTGGATGCTTATAAAAAAAGGCTGGCTGAACTTGGCTTTCAATCAGAAGCTTATTATGGCGAACATAATCGACTCATTTATTGGAATTTCTCACGCGATAATATTGATTTACAGATTTCCTTTAACGGCGAAAGCATGGAGAAGGTGAAGCACAGTTGTGTTTCCATCCTGGTCGTTGATGTCGTTCAGCGCGCTAGCTGAGCCAAGGCCAGGCATGGTTTTTTTTCAGGAGGGTCTTTTGCTTGTGTCAGGTGTTCGCGGCTGGGGCCGCTCCTGCCAGGAGAGCGCAAGAATAAAAAAAGCCAGATTGCGCAACTGCTGCAATCTGGCTTTCCCTTGGGGGAGGGTTCTTTGTTCTTAGCCGCTGAGGGAAAAGCTGATGGTCGCTGTGGCAATCACAGTCAGGGCTTTACCATCTTCAAAATACGGTTTGAATATGGCACGCAAGATAGCGACTTTGGCAGCTTCATCGAGGCGATTCGAGCCTGAAGATTTTTGGATATCAACTTTTTCTGCCACACCTTTTTCATTGACCAATACCCGCAAGGTGACCTTGCCTTCTTCACCCATGCGCCTGGACATCGGTGGGTAGTCAGCCTGAGGTGCACGCACATATTCAACTGCACTGATTTGTTTTGGCTGCGCTGGCACGGCTGGTGCTGGAGCGGTTTCGACTTTTGCTGCCACAACTGCTGGTTGCGGGGCGGGCGGTGCTGCCTGCGTGGTAATCTGGTGTACGTCGGCTGGAATTTCTACTGCTGGCGTGATATGCGGGACGACAGGTGTGGGTATTTGCACCGTCGTCAGTTTTTTCATGGGAACAGGCTTGGGTGGCGGCTCTGATTTGACTGCTGGTGGCTCAACAAAGGTCATGACGATTTCTTTGGGGAGTATCTGCACAGCATGCGTGAGCAGGCCGTGTTGCAGTGCATAAAACAGCACCAGATGGGCGATAACAATGGCAGTCAGGGACAGGATGCGGGACTTGGGAGCGGTAAAGTCCTGTGGGATGTGCTGTAAAGTAAGTGTAGACATGGCGAACCTCAAGCGGTCACGACGCTGGGTTGGAAGTGTAATTGTTGAATGAAATTCTGGAAGCCGGATGACTGGTCGCCTTGCTCAGCCAGACATTGACGCATGACTTTGCGTGCGCAACCTGCGCATTTGCCACAGCAAGTACCAACATCAAGTTGCTCGCGCAGATCAGCCATCGTGCTGGCACCCATGGCGACAGCCTGATGAATTTTCTTTTCTGACACATTATTGCAAACACATACAATCATGAAGCTACTCCATTAATGCAGATTTTTTACCAGTGAAGGCCAGCAGCCAACCCAATTTGCGCAGTTTGGTCTGTTGCGCGGTTTTCTTTTCTACCAGACTGGCCCATTGCTCGGATAATTGCAGGCAAGTGGCTTGCAGCACCGGGGCCAGATCCGGCAAATTTGCCAGTACTTTCAAATGTCTTTCTATGACTGAAGCCAGCTTGGTACTCGCTTGCTCCGTTTCTGCCTGGGTGCCATTACGCGTACTGTTGACCGTGTAATGCGACATCAGGTGCAATACTGCAGAAACCAATAATTCTGGCTGCTTGGATGAGGCAGCCTGATCCGATAACTCTTCATTCATCAGCATTCCACCTGGCATATCTGGCCTCCAAGTATGATCAGCGTTTCAGGCTGTCAAGATCAGCTTGTTCAGTTGCGTAATGCGTAGCCTGTAAATACGGCCTGCATGATCAATTTCCAATTCACGCTTCTGCTGCATCAAATCACCGCTTTTAATACGGGGGATGTCTTGCTGAGTATGATTTACCGTTACTGCCGCCGCTTTGTTAAGCAGCTCAGTCGCCTTCTGAATAGCACCATTTGTAGTCATATTTTACCTTGCAAATCTAAACGATAACAATTCTTATTTAGATTATTGAATATTCGGAACTGTTTTGCAAGCGTTTTTTATGGATATTCTTTAGTTCTGGGCGTGAGCAGGCCTTGCTGAAGAAAGTGGCAGAGGCAAAGCGAAGAAATTTTGCCTTTTTGGCAAAATTGTCAGGTAATCAGGAAGGGAGTGCAGATAGTCTGCCGGAGGGTGTTTGTGGAGGGAGAAGCCGATCCAGGCTTTTTCCGGGTATTTATCAGGTGTAAATCCCCGGATTTGTCGCTATTGCTGACTGCGGCTAAATTATTTAGCTGGATACATGCCCATGGCTTCGCCCATGCAAATGGCTTTTGCTGGCGTCCAGGCAGGATTGAATTCCAGGGTATTTTTTGGGAATAGCATGACGACAGTGGAGCCCAGCAAGAAACGGCCCATTTCTTCGCCTTTTTTCAGGTTGATATTCTGGCCTTCATAACGCCATTCTCGGACTTCTGCGCTGCGTGGCGGATTGACTATGCCATGCCAGGTGGTCGCCATGCTACCAACGATGGTGGCACCCACCAATGTCAATACAAATGGTCCGTTTGCGGATTCAAATACGCACACCACGCGCTCATTACGGGCGAACAAGCCAGGCACGCCGCGTGCCGTCGTCGGGTTGACAGAAAAAAGCGCACCAGGCACATAGATCATGCGTGTCAGCCGGCCATCGCAAGGCATATGGATACGGTGGTAGTCGCGCGGGCTCAGGTAGAGCGTGGCAAAGCTGCCATCTTCGAACAAGGATGCCAGCTGGCTGTCACCGCCAACCAGGGCAGTGGTGCTATAGCTATGCCCCTTGGCCTGGTAGATCTGGTCTTTTGTAATAGGGCCAAACTGACTGATTGCACCATCTACCGGGCTCAGCAAGTCGCTATTGGCCAGCGGGCGGGCACCGGCACGCAAAGGCCGGGTAAAGAATTCATTGAAGCTGGCATAGCTGCTGATGTCGGGATTGGCAGCCTCTTGCATATTCACCTGGTATTTGTCGACGAACCAGCGTATCAATCTGGTCGTGAGCTCACCCGCCCTGGCATTGGCAATGTTGCCAGCAAATACAGTCAGCGCCTGTTTAGGCATCAAATATTGGGGCAGGACGGCAAGGCGATCGGACACGGTGAGTAACCTTCAAAATGTACAGGACAGGGATTATAACGTCGGCTGGTGGAAATACAGGATTTTCCTTGTAGCTTTGCATTTGTCGCCAGAAAGTCTTTCTCAGGGGTTAAGGTTTTGCAAATGCAGGGGGCGTATGCTATCGTCAGAGTAAATATCTACTATTGCGTCCACATGTCTGATGATAGCCAGTTAATTGTGATTGATCAGCTCAGGATCGGAATGTTCATCAAACTCGATCTGAGTTGGTTTGAACATTCTTTCCCGATGAACTCGTTCAAGATCACAAGTCAGCAGCAAATCGACGATCTGGTAGCGCTCAAACTCAAGCATGTGCGCTATATTCCATCGAAGTCTGACCCGGCGGCAGTCAATCCGCCCGCCAGCAAGCCTGTCACTGCTGCTCCTGCTGCGCCCGTGAGTAGCCTGGGTTCGGCGAAGGTGTATGCCAGCATTATTGATGCAAAACGGGCGCGTTTTGAGAAACTGCAAAAACAGCGTGATGAAATCGCCCGCTGCGAAGAAAAATTCGTCCGTGCTGCCAGCGTGGTCAAGAGTATCAATAAACTGATTTTCTCCAAACCCAAAGAAACCATTATAGAAGCAGGCAAGCTGGTCGACAGCATGGCCGAGGTCTTCCTCAGCGGTAGTGACACAGTCATGCACTTGATACAGCAGACCGCGGGTAGTGAAGAAATGTATTTTCATACCCTGAATGTTTCTGTCCTGGCCATGATGCTGGCGCATGAGATGAAATGCAGTGATGCGCAGATCAAGGAAATCGGTATCGCAGCGCTGTTCCACGACCTGGGCAAGGTCGACGTGCCCGAACATATACTCAACAAGACCGAGGCCCTGAGCAAGCCTGAGCTGCATTTTTTTGAAATGCATCCAGAATACGGCGTGGTGGTCGGTAAAAAGGCGGGCCTGCCACCCGTGGTGCTGAATGTGATTGCCCAGCATCATGAGTTCATGGATGGCACGGGATATCCGCATAAACTCCAGGGAAATGCGATCAGTATGCCGACACGTATTGTGACTATCGCCAATGTGTACGATAATTTATGTAATCACAACGATCCTCGCCAGTCACTGACCCCGCATGAAGCCTTGTCAACCATGTATGCGCACAGGCGTACGCAGTTTGACCCTGCCATCATGGCGACCCTGGTCAAGAGCCTGGGCGTGTATCCGCCTGGTACTTTAGTCAGGTTGTCGAATGAAGCCATAGGCCTGGTCATGAACGTGAATGTGGGCAAACCCCTGCGACCGCGCGTGCTGGTGTATGACGCTGAAATACCCAAGGAAGATGCCATCATTCTGGACCTGGCCGAAGAGAACAAGGAATTATCCATCAGTGCCAGCATCCGGCCAGGATTATTGCCCAGGGCAATCTTTAATTATCTGAACCCGCGCAAAAGGGTCAATTATTATTTTGACTCGCAATCGAAGAAAACACAGGGCGGCCCATTACCCGGCCAGAGCTAGCAGAAATGAGCGACACCAGTATGTCACAGTCAGCTTCCGCTTTGCCTGCCTCACTGAGCCAGGGATTGCTGCGCCACATCATAGAGCATAGCCGTGATGCGATCCTGGTCGTTGATATCCAGCAGATGCTGGTGGTTGATGCGAATCTGCTGGCTTGCCAGATGCTGTTCTATGGCAAGGAAGAGTTACTGGGCTTGCCGCTGGCCAATATAGAGTGCTCCTTACAGGATGTGTTTTTCTGGGAAGCCTTGCGGGCTGATGCCCAGGCAGAAGGCAGGGCCATTGCCGAGAGCGAATGGATCAGCCGTCATGGGCTGTCATTTCCAGTAGAAAAGCGGGTCTCCACTTTCATAGAAAACGGCAGCGAGTTTTTTATCATCCATGCCGAAGACATTACCCATAGGCGTGAGCTGGTCGAGGGCCAGGTACATCTGGTCGCACAGTTGCAAAGCTCGCTGGATGCCACTGCAGAAGGCATCTTGTCGATAGATTTGAATGGCAATGTCATCAATATCAACCAGCGTTTTTCCAGCATGTGGCAATTGACGGATGAATTGCTGGCATCCAGGAATGAGGCAAAGATGTTTGCCCATCTGCGCGATGCCCTGCAGGATGCCGAGGATTTTTTTGCCAGCCTGGAAAAAATCCGCGATGACCCTAACCTGGAAACCGAAGACTTGATGACCCTGAAAGACGGGCGTTATTTTGTCTGCGTATCGAAACCAGAATTTTTGCGTGACAGACGGGTAGGGCGCGTGTTTAGCGTGCGCGATATCACCCAGATGAAAGAAGCAGAATGCAGTCTGGTGGCGGCCCGGGATGCCGCTGAGCAGGCCAGCAAGGAAAAATCACGGATGGTAGAAGCCCTGATGGTCAGCGAGTCACGCTTGCGCCGCTTGGTCAATTCCAGCCTGATTGGCATCATGCAAGGTAATTTGAGTGGCAAGCTGACTGAAGCCAATGATGTCTTGCTACAACTGGTGGGCGTACAGAGACTGGAATTTGCTGAATTTGGCATGAGCTGGCTGGAACGGACTTCCGTAGAAAGCCATGCTGCGCACAAGAATGCCATGGAAGAATTGCGCTGGCATGGACAAGCCAAGCCTTATGAAGGTGAATTGATACGCAAGGACGGTGCTCACATCCCTGTCATGGTCGGCCTGGCGCAACTTGAAGGCTCTTTCGAAGAATGGGTGGGGTTTGTGCTGGACTTGACCGAGCAACGCAAGGCTGACCGCATCAAGTCAGAATTCATCTCGGTCGTCAGCCATGAATTGCGCACCCCCCTGACCTCGATACGCGGCGCCCTGGGTTTGCTGGAAAGTGGCGTAGTCGGTGAGCTGGCACCCAAGGTCATGCAACTGATTAAGGTCGCGCACAAGAATTGTCAGCGCCTGGGTGTCCTGGTGAATGACATCCTCGACATGGAGAAACTGGCCTCCGGCAAGATGGTCATCAATATAGAACGTTTTGATCTGGTGGCAGTGACCAGGCAGGCGATAGAAGCCAATGCCGGTTATGCCCAGGCCTTGAACGTACGTTACCGTATCAGTTGCCATCCTGAACAAGCCTGGGCCATGGGCGACAGTGTGCGTGTCATGCAAGTGTTTGCCAATCTGCTGTCGAATGCGGCCAAATTTTCGCCAAATGGGGCAGAAGTGCAAATCAGGATTGCAGAAATTTCTGGCATCTACAAAATAGAAGTGGAAGACAAGGGTCAGGGCATACCGCTGGCTTTCAGGGAGCAGATTTTCAAAAAATTTGCCCAGGCAGATGGCACCAATACCAGGCAACAAGGTGGCACAGGCCTGGGCCTTAACATCACCAAGACTTTCGTCGAAAAAATGGGTGGTGAGATAGGCTTTGAAACCGAAGAAGGCAAGGGCAGCACATTCTGGTTTACCCTCATGGCTGCCGTGCACAGGCGTAATGACAGGGTAACTTAAGACTGCCAGCATGCCTACTGGCCACTTATCAGTATGGCCTTTTTCCTATGAGTTTTTACGATATTTTTTGCGATCAGGCTGACCCATGAGCCTAGTTTTTAACTAAGTATTTGGTAGTTAAAATCTATTGGATATTTAAAATTCATAGTGATATGCTTCGCTTCGTTGTGGACATATTGTCCACCTTGTTACGTCATCAGGAGAATTTAATGAAAACTGTAGGTCAAAAACTCGACGCATTTAAAGTCCCAGCAGCCAAGCCAGGCTTCAATCACCATGAAGAAAACGGCGTATCCGCATTCGAAGACATCACTGAAGCTTCTTTCCCTGGCAAATGGAAAATCATTTATTTCTACCCAAAAGATTTCACTTTCGTCTGCCCAACTGAAATCGTTGAATTTGCCAAACTGACTAACGACTTCGCTGACCGCGATGCTATTCTGCTGGGCGGCTCTACAGATAACGAATTCTGCAAACTGGCATGGCGTCGTGAACACAAAGACCTGGACAAACTGAACCACTATGCGTTCGGCGATGCAACTGGCTCTTTGGTCGACATGCTGGGTGTACGTGATGTCAACGCCGGTGTTGCGCTGCGCGCAACTTTCATCGTTGATCCTGACAATGTCATTCAACACGTTTCTGTCAACAACTTGAACGTTGGCCGTAACCCTACAGAAATCCTGCGTATTCTGGATGGCCTGCAAACAGACGAACTGTGCCCATGCAACCGTACAGTAGGCGGCGCAACTCTGTAATTCAGAGGTATAGCTGTAGATGTAAAATAAACCCGCTCAGGCGGGTTTTAAAACCACTTTTTGATAGGTAAATACTATGGAATTCTTGAATTTAATTAAAAGTCGTATCCCTGATTACGCCAAGGATATCCGTCTGAACATCGATGGCACAATCGCCCGCTCCAGCCTGGAAGGCAGTGATGCAGTTGGCGTGGCACTGGCCGCTGCCTTTGCTGCAAAAAGCACGGTAATCATAGAAGCCATCAAATCCAGTGGCGCAATCAGCCCGGAAGAAATCAATGCAGCGCTGACAGCAGCGGCTTTGATGGGCATGAACAATGTCTGGTACCCGTATGTGGAAATGGCCGACGATGCCGACCTGAAAACCCAGGGAGCCCAGTTGCGTATGAATGCCTATGCGACCAATGGTGGTGTTGATAAGCGCCGTTTTGAGATGTACGCCTTGTCGGCTTCCATCATCGGTAAATGCCATTTCTGTGTGAAATCACATTTTGAGTTGCTGAAGAAAGAAGGCATGTCGGCCACGCAATTGCGCGATGTGGGGCGTATTGCGGCGGTTGTGAATGCGGCGGCGCAGGTTATTTCTGCTGAGACTGTGTAAAGTTTTCAAGTCGCGTGCAAGTGGTGGTGGTCGTTTTTGGTCCCTTCTCCTTCAAGGAGATTCGTAGGAATTCGCGAAGCGCAGCTTGGTGCCACGAATCTCTAAGCCGCTTGCAAGCGATGCGGTGGAGAAGCTTGGGATGAGGATGGGGTTCTGTCAATTAGCGGCAATCACAAACTCGTCACGTAGGTTGGGCCGGGGCTCGCTAGGCTACGCTTTATCAGCCCAACACTGGGCTTATCAAGCACGTATTCGTCATTATGAAAGCTGGAGAGTGCTGAGTCGGAGCTCCAGTGGTGTTCGTTGCATTACCTTACTTTGATTAAAACGATTGCCCTTCGTAGAACCAAGCCGGGTCTCGGCCCGGCGGCCGAAATTCTTTCTTTGCCTCGCCAAAGAAAGAATTCAAAGAAAGGCGACCCAGGCATAGCCGCCCCTTAAAAGGGTAGGGGCGTTTGTGCAATCGCGTAGGTTGGGCCGGGCCTCGCTAGGCTACGCTTTATCAGCCCAACACTGGGCTTATCAAGCACGTATTTGTCAATATGAAGGCTGGAGAGCACTGAGCCGGAGCTTTAGCGGCGTTCGTTGCATTACCTTACTTTGATTAAAACGATTGCCCTCCGTAGAACCAGGCCGGGTCTCGGCCCGGCAGCCGAAATTCTTTCTTTGCGTCGCCAAAGAAAGAACTCAAAGAAAGGCGACCCAGGCATAGCCGCCCCTTCGGGGTTCCCATTTGTGCAGGACAAAAAATGGGAAGATCCGAAACTCGCCTGCGGCTCAAACAGCGGCTCTTCTTAATCCATTTTCTGTACTGCACAAATGGCGGCTACACATGGGAACTGCTAACGTCAAAAACAACAGCAACCCCACAGTCAAACCCAACAGCAACAGTCGCGTAGGTTGGGCCGGGCCTCGCTAGGCTACGCTTTATCAGCCCAACACTGGGCTTATCAAGCCCTTATTCGTCACGATGAAAGCTGGGGGTACCGAGCTGGAGCTCCAGTGGCGTTCGTTGTATTACCGTACTTTGATTAAAGCGATTGCCCTTCGTAGAACCAAGCCGGGTCTCGGCCCGGCGGCCGAAATACTTTCTTTGCGTCGCCAAAGTAAGTATTCAAAGAAAGGCGACCCAGGCGTAGCCGCCCCTTCGGGGTGCCCATTTGTGCAGTACAAAAAATGGGAAGATCCGAAACTCGCTTCGCTCAAACAGCGGCTCTTCTTTTTCCATTTTCTGTACAGCACAAATGGCGGCTACACATGGGAACTGCAAACGTCAAAAACAACTGCAACCTCAAAGTCAAACTCAATTGCAACCTCAAAGTCAAACCCAACAGCAAAAAACCCAGTTCAATCGCATTTCAAACTACAACAATCTCTACCGCGACTTCCTCTTAAAAATCCCCAACACCACAATCAGCAGCAATAAAGGCAATAAAAACGGTGAGAAGATCATCAAAAACAAGCCGCCTATAAGTACCGCAAAACCCACCAGCAAGAATGACACGCCAGCAATTACCAAGCCCGCCATGACCATGGCGAAGACGATGGCGAGTAGCGCCACTGCAATGCCACCGAATGTAAAGCCTGCGTCAGAAAAGATGTCAAAGTCATCCGGACTCCAGTCCAGGTTTAAATCGACAGGGCTGTCCATGACATACCAGATGACCAGCAAGAGTATGCAAAACGCGGTGAAGCGGGCGGATGATTTTTGATCTGACATGGCTGGCTTATCCTTGGTTTGTTCTTGATTATTTACCGATATTGATGAAAGGAATAGCACCGCCAGTTGTGGTCGGCAAGCGACCATCCCATTTTTCTATGGCCTTGGCCTGGTTCTCGGTTTCACGCAGGCGCAGCAGCTCTGGTGTGACTTGCTGTCTTTGCAGGGCCAGTGCTTCGGCTTCTGCGCGGGCGCGGGATACTTTTTGCTTGGCTTCGACTTCTATCCTTTGCAGGTCACGCTCAGCCTTCATCTTCAATTGATCAGCGGTGGTCTTGGCTTCAATCGCTTCATTGAAGGTACGGCTGAAGTTGAAATTGACGATGGAAAACTCATCGACCACCAGGCCATGTCTGGCCATGCGTTCTTTCAGGGCCAGAATGATTTCATCGCGTACTTGTGAGCGGCGCGAAATCAATTCTTCGGCTGTGAAGCGGGCAGTCACGGCCTTGACCGCTTCTTGCACACTGGGGATGATGATGCGCTCGCCAGGCTCGTTGCCAAGATCGCGAAAGATCGAGACAACTGCATCTGGCCTGACGTGATAGTTAATGGCGATCTTGGTGTGCACGGTTTGTAAGTCCTTGGAAGCAGCATCGCCTTCACCTTCGCCTTTTTGTATGGCGACGGAAACTCTCTGCATTTTCTGGGCGATGGGCCAGACCCAGTGTATGCCTTCACTGTAGACCTCATCCGAGGGTTTGCCAAATGTCGTCAGCACACCCCGATGACCGGCGGGGATGGTGGCGAAGGGACTGAGGATGAACAGGACCAGCAAGACGATCAGGCCGACCGCAAACTTGGGGAAAAAATTACGCATGATTTGTTAACTCCGGGAATGAAAACACCCGCAGTATAGGTGTTTTTTATGTAAGTGTTCCCGGTAATCGGAGGGCAAAACTACCACTTATTTTGCGTGTTCTCAGCTCGCATAAATTGCTGCAAATGCAGCTTCACCAACACGCTGATATGCGCGATACATGCCTTCGGTATTGAAGGGCAGGACGATATTGCCGGATGCATCTATGCCTATGATGCCGCCCTGGCCTTCATACAAGGGCAGTTTATCCATGACGACATTGCTGGCGGCTTGTTCCAGGCTGAGCCCCAGATATCGCATTTGCGCGGCGATATCATGTAGCGCCAGGCTGCGCATGAAAGCTTCACCCGTGCCTGTGGCAGACAGGGCAGCAGTCTGGTTGTGGGCATAGCAACCGGCACCCAGCATGGGAGTGTCGCCCACGCGGCCAGGCAGTTTGTTGGTCATGCCGCCAGTGGAGGTGGCAGCCGCCAGGTTGCCATGCAGATCCAGCGCGACTGCGCCTACTGTGCCAAATTTTTTGTCGGGATCAATTGGTGCAGGTTCTGATTTAGAAATCAGCAAATTCGCTGCATCATGATCGAGCAGCACACCAGACTCTTGCCGGGCGCGTTGCAATTGCGCATGGCGCTCTTCGGTGTAAAAGTAAGCGCTGTCTTCAAATGCCAGGCCATGCTGGCGCAGGAATTCTTCTGCACCTTTGCCCACCATCAAGACATGCGGGCTGTGTTCCATGACGGCTCTGGCAGCCTTGATGGGATTGCGCACATGCTGCACGCAAGCTACTGCGCCAGCACGGCGGGTTTTGCCATCCATGATGGATGCATCCATTTCCATCGTGCCTGCGTTGGTGAAGACTGCACCTTTGCCTGCGTTGAAAAGTGGGCAATCTTCCAGCAGGCTGACAGCCAGACTCACAGCATCCAGCGCACTACCACCTTGTGCCAATACTTCATTACCTGCAGTGACGACAGATCGCAACTCATCCAGATAGCGCGCTTCCTGTTCCTCAGTCAGGCTGCTGCGCAAGATCGTGCCAGCACCACCGTGGATGGCGATAGCGGCAGGTGCGCCCATCTTAGGCTGGCCTGTCCATGTCGATGATCTTGTTGGCTGCCGCTGTCTGGTGTTTGCGGGTGGTGGCATTGGGTTCCTGATACAGCCAGGGCAACATGAACTTGGTCATTTCAGATGCTGCATGTACTGGCGCCTTGGCCTGGTGTGCGACTGCACTGCAGATGGCCTCTATCAGGCACAGCGCTGCGCCCTCTGAATTGGGCGAAAAGTTGCGCCGGGTTTGCGCATACAGGGTAATGTTAGCCAATGATGCCAGGGGTGAGCTGGGCGCATCAGTCAGTGCCAGTATGGGTACATCCTTGTCACGCAATTGCTGCAGGATAGTCACTACATCTTCGGCATAACGCGGAAAGGAGATACCGATGACCAGATCACGTTCTGTGTATTTGAACAACTGTCTGGCAACATTGGATGGGCCACCTGAGCCCAGGGTAGATTGCACGGTATTGCAAAACGGGTCCAGGCTATGCGCCATCAGGCCTGCCAGAAAGGCACTGGCACCATAGCCAACGATGTAAATTCTCTCTGCATTCAGGATTTGGCGGACTGCCTGGTTGCACAAGTCGGGAGATAATCCACGACGGGTGGCTTCCAGATTGGCCATGTCTTCATTGAGCGAGCCGGAAATGATTTCGGTGCTGGTGGCAGGGCGCTGGATTTCGCTGCGCAGATTATCTATCGGTGCCAGCATGGCTTCAAAGCCATATACCAGTTCAGCACGGAATTGCGGGTAACCTTCAAAGCCCAGTGCCCTGGCAAAGCGATTGGCCGTGGCCACCGAGATGCCAACGGCATTGGCCAGCTCATCGATAGACATGGTTGCTGATCGAAATACATTCGACAGCACATAATCTGCTGCTTTTCTGTGCGCTTTGGACAAGTTCATATAGACCTTGCCTATGCGTGCATTGACAGTACCACCCAGGGATTGCGTATCAGGACGATTCATATCGACTGGCTTTTCCGGTGAAATAGAAATGTAAATATAATTTCATCGATTTAAATTGTAAAGAAATGAATCGTGTCAAATCGATGAATGTCTCTCTCCGTGCATATTTTTGTTAAATTGGTCTATTTAGGAGATTTGTCAGAATAAACAAAATACTTCAAATTTTGTTCTGAATTTACCTTGATTTACGCTTGCTAATCATGGTATCTGGAGAAAGATTGTCAGAATTAAACGAATTAGTGACCACAAAGTTTGCATTCACTTGCCATTTTCAAATGAAAAAACCCACAGCAAAGTGGGTTTTCAGGGCGGTGGCAAAATGCAGGGAAAGTATTTGCGATAAGACCACTTCAGGTATCAGCACGACTGGCAAGATCAATAATCCCGCCACCCAAGCATACATCGCCATCATACAAGACGGCAGACTGGCCAGGTGTGACAGCCCATTGCGCCTGCGGGAAGTCCAGCTGAAAACGCGCATTGTCGCCGCTGAAATGACAAGCCACGTCAGGCTGGCGGTAACGGGTCTTGGCAGACAGGTCGCCTGCTTGCGGCGCTTCACCTGCCACCCAGCTGACTTGACCAGCTTCAAGACCAGCAGATAATAACCAGGGGTGGTCATGGCCTTGCACGGCGTACAGGGTATTGGCTTCTACATCTTTTTTTGCGACATACCATGCATCGCTGCTGCCATCGGCATTTTGATGGGACTTGATACCGCCTATACCTATACCCTTACGTTGCCCCAGGGTATAAAAACTCAGGCCCACGTGCTGGCCTATGATTTCACCTTCAGGCGTCTGGATATTGCCGGGCTTGTATGACAGGTAGCGGTTCAAAAATTCGCGGAAAGGGCGCTCGCCGATAAAGCAGATGCCAGTCGAATCTTTTTTCTTGGCATTCGGTAATTGCAATTGCTCAGCGATCTTGCGTACTTCTGTTTTCTGAATTTCACCGAGCGGGAACAGGGTATTCGCCAGTTGCTTCTGGTTCAGCCTGTGCAGGAAATAGCTTTGGTCCTTGCTGGCGTCGATAGCTTTCATTAACTGGAACTGACCATTCATTTCGCGCACACGGGCATAGTGACCGGTGGCGATGTAATCGGCACCCAGCTTCATGGCGTGATCAAGAAAAGCCTTGAATTTGATTTCGGCATTGCACAGCACATCCGGGTTGGGTGTGCGGCCAGCCTGGTATTCGCGCAGGAATTCGGCAAAGACACGGTCCTTGTATTCACTGGCGAAATTGACGGCTTCGATATCGACACCGACGACATCGGCAACGCTGACCGCATCTATCCAGTCTTCACGGGTAGAACAGTATTCTGAATCGTCGTCATCTTCCCAGTTTTTCATGAACAGGCCGATGACTTCATAGCCTTGTTCTTTCAGTAGCCATGCCGAGACAGAGGAATCAACCCCACCAGACATGCCTATCACTACTTTTTTCTTGCTCATTTTTGCGGTTCCAAGTTTCCAAGTGCGCTTGGATGGGTAAACAACAGGGACAGCGGCGCGCGCTTGCCCTGCAAATAATCTTCTATGCATTGCATGACCAGAGGGCTGCGATGCCTGTCCTGGCTTGCCACGAGTTCGTCATAGCTCATCCACACTGTGCGCAGTATGCCAGTATCCAGGACGCGGTCTTGTGCTGCACCCAGCTCGCCGGTAAAGGCAAAACGCAGGTAGGTGACTGCCTCACCCGTCTTGGGTGAAATAAAACGTGACAGATAAGTGCCTATTAATGCGCTTGGCGTGAAGTCGTGGGCAGTTTCTTCCAGTGTTTCGCGGATGACAGCCTCGATCAGGCTTTCATCCGGGTCCAGATGACCAGCGGGCTGGTTGATGCGTACGCCCTCAATAGTTTCTTCTTCTATCATGAAAAACTGTTGGTCGCACTCTATGATTGCGGCTACAGTGACGGATGGTTTCCAAATGGCAGACATGGCTTCTCTCAGTAAGTCCGACATTTTACTTTGCCGTCAAATTTTGTGTGGCAAACCAGCAAATTTGAGAGCGAATTAGCTAATGCGTAATTTATCTATGCCTGCTTATTGTAATGAATGTCTGTTATTTTTAATTTGCACCAAACTGGCGCGAGCGCTGGCTTTGTTTTCAAGTGACTGTTTTTAAAGGAAATAATTTACTTTTTTAAGCGGGTGCAGGACGTGTGAGGCCGATTTCTGCACAGATATTTGCATAAAACATAAAAAAGTGAACGGTTGTGCTAAAAAACATTTTGCGTGTAATATCGTTGTCGAATATCAAATGTAAGATTCGGGTAAGAAAGTGATTTACCTGCATCAGCAAAAAATAATGGCGCGGCCAGAGCTTACCCTTGACCGTGATAGCGCGAAATTGTTACACCAGTATTCACACTAAAGAGGGAGCAAATCTATGAAAATCGGCATACCCGCCGAGTCACGGCCGGGGGAGACGCGTGTTGCGGCAACCCCAGAAACGATAAAAAAATATGTCGCAGCCAAACACCAGGTGATCGTGCAGTCTGGTGCTGGCGTGGCATCCAGTATTACTGATGAGGCCTACCAGGCTGCCGGTGCGCAAATCGGCACAGCCGCTGATGCGCTGGGCGCTGAACTGGTCTTGAAAGTACGCGCCCCCAATGCAGAAGAACGTGCCCTGATGAAATCAGGCACGGTGCTGGTAGGCATGCTCAATCCTTTTGACGCAGACAATATTGCGGCCATGGCCACACACGGCCTGTCCGCATTTGCACTCGAAGCTGCACCGCGCATTACCCGTGCGCAGTCGCTCGACGTCTTGTCTTCGCAAGCGAATATCGCCGGTTATAAGGCCGTTATGCTGGCCGCCAATACCTATCAGCGCTTCATGCCTATGCTGATGACGGCGGCGGGCACAGTCAAGGCCGCACGCGTGCTGATCATGGGCGTAGGTGTGGCCGGTCTGCAAGCGATTGCCACGGCCAAGCGCCTGGGGGCCGTGATTGAAGCATCGGATGTACGCCCACCCGTCAAGGAACAGGTTGAATCCCTGGGCGCGAAATTCATCGACGTGCCTTACGAAACCGATGAAGAACGCGAAATCGCCAAAGGCGTAGGCGGCTATGCCCGCTCCATGCCAGCAGCGTGGATGGAAAGACAGGCTGCTCTCGTGCATGAACGCGCCAAACAGGCTGACATCATTATCACGACCGCCCTGATCCCAGGCCGCAAGGCACCTATCCTGATCTCGGAAGAAACCGTCAAGGCCATGAAGCCAGGCTCAGTCATCGTCGACATGGCGGTAGAGCAGGGTGGTAATTGCCCTCTGTCTGAACTCAACAAGACGGTCACCAAATATGGTGTACACATCATCGGCGAGCCTAATCTGGCAACCCTGGTGGCGGCTGATGCATCGGCACTGTACTCTCGCAATGTGCTGGACTTTTTGAAGCTCATCATCGACAAGGATGCCGCACTGGCGATTAACCGTGAAGATGAAATCATCGCTGCCACCCTGGTGTGCTCAGCCGGCGAAGTCCTGAAGAAATAAGCAGTAGATTAAAGATTTAAGTTTTAAGATTTTTTTAAGTATCAGAAAGTAGAAAGACCATGCAAAGAAATATGCTCCGCGCCAAAATTCATCGCGCAACTGTAACCCAGTGTGACCTGCACTACGAAGGATCGTGCGGTATAGATGAAGATCTGCTCGACGCTGCCAACATCATCGAAAACGAACAGATAGAGCTGTATAACGTCAACAACGGTGAACGCTTCTCCACTTATGCCATCAAGGGCAAACGTGGCAGCGGTGAAATTTCACTCAATGGCGCTGCAGCCCGCCGCGTACAACTGGGCGATTTGATGATTATCTGTACCTATGCGCCTATGACTGAAGAAGAAGCAAAAGCGTATAAACCGAATGTCGTTTTCGTGAATGGCAAGAATCAGATCACCAGTATCAAAGAGTATAAATAAGGTAGCAGGGGCAGGCAGAGTGTAGCGCCTTGCTTGCCTATGTCACGCTTTGCATGTCTCAATCCAATTAAAGAGAGGACATCATGGAAGTTAGTCATACCCTTACCAATCTCATCATCTTCGTGCTGGCAATTTATGTCGGTTACCATGTGGTGTGGACAGTAACACCAGCTCTGCACACGCCTTTGATGGCGGTGACCAATGCCATTTCTGCCATCATCATCGTCGGTGCCATGCTGGCCGCCGGTTTGACTGAGGGCGTACTGGCCCAGGTCATGGGCACGGCAGCTGTGGCTCTTGCGGCAGTGAATGTATTCGGCGGTTTTCTGGTCACCCAGAGGATGCTGGAAATGTTCAAGAAAAAAGAGCCTAAAGCGATTGCCCATGCTGACAAGGAGGGCAAATAATGAGCATGAATCTGGTAACGATGCTGTATCTGATCGCATCCGTTTGCTTTATCCAGGCCCTCAAAGGTTTGTCCCATCCTTCCACCGCACGTCGTGGTAACAGCTTTGGCATGATAGGCATGGCAATCGCAGTCGCGACTACCATCGCCCTGATCGTCAAGCTGAAAAACGAAAGTGCTGGTGCAGGTCTGGGTTACGGCCTGGTTGCCATTGGCGTCATCGTTGGTGGCGGCATAGGTGCGACGCTGGCCAAACGCGTAGAAATGACCAAGATGCCGGAACTGGTCGCAGCGATGCACTCATTGATCGGTTTGGCCGCGGTGTGTATCGCCGTGGCGGTTGTGTCTGAACCCTGGGTATTCAATATCGTCGCAAGAGACCAGCCTATTCCTTTCGGTAACCGCCTGGAATTGTTTATCGGTACTTTTGTCGGTGCGATTACCTTCTCTGGTTCTGTCATCGCCTTTGGTAAATTGTCGGGCAAGTACAAGTTCCGTTTGTTCCAGGGCGCGCCAGTCAGCTTCAGTGGCCAACATCAGTTGAACCTGGTATTGGCAATTGCGATGCTGGGTTGCGGTATTGCCTTCTGCGTCACGCAAAGCTGGACACCTTTCATCATCATGACTGCCCTGGCTTTTGTGCTGGGTGTGCTCATCATCATCCCTATCGGTGGTGCTGATATGCCGGTGGTGGTATCAATGCTGAACAGCTATTCTGGCTGGGCTGCTGCGGGTATCGGTTTCTCGCTGAATAACTCCATGCTCATCATTGCCGGTTCGCTGGTGGGTTCATCCGGTGCCATCCTGTCTTACATCATGTGCAAGGCGATGAACCGTTCTTTCTTCAACGTGATACTGGGTGGTTTTGGTGGCGAAGCTGCTGCCGCTGCTACCGGTGACCAGGCACAGCGTACCGTCAAATCCGGTTCTGCTGATGACGTGGCTTTCCTGCTCGGCAATGCCGAGACTGTCATCATCGTTCCTGGCTATGGTCTGGCGGTAGCACGTGCCCAGCATGCCCTGAAAGAACTGACAGAAAAACTCACGCACAAAGGTATTACCGTGAAGTATGCAATTCACCCTGTGGCAGGGCGCATGCCTGGTCACATGAATGTCTTGCTGGCAGAAGCTGAAGTACCGTATGACCAGGTATTCGAGATGGAAGACATTAATAGCGAATTTGGTCAGGCCGACGTGGTGCTGGTACTGGGTGCGAATGACGTGGTTAATCCTGCGGCCAAAGATCCTAAATCGCCTATCGCTGGCATGCCTATCCTGGAAGCCTACAAAGCCAAGACCGTCATCGTCAACAAGCGCTCCATGGCTTCTGGCTATGCAGGTCTGGACAATGAATTGTTCTACATGGATAAAACCATGATGGTGTTTGGCGATGCCAAGAAAGTCATAGAAGATATGGTCAAGGCCGTAGAATAAGCAATTTGCCTCTTGCTGCAAAAAGCCCGATTGTTTATTCAGTCGGGCTTTTTTTTACTACTTTGGTATAGACCCCTGTATATCTAAACATTGTTACTATGCTAGTGCGTGATTAAGCTCAGTTGTTGACGATGAGCAAGAACAATAAAAGGTAGATGATAAGCAAGTTATAAGCTTGTAATAAAGATGGCATGCCAGGCAAATATGGTCAGAACCTGCTGCCAAGCCTGAAAAATAAATGATTGAACTTGCTATAAAAAATAATAACAAGTAAATGGTAATAAATTAATTTTATTGCTATTATGTTTATTGGTGTTTGGTATGAGTCTGACGCAAAATCCAATGGAGACTGATGATGAAGAAATTGCCTATCCTATTATTACTAGCTTCGTTCGCGGCTTATGCGGATGATATGAGTGACGCAGCCCGCTTTTATGCTAACAAGGATTATTCCCGGGCCATACAGCTTTACAGCAAACTGGCACAGTCCGGTAATCCTGACGCACAGGAAATGCTGGGTGAAATCTACTGGTTTGGTGACGGTGTAGAGGCTGATGTAAATACTGCGGGCTTGTGGTTCAAAAAAGCTGCAGACAATGGGCAAAAGAAAGCGCAACAATTCCAGGCTGTAATACAGGAACGTCAGGTCAAGGCTGCCGAAATCAGTTATTACACGACAGGTTTTGATGGTCGCGATGTCAGTCTTAGCAAATTTAATTGCGTACAGCCAAGTATCCCTGCCGTTTCAAAAACCATAGAAGAAATCAAGACCATCAGTGCCAGTGTTGATGCATGGCATGCTTGCTATAACCGCTTTGTCAGCAATTTTAATTTATCCTTGCCAGCTGGTGCAGCGATTCCAAAAAGCGTCAGTGTCTTGATGAATGATGCTGAAGTTGCTCAAGCGACTGCCTTGATGGATAAGAAGTACACAGCCATTTCCAGCGATGCAAGCAAGATTGCGGTAGACATCGATCAAAAACAGCGTGCCTGGAAACAGACGACAGAAGAATTTATCGTGGCTGATGCTCAAAAAAGAAAAGTGGAAAGTGATCGGATGCAAAACGAAATTGCGGCTGAGAGTCTGAAAGGGCTGGCATATGTTTCTACAGCAAGAACTTCCTCAGCACCATCCAGGAAATAAAAAAACGCATGGCTTGCCATGCGTTTTTTCTTGTTGTGAGTCGTTTGTAAAAAATTACCTTCTTACATCCTGACCAGGGTGGATTTGCCGAACAGGCTTTCTATCAGATCTACTGCCAGTACCGCAGTCTGGTTGCGCACATCCAGGGCGGGGTTGAGTTCCACTACATCCAGTGAAGCCATCAAGCCGGTGTCTGCCACCATTTCCATGCACAATTGTGCTTCGCGGTAGCTGGGGCCGCCGAGTACGGCAGTGCCTACTCCAGGGGCGATGCCCGGGTCCAGACAATCCAGATCAAAACTCACATGCAAATGGGTATTGCTATCGAGATTGGCCAGCACTGAAGACATGACATTGCGCATACCGTATTCATCGATATAACGCATGTCGAATACCTGCATACCCATTTCATGGATGAACTTACGCTCGCCATCATCGACACTGCGTATGCCTATCAGGCGGATGTCAGTCGGTTGTATAGCGGGCGTCTGGCCGCTATAGTTGATCAGCTCTTTAGGACCGTGACCCATGAGGCAGGCGACCGGCATGCCGTGGATATTACCGCTAGGGCTGATAGTCGATAGATTACTGTCGGCATGCGCATCAAACCACAGTACGCGCAGCTTCTTGCCAACGCGGCGGCAATGTGCTGCCACCGCACTGATGGAACCTATCGCCAGACAATGATCACCACCGAGCATCATGGGCATGTGGCCATCTCGCAAGGCCTTGTCGACGGCATCATACACGGCCTGGTTCCAGTCTATCGCCTCTTTCAGGTGGCGCAGGCCATTCACTGGTTGTTCCCAGGGATTGGCAGGACCATGCAAATTGCCATGGTCGATGACTTTCAAGCCGCGTGCCGTTAATGCCTCGTTCAGGCCAGCCACACGTAATGCGTCGGGCCCCATGCCCGCGCCTCTGACGCTTGCGCCTACATCGGTAGGCGCTCCAATTAAGGAAATGGTTTTCATTCGTTTCTAGTGTAATGCCCTGTCAGGATAGACTTCAGGCGTTTATTGGTACTGCACATTCTGTATTGCTACGGGCAGGGCTGGCAACATTTGTGCTTGTTGCTGCCATTCCCATACCAAACAGGTCTTTCGGGTTCATCATTTCAGGTATCAGATCCAGTACCGGTGAATTGGCCTGCATGACATATTTTTCCAGATAACGCATGGCAGAAAAATCTTCCAGCGCAAAACCTACAGAATCAAATACCGTCACTTGCTCTGCATTACTGCGACCAGTGGCATTGCCTGCCAGGATAGTCCACAACTCGGTTACCTTGAAGTCCGCCGGCATTTGCTGCAATTCGCCTTCTATACGCGATTGTGGTTCATATTCCACCACCACGTGTGCCTTACTTAAAATATCTGCATGCAATTCTGTCTTGCCTGGGCAATCACCGCCTACGCCATTGATATGCATGCCCGGTTCTATCATGTCCGGGGTCAGTATGATGGCATTGGTTTTGTCTGCTGTCACCGTGGTCACGATGTCCGCGCCCTTGACTGCCTCGGCAGTGGAATTGGCGCGTATCACGCGTAATTCTGGATACATACGCAAATTATGAATTAATTTGTCAGTTGCTGCAGGGTCTATGTCATATACACGCAACTCCTTGATGCCCAGCATGGCATGAAAGGCTACTGCCTGGAACTCACTTTGCGCACCATTGCCTATCAATGCCATGACACGGCTATCTGGTCTGGCCATATAGGTAGCCGCCAGGGCGGAAGTGGCGGCAGTGCGTATGGCGGTTGTCAGTGTCAGTTCTGATAACAGGCGAGGATAGCCGGTATTTACATCAGCCAGTACGCCAAAGGCAGTTACCGTCAACAAACCAGCCTGGGTGTTTTTTGGGTGACCATTGACGTATTTGAAGGAGTATTGGCTACCGTCAGAGATAGGCATCAGTTCTATGACACCCACGTCTGAATGGTTAGCTACCCTTGCTGATTTGTCGAATGAATGCCAGCGCAAATAATCTTCCTTGATCATGCCAGCCAGACGCGCAATGGCATCTTCCAGCCTGGTCTTTTTCAAGTGATTTTGCAGTTCTTTTGTGCCGATGAAGGTCACCATGTTGTTCTCCGTATGTTTTTAAAGTTGGACTTTCGCAAAACCGCCCCAGCTGCGTTGCAGCGCTTCTCCTAGGAGCCGCGTACTAAAGACTGTCTTCGTCGCTACGCCTTGCTGGGACAATTTTGCGTAAGTCCAAAAGGACTTGCGGGAACACATTTGAGAGGCTATTGCGAAATCACCCTGGTTTTCCTGATGTTGCGAGACTTCTAAGTTGCTCCTTGCGAGAAGGGCAAAGCTTGCTGAAATCCACCAGACCCATTTCGCATCAGGCTCTTGCGCACCTGTTGTGCTATGTATTCTGTTAACCATTGTAGCCAGCCGGGCAAAGAAATAGATTGCTAAATAAGATGTAAATTTCATGTAAATAGAAATTAAGTTTCATATTTAATTAAATAATGTGTTTAAATTTCTCATTTAACGAAAATGACAAAATATCCTGAAAACCAGGATGAAATCGGGAGATGAAAATGGACGTGTATGACCGCAGCATCTTGCGCCATTTGCAACAAGACGGACGCATGAGTAATTTAAGCTTGGCCGAGCGTATACATTTGTCGGCACCACAAACCCTGCGCAGAGTCAGGACACTGGAAGAAAAAGGGGTGATACGTGCCTATGTAGCGCAGGTTGCGCCAGAAGCGCTGGGCCTGGGGGTGATGGCTTTTGTCAATTTGTCACTGGATCGGGAGCAGTTTCGCAATGTGCGTGAGGTAGAGCGGCAATTGAAGGCTTTCCCAGAAATCATAGAATGCCACACCATCTCTGGCGACTTTGATTACATACTAAAAGTCGTTGCTAGTGATTTGAAAAGCCTGTCACAATTCCTGACGGATACCCTGATGCAGGTGCCAGGCGTTGCCTCTTTACGGTCCATGATATGCATGGAAGAAATCAAGCCAGTCAGTGGTCTGCCCATAGATTGAACCAACCTATCTTTTCTTGCGCAGATTGCGGTAACGTTCTGCCCGACTGGCTATCGTAGCAATCAGTTTTTCCGGGTCTATGGGTTTGCCTAGAAAGTCATCCGCGCCGGTTTCTATGGCGACCATTTCCTTTTCTATTTCTGTCGATAGAAAGACGATAGGGATATCAAGGTAGCGATTGTTTTGCCGTATGATCTGCGCCATTTCCAGGCCATTGCAGACCGGCATATTCAAGTCTGTCAGCACCAGCTCAGGCTTGAATTTTTTCAGGGCATCAAGAATTTCGCTTGGGTCGTTGATTGCTTTCACATGCATGCCTGCGCTGCTGAGTATGGCATCGTAATAACTGGCCAGCATTTCATCATCATCCACGACCAGGATGCGGTAGGCCAGCACTTCGTTCTTGGCGATTTTTTCATCTATCTTGGCACTCAGGGCTTCGACATCCAGGGGTTTTAGAAAATAAGCTGCTGCGCCTTCCCTGACCGCCGCCAGCCTTTGCATGAAATCATCGATGGCTGAAACGTAAATAATGGGGAAATTACTAATAATACGGTTACCCATTTTCTTTCTCGTGGCCTGACCCGCCGGGCTATCCACATCAACCACCAGGGCTTGCGGTAATCTGACCAGAATGGCAGATTGCAACTCATCTGCCTCTTCAAAACAGACTACTTCGTGATGATACATTTCCAGCGTCGTCGCCAATTGTAATGCCGCATCAGCATCGGAAAAATACAAATAAACCAGGCTGCGATAGTCGGATCTGTTCAAGTCTTCAAAACTTTCGTCGCTACCAGCTTGGGCAGACTCAGGGAAATCGTTGTTCATGATGATCGCTAGTTGTTGCTCGTGAGTGAGAGGCTGGCCAGCCATGCTGGTGTCAGCCTGCGTGTCATAATCTGGCAATATCACCCCATAGATGGCGCATGGTGAACTTGATGGGTACCTGATCGCGATGCAAGACCTCGCGTATGGCCATCAGGGGCTTTTGGGTGTCGCGCTTGAGCGGCATGGAAAGAGGCGTGCCACGTGGGCCCAGCAAGGCATGTACAAAAGGTGTAGTCGTGGTCTCACCTTTGCCTGTCACGACGGCAGTTTCACCACTCTCCAGCCTGACGAAAGTGCCTATGGGATAAGTGCCCAGTTCCTTGATGAAGACAGTGACCAGCATGGGATCTATCTTGGTCTTGCCTTCTACCAGGATATCGCGCAAGGCTGCATTGGGCAGCATGGACTTGCGGTAGCTGCGGGCGCAGACACGCGCACAATAACGGTCAGCCAGTGAAATGATCTTGGCATTTTGCGGGATATCAGCACTGGTTTTCCTGGCGGGATAGCCACTGCCATCTTCACTTTCATGATGATGCAAAACCCAGGACAGCCAGTCTTCATTATCCACACCGGCAGCACGCAGCATGCTGACGCCTGCTTCCGGGTGCTGGGAAATCAATTCCTGTTCTGCCGCATTCAGGGTTTCACTTTTTTCTTGCAGCTTCTCTTGCTGTCTCAGCATGGCGACATTCATGGTCAGCGCAGCAGCGGCCAGCAAGAGCATTTCATCGGCAGGTTTTTTCAGGGTGCGGGCGATCAGCAAGGAAACGACTGCGGTATCGACAGAATGGCGTGGGCCGTAATTATCATCCTGGTTCAAAAGGATGCAACCCAGGGCTACATCCGGGGCCATGAAAACCGCAGCACCCATTTTCTTGGTCAAGGAAATCAGTTGGGCTGGCACATCTGCTTCCGTGCTGAGGTTGTAGACCAGCCTGCGTAATTCTGTACGCACGGTATTGATGGTACGCACGACGGAGGGGGCTTCGCTGGCTTTTTCTACTGTTTTGCCATCGCGCTGGCTGGCTTCAGATTTGCCGGTATCGGCGAACAGTCCGCGTTCTACCAGGGCCGATACCTGACCGGCATTGGTGACTATAAAACCCTTGCGCAATAAGAGACTGCCATCACTGCCATACACATCCCAAGGCAAGGCTTGCCCTATGACGATGTCAGACATCCCTATGCGTCTGGTTGACATGCCTACCTCTGCAGGTGAGTGATGCGGGAGAAACAAACCATGCTGTTTTGCCAGTAACTGGCTTTATCCGCAAGGCATCTCATTTCTATCGATGCCATGTGCATCCCTGATGCTAGCAGAAATCATCAGTAGTACTTGTTATCAAATGTCAAGAAGAGGGGACTCTGTTGCTGTGCCGCACTTGTGCACTGCACAGCAATGTCGTGATGGGCAGCGGGATTTATACCGTGCGCCTGGCACCCGCCAGAGCACAACCGAAAAATACAAAGGTGACGGCTCCGATTTTATTCATGGACGAACCACCTTTTTCTGAAGTCAGCCAGGACTTGGCACGGTGGGCGAAAATTGCGTAGCTGCTATGGATGACGACAATCAGGCTACTATAAGTCATGACCAGTACAGCAAACTGCAAGCCATAGCTCATGCCAGGATCAATGAATTGCGGGAAAATCGACAAGAAGAAAAAAATTGCCTTGGGATTGGTTATTTGCAAAGACAGACCTTCCAGGAAACGCTTCTTGAAACTCGCTTCATGCGCATTGCCTTCAGTGAAACGAAATGCCGGGGCACGCCAGAGTTTGATGCCCAGGAAGATCAGGTAAGCCGCGCCCAGCAGCTTGAGTACGGTAAATGCAGTGGCGGACGCCGCCAGAATGACACCCACACTGGTAGCAGAAATTGCCGCAACGATCAGTGCACCAAAAGCAATACCCAGGATACCTCCAAAAGTACCACGCATGCCATAACGCGAGGCATTTGTCAGTGTCATGACCACACCAGGACCGGGGCTGAATACGGTGGCTGCGGCCATCAGCAGGAATAAGGGATACAGTTTCATGGGAGGCTCTGTTTATGCAAGGAGAGAAAATGCTACTCTCGAACAATGCCGCAAAAAAGATACAGATTTTTGCGCAACAGGCAGGGCAGGGGGGAGGGTAGGAGCGGCTTTAGTCGCGAACAATTCTGGAATGTTTGCACAGTTTGTTCGCGGCTGAAGCCGCTCCTACGGGGGAATGGCGCTTATTTGATGACGCGAAGATTAATGTGCCTTGGCGAAGCGCAGGGCAAATTTCTTGAAGTTGCGATAGCTGGCACCCAGATCTTGCAAGGCATCTATGGAATCGGCCATGGATGCACCTTGCTCACTGAAATTGCTTCTGAATTCTTCAAATGCAGCTTCCAGCACAGCAGCCAGTTGGTGGTTGTACATACGTCCAAAATTCAGATGACGTCTTTTGATGCGCATTTTCATGGTGTTTCCTTTCAATTGAAGGGCGGATTATAGAGTAATCCTGGTGAAGCTGGTATTTACTGATTTTCCTCTGACAGCCCCTATTGTTTTGTTGTTAAAAATATAGGGGCAATTTATTTAATTCTTTGTTTTTCCAGCTTGCGTGCCAGCGTGCGTCTATGCATGCCTAGTCTGCGCGCTGTTTCAGAAATATTAAAGTCGGTTTCGGCCAATACTTCGTGGATTCTTTCCCATTCCAGATTTTTGATGGAAGTGGAGCGATTGGTAATTTCTACCTCTGCCGTACCGGCGATATGGCCAAAGGCAGCTTCAATATCATCGGTGTTGGAGGGTTTAGACAGGTATTGGCAAGCACCCAGTTTGACCGCTTCGACCGCAGTTGCAATACTGGCAAATCCTGTGAGTACCACGATCAACATGTCGGGATTGTGTTGATGCAAAAGCTGTACGCAGGCCAGGCCGGATGAGTGGCCATTCAACTTCAAATCAACCACAGCGTAAGCTGGCATATGAGCTGTTAATAGTTTTTCAGCATCTTCCTTGCTGCTTGCATGTAAGACAGTGTAACCGCGCCGCTCAAACGAACGGCCCAGTGTACGGGCAAAAGCAGTATCGTCTTCGATAATGAGTAGCAGACGATTTTCTGGCATAGTGAACAAATTCCTGAAGTTAACACTGTATTTCGATGAGGCGCAGCAGAGCTGCTATTTCAACTCTTATGCAGCTTTTGAGCAGCTCTTGTGACATTGTAAAGTCTTTGTTAGTTTGACGCATTGACAACCCGGACGCGCTTGCTACAACTATACAACGAGCATCGCAGGCTCAAAATTGCGGCGCGTATAGCTTAATCAGCGCTTCCTAAAGCATGATCGCCGACAGTGGCAGGCTCAATTGTACGATGGCCCCACCCTCATCGCGATTGGATACTGTGATATGACCACCCAGCTTGCGCGCCACGTTGACGACAAAAAACAAGCCCAGTCCGCTGCCAGGGCGACCCTTGGTTGACTGATAAGGTTCTCCCATGCGCGCCAGGATGTCTGGATCGAAACCCGGCCCACGATCGATGATGGTAAATATCAATGACTCGCCTTGATGCCTGGCTTCCATGCTTAGCCAGTCCGGGGAGGCTTCCAGCGCATTATCAAGCACGTTGCAAACCATTTGCTTGAGCGCGGTATCAAAGACGATGGGAATATCTTCTTTGATCAGATTATCGAAAGCAAAGAACACGATGGTCCGGGTAGACATGAATTCTTTGGTCAGATCATTCAGGAAGGTATTGATCGTGGTTTTGACAGCAGATTCGCCACGCGCTTCCCCGGCAGATAGCAGGATGCCGCTGACTATGCTTTTGCAGCGCTGTAGTTGCGTTTCCATTTCACTGATTTCTTCCAGCAGCTCGGGGTTTTTCTTGAACTCAGGCATGCGTCGCCAGTCACCCAGGATGACCGAGAGCGTCGCCAGTGGCGTACCCAATTCGTGCGCTGCGCCAGAAGCCAGCAAACCCATGCGCACGATATGATCTTCTTCGACTGAGCGCTGGTGCAGATCGGCCAGCTGGGCATCCCGTGCATGCAGGTTGTGACCTATGCGGGTGATAAAGAACACCAGCAGGGCAGCATTGAGCATAAAGCAAATCACAAAGCCACTGACATATAAACGCGATAGCCCGCCGTTTTCACCGGGTGGCAGCGGCAGAGGCTCAGAAAACAGTGATAGCCCAGCCAGGCAGATACTGGTGATGATGACGATGATCCAGGTAGACCAGGCTTCCAGCAAGACAGCGCTTAAGATCACTTGCAGGAGATACAGAAAAGCAAAGGGATTCGATGTGCCACCACCAAAATACAATTGTGCGGTCAGGCTGAATACGTCGATCAGCAAGGCAAAAACCAGTTCGCTATTGGTCACATAGACGCGTTCATGCCAGCGTAAATGGCTGGCAATATTAAAACCTATCAGGCAGATGAGCACCACCAGCATTTTGAATAAGGGCAGGTGTATGCCAAATCCAAACATGACGATGAGTATGGTGGATAACTGACCAAACACAGCGAGCCAGCGCAACTGTATGAGTTGCAGCATATTCTTGTGGCCCGCTGAGTTCTCATACTCTATCGCGATGGCAGACTGTTTTTCTGGTGTTTTTGTTGCGGTTTTTGCCACTATTCCTTGCCCGATACGATGAAGAAGTATTTTTCTTATCATGCTTGCCATGTCCCGTTATTGTGCTTTTTAGTGCATGCTAACAGATCATGGGCTATATGTTAAATTGGCAATTCCAGCCTGGTTTATGCTGTGTTTCCTGTATTGGCTGCGCTGACATTCTTTCTATCCCGCATGACATAGGCCCAGGCTGCTGCCGTCATGGCTGCCAGCGAGAACCAGACCAGGGCATAAATTAGATGGCTGTTGTGAAAATGAATCACGGTCAAGCCTGCCACAGGGGCGTTGGCTGAAGCCTCATTTTGCTGGGCATAGGGGGAATAGGGGGCATTGTTTGCCGGGCTTGCATCGGCATCGATAAAGAAGGGTGCTGATCTGGCCAAGCCAGTTGCAGCTGTAATGGCGCTCACATCGCGTGAATACCAGCGATTGCCAGCTGCATCATTTTTCCTCAAAAAACCTCCGCCGGGCTCTGTCATACGCAGCAGGCCAGTGACCTGGATGGTGCTGGTGTCAGATGTAGAGAGGCGATCTTTTTCTGATGATGCTCTGTAAGATGCCGCCATTTTTTCCGGGATAAACCCACGGTTGACCAGGATGACAGTCTGGTCTGCCAGCGCCAGGGGCGTCATGACCCAAAAGCCGCCACCCAATTCTGTGGATGCTAGGACCAGTATAGTTTTCTCATGCAAAAAAACACCGCTAGCCTGTACATGGCGATACTCGTCCGCGCTTGCAGTGATGTGTGACCATGCTGGAAAGCCGGGCGCAGGCACGGGCGTTGCGTGCACACGCTGATCAACCCGTTCTATCAGATCGAGTTTCCACTGGAGGCGCAGTACTTGCCAGGTGCCCAGTGAAATAAAGCCTGCAAAAATCAACAGCATGCAGGTAGTGAAAGCTAGCCTGAATAAGCGGGAATGGCGAGAAGGGTGTTCAGGCTGAGCTGCGTTTGACGGCAGATCAGCCTCCTTGCTTGCCATTCCTGGTTCCAGCTGATTCATTGCATGGAAGGTATAGGCTTGCTAGCGTCCGCTGCGGTACTGGACGCTGGTACTACCTCTGCCGGTACTACGTCTGATGTTGCTGCCGGCGTCAATTGCGCAGCAGGCCTGGACATAGGCATGGGTGCGGCATTGATGGACTGCGGCTTTGTTTCCATCTCATGCATCATGCCGGGCATCATATTGTGATTCAAATGGTACATCACCCACAGTGATCCACTCATCATGATAAATACCAGCATGCCTGTGAACAGCAGGGCCAGCATGGTCCAGCCACCTTCGGATTTGCTATTCATGTGCAGGAAATACACCATGTGCACGACGATCTGTATTGCTGCAAATACCAGCAGGACTATGCCTGTAGTACTTGATTTGTTCATGACTTTGTCCATGACCAGCCAGAAGGGGATAGCGGTCAAAATCACAGCCAGGATAAATCCTGTTGCATAGTCTTTCAGGCTGCCATGATTGGCGTGCATGTGGTCATGGTGGCCGTGATGATCATCGTGGTGACCATCATGATGATCGCCATGACCATGCGCCATGTGTTCTTGGTGTGCGCTCATGGCAAGACTCCCATCAAATAAACAAAGGTAAATACACCGATCCAGATCACGTCCAGGAAATGCCAGAACATGGACAGGCACATCAGTCGCCTGCCATTTTCAGGAGTCAGGCCATGACGACCTATCTGGAACATCAGGGTAATCAGCCAGATAATACCGAAAGTCACGTGCAAGCCATGCGTACCAACCAGCGCAAAGAAAGACGTCAAAAAGCCGCTGCGGTGTGGGCCTGCACCTTCATGTATCAGGTGGGCAAATTCATACAATTCCAGGCTGATAAAACCGGCACCCAGCAAGCCAGTGATGGCCAGCCAGATCAAGGTGGCTTTCACGCGCTTGCGCTGCATTTCCAGCATGGCAAAGCCATACGTGATGGAAGATAACAACAGCAGGGAGGTATTGATGGCAACCAGCGGCAGGTCAAATAATTCTGCGCCTGTAGGGCCACCTGCATAGTTACGACCCAGTACCGCATAGGTGGCAAACAGGCAGGCGAAGATCAGGCAATCGCTCATCAGGTAAAGCCAGAAGCCGAGCAGGGTGCCGTTTTCCGGATGGTGTTCCTTGACATAGAAATCGCTGCTGACATGTTTGACAGGCTGCGAAGCTGCACCGGTATTCAAGTTCGTGCCCTCGTTGGGGAAAGTTGCGGTATTAGACATGGCTGGCACCTAGCAGGCGAGTACGTTCATCTTCTGTGCGGATCACATCGGCAACAGGGATATAGTAATCGCGCTTGTAATTAAAGGTATGGACGATGATGGCCGCCATCATGGCAACAAAGCCGAGGATGGCTGGCAACCACATTTGCCAGATCAAAGCAAAGCCACATGCCGCGCTCAGCAAGGCGATGATGAAGCCAGCACCGGTATTCTTGGGCATGTGTATAGGTACAAAACCATCCGTTGGCCTGCTGTATTGATTGCTCTTCATATCAGCCCAGGCATCGTTGTCATACACCTTGGGTGTAAAGGCAAAGTTATATGGCGCTGGTGGCGAGGATGTAGACCATTCCAGTGTACGGCCACCCCATGGGTCACCCGTAAAGTCACGCAGGGATGCGCGGCGCTTGAAGCTGACATATAACTGGATGATGAAAGACGCAATACCCAGGGCAATCAGGACGGCACCGAAAGCTGCGATCTGGAACCAGATTTGCAGAGATGGATCTTCAAAATGGCTCAAGCGTCTTGTGATACCCATCAGGCCCAGTACATACAAAGGCATGAAAGCGAAATAGAAGCCTATGGTCCAGAACCAGAAGCAGCATTTACCCCAGAAATCATCGAGTTTGTAGCCAAAAGCTTTAGGGAACCAGTAGTTGATACCTGCGAACATACCGAACAGCACACCACCGATAATGACATTATGGAAGTGGGCAATCAGGAACAAACTGTTATGCAAAACGAAGTCAGCAGGCGGCACGGCCAGCAAGACACCTGTCATACCACCGATGACGAAAGTGATCATGAAACCTATGGTCCACAGCATTGGCAATTCAAAGCGGATACGGCCACGGTACATCGTGAACAGCCAGTTGAATATCTTCGCTCCGGTAGGGATGGAGATAATCATGGTCGTAATGCCGAAGAATGAATTGACACTCGCGCCTGACCCCATCGTAAAGAAGTGATGCAGCCATACCAGGTAAGACAAAATCGTAATCACCACGGTTGCATATACCATGGAGGTATAGCCAAACAAACGCTTGCTACAGAAGGTCGAGACGATTTCAGAAAACACACCAAACGCAGGCAAGACCAGGATATAAACCTCAGGATGACCCCAGATCCAGATCAGGTTCACATACATCATGGCGTTGCCGCCCAGATCATTGGTGAAGAAATTGGTGCCGAACATACGATCGAGCGACAGCATGCCCAATACCGCAGTCAATACAGGGAAAGCTGCAACGATGAGTACGTTGGTGCACAGTGCAGTCCAGGTAAACACCGGCATCTTCATCATCGTCATGCCAGGTGCGCGCATTTTAATGATGGTGGCGATCAGGTTGATACCCGACAGTAAAGTACCGACACCGGCGATCTGCAATGACCAGATATAGTAATCAACACCCACATCCGGGCTGGACATGATGCCAGACAGCGGTGGATATGCCAGCCAGCCAGTACGGGCAAATTCACCCACGAACAGCGAGACCATCACCAGGCCGCCGCCAAAGGCTGTCATCCAGAAGCTGAAATTGTTAAGGAAAGGAAAAGCCACGTCGCGCGCACCGATTTGCAGTGGCACGACATAGTTCATCAGGCCAGTCACCAGCGGCATCGCCACGAAAAAGATCATGATCACGCCATGCGCGGTAAAGATCTGGTCATAGTGATGTGGTGGCAAGAAACCTGCAGTATCACCAAATGCGATTGCCTGTTGCAGTCGCATCATGAGGGCGTCGGCAAAGCCGCGCAACAGCATCACTATGGCAAAAATCACATACATGATGCCTATCTTTTTGTGATCGATACTGGTAAACCAGTCACGCCACAACATGCCCCAGACACGGAAATACGTCAGCGCACCAAGCAGCGCAATGCCACCGAGTGCGACAGCGGCAAAGGTCGCAAGCAGGATAGGTTCATGAAAGGGAATCGCTTCCCATGAGAGACGGCCGAAGATCAGCTTCGTCAAATCGATATGGTCTTGCATCATTTATTTCCGATGATAAGAGGAGATGCTTCTGGAGATGTTTTGCAAATGTCAGCGTCCAGAGTGGCGGACAAGCGTGCTATGCGTGCTGCGTTGTCTTGTGCCAGGCGTTGCGTGAATAAATTGGTGAAATCGCGTTTTGCTTCAGATGCGGCATAGGCTCTGGCATTTGCCTTGGCGTCGTTCATCATCATCTTGTCCATGCACACTTCACCCGCAGCTACACAGCGATTCAGGATGGCATGATATAAATCTGCATCGACGCTGGCGTAGTGACGTACCGGCTCACGCTCGCTGGGCTTTTCCAGTAGCTGATAAGTCTTGCGGTCCAGTGTCAGGGTTTTGGCTTTGGCAGCCTGTACCCATTGTTCAAAATTCTGCGTGCTCATGCCATGGAACTTGAAGTGCATGCCAGAGAAACCTGCACCGCTATAGTTGGCTGAAAAACCATCGAATTCACCCGGCTTGTTAATCACGGCATTGAGCGTCGTCTGCATGCCTGGCATGGCATAAATCTGACCAGCCAGTGCGGGAATGAAGAAGGAGTTCATGACATTCGATGCAGTAATCTTGAAGCGCACAGGCACATCGACGGGTGCTGCCAGCTCATTGACTGTGGCAATGCCAAGGTCTGGATAGATGAACAGCCATTTCCAGTCCAGTGCGACAACCTCGACGTTGAGGACCTTCGCATCGGCAGGAAGAGGGCGGTTTTCATCCAGGCGTGACAACTTGCGATAAGGGTCCAGCGTATGTGTGCTGATCCAGGTGATGAGCCCCAGAGCAATGATAATCAGCAAGGGCGCACCCCAGATCACCAGCTCCAGTTGAGTGGAATGGTCCCAGTCTGGTTCATACTTTGCAGAGGTATTATTTTTTCTGTAACGCCAGGCAAACAGTATGGTCAAAAAGATCACTGGTACGATGATCAGCAGCATGAGCAAGGTAGATACCCAGATCAAATGGCTTTGCTGGGCGGCGATATCGCCTGATGGATTCATTACCACCGTGTTGCAACCCGCCAACAAAATTGCAGAAAAAACAGCAAATCCGCGTCGAGCAAATAAGGGAATCATATTGAGATAGGTCAATGGATATAGAAATTTGTGCTAATGTACCCTTACAAAAAGGCCTTGGCGATTGGACGTTTTGTCCCAGTTTTCAAATAAGCATCAAAAGTGACGATCGCACAGGAGCCAGACTATAATTTTTGAGACAATATGAGGGACCATCATGGCTAGCATCAGCACCAGTGAAAATGAACTGCCCTCCAGCTCTATGGCAGATACTGCAATCAGGAATAGCAAGAACAATCATTCCGATCATTCCTCCATTGCCCCTGGCGAAATCGCCATAGGCGTCGTCATAGGACGGGCCTCGGAATATTTCGACTTTTTTGTCTACGCACTGGCTTCAGTGCTGGTTTTCCCCCAGGTTTTCTTTCCATTTGAACAAAGACTGGAAGGCACGCTGTATGCTTTCGTGATTTTTTCATTTGCTTTCCTGGCACGTCCGTTTGGCACAGTGGCCTTTATGGAAATCCAGAGACACCTGGGACGTGAAGCCAAGCTCACCATCGCCCTGGTGTTATTGGGTGCGTCTACTGCTGGCATTGCATTCCTGCCAACTTATTCACATCTGGGTGTCACTTCCATCATCTTTTTGTCTTTGCTGCGCATAGGGCAGGGTTTTGCGCTGGGCGGTTCCTGGGATGGGCTGCCGTCCTTGCTTGCTTTGAATGCACCGGAAAACAAGCGTGGCTGGTATGCCATGCTGGGTCAACTGGGCGCGCCAGTAGGCTTCATGATCGCGGCTGGCTTGTTTGCCTATATGCTGGCCAATTTGTCGACTGAAGATTTCCTGGAATGGGGCTGGCGTTATCCCTTCTATGTCGCCTTTGCGATCAACGTGGTGGCCTTGTTTGCCCGCTTGCGCCTGGTTTCTACTAATGAATACAAGCATTTGCTGGATGAACGTGAACTGGAACCAACCAGTATTATCGAAATGACCCGTTCACAAGGCCGTAACCTGCTCATCGGTGCGCTGGCCGCTTTGGCGAGTTACGCACTGTTTCATCTGGTCACGGTGTTCCCATTGTCATGGATTACGATTTACTCTAAACGGTCTCTGACTGAATTCCTGGAAATACAGATGCTTGGCGCTGTATTCATGATACTGGGGATTATCATTTCAGGACTGGTTGCAGACCGTATAGGCCGTCGCAAAATGCTATTCATACTGGCATTGATGATTGCCGTGCTGAGCGGATTCGTGCCCGCCTTGCTCGATGGTGGTGAGCTGGGGCAGGATATCTTTATTCTGCTGGGCTTTGGCATCCTGGGTTTATCCTATGGTCAGGCATCGGGTGCGGTGACTTCTAATTTTGCTCCCAAGTACCGTTACACTGGCGCTGCTCTGACATCTGATCTGGCATGGCTGGTCGGTGCTGGCTTTGCCCCTTTGGTGGCGCTGGGTCTGTCCTCGCATTTCGGGCTGGAGTATGTCAGTCTCTACCTGTTATCCGGCGCAGCATGCTCCATAGCGGCACTGAGCCTGAATCGCGCTCTGGAAATCAGGAATTAGTCGACAGCTCATCTTTGCTTAAGTGAGTATCATCATTTTCAAAGACGGGATTTAGGCAAATCCCGTCATTTTATAGAAGCGGCTTTAGCCGCGATCGTTTTGCAGTAACGGTTCTTTCCGTTTATGCAAGGCATTCGCGGTTAAAGCCGTTCTTACATATCCTCAGATATAAAAAATCCCGGCAAATCAATATTTCAAATTCCACAACAGCCAGTCCAACCATGACTTCTGGCACTGTTGATATCAAAGTCTATCCCCTAAGCTAGCCTGGTTTTTGCAATCATGCCTGGTGAGAGAAATTTTCGCCAGCGCGGCAAAAATCTTTCTTTCATCTTAGAGGATTCATCAATGAAACGTATTTTCTGCTTATCCCTGGCTTTTGCTGCTGCCTTGAGCAATGCCAGCCATGCTCAGGATGTGTATGTCGGTGCCAGCATCAGCAATAGCTATTCCAGCAATCTTAATTTCACTGACGCTGGCAAGCAATATGATTTCAAGAGTAAAGACAAGGCCATACCCATGAAGATTTTTGTTGGCTATGATGCTAACCAGAATCTGGGTGTGGAGCTCGGTTATAAGAATTTTGGCAGGACCACGATAGATCCCATACCCGGATCAGGCACTACCTTGACCAGCCATGCGAATGCCTGGTATGCCGCAGTCAAGGGCAGCGTGTTGTTGAGCGAGGACTGGTCTTTGTTTGGCAAGCTGGGTGCAACCCATACCAATACCGGCTTTGCAGGAACTGGCGGATTGCGTGCACTGAGTAGTTCCCCTGACAAGGCGGATTTATATGTCGCTTTAGGAACTGCTTATAAGCTCACCAAAAATCTTGATTTAACGCTGGAGCTGGAACATTTTGGCACGGCCAAGGAAAAAAACCTGAAGTTCAATATGGATGGGTTTTCGGCGGGTATCCGTTACCGGTTTTAATCGTTTAAATTGGGACCCGGATTTCGTTGCAGGCGGCGCCAACTCTTGCAATGAAACCGGGAAGTAGTCCGACGTCCACAGCTCAATAGTGGTAAGTCAGTGAGCTCATCAGGCTGACCGTATTCGTTTTAGTCGTTAAAGGGCTGCTGGCAGCACTGCCCCACAATCGATTGATGCTGAGACGTGTGGAGAAATCATATTTAGGGCTCAATTCCATATTCCAGCCCACTTGCAGATAGGTGTTCTTGATACCTGCTGTAGCGGCATATGCGGGTAAACCGCTGTTCATTGTTTGTTCAGGGCTGATACCAAAATAGGATTGCATATAGCGCCGATTCGCGAGTGTCAGGCCCACCTCTGCTGACAGGCTCTGATGTGGTACCAAAGGCATGCTGATCCAGCTTGCCAGATGCAGGCGTATACCCTGGTGCAGGCTACCTGCACCATAATCCAGGCGCGAGCGAAAACCAAGCTGATGGTCGAAACGATAATTGAAGTAAGCACCTGGAGTAAATACCAGTGATGAAGATGCATTACGATCTGTGCTTTTGGGCTGCAATTCATAACTCAGCAATGGGCCATATTGCAGATGCTGGGGTGAGGGCAGGCGCAGTCCGATTTCCCCTGGAGCGAGAAAAACGCCATTGCTCCAGACGACCGAAGCAAAGGGCACCAGGTAAAATTTTTGCTTGTCACTTCCTTCATAGCTGGGGGCTATCAGTGCCGCTACGCCCAGGTCTATGTCGGTAGAGCCTTCCGGCATCATGTCGGGTGTTTGTGCATGCACCGCATGCACCATATGACAAAGACTGCTGCAAAACAGTAGTAAGTATTTTTTCTTGAGCATGATGTCAGATATTAATCAAATACAGCCCAGTTCTATGCCGCGCAAGGCGGCACGCATGCGGTCGCGTACAGCTAATTTGGACAAGATGCTGGACACATGATTTTTGATGGTGCCTTCTCCCAGTCCCAGTGCTGTGGCAATTTCATGATTATTCAAACCCGCTGCCATCAAGGCCAGGGTTTCAATTTCACGCTCTGTGAGGCTGTCACGCAGGCGCTTGTCTTCACTGGCTTTGGCCGTACCCGGGTTTTCGTAGGAGGCGCGGGTGCGTTCTGTCAAGGCGGGGCGGAACAGGGTGGCTCCCGTCGCGACACGGCGTATGCCCTCGGCCAGTCTTTCCGGCGAAATATCCTTGAGTAAAAACCCCTTGGCACCGGCCCGCATACCAGCAAACAAGACATCGTCATCGTCAAAAGTCGTCAACAGTATGGTGGGGGGCAAGTCTGTCTGGGTTTGTAATAATTCTATGCCTGTGCATACTGGCATGCGTACATCGAGCAAAAGCACATCGGCCTGGGTTTGGCGGATGATGGCAACCGCCTCTTCACCATTGGCAGCTTCTGCGACGACACGGATGTCATCCGTCAGATTAAGCAGGCCACGTATGCCGCTGCGCACCAGCATCTGGTCGTCGACCAGGATCACTTTGATCATGCCAGTGTCCTTTCATTGGGTATATTGATCTTCAGCATGAAGCCAGCTTCCGGGTGATTCATGGCGAGCAAGCTGCCGCCAAGTTCAGCAATTCTTTCGCGCATGCCTTGCAAGCCATTGCCTTCTTTTAATTGCTGGCAGCCTTGGCCATTGTCATGCATCAGGACTTGTATTGTTTTCCCACTTTCGATAGACGTGAGGTTTATGCGCATGTGGGTGGCCAGCGAATGACGCATGGTATTGCTGATGGCTTCTTGTATGCAGCAAAACAAAGTATGGGCACTGGCAGGCGTGTGCAGCTTAAGTGCACCTGTAAAACTGAGCTGTATTTCTGGCTGCGGAATACCGGCGCACAAGCTTTCCAGCGCATGGCGCAGATCTATGTCTTGTTCGCGCCTTTCCTTGCCTACGATGTCCCTGACTTCTGCCAGTAAACTACCGGCCAGTTCTGAAGACAAGTTCAAGGACTCCAGCCTTGCTTCTTCCGTTTGCCGCAGAGCCAGGTTCAGATGCAGGTTCAAGGCAGTCAGGTGATGACCAACGATGTCATGTAAGTCACGGGCTATGCGCATGCGTTCAGAGACACGCACGGTTTCTGTCAACAGGGATTGGGTTGCCAGCAATTCTGCATTGGTTTTGGCCAGTTGCAAACGGCCACGTCGCTCCAGTATGCTGACGTGGCAGGCGGCAAACACCATGATTTGCAAGACTAACTCAGCACCCTGATACAGCAGGAAGATTTTCATATTTTCATTTGCGCTGATGATGGCAGAGGCAGACCAGATAGCTATGCCAGCATGCAGCAGCATTTGTGCCAGCAGCCACAGTAAGCTTTTCCTCAGCGGGTAAATGCAAGCCAGCTCGGCAGCGACTATATATAAAAAAGCTGAATTGACGCTGCATGCGATAAGCAGCTGCAATAGCAGTAGTACAGTATCTCTGGACTTGGTTCGCTGGTCTGTCAATAACAGATTGACACCTCTGCAAACCAGCCATAGCAAGACTGAAAAGCCCAGGCTCAGCAGTGTATAGCTGTAAAAAAACAGATGATAAATCAGATCGTTTCTATCTGATCCTGCGCTGGTCAGGCTGGGGGGCTTGGTGAATTGCCCGGCTATCCAGATCACTGATTGTCCAAGCAGGCTGCGCATATCATCGACTTGAGGACCACGCAGCCACAATAGCAAGCTTTCCAGCCCTGTAATGAAAAGGCTTAAGGCTATCCCCGCAAAGATGTAGCGATTGCGGCGGATATGGTGGATGAGATTTCTCAATGAGGGCCCGGAGTAGTGAAAGTTGCAGTGACGGTTTCAGTGATAATTTTGATGGCAGTTGAGCATCTATTCAGGGCTATAGGCAATCCGGCGCAATTTTACGCTAAGCATTAGACCACGGGGGAGTGCCAGAAGTCATGGGTCAAAAATTCTCTTAAAAATTCTCTTTTATGCGCGGGTAGTTCGAATGAGGATGCTCTACAATGCCTGCTCTGCCTCAGTGCTATTCCGGTTTCTCATACATGAAGCAATCTCTGTTGCTACTCCTGGTTTTCTTGCCTTGCTGGACGATGGCTGAAAATGACAATGAACTTCAAAAGGTTGAAATTGCAGCTTTACGCAATGCAGAATGGGGTAGTTATCGCCATGCCTACAAGGCCTTTAGCTTCTTCGCGACTTATACACGGACCAGGCCCTTGATACAGGCACATATGCAGCTACGTCCATTGCCAAATGCCAGGGATATCCCCATGACTGGTTTGCAGCTACAACTGGTAGGAGAAAAAACCAGGCTCGATATTGCTGTCGATGCCCTGGGGCGTGCCAGTCTGCCCCTACTTAAGACAGCTTATGATGAAGATGCAGTCTTGCGCCTGAATCGCCCGCAAGGGCAGTTTTACTTCAGCGGGCGCTATTCGATCAAGGAGCGCGAAGATAGTATTTATGATGTTGTAGAACTGCGTTCAGCCTGCGAACAATTGCTCAGCGCCCAGCGTGAATCGGGTTATCGCATCCGGCTGATAGGCAAGAAATGTGCGGGCATCAAATTTGTCTATGCACTCAGTGATAACAAGAGTGATAGTAAGAGTGACACCAAGATCGCCATCACTTTCAAGGATGCCGCACAACTGGTACGTGACTTGCCAGTCAGTGAAGCTTCGCCATTTGAAGATGACTCCATGGGCAAGTACAGGGTAGCTGTCTACAAATTTTCTGACTGGCCAGCGCTGGGGAAAATCATGGCGACCAGCAAGCCGCTGGCCATAGGGACATTGTACGATTAGCAGTGTGGCTTCAGCGCCAGCCAAACATCATCTGTTCTGCCAGCATGCGTTTTGCTGGCTTGAGCATATCCAGCGCACCCAGGCCCAGGCCCAGCAATGCCTGGCTGAATGAGCCATCGGGGCTGCTGGCAAATACACGCGCCATGCTATCAGTGAGGCGTATGGTCAGTTTTCTGTCGGCCTGACGTTCAGCCAGATAGGTTTGCAAGGCGGCCGCAGTGTCGCTGCTGGCAGCGTCATGCGAGTGCCTCGTCAGTGCACGGGCCAATACCAGGCTGTCACGCAAACCCAGGTTCAGACCTTGTCCTGCGACCGGGTGCAGGGTTTGCGCGGCGTTGCCGATGGCGACTGTGCGGGCAGTGGCATGTGCCTGTGCATTCAGGCCCAAGGGATAAGATACACGCGCCGAGGTCTTGATGAAGTTGCCTAGACGATGGCCAAAGGCAGTTTGCAGGGCCAGCCTGAATTGCTGCTCATCCAGTGCCAGCAAGTGTTCTGCCTGCTCAGGGCGTACACACCAGACCAGGGCATAACCATCTTCCTGCGGCAACAAAGCCAGCGGGCCTTGTTCAGTGAAGCGCTCAAAGGCGCGCCCGGCGATCTGGGCATCGCTATTGACATGGGCGATGATGGCGGTTTGCTGGTAATCATGGCGCTGGCTGCGTTGCTCCTGATCGCCAAAAGTGCCACCTTCCGCCTGTATGACGATGCTGGCACTGACATGGCTGATTTCCCCTGTGTCTGCATGGCGCAGTGTCAGGCGCACATGGTCAGTGGCTTCTTCCAGAGTGGTCACGCTTAGCGGCCTTTGTATGCGTATGCCATTACAGTCTATCGCTGCCTGTAGTGGCCGTATGATGTCACCATAGCGGGCTACATAACCCAGGTCAGGCACTGCATAATCAGCTGCCCGCATCAGGCTGCGGCCAAAATGGCCACGACGTGAAACATGGATTTCCTGGATGGCAGTTGCCTTGACAGGCCAGGCACCAGCGGCCTGCAGGATTTGCCTGCTGCCATAGGAAATAGCAATAGAGCGTGCATCATGTGCTGCCTGCTCAGCGGTCTTGGCATCGTAAAGTGCAATGCGCTCAGTTGGGTAACCCTGTTGTTGCAACAACAAAGCCAGCGCCTGCCCTACCGGGCCTGCGCCACAAATCGCGATATCGACATCATTGAGAGTGTGAGTCATGTTTTTAGCCTTGGGACCTGGCCATTTCTGCTTCTATCTCTGCTACGGTTTTTGGTGTGTCGCGGCTCAGGTTGAGATGACCATCAGCCGTAATCAGGATGTCATCTTCTATGCGTATGCCTATATCCCAGTATTCTTGCGGCACCCCTTCAGCAGGGCGCACGTAGATGCCAGGCTCTATGGTGATGACCATGCCGGGTTGCAGTTGACGGTAAGCCTTGGTATCGCCGGTTTTTTCTGCAATTCTGTAGTCACCTACATCATGCACATCCAGTCCCAGCCAGTGGCCGGTGCCATGCATATAGAACTGGCGGAAAGCAGCACTGGCGATGGCATCGTCGACATTGCCGACCTCGTTTTTATCGAGCAAGCCACAATCAAGCATGCCCTGGGTTAATACGCGCACAGCCGCCTGATGGCCATCCATATACTGTGAGCCAGGGCGGGCGCATTCTATGGCCGCCTGTTGCGCAGCCAGCACGATTTCATACAGGCGTCTTTGCGCGGGGCTGAATTTGCCATTCGCCGGGAAGGTACGGGTAATATCAGATGCATAGCTATCAAACTCACAGCCAGCATCGATCAGGACCAGGTCGCCATCCCTGATCTGCGCCTGATTGCTTTGATAATGCAGGATGCAGGCATTGGCACCAGTGGCGACGATGGAACCATAAGCCGGTGCCTGTGCACCATTGCGGCGGAATTCATACAGCAGCTCGGCTTCCAGTTCATACTCAAATTTGCCGGGCTTTGTGCTACGCATGGCACGTGCATGCGCCGCGGCAGAAATGCTGGCGGCACGCTGCATCAAGGTGATTTCTGTCGCATCCTTGAACAGGCGCATTTCATCGATCAGCTCACGCACATCCAAAGTGAGCGACGGCGCTTTGATACCGCTGCGACCCTTGTCGCGTACGGCTTGCAGGCTTTGCTGCACCTGGCTGTCGATATGGGGCTCTTGCGCTGCGCTGTAAAACAATTTGTGCGCATCACTGAGCAGTGCAGGTAATTTTTCTGCCAGACTGAGGATGGAGTAAGCCGCATCGAAAGCAAATTCTTTGGCTGCAGCCTCAGGCCCATAGCGAAAACCATCCCAGATTTCATGTTCGGGATTTTTCTCGCGGCAAAATAAAATTGATTGCTGCGTATCTGCAGTGGCGATCAGCACGATCACTGCTTCAGGTTCAGTGAAGCCAGACAAATAATAAAAATAACTATCGTGGCGAAAAGGGAAATAATTATCGCTATTGCGTATCCATTCGCGCGCTGTAGGTATGACAGCCACACCACCACCTTGCGCCTGCATCTGCGCCATCAGTTGCTGGCGGCGCGCAGTGTAGGCAGCAAATTTGGCAGTCGTGTTGACACTCATGTTTATCCTTTGAAATTCAAGGGCGCATTCAGCGCTTCAAGTTGATCTGGGGTGCCCAGATTATGCCAGTCACCACGGTATAGCTCACCGCCTATGCGGCCTGCATCGATGTATTCACGCAGCAGGGGGCCGAGTTTTGCGTGGTCACCCGGGCGTATCGAGGCAAACATTTCAGGGCGATAGACTCCGATGTTGCCAAAGGTAAGTCTAGGCGTGCCTTCATTCGACAAACCCATGAGTGTCAGGGCAAAGTCGCCAGTCGGGTGAAAGCCAGGGTTCTTCACCATATACAGCCAGGCGATATCACGTTTGTCTGCCGGATGTGGATTACCCCAGGGATCATTTTCTTCCAGGGTATTCAAGCATTCTGCAAAATTGAAGTGAGGGATGTAGATGTCGCCAGATACCACGATAAAGGGATCATCACCCAGCAAATGCAGGGCCTTGGCAATGCCACCTGCGGTTTCCAGCGCCTGCTCTTCGGCTGAATATTGTATCTTTGCACCAAAGCGCGAACCGTCACCAATGGCATCTTCTATCATATGGCCCAGATGGGCATGATTGATGACCATTTCAGTGATCCCGGCTTTCACCAGGTTAAGGATATGCCAGACGATCAGCGGCCTGCCGCGTACTTTCAACAAAGGCTTGGGGCAGGTATCGGTCAATGGGCGCATACGTTCGCCGCGCCCGGCGGCAAGTAACATAGCTTTCATGATTTTTATTGCCCCGCCTTAGAAGGTATAGCCAACTTGCGGCGCATTGTCTTGCAACTCATCGAGCAAGCGCAGCAGTGGGATCAGTTCCTTGTAGCGATGGGAAGTCTTGCGCACATATTCCATGACGGTAGGGATATCGCCCAAAAACTTATCCTTGCCATCCCTGTGCCACAGACGGGCAAACAGACCGAGGATTTTCAAATGCCGCTGCAAGCCCATCCATTCAAAATCGCGGTAAAAGCTGTCAATGTCCGGTGCTACCGGCAAACCGGCACGCCTGGCTTTTTCCCAATAGCGTATGGCCCAGTCGAGTACGATTTCTTCATCCCACTGCACATAGGCGTCGCGCAACAGCGATACCAGATCGTAAGTGATAGGACCATACACCGCATCCTGGAAATCGAGAATGCCAGGGTTGCCCTTGTCCATCCACATCAGATTGCGGGAGTGATAGTCGCGGTGCACATACACTTGTGGCTGTGCCAGGGCGCTTGCCAGCAAATGATCAAATACCTTTTTGAGCGTGGCTTCCTGGGCTTCTGTCAGATTCACACCCAGGTGCTTGCCTATATACCATTCCTTGAAGATATTCAGTTCGCGCAGCAGGAAAGCCCTGTCATATTCCGGCAAGACCTCGGCCTGGCTTTGCGCCTGCAACAGGATCAGGCTGTCGATGGCATCCAGATACAGCTTGTGGGCATTGTCGCTATTGAGGATATGTCCATAGGTATTGGTGCCCATGTCCGTCACCAGCATGAAACCCTGTTCCAGATCGTGTGCCAGTACTTCAGGTACTGTCAGGTTGATACTCTTTAATAAATTTGCCATTTTAATAAAGGCAGCGCTATTCTCCGTCGCGGGTGGAGCATCGACAGCGATCAGGCTGCCACCGTTTTCTGTATCAATTCTGTAATACTGACGAAAGCTGGCATCAGCCGAGGCAGTGCGGATACTGGCTGGCTGCAGGGCGTGGCCACTCAGGTCAGTCAGACCGGCAAGCCAGGTTTGCAGGGCAAGTTTGCGCTGTTCCCGGTCTGGTGCGACGGGTACAGGAGTAGCAGAATTTGCAGGGATTGCTGTAGAAGACATGTATAAATTTTAATAGAAGTTAGTTTGTCTGCATACTTCAAGTGGTTTTGCCAGCATTTAACCTATAATAGGCGACTGATTTCTGGCATATTGTCTGTATGACATCGTCCAGCATTGTTGGCAAAACGCTTATTGACCACTGAATTCATGCGCAGGAAACCCGTATTATCTCACTCACCGCTGTTGTTTCCTACTATCCCGGCGATTCTGGTGTCGGTTTTGGTGCCTGCCTATTTTTCTCAGGCAATGGCCCAGACCATACCCTCGGACAAGCCTGAGGATGGGCAGGTAAAAACACAGCCGCAAAAACGGCCTGATGAAATGTCAGCCAAAGAGCTGCTGCAAGATCAAAAGCGGCTCGACAAACTCAGCGAAAAGCAAAAGCAGGATGACAAGAACGCGCCTGTCACGATACGCTCAGGCAGTTTTATAGGCAGCCCGGAACGCTATATCAAGTTCGAACATGATGTCGAAGTCATCAAGGGTGGCACCCAGATCAATGCTGACGAAGCCACTTACCGTAACCTCGACGACGAGGTAGAGGCTATTGGCAGGGTCAATATGCAGCGCTATGGCGATTGCTACATAGGCGATAGCGTGCGCATGAAGCTGGATGCGAATTCCGGTTTTGTCAGCAATCCCGTCTACAAACTCTTGCGCAACAATGCCCAGGGCCATGCAGCGCGTATCGATTTCCAGGATGAAGAGCGCTCTCTCATCACGCGTGGCACCTATAGTACTTGCGAGGGCCTGAACCCTGATTGGTATCTGGAATCCGACACCTTGAATCTCGATACCGGTCTTGATCGTGGCACGGCAGGCAAGTCTGTGATTTATTTCAAGGGCGTACCTATACTGGCAACGCCTTCACTGACTTTCCCCTTGTCCGGTGCCCGCCATTCCGGCATTTTGCCGCCTACCTTGGGTGCTTCATCCAAAGGTGGCCCGGAAATCATGGTGCCTTATTATTTTAATATTGCCCCCAATCGTGATTTGACGGTCTATCCCAAGCTGATTGCCAGACGTGGTTTGCAACTGGGCCTGGAAGGGCGTTACCTGGGTGAGACTTATTCTGGTGAAACCAGTGTCGAAGGCTTGCTCAATGACAGAGTCACCAATACCAACCGCTATGCGGTGGCGTCTATCCATCAGCAGCAACTATTGCCGCAAATGGTTTTGTCCTGGAATATCAATTCAGCCTCGGATGATGATTACCCGGCAGATTTTTCGCGCACCATCACCAAGACAGCCCAGCGCCTTTTGCTGCGTGAAGCCAATCTGACGTATTTTGGTTCCTTCTGGAATGTAAATCTGAGGACCTCGAATTACCAGGTGTTGCAAGATCCGGTTTCTCATATTGACCGCCCCTATGACCGTTTGCCGCAATTGCAATTGCATGCAGAACAGCATGATGTGGCAGGGCTGGACTGGTCGCTCGATACCATATTGACGCGCTTCTGGCATCCTACTATGGTACGGGGTGACCGTACGGTGATCAATCCACAGATTTCCCTGCCTTTGGTACAGGCTGGTGTGTTTGTCATTCCCAAGATATCCCTGCATGCCACCAGTTATCATCTGGTCAATCCTGAGCCTGGCAAAGAGTCAGACTTCCATCGCGTAGTGCCCACTTTCTCTGTCGACAGTGGTCTGGTATTTGAACGCAAGACGACGATGTTCGACAAGGAATTGACGCAGACGCTGGAACCGCGCCTGTTCTATGTGAATACGCCTTACCGCGATCAATCGCGCATGCCGAATTTTGATAGCGCGGTCGCCGACTTTAATTTTGCCCAGATTTTCAGTGAAAACCGCTTTACCGGTCAGGACAGGATAGGTGACTCCAACCAGATCACGGCGGCCCTGATTTCTCGCTTCATTGAAGGCAATGGCGATGAAAGCCTGAAACTGGCTATCGGCCAGCGTTTCTATTTCAATACGCAAAAAGTCACGCTGGATAATACAGTCAGCCCCAGCCGTTCAGATTTGTTGCTGGCAGCCATAGGCAAAATATCAACAACGCTGACAGGTGAAATGGCCCTGCAATTGAGCCAGACAGACAGGCAATCGGTGCGTGCCAACTATGGCATACACTGGCAGCCCTCACCGAAAAAGATCTTGAACCTGGAATATCGTTACCAGCGCAACAGCCTTGAACAAGTGGATGTCTCCACTCAATGGCCCCTGGCAGACCGCTGGTATGCGGTAGGCCGTAGTAATTATTCCATGATGGATAAAAAACTGGTGGATGGTTTGCTGGGTTTTGAATACAAGGCAGATTGCTGGTCTTTGCGTTTCCTGGCACAGCGTTTTGCTACTACCAGCGTTAACAACACCTCCGGCTTCTCGATACAGCTGGAGTTGAATGGTTTGGCAAGATTAGGATTTGGTGCCAACCCGCTTGATGCTTTGAAGAAGAATATTACAGGATACCAGTCTGCTAATGATCGCTAAGAACCTGCTGACGATCTTACTGCGCAAGCGTGATCGGGGCTCATGCGCTGCTCAAAATGCTCATGTACTAGAGTACATTCCGCTTTTTGCGCTGCTCTTCACTCCCGCTGACGCTCGCTCGCAACAGATCGTCAACAGGTTCTAAGCATTAGTCAGAAATGAATAATTTGCTGTATTAATAATAAGTATGCACTAGCCCGCTGTTTGTGAAACGGGGGCGAACGTGTATATTGCAACTTTTGCCCGCTTTGTAGCTCTATAACGGGAATGGCTTAACAGGATTTTGGACCGATATGCGACATTTATTGCAAATGAAACAAAGTAACTTACTTTCTAGCTTATTCACTGCACTGGCAGTTTCTGCTGGTTTGCTCATCAGCACGACAGCCTCGTCACAAGTCAAACTCAGCCCTGTTGCCCCGCCTAAAGCGCAAAGCAAATCGCAGCTGGTGAATAGTATCGTTGTGGTAGTGAATGATGAAGTCATTACGCGCCAGGAGTTGAATGAACAAATCCTGGCAGTGGAAACGAATTTGAAAAGGCAGGGCACGCCCTTGCCAGACCGCGCTGCTTTGCAAAAGCAGTTGCTGGAACGCATGATTGTTGACCGTGCGCAAATGCAAGTCGCCAAAGAAAATGGCATGCGTGTCGATGATGTCATGCTGGATCGCACCATGCTGCGTCTGGCTGAGCAAAACAAGATGTCTTTGCCAGAATTCCGTAATCAGATCGAGCGTGAAGGCACGTCTTACGCAAAATTCCGCGAAGAAATCCGCGATGACATCCTCAAGCAGCGCATACGTGAACGTGAAGTCGATAGCAAGATACAAGTATCTGAAACCGAGATCGATAATTACCTGGCCGCAGATGCGAACAATAAAGTTGCCAAACAGGAATTGAATCTGGCTCATATCCTGATCAGCATTCCAGAAAAAGCATCGGCCGAACAAATCGCGGCACGCCGTCAGCGCGCTGAAGAAGTCTTGCAAAAGCTGCGTTCAGGTGGCGACTTTGCCAAGACAGCCGTGACGTATTCAGATAGTTCTGAAGCTTTGAAAGGTGGCGACATAGGCTGGCGTGAGCAAGACCGCTTGCCACAACTGTTTGTCGATGCCATCAGCAAGGTCAAGGTCGGCGAGATTTCTGAGATCGTCCGCAGCCCTAATGGTTTTCATATCGTCAAGGTCAATGGCAAACGTGCTGCCAATGACAGCAAGGCCGCAGCGGCTGTGCAACAAAGCCATGCCCGTCATATCCTGATCAAGGTCAGCCAGATCGTGACGGCAGCCGAAGCTGGCCAAAAACTGAAAGAATTCAAGCGCAAGATAGAAGCCAAGGAAGCGACTTTCGAAGAGCTGGCCAAGACACATTCATCGGATGGTTCCGCCGCCAAGGGTGGCGATCTGGGCTGGTTGTATCCAGGTGATACCGTGCCTGAATTTGAACAAGCCATGGATAAACTGGCGATCAATCAGATCAGTGAACCCATTACTACCCAGTTTGGCGTCCATATCATCCAGGTGACTGAGCGCAAATCGGATGAATTGTCCAAAGACAGGCAACGTATGGCCGCTCGCCAGGCAGTGCGCGACCGCAAATCCGATGAAGCCCTGCAAGACTGGCTGCGTGAAATCCGTGACCGTGCCTACGTCGATTATCGTCTGGAAGACAAATAATGCCACAGCCCAGTTTGCCGGTCATCGCGGTAACCGTAGGCGAACCGGCCGGCATAGGGCCAGAAATTGCAATACGGGCTGCCTGGCAGTTAAGGCATGAAGTCAGGTCAGTACTGATAGGCGACACTGCCTATCTGTCCATGCTGGCAGCCGAGCTGGACCCCGCCATCAGCATGATGGGGGTATCACTGCAAGCCTTGCGTCATCAGGGCTTGCCCGCTTCTGGCAATGAGCGCCTGACTATCATCGACAGCCCCTTGAGTGCCTTTGTCATCGCCGGTCAGCTGGACCCGCGCAATGGCCGTGCTGTTTTACAGACCCTGGATGTAGCGATAGAAAGCGTGCAGCGCAAATGGTGTCAGGCTGTTGTGACGGCACCGCTGCAAAAAAGCACCATCAATGATGCAGGCGTTGCTTTTAGCGGTCATACCGAATATTTCGCCGAGAAAACCTACACCGGCCGTGTCGTCATGATGCTGGCCAGTGAAGCCAATGATCATCTGCCGCAAGCTTTGCGGGTGGCACTGGCGACTACCCATTTGCCACTGCGCAAAGTTGCTGAAGCCATACAGTTCGATGACTTGTGGAAGACCCTGGAAATCATTCATACAGATTTGCGCAGCAAATTTGGCATAGAAAACCCACGCATCCTGGTGGCTGGCCTGAATCCGCATGCCGGTGAAAACGGCTATCTGGGCATGGAAGAGATTGAAGTCATCACGCCCGTCATCAAAAAAGCCCAGGCGGCTGGTATGCAGGTCAGTGGCCCTTATCCTGCCGATACCCTGTTCCAGCAAAAATACCTGGAGCAGGCAGATTGTATCCTGGCCATGTACCACGACCAGGGCCTGCCAGTACTCAAGCACGCGAGTTTTGGGCTGGGCGTGAATATCACCCTGGGCTTGCCGCTGATACGCACATCGGTCGATCATGGCACTGCCCTGGACCTAGCTGCCAAGGGCACCGGTCATGCCGATGTCAGCAGTATGCTGGTGGCAATACGTGTCGCCGCCAGTATGGTCAACAAGCAAGAAAATAAGTAAAAAACAAGCAAGAAAATAAGTAAGAACACTATGAAACATATCCCTCGCAAACGCTTTGGCCAGAATTTCCTGACCGATGAACTGGTCTTGAGCAATATCACGCGCGTCATCAACCCGCGTCCTGGACAAACCATGGTAGAGATAGGCCCTGGCCTGGCTGCCATGACCCGCCAGTTGCTGGATGGCTTGACGCAATTGCATGTGGTTGAGCTGGATAGGGACCTCGTCGCCAGACTGAAGAAAAATTTCTCGCCAGAGAAGCTCATCATCCACGAGGGTGACGCCCTGCAATTTGATTTTGCGTCCATTCCTGTGCCGGAAGGGCAGAAGCTGCGTGTGGTGGGTAATCTACCATATAACATCTCCAGCCCCTTGCTGTTCCACCTGGCCGAGATCGCACCGCTGGTGGAAGACCAGCATTTCATGCTGCAAAAAGAAGTCGTGGAACGCATGGTCGCTGAACCCGGCAGCAAGACTTATGGCCGCCTGTCGGTCATGCTGCAAGTGCGCTATCACATGGAATTGATGTTCATCGTCCCGCCTGAGGCATTCGATCCACCACCCAGGGTAGAGTCAGCCATCGTGCGCATGATACCCAAGCCGGGTGCCCTGCCTTGCGATATCAAGAAACTCGAAGAAGTGGTCACCAAGGCCTTTTCTCAAAGGCGCAAGGTAGTGCGCAATTGCGTCGCTGGTTTGCTGACAGAAGCTGATTTGATCGCTTGTGGCGTTGACCCACAACTGCGCCCGGAGACTATTGCACTGGAAGCCTATGTTGCCATGGCTAATTTGCTGAGTGCCCGCCAGGTCTGAAGCCGTTTTACAACAATCCGCTATTGCGCCAGGCCTTCCTGCGATCTATCAGGGTCTTCAATTGCTTGTGGGATTTGTTGACCGAATAATGCACGGATTGCAGCAGGGTAGCGGGGTTGAAGGGTTTGACGATGAAGCCATTGGCCCCTGCCTTGATGGCCTTGACCACGGTTTCCTTGTTATTGCTGCCGGTGACCATCAGCACCACAGTGTCGGGTGAAATTTTCTTGATGTGCTCGAGAATTTCCAGGCCACTGATATCCGGCATCATGACATCCAGGCAAACAACTTCAGGGATGGTCTTTTCCAGCCAGTCCATTGCCGCCACGCCGCTCGATGCTTCTCCTATGACATTGAACGCCTCGCTATGCAAGATGTGACGTAGCATGGATCGGCTGATATCGTTATCATCAACGATAAAGATGCCTATGTCCTGTCTGTCTAACATGATCATCTGTTTCCCCTGCTCATCAGAGATGTATGAATTTCTGCTACTAATTCTGTTTACGATAAGTCCAGTTTGCGTTTTTGTCTGCAAAAATCTAAATAAGTTAATTAATGTTTATTTTAGCAATAAATAAGCTGGCTACATGCATAATTGCCTGACCTATAATCTGAGGCATACATTTCAGGAATAATATGAATATTACCCACACCCCCGAATGGCAAGCCCTGCTGGCACATCAACAAAGGCTGGAGCATCAGCATCTGCGCGAATTGTTTGCTGCCGACACTGACAGGTTCAGGCATTTTTCTGTGGAACTCGATGGCTTGCTGGTGGATTATTCCAAGCAGCGCATAGATCAGCCTACCCTGGACAGCCTGATGGCACTGGCCCGCTTGTCCAAAGTAGAGGGCTGGCGTGACCGCATGTTTGCGGGCGAAAAAATCAATATCAGTGAAGACCGCGCGGTCTTGCATACCGCTTTGCGCCATACGGACTTTACCCCTTTCCCCAATGAGGCCGAAGATGTCATGCCCAAGGTCAGGGCAGTGCGCAAGCAAATGCGCGACATCGTCGAACGAGTGCGCAGTGGCTTGTGGCGCGGCTTCAAGGGCGATGCGATACAGACTGTGGTCAACATAGGCATAGGTGGCTCAGACCTGGGGCCCAAGCTGGCCACGCGTGCCTTGTCTGCCTTCCAGCATCCTGGACTGGCTTTTTATTATGTCTCGAATCTCGACAGTGCCCATCTGGCACCGCTGCTGGAAAAACTTGATCCGCGCACGACCCTGTTCATCGTCGCTTCCAAAACTTTCACCACGCAAGAAACCAGCATCAATGCCCAGACTGCCCGCACCTGGCTGATGGCTGCAGCGATGGAAGAGTGGGCAGTCAGCAAGCATTTCATTGCAGTGACATCCAGCCCGGCCAAGGCGCATGAATTTGGCATACCTGATGCCAATATCCTGGAAATCTGGGATTGGGTAGGCGGCCGCTATTCACTTTGGTCGGCAGTCGGTCTGTCAGTTGCCCTGGCGATAGGCATGAATGGTTTTGAACGCTTGCTGGCTGGTGCAGAAACCATGGACAAGCATTTTCGCCAGGCACCGCTGGAAAAGAATTTGCCAGTTTTACTGGCCCTGATCTCGATCTGGAATACCAATTTCCTGGGTGCTGAAACCACGGCCATTTTGCCGTATAACGAATCAATACGCCATCTGCCTGCCTTTTTGCAGCAGCTGGAGATGGAGTCAAATGGCAAGACCGTAGGCCGTGATGGTGAAGCCCTGACTTGCCGCGCCAACCCCATCGTCTGGGGTGAGATAGGTGTGAATGGCCAGCATGCTTTCTTCCAGCTTTTGCACCAGGGTGGCTGGCTGATCCCTTGCGACTTCGTAGTGGCAGCTTCCAGCGATTATCCTTTGCCGGGCCACCAGGCACCCTTGCTGGCAAATTGCCTGGCCCAGAGCGCAGCCCTGGCCTTTGGCAAGACCGAGGCGCAGGCCCGTGAGGAGTTATCACAGGCAGGTCTTAGTGATGCGCATATCGCCAAGCTCTTGCCGCACAAGGTGTTTGCCGGTAACCAGCCATCGACGACCATACTCATGCCCAGCCTGGACCCCTTCCAGTTAGGCATGCTGCTGGCTTTGTATGAGCACAAGGTGTTTGTACAGGGCGTGATCTGGGGTATTAATTCTTTTGATCAATGGGGGGTGGAATTGGGCAAGCAACTGGCTAACAGGCTCTTGCCAGCCATCCTGGGCAACCAGGATTATGATGCCCATCTGGATACATCGACCAGTGGCTTGATTGCTTATTTCCGCAGACATGGTCACGTTTGATGCGCATGGGAATTGAAAAAAAAGGTTAAAATTTCTCGAAAGCATGTTGTCAAAGTTGACGCAAAGAATCTTGCTTGATATAAGGAAACTTCTTAAATCAATTCAGGATGCGCCTATGTGGACAGGAATTTTTGGTGTTGCCTCTATCGTTATCGTAGTGAGCATGGTGGCCTTGATACGCGCCATGAATAAAGAGGCCCGTCGCTCTGATCATCAGAATTGAATAAAAAACGCAGACCAGGGTCTGCGTTTTTTTATCTGTAACCTGATTACCAGTTGCCGGTATTTGGCATGGAAGCCCAGGGCTCGGCAGGGGGCAAGGGCTCACCTGCCTGCAGTAACTCTACCGAGATATTATCCGGGGAGCGCACAAAAGCCATATGGCCATCACGCGGTGGGCGGTTGATGGTAACACCATGATCCATCAGGCGCTGGCATAGCTGGTAGATATCATCGACGCGGTAAGCCAGGTGGCCAAAATTGCGGCCACCGGTATATTCTTCCGGGTCCCAGTTATACGTCAGTTCGACCTGGGCATCATGGTCGCCAGGGGCAGCCAGGTAAACCAGGGTAAAGCGACCTTTGGGATATTCTTTCTGGTGTACCAGTTCCAGCCCCAATGCGTCGCGGTAAAAACGCAGGGAAGCCTCAAGGTCGGTGACGCGCACCATGGTGTGCAGGTATTTCATGCTAGCCTTTTCAAAAGTAGACCACTCTCCAGCTTGCGCTGGAGAGTTGGTAAAGTTCAGGCAGAGATTTTAGCTGAATTTGCAAAAACCTATTTGATGCAGACGATGCGCACCTGCTTCATGTCCGTGATCCCCGACATGACTTTTTCTATGCCATCCATCTTCAGGGTCAGCATGCCATCGGCCAGGGCGGCTGTCAGCAATTCCGAGACGCGGGCATGGTCTTGTATGAGTTTCTTGACCATGTCGTTTGCCACCATCAGCTCATGCAAGCCTACGCGGCCTTTATAACCATTTGAGCAATGTTCACAGCCTACGGCCTTGTAGAAAGTGAATTTGCCGGTCTTGTCGGCATACAGGCTTTGCCAGGTAGTGAATACCTTTTTCTTGGCTTCCAGAGGGTTTTTGACAAAGGCATCGGTATTCAGCAATTCCTGGCAATATTCATCCAGCAAAGCCAGCATTTCTTCTTTTTCAGGATGGTAGAGTAGCTTGCACTTGCCACACAGACGCTTGGTCAGGCGTTGCGCCAGGATGCCCAGCAAGGCATCGGCAAAATTGAAAGGGTCCATGCCCATGTCGAGCAAACGGACGATGGATTCTGGTGCGCTATTGGTATGCAGGGTGGCGAAGACCAGGTGACCAGTCAGCGAAGCTTCCAGGCCTATGGAAACAGTTTCCTTGTCGCGCATTTCACCGACCATGATGATGTCAGGGTCGGCCCGTAAAAAAGCCCGCATGACAGTGGCAAAGTCCATGCCTGCCTTGCGGTTGACTTGCACCTGGCGCAAGCCTTTTTGGGTGATTTCTACCGGATCTTCAGCCGTCCAGATCTTGGTCTCTGAGGTATTCAAATGACTAAGCACTGAGTGCAGGGTCGTGGTCTTGCCGGAACCGGTAGGGCCGCAGACAAAAAACAGGCCGTAGGGTTTGCCCACTACCTGTTTCAGGCGTTCCAGGTTATACGGTAATATGCCCAGCTTCTCCAGCGGAATAGGCTCACCCGCGGCCAGTATGCGCATGACCACATCTTCCATGCCGCCGGAAGAGGGGATGGTAGCGACCCGTAATTCTATATCCAGGGGCCCATATTTCTTGAACTTGATCTTGCCATCCTGGGGCTTGCGGCGTTCCGAGATATCCAGGTCGCACATGATCTTGATGCGCGCCAGCAAGGCACTGCGGTAGCTGGCCGGTATTTCTATATACGGTGACAGCGAGCCATCCTTGCGAAAGCGTATCAGGGTTTTTTCCTTGCCTGGCCGTGGTTCTATATGGATGTCGGAGGCGCCCTGGTGATAGGCATCGATAATGATTTTATTGATGAGTTTGACCAGTTCATTCTCAACTGCCGCAGAGACTTCCACCACGGCCTGGCCAGTATGTTCTTCATCCTCATCTTCCATGCCGGACAAGAGCTCATCGACAGAGCCACTGTCGCTGGCACTGCCAAAGAACTGGTCTATGGTCTGGCGGAATTCTTTCTTGGTGGTGACACGATAATGTATCTTGGAGGTGGCAAATACATGGTTGACCACATGGGTGGTATTGGTATGTTCAGGGTCTATGGCCAGTACTGTCAGGCCATGCTGGTCTTCCATGATGGGTAACCAGGAATTTTGCTCCACATACTGGCGCTTGAGTTTTTTGACCAGGTCCACCGGGATAAGGCGGTCAGCCTTGTATTCTTCATAGGGCACATTGAAATACTTGGACAAGGCTTGCCCCAATATGCTGCGCGACACCTGGAATTCATCGATCAGTACATCTTCGAGGTCTTGCAGATTACGGCGTGCCGAGCGAACGGCCAGTTCGAGTTCAGGGGCGGAGAGTATGGCTTCCGAGACCAGGAAATCGAACTTGGTGCGCGGCGTATTGGTCGGTAGCACCTTGCTTTTTTGTGAAAATGCCACGGCCAGGGTTTCGCACAGGGCTTGCACACCTTCGGCAGCAATGGCATTGAAGGCATCCCCCAGGCGATGATTGATGAATTGCACGACGCCCAGCAATTCCTTGCTTTGCGCATCAATAATCGGGGCGACCAGCATTTGCTTGGTGCGGTAACCGGTGCGCTGGTCGACGGCGCGCTGGAACTTCAGGGTAGGGGAGTGCGAGCGCAGTTCATCATCATCATAGACATCGCGCAAGCTGATCATGCTCTTGGTCAGCGCCACATGACCGGCGATGCTTTGGTCGGATATCGATAAACGCAAGTCTTTGAAAGAATTGAGCCCGGTCTTGATCTTGGAGATCAGGGTGATCTTGTCCTGAGCGACAACATAGATGGTCAGCCGGTCACACTCGAACAGATTGCAGATGTCGGGCGACACATCCAGCATGATCTGGTCCAAAGCATCTGCACCATGTATTTTGTTTGTCAGTGCCTGGAGATTCTTGAAAAATTGCAGCCTGTGATCAAGATTCTCTTTGGAAGCATTTGCGACTTGAGCAGTTACCACCATCCGTTTTCCTTGAATTGTGACTTTCAGCTTTAATTATCGGCTAAAGCATAGGAATTATTGCAAGATACTGTAAATTATTATTCTCTTAAGTCAATTTTTACAAAAATGTATCACGGAAGTCGAATGTCTGACTACAAAGTCAACTCTTTATGGCGCAAAGCCACAAATTAGCCTATCTTCAGGAAAGGAAGGAGACTCTTGAACTCTCTTGCCCTCAGAGAAAGTGTTAAGCTGCTTCTGAAGCTAAGACCGGATGAACATTGGTCTTAAGATAACAAAGCCACGGGTGGCATCAGTGGCCTACTATTTTTGTATTTATGAACTTACAAATTCTTGGCTGTGCAGGCGGCATAGGTGGTAGCGAGCCTTACACAACCAGTTTATTAATTGATCAAGATGTCTTGCTCGATGCAGGCACAGGCTTGTCACGGCTCAACATAGAGCAATTAGTGGCAATAGATCATGTGTTTATCAGCCATTGCCATCTTGATCATGTCGCCGGATTGGCCCTGCTGATGGATGCTGCATTTGGCAAACGCAGCAAACCAGTGACCGTGCATGCCACGGCAGAAGTCTTGCATGCCCTGAAGACCCATATCTTCAACTGGATTATCTGGCCGGATTTCAGCACTTTGCCGAATACCGACAAGCCATCCATGCAATATCAGGAAATGCAGCCAGGTACTACCATCAGCCTGGGTGACAGGTTGATTACTTCACACACCGTCAACCATACCCCGGGTTCAGTTGGCTATTGGGTGCGCACTGCGGACAAGGGCTTTTTGTTTACTGGTGATATGGCGAGTACGCCAGCGCTATGGGAAAGCCTGGCCGGGCAAGCTGCGCTGGACATGGTGATAGTCGATTGCTCCTTCCCCAATGCCGAAGCAGAGCTGGCCCTGATTTCCAGGCATTTTTGCCCGTCTTCCCTGATGAATGACATCGTCGCTGTACCCGAGTCCGTAGAGTTTTATATTTATCATTTAAAACCCGGGCAGGAAGTGCAAATCATGGAAGAACTGAGGCAAAATGAGCATAGAATTTTCAACATACTGAAGGTCGGTGAGCATTTCGAATTTTGAAGTTCCTGGCTAAAGTCATACACTGTTCATGTTGCTGAAATACAGTAATATCAAAATAATGCGAATACAGTTTGCCACAAACCTGGAAAAGATCTGGAGAAAGTGATTATGACTGCACTAAGCAGTAGCGAAATTGCGCAACGCCTGGAAAAGCTGACCGAGCTGAGCCTGGAGCTGAGCAGTAATCACGACACGCCTCTGTTGCTGGAAAATATACTGCGCTCGGCTAAAAGCATCACCTATGCCGATGGCGGTACCCTGTACCGCACCAGCAAGGACAAACAAAGCCTGTGCTTCAATATTTCCCTGAATGACACCCTGAATATGTATCAGGGTGGCGTCAAGGGACAGACGGTAGATATCCCCAATATTCCGCTGGTCGATGCCTATGGCAGCAAAAACCTCAATGCCGTGGCCGCCTATGCCGCCAACTATAAACTGTCGGTGAATATCCAGGATGTGTATACCGTCGGCGTATTCAATTTTTCTGGTACCCGCAATTTTGACCAGCAATTCCATTACAAGACCAAATCCCTGCTGACCGTGCCCATGCATGACCATGAGGGCGAGCTGATCGGCGTGCTGCAACTCATCAATGCCACCGACCCGGAAACTGGAGAACCGCGCGCCTTCAGTGAAACTGACCAGCGTTTTATTGAAGCCCTGGCTTCCCAGGCGGCCATTGCCCTGACTAACCAGCAACTGATATCGCAACTGGAGAATTTGTTTGTCTCACTGGTACACCTGATCAATATAGGTATCGATGAAAAATCACCCCATACGGGCAGGCATTGCCAGCATGTGCCAGAACTGACCATGTTGCTGGCCAATGCCGTACATGAAACTGAAGACGGGCCATTGGCACAATTCGCCATGACAGACAAGGACCGCAAGGAATTGTGGATGGCTGGTATCCTGCATGATTGCGGCAAGATTTCCACTCCTGTGCATGTCGTCGAAAAATCCACCAAACTGGAAACCATATTTGATAGGGTGCATTTGCTCGATACCCGCTTTGAAGTCTTGAAGCGTGATGCAGAAATCAAAGTATTGAAAAGCAAATGCTCTCTCTATCAGGCAAGTGTCAATAATGAAAACCTCATCGCCGAACTGGAACTGGGTTTGCAAACTGAGCTGGCCAAGATCGAAGATGCCAGGAATTTTTTACGCCATTTGAATATAGGATCAGAAAGAACCAGCCCCGAAGATTTACAACGCGTGACCGATATCGCCACATGGCAATGGACTGATGCGCAAGGTGTGGTGCAGCCCTTCCTGAATGCTGATGAAGTCGAGAATCTCTCGGTACGTGCGGGCACCCTGAATGCCCAGGAACGCGCCATCATCAATAATCATATTTCCACCACCATCAAGATGCTGGAAGCCTTGCCCTGGCCCAAACACCTGCAAAATGTGCCTGAATACGCTGGTGGCCATCATGAACGCATGGATGGTAAAGGTTATCCACGCGGCTTGCGCGGTGAGCAAATGTCAGTACAGGCCAAGATCATGGCGATCGCCGACATCTTTGAAGCCCTGACGGCCAAGGACAGGCCCTACAAGGATGGCAAGACCTTGACCGAATCCTTGCGCATACTGGGTAGTTTTGCCCTGAATGGTCATATAGACCCGGATTTGTTCGATATCTTCGTCAGGAGAAAAGTCTACCTGACTTATGCCGAACGCTTCATGGACAAGGCACAGATCGATGAAGTGGATGCGAGTCAGATCCCTGGATATAAAGCCTGAGTAGTACGGCAGCATCAAAAAAGATTTGTTGATCCAGGGCGCAGGGCCATCATCCTGACTTGAGCAGCATTTTAATGCGGAGGTAACTTGCGTAGACCGGTCAATAAAATGGCACGTTGGGTGGCTTGCCTGCTGTTGATTATCGTCGCGGTTTTGCAGGCAAATGCTTTTCTTCCTGTAACCCTGGTGGACAGGGTTGATAATTTTATCTACGACATGCGCATGCGGGTGCAACCTGTCAAACTCAATAATGCCATCGTCATCGTCAATATTGATGAAAAAAGCCTCAAGGAATATGGGCAGTGGCCCTGGAAACGCAATACCCTGGCCACGCTATTGGAAAGACTGACAGATGATTATCATGTCAGAGCGGTGGGTATAGATGCCGTTTTCCCTGAGCCTGACGGTAGCTCAGGACTAGGAGTTTTGGAAGACCTGGCGAAGAAGGAGCTGAAAGAAGATCAGCATTTCCTGAGCCAGATGGGTGGCCTGAGGACACAACTGGACTTCGATGACAGGCTGGCCAAGACGCTGGCTGGACGCCCCATCGTCCTTGGCTTTGCCTTGTCCAATGAGGTGGATGACCTCTCCAAGGGCTTATTGCCGACCCCGGCCTTTACTGATGCAGAACTCGGTGGCCGCCATCTTGAATCGGCGGTGTTTGGCAAATACATCAGCAATCTTCCGGTCTTGCAAAAAGCAGCTATCGCAGGTGGTTTCTTTAATCCTTCCCCTGATTCTGATGGCGTAATTCGTCGCGTTCCCTTGCTCGCCAAATTTGATACTGGATACTATGAATCGCTGTCCCTGGCCACGGCCAGGGTGGCGCTCAATGCCAGCAAGATCAAACCAGTGTTCCTGCAGTCAGATGGTGTGAATTCGCAAAATTATTTGAATGAATATGGCAGCATAGAAGCGATCAAACTCAATTCTTCTCCCAATCTCACGGTTCCTTTAGAACCTTTACTGACCGCATTGATACAATACAAAAGCAAGGGTGGCCCACGCGGTGGTGGCTTTGTGTATGTATCCGCCGCCGATGTGTTAAAGAAAGTTTTGCCAGAAAATAAACTGGCCAATAAAATTGTCTTAATAGGCACGACATCCGCGGGTTTGAAAGACTTGCGGACCGCCCCCGTGGGCCTGGATTTTCCGGGAGTGGAGATGCATGCCAACGTGATTGCCTCCATACTTGACGGTGACTTCAAGCAGCGCCCCGATACCAGCCGTGCTTTCGAAGTGATGCAGATTATTTTGCTGGGATTGTCGTTGACATTTGCATTGACCAGGTTCAAGGCTCTGGCAGCGATCTTCTTTACCTCAGCCACCTTTGTGATAGTTATTGGTTTCAATTACTGGATGTACCAGTCCTTCGATCTGGTGCTGCCGCTGGCATCTGCACTGTTACTGATATCTGCCTTGTTTGTGTTTAATCTGGCCTGGGGTTATCTGGTTGAATCCAGAAAACTGCGTGGTGTGGTCAGACGCTTTGGTGAATATGTAGCGCCGGAACTGGTTGCCGTGATGGCAGAAGAGCCGGACAGCTACACCATGGCCGGTGAAATCCGCGAGCTGACTGTGATGTTTTCTGATGTGCGTGGTTTTACGACGATTTCTGAAACCCTGAGTGCAGCAGATTTGCGTGAATTCATCAACATCTACCTGACCGCCATGTCAGAAGAAATACGCGGCAATCGCGGCACTCTCGATAAATACATAGGCGATTGCGTCATGGCTTTTTGGGGAGCACCAGTGCGGCTGGAAGATCATGCCAGGCTGGCCGTTGCCAGTGCCCTGAAAATGCAGACTATCGCGCAAGGCCTGAGTGCAGACTTTGTCAAGCGCGGCTGGCCCGCCCTGAAGATAGGGGTGGGCTTGAATACCGGCGAAGTACGTGTCGGCGATATGGGTTCGCAGATCAGGCTGGCATATACCGTCATGGGCGATGCGGTGAATTTGTCTTCACGCCTGGAAGGCATCACCAAGGTATATGGGGTAGGCGTGGTGGTGGGGGAAGCGACGCAATCTGCTGCGCCAGAATTTGCCTATCGCGAGTTGGACAGAGTCAGGGTCAAGGGCAAGACCAGGCCTATCTCCATCTTTGAGCCTCTTGCTATCGCAACCACCATCGATGATACCCAATCTGCCTTGCTGGAACTCTGGCAGCAGGCACTTGATGATTTCCGTGCCCAGCAATGGGATGCCGCAGAGAAGTCCTTCCTGTCGTATCTGGAAGTACGTCCAGACGACCTGGCTGCCCAGGTCTTTCTTGAACGTATCGCCCACTACCGGCAAACCCCCTTGCCTGCCGACTGGGATGGAGTCGCCACCTTTGTCAGCAAGTTCAGTGAGTGAGCTTCAAGCAAGGTTTCCCTTATTTTGATTTCACACGCAGCAGATAATAGCTGATGACACCAAGAACGATACCCCAGCAGGCAGAGCCCAGGCCCAGCAAACTGATATTTGAAGCAGTCACAATAAAGGTGATCAGCGCTGCTTCACGTTCTGTCGTTTCCTGCATGGCATTCACCAGACCATTTTGAATTGCTCCCAATAAGGCCAGCCCAGCCACTGTGCTTACCAGTGCATGTGGCAAATGCAGGAACAGGGCAGTCAGGGAACCTGCAAAGCTGCCTATCAATAAATAGAAGCCACCACAAGCCACACCAGCGACCCAGCGTTTTTCTGCTTGCTGATGGGCTTCTGGCCCTGTGCATATCGCCGCAGTGATCGCTGCCAGGTTCACACCGTGGGAGCCAAATGGAGCCAGCAAGATACTGACAAAACCGGTGGCACTGACCAGTTTGCTGGTAGGGGCCTGTTCATACCCGGCGGCCCGCATGACAGCTACGCCGGGCACTTGCTGGCCAGTCAGGCAAAGTAAGGCCAATGGCAAGCCCAGGCTGATGATGGCACTCAAAGAAAATTCCGGCGTAGTCCAGACCGGCATCGTCAAACCCAAATGCACGGCTATGGCCTGGCCCTGATTACTGTCACCCCAACCAAGAACACTCCAGAGCATGACGCCACTCAGCAAGGTCAGCACGATGGCATAGCGTGCACTGCGTCGTTTGAATATCAGGTAGGCTGCAAACATGGCAGTCACCAGCAATGGCGCACCTGCCACCTCGCTGCGCGCATTGGCAAATACATCGACACCAAAGCGAAACAGGATGCCCGCCAGCATGGCTGCACACAGGCTCTTGGGTATTTTTGCCATGAGCTTCTCGAAGATACCGGTAATACCTATCAGCCAGATTGCTGCTGCCGCGATCAGATAGGCACCTATGGCCTGGTGATATGGCACCGTCGCCAGACCAGTCACCAGCAAGGCTGCACCCGGCGTATTCCAGGCACAGATCACTGGTATTTTGTGCCGCCAGCTCATCCAGACACCCACCAGTCCAGAACCTATGGAGATAGCCCATATCCAGGAGCTGGTTTGCGCCGTAGTCAGTTTTGCACTTTGTGCAGCTTGCAAGACCAGCAACATGGGCCCTGCATAGGAGATCAGTACGGCGATCAAACCAGCCAGTACCGCAGGAAAAAAATCTGCCGCCGTAGCGGCAAAACCCGGCTTGACAGCATTTGCCGGGGCAGGGAGAGGGGGATAGTGTGGTGTATTCATGCATACAGTCTAGTGCAGTGCAGGCTGGCATTTACTTACAGTAGTAATCTGGCTTATGCTATACAGATTCAAATTTCAGGTATCTGTTATGCAGCACAGTTACAGACAACTGGCAGACGCCATTGGTGCCGATATCCGCGCCAGCCGCTATCAGGTCGGTGAGCGCCTGCCATCGGTACGTCTGATTGCAGAGACGCAGCAAGTCAGCGTTTCTACTGCCATACGCTGTTATCGTTATCTTGAAAGCCAGGGCCTGGTCGAAGCGCGCAATAAGTCTGGCATCTATGTCGCTGACTGGAAGACCAGGCAGGCAACAAGCACAGCTACGCAGAAAAAAATCAGCCAGGCAGCACCTGCAGTTGAGTACGACAAGCTCATGTCCCTGCAACACAGAATGACGGAGCTATATTCGCTAACGGCACAACCCCTGCATCTGGGCCTGCATCTGGCCAGTGCTGCGCCAGAATGGTATCCCTGTGAAGCGCTGGCAAAAATCGCCCAGCGCCTGCTGCGGCAAGATCCTTTGCTGATCGGTGTCTATCCCGCTGGTACGGGTTTGCCAGCCCTGAAAAACAGCCTGATACACTGGTTGAAAAATGCAGGCATGGATTTGCAGGTCAACGATCTGCTCATCACCAATGGCAGCACAGAAGCCCTGAGTGTGGCCTTGCGTGCTGTCGCCCAACCAGGTAACGCCGTTATTGTTGAATCTCCCGTGTATTTTGGTTTGCTGCAAATGCTGGAGAATCTGGGCCTCAAGGCCATAGAAATTCCCTGCGTGCCAGGCCAGGGCATCAGCCTGGAAGCACTGGAATATGCACTCGAACATCAGGGCACGGTACGCGCCATCGTCGCCATGCCGAATTTCCAGAATCCCCTGGGTTGCACCATGCCTGAAAAAAACAAGAAGCGCCTGCTGCGTCTGGTCGAACAATATGACCTGGCCTTGATAGAAGACGATGTCTTTGGTGACCTGTCGCACCAGCAGGAAAGACCACAAGCCATCAAGGCCTGGGACAAGCAGGGCAGGGTCATCTATTGCGGCTCTTGCAGCAAAAGCCTGGCCCCGGCATTTCGCATAGGCTGGATAGCGGGTGGCCGCTATCAGGCCAGGATCAATTCATTAAAACTCAGCGCTTCTCTGATCACCCCCTTGTTTGAACAGGCGGTGTTGGCCGAGTTCATTGACTCAGGGGCCTTGCCATCTCATTTGCGCAAGTTGCGCGAACGTCTGGCAGCCAATATCCCTCTGGCGACTGCGGCCATAGCGCGCTATTTTCCTATGGGCACGCAAGTCATCAGCCCTGCAGGTGGCTGGTGGTTGTGGCTGGAGTTGCCTGAGCATATAGACAGCCTGGCTCTGCTGCGTCAGGCAGTCGCCAAAGGCATCGCATTTACACCCGGCAGTTTGTTTTCTGGTTCAGGCAAATACGCAAACTATCTGCGCATGAACATAGGGCGGCCTTGGGGGCGGGAGATGGAGCAGGGTATCAAGACTTTGGGTAAGCTGGCGCAAGAGTTCAGCTCCTGAGATTCAGATCAGTTTTGCTGTTATCAATGCCTTATCCCATTCCGGCACAGGCTGATACTCTTCCACCAGAAAATCAATCAACGCCCGCACCTTGGGGCTGACCTTGCGGGTAGCGGGGTAAAGTGCGGTGAAGTCATTCAGTGGCAAGGCCCAGTCTGGCAAAACTATGATCAGATTGCCTTCGATTAAATCACGCCATGCTAAAAAAGTCGTGTCATACACTATACCCAAGCCACGCAAGGCGGCCTGGTGCAGGACCTTGCCATTGTTGGAGGAAAAGCCTGGCGTGATATCCACCGCCAGGGTTTCGCTTTCACGCTCAAAATGCCAGGTGTTGCCCTGGGTAAGATGGCTGAAGTGCAGGCAGCGATGCTGGTTCAATTCTTCCGGGTGGGCTGGCATGCCATGTTTTGCCAGATATTCAGGGCTGGCGCACAGCAGGCCACGGCAGGGAGCCAGCCTGCGTGCATGCAAGCCGGGGCTGTCGGGGATGCCACCTACCCGTATGCTGAGGTCAAAGCCATGTTTGAACGGGTCCAGCAGGTTGTCATCCACATGCAATGTCGGTTGCAGTAAGGGGTGCAGCAGGGTAAAGCGGGCAAGGGCATCGGCCAGCCATTCGCTGCCAAAGCTATTTGGTGCCTGTATGCGTATGCCACCGGACAGCTCATTGCCAGCCTGGCTGACCACCAGCCGCGCGTGGCGTGCATGTTCCACGCTGGCACTGCAAGGCTCCAGGTAAGCCTGGCCTAGCTCGGTCAGACTGACTTCGCGGGTCGATCTGTGCAGCAGGCGTGCACCCAGTTCCGCTTCCAGTTGCATGATGTGCTTGCTGACCATGGCGCGGCTAATGCCCAGGTGGCGTCCGGCTGCGCTAAAACTGCGCTGCCTTGCGACTTCGACGAAGATTTCCATTGCTTTTAGTTGATCCATGAAAGCCATTGTCTATAGGTTGAATACAATCTGTCAATCATTGTGGGTATTGTGCGCAACAAATGAAATTCGCTACACTTGATGCATATCAAGCTGAGACCTCACAAAAGTGATGGTTTTTTGCTTCCCCCGATTCACAGCCAGGAGTCAGCATGCTCAGCACAGAACAAATCGCTCAATTTCAGCAAGACGGCTACGTCGTCGTCCCCAATTTCAAAAATGCCAAAGAAATCGCTGCCCTGCGTGAGCGTGCAGCCAAAATCGTTGATGAATTTGATCCTGCTTCTTCCAAATCCATCTTCACGACCAGGGAGCAGGAAAAAAAGATAGATCATTATTTCCTCAATTCTGCCAACAATATCAGTTGTTTTTTTGAAGAAGAAGCTTTTGATGAACAGGGCAAGCTGCGTCAGGCCAAGTCACTGTCCATCAACAAGATAGGTCATGCGATACATGATCTTGATCCCGTCTTCAGCGCGTTTTCGCGCGGCACTGCGCTGGCCAAAGTAGCAGAGCAACTGGGTTTGCAACACCCGCAGATTTACCAGTCCATGTATATCTTTAAGCAGCCTGGCATAGGTGGGGAAGTGCGCTGGCACCAGGATGCGACTTATTTTGAAACAGATCCTGTCAGTGTCACCACCTTCTGGTTTGCACTCGAAGACGCGACGCTGGAAAACGGCTGTATGTGGGCAGAACCGGGCGGGCATCGCACACCCATGCGCGAACGCTTCGTGCGTGAAGGCGATCAGGTGCGGGTAGAAAAACTCGATAACATGCCCTGGCCAGATGACAGCACCGCCATCCCGCTGGAAGTCAAGGCAGGCAGCCTGGTCTGCTTTCATGGCCTGTTGCCACATTACAGCGCACCGAATCGCTCAGCAGTTTCACGCCATGCCTATACCCTGCATGTAACGGATGGAACGACCAATTATTCGCCACAAAACTGGATACAGCGCGATGCCAGTTTCCCTGTTCGTGGTTTTGTCTGAGTAGCGAACGATGAATTCTGAAATATTGATTTTCGCCCCGCACTGGGGAAGCGCTCACCTTAGCCGTGAAGCTTTTATTGCCCAAGTATTGGAAGCTGGTTTCGATGGCATAGAAATGTCTTTGCCCATGGATGTGGCTGAACGCGATGCGTGGACAAGTGCAATTGCCAACGCAGGCCTGAAGCTGATCGCCCAGCAGTGGGAAACCGTCTTCCACAGCGATTTTGCAGCACATAAGCAAGCCTTAAATGATTTGCTACGCAATGCCTGCGCAGCTAAACCCCTGTTCGTGAACACGCATACTGGCAAAGACTTTTACAGTCAGGCACAAAACAGCGAATTGCTGGATCTGGCTGACGAGATAGCTGCTGAAACCGGTATCACCATCGTCCATGAAATCCACCGCAGCCGCTTCAGTGGTCATCCTATGTTGCTCTTGCCTTATCTTGAGCAGCGTCCACAATTGCCATTGAATGCAGACCTTTCTCACTGGTGTTGTGCCTGCGAATCCCTGCTGGAAGACCAGGCGCATATACTGGAAAAAGTATTCCCTCATGTGCGCCATATCCACGCCCGCGTCGGTCATAGCCAGGGCCCGCAAGTCAATGATTTCCGCGCACCTGAGCATGCGGCAGCCTTGCAACAGCATCTGTCATGGTGGGATGCCATCATCCGCCAGCAACGCGATTCTGGCAAACAGCAAATTACTTTGACGCCTGAGTTTGGCCCTGCGCCTTATACAGCTAGCCTGCCATATACGAATCAGCTAGTGTCCGATGCCTGGGAATTGAATGTGGCGATGATGCACGTGCTGCGCGAGCGTTATCAGGGATGAATGGGGCTTGAGTCTGTCATTTATCTGTGACACCGTAGTATGCTGCTGGTTATTTAGTATGCTGATTTCAGCTCAAGGATATGATGAAAACTGTGACTGAAACTTATGTATTTACGTGGAAAAAACATCGATATTCTTCGATAGAATTTCTGATTTCATCCATGCTTTTCCTGAGCGTATGTGCAATAGGAATTTTCCTGTTCATGTACGGGGACATATTAAAGCAAGCGCAGGTCGAGGAAATGTCGCCAAGATTCTTGATTTTTCTTGTGATCCTTGTCTTCCACTATGCGAACATGAAATTTCTTCGTTCTGCAAGATTAATTGTCGATAGTTCAGGTGTAAGGCTGGAGCAGTCTCACGGTAGTGCTTCGGCAATTTTGAAATTGTTTGAAAGAAAAGCGCTATGGGCCGAACTGAAAAATGTCAGCTACATCTCAGCTTTTCAAATCATTCATCTGCGCTCAAAGCCAATGTCGCAAGCCTTGAGCATCCGGGTTAAAGACTGGCAGTTAGAAAAGACGGGTGGCACTTTGCATGCCAGAGATGCTGAGCTTGATTTGATCAAGTTTTTTCGCGAACTGGAAGTTTTTGAATCATTTCCCAAGAATAGAAATCTTGATTCGGCCAGCTTTGATTTGAGTGAACACTCCGCGACAAAAAATCTACTGCTGGTAATGGGCTGTCTGGTCGCATATAGTTTCATCGACGTGATGCTACAACATGAGGGATATGCCTTTTTTGACCCTGTGCCGCATGTCACCTTAGGCGTATTTGCCACAATTATTGTGGCTTACTTACTATACAAAGCGCGAATTCGTGATTTTATCCCTTCGGGTATCATCCTTATCCTGGCATTAATGGGGGGCATGACATGTGGTATCGCCAGTTATGTCGCAGGCATACGCATTAATCAACTTGCTGGCGGCCCTTTGCTGGAAGCCAGATATCACCGTGACACAAGTTGCCTGAACTTGCTGCCTGAAGATAAAAACCTGCCAGTTGTCGAATATGGCAACATCCCTGTGAATTATTGGTGCAGCAAGCGTGTGGATGAAGTTCTGCTCATCAAAGTACGCAAAGGATTGTTTGGCTCGTATCAGTTTGATCTCAGAGAGCAGACACAGGCAATTCGCGACCATAAAAATCCATGATATGAAGTTTTTATAATCAGTTTAAAAAAAAGAGAATCGCTGCCTGCGCTTGTAAGTATTCCAGCGAGCTAACATCGCCGCCTGCAGTGCGCTTCCGGCAAGCGGGAGTGCACATTATTGCCAGAGTTTGGCATCATTCCCAAACGTAAATTTGCGATATGCCATCAGGACGTATCCTATTCCTGGAAATAGGATCGCGCGATGAAGAATTCTCTGCGTAAACCTCAGACAGGGAAATAAAAACCTTATTTCCATTGAAGCAAAATAGTCATGATGGATCTGGCTATCCTGAATTGTCTTTTTATGACAAGGTATTCATCTTTTGTCTATACTGTAGCTCCATTCTAATGGAGGAATCGGTACATGCAAGATCATCAACAGAGATATACCTTTATTCGCGGCAAGAGCGCCTTGTCAACGCGGGAAAAACTGATACTGTTTGTTCCAACTTTATTACTTGTGGCAGTAATCATCTGGATGAGTTATTGGGAATTGCTCAAGCCTGAAGACTTGAAAAAAATTCTGCTATCAGACAAGGCCTGGCAAAGAACTTTTCCCATGCTTTTACCCATGGTGCTGATCGTTTTTTTTCAAATTGCTATCCAATTGGCTTACCGTTCAACGAAGCTTGTTATTGATAGCAAGGAGATGTTTCTGGAGTGGCCATCTGACTCAGTATTTGCCAAATGGAAGTTCCTTGAAAAGAGGATAGCGTGGGCAGACCTGAAAAATGCAACTTATCTGCCTAGTTTTGGGGCTGTACATCTGCGCTCGAAAACAAGTTCGCTCCCATGGGGAATACGACTTAAAGACTGGAAAACATCTGGTACTGATGAACTCTCACAATATGCAATAAAACCTGCCGGAACTGATTTACTCAGCGTCTTGCGCGAGCAGGGAATTTTCGAGACAGCGTCTGAAGGTGAAGATCCACGCCTTGCCGCGATGACATTTGATTTAATGAAGCACCCGGTAACGAGAAACATATTAATAGGCGTTGCTGCCCTCGTTGTTTATTGCTTTGCCGATGTCATGATGCAGCAGGAGGGCTGGGCATTTTTTAATAAAGACTATCTGCTTCCTCATATTATTATTGCTGTTGTGGCGACGCTCTTGCTAGCCTGGGTGGCCTTGACATCTGAGAAGAGCAAGCAGGCTCCCAAGGGGATTATTGCAGCGATGATCGTGCTTTCCAGCTTTTCGTTTGTGGTTACCAGCTATGTCGCCGGTATCCGGATTAACCAGTTCGCTGGCGGACCTTTGATCTCGGCTGAATATCATAGGGATGACAGTTGTGAAAACTTAATTCCTGTAGAGAAGAGCTTGCCTGTTGTTGAGTATACTCGCAAGACCAGGGATTATTGGTGCAGCATAGATGCAGAGGATGTCGTCACGGTCAAGGTTCGCAAAGGATTGTTTGGCTTGTATCAATTTGACCTCAGGGAACAGACGAAGGCAATACGCAGTTTTAAGCAAAAATCTTAAGATTGTCTATCCTTTTGAGAAATAGTGTAGCTGGCCTGAGTCAGTTGGTATGGTGCGCTGTGCGCACTAACTTCTTGACGCGAAATTGCGTTCAGCTTATCGATGATGAATTGATATTGAGACAGGCATTTATCTAAGAGATCATGTATGCAGATCATTTTTTGAATGCCAGCTTCTTGTACATGATGTCAGTGCGCAAGACATATTTAATTCCGGTATCGATAGCTGTTCCCTGGTGTGCTAGCAAGTGAGGAAAAATTAATGCCATGCCTGTTTCAGGTTTGATGTCTGCAAAACGGAATGCGGTATGGCCGCCATGATAATCTGCATTCAGGTAAATCAATAAAGTAAAGAAACTGCTTTCTACTTCTGATCTCTTGAAATGGAGATCGTGATGCCATTTGAAATATTGGCCAGTCTCATAACGATAAAAACGGAAGCGCTCATTCAAACCCGATAAAGTCCATTCTTTCAAGGTCGCTGGCAGGATTAGATGGCTGCGCTTGTACATGGAGTCGGCAAGTGCGGTGTCATCGAAAATAATGCGCTCATTATTGCGCACCTGTTCTCGTCTGCTTGCATCCGCCTGAATTTGTATATCAGCTTTTTCATAGCCCATCTGATTGCTGCAAGATATCATGCGCTTGCATTCTTCTTCGGTCAGGAAGTTTTTGATACTATATACACCTGAACCATGCTCATCGATTTTCATAAGATTTTTAAAACTCTATGCTGCATGTATTTCTGAGCTTGGAGCCTTTTTGTACATGACATCCGTACGCAAAACATATTTGACGCCGCTTTCCACAGGTGCACCCTGATGCAACATCATATGCGGGAAAACCAGGGCCATGCCTTTTTCTGGCTGTATGGTTTCCCAGCGGAAGGATGTGCTGCCGCCTGTGTAGTCACCATTGAGATAAATCAGCAAGGTCAAAAAACTGACTTCATCTTCATTGCGGGCATAATTGCCATCTTTATGCCATTTAAAATACTGACCTTCTTCATACCGGTAAAAGCGAAAGCGTTCATTCAGGCCCAGTAGAGTCCATTCTTTTAATTCTGCAGGAAGGAACAGCTTTGCTCTTTCAAAGATAGCGGCTGCCAGGGGCTTGTCATCAAAGATGACGCGGTCATTATTGCGTACATCCTTATACATGCGCATGCCTGTGTCAGTTTGTATCATGGCTTCTTCATAGCCCATTTGTTCGCTGCTAAAGATCATGCGTTCGCATTCTTCTTCAGTGATGAAATTTTTAATGCCAAATACACCAGCACCGTAGTTATTGAGTTCCATATCGTTCTCGATTTGTTTCGTACTGACTATAATATAAGGAACTTTGTTGTAAATTTCAACTAAGTTAGTTTTAAATATTTACGAACTTAGTGGCGGATTTGTACTAAATCCAGCTTTCGCTTACAATGTCAGCATTGAATACTCAGGGGAAAAAGCATGGCGACTGTTAAGCAAAGCGAAAAAGAATTTCTGCTCAATTACAATATCCATGACTATGATGTCCCGTTGACCAGCGTAGACCTGGTGATTTTCACGATCAGGGACCAGGCTCTGCAAGTCTTGCTGGTCAAACGGGGTGACCATCCTTGCAAGGGGCAATGGAGTTTGCCTGGTGGCTTTATCGATGTCCACAATGATATCGACCTGGATGGCGCAGCGCTGCGCAAGCTCAAGGAAAAGACCGGCGTAGAAGCACCTTATCTTGAGCAATTGCAGGGCTTTGGTAGCCGCAGCCGTGATCCGCGTGGCTGGTCTACTACCTTTGCTTACTTCGCCCTGATCTCCTCTGACCGCATCACGCTTAGTCATGGTGGCAATGCAGATGCGGTGCGCTGGTGCCCGGTTGAATCGGACGAGGGTTTGCCCAAGCTGGCCTTTGATCATGCGCAAATACTGGATATTGCAGTCCAGCGCCTGCGCAACAAGGTGGAATACACCTCTTTGCCAGCGCATCTATTACCGGAAGAATTCACGCTGTCTGAGCTGCAGCGCGTGTACCAGGTCTTGCTGGGGCGTCTGGTCGACAAGAGTGCGTTTCGCAAGCGCATCAGGGAAGGCGACTTCCTGGAAGAGTTGCCGGGTAAATGGCGTCTGGGCAGTAATCGTCCGGCGCAGTTGTATGGCTTGCGCAAAGGGCAGGGTACTGTGTATTTCAACCGCCTGATGACGGGTGAGGTCGGGGCCAAATAGCTTTTCCTGCATCTTTAGTTTGGGGCATTTTGAGTTAATGCCCCAAACCAACATCGTCAAGTTTTGTCAAAAATGCACATTCGTGCACATCTAAACTTGACGAAAATTTAATATTATCAAATAATCATCCTGCATTCCTGATTTTCATGTTTGCCGGGCACGCCTTGCTATGCGTGTCCGGCAAATGTCCGTGTCAACAATGCGCACCAGCCAAAACTAAAGCTAGCACGTGCACATTCAGTACAAAAAGGGAGACAGTGTATGAGTAAAGATCAAGACCCCATTCCGCCATGTTTTGACCAGGCCAACCAGGCACCTGAGCGTCTGACCGAGATGTTTGTCGGGATAGCGCAAGGAAACCGCATCAGGCTGGGCCAGCGTCCGGCAGAGCGTGCAGTGTTCCGCAAATTGCATGGGGTTGCCAGCGCCAGGCTGGTGATGGAAAAGAAAATACCGGCCAAACTCAAGGTCGGTGTTTTTGCGCATGAGAGCCTAGATGCCTGGGTCAGATTTTCCAGTGACACCACGCCAACTTCGCCTGACCTGTATTCGACTTTGGGCATAGGTATCAAACTGTTTGGCGTGCCCGGCCCCAAGGCGCTGGGTGATGATGGCGATACCGCTGACTTCATCATGCAAAATTTCCCGGTCTTCTTTGTCGATAATGCCAAGGAGATGGTGGAGTTTACTTATGCTGGCGTGGTCGCACAGGATTATCCCGGTTACCTGAAAAAACATCCCAAGACTGCAAAAATACTGGACCAGATGGAAAAGGTCGAGGGCAGTACCCTGACCACGACTTATTGGGCCATCCTGCCTTTTCATGCCGGGCAAAAAGACTATGTCAAATATCGCCTGGAGCCGGTCACTCCACCAGAGAACGTGCCAAATGATGAGCGCGATTATCTGGCGGTGGATATGTGCAATCGCCTGGCCAAACGCGAATACCAGTTCCGCTTCATGGTACAACTGCGCACCAATCCCAAGACCATGCCGCTGGATGAAGCAACGGTGGAATGGCCAGAATCAGAAAGCCCTTTCATCCATGTCGCCACCCTGATCTTGCCGCAGCAGGATATCAGTGTGCGTGGTCAGTCTGAATATGGCCAGGGCCTGGCCTTCAATATCTGGCGCGTGCCACCGGTGCAAGCACCGACAGGCTCCATCGCCGAGGCGCGCAAAGTCGTCTATGCAGCAGGTGCAGATGCCAGGCATGAAGCCAATGGCCAAAGCCTGCAAGACCCACGCGAGCCGCGTTCCCCGACTGCGGGCTGTCCCTTTCACGCGCTTGCGCAGGCAAAGGCAGAACCCGTAGTCAAGGACACTTGCATCGTCAAGGCCGTGATTTATCCAGCTATAGGTGTGGCGCGTGTAGGCACCAGTGAGAAGGAATGGTTCCTTGGGCCAGAAGTGCCTTATCCCAAACCAGAGGCCCCCGGTTATTACCGAGACGCCCATAAAAAACTCAAGCGTCAGGGGGCCAGGTTTCGCGTCTATGGCGTGAATGCCAAAGGCGAGATCGTCAAGGAACTCAATGCTGACAATGCCAAGGTAGAGTGGCAGGTACAGCTTGCCAATACCAAGTCAGCCTGGTATGGCTTCCAGCTGGCGCTGGATATCCCTGAAGCCGCCTCTGCACCACAAACCACCTTGCGCAATGCGGCAGTGCCGGACAGGAGCATGTTGTCCATCACGCCCAAGCAAAGAAAAGTCAGCGGCAAAAAATCTAAACCGCAGCGTTTTGATGATGGCAAATTCATGGACAAGCCTGTGTATCTGGGCGAGGCTTTTACCGATGAACAAGGTCGTTTGATTGTACTGGGTGGGCATGGAGTATCCGCCTCTTACGACAATAGCCGCGCCATCACCTTTGCCAATAATGAAGGCTGGCATGATGATACTGCTGACGGCCCCATCAATGCCAAGGTTGTTTATGAAGGTCTGGAGTTGATGGTAGAGCCGTCCTGGGTCGTGGTCGCCCCACCCAATTATGCGCCGCAAAGAAAATCAGTGCGCACCATGTGGGATTTGATGCGCGATGTCGCCATCACTGCCGGCACCTTGCCCAAACCAAAACGCCCCAGCTTTACTTTCGACATCCTGCCGCTGTTTGAACGCCTGCATGGCTTGCAATGGGTGAATGCTGGCTTTAATGCAGGCTTTGGTTGGAAGGGCGCGATTGACCTCACCAGTGCAGATGCTCTGTCTCGCCTGGCCAGCAATAATACCGCCTATGTAGAATTACGCCGTACCATCGCCAACCAGTTCCGCAATTATGAAGTCGATGCCTGGTCACCCAAGCCCTGGCCATGGTTGTATGGCGATGCCATGGCTATCCCCGCTGCGCAAACACCAAGACAAAATGCCTCGCTGACGGCAACTCAACTGGCGATGTTGATGGAATGGGCAGAAGGCAATTTTGTAGAAGATTATGACCCCGATCGCAAACATGCCGAACGCATAGACCAGGTGCCGCTGGAACAGCAGGGCGACACCCTGACGCAGGCGGCGCTAGACTTTTGCCTGGCTGACGCCTTCCACCCAGGTTGTGAAATGACCTGGCCGGTACGAGCCAGCACCATGTATATGGCACCGTTCCGCTTTGCTCATGCCGTCGATGGCTGGATTGCACCGGGCCTGGGTGAGATACTCACCAGCGACGGAGTCACCATACCTAACGGCCCCTTGTACGGCCAGCAGGCTGGCGGCATCACCCGCTGGATGGCTGTGCCATGGCAGACAGATACTGCAAGCTGCCGTTCAGGTTACGATAAGTCTTATGACCCTTATGTACCAAGCTTCTGGCCTGCCCGTGTGCCCAACCAGGTCCTGACCAAGCAAAACTATGCCGTCGTCATGGATGAGAAAAAACCGCTGGGTGAAAGGCTGGCCGCATTTGCCAACCGCGCCTCATGGATCAACCCACTGGGCAGCACCAGCTACACCGACCAGATCAATAATATGATTCATCATTTTGATCATCTCGGTGTGGTTGAAGTGCATCCTGGTCCGGCTGATCATCAGCACTTCCCGGCTGAGTTTGAAGTGGAAGACCAGCACCTGCCTATCGCCGACATGCCTGCACCAAATGCTCAGCACGTCGCACATGAGGAGCATGCCAGGGTGGGGGCAGCAGAAGTGACGAATGCTGAATCTGTCGATATCATGACGATAGAAAAAGTACGCCGCTTCCCGCGTGGTTTGCATCGTTAGACGTGGGAACGTTGCAGATAGATGCCTTGGTACTGGGGGCAGGGCCTGCGGGCTCTGCCTTTGCCTTGAACCTCGCACCATTTCAAAAAGTAGTCATGCTGGAAGCATCACCGCCAGCAGTCATGCGCATAGGCGAATCCCTGCCAGCCGCAGCCGGTAAGCTGCTGGCTGACATGGGATTATATGAAGCATTTTTGCAGCAAGCTCATCAGCCTGCGCATTTGAATATCAGTCACTGGGGCAGTGATCTGGCGATAGAGCAGGATGCCATGCGCAATCTGGATGGGCATGGCTGGTATCTCGATCGCCACCGTTTTGATTGCTGGCTGCAGGATGTCGCGCAAGAACGTGGTGCGGCTTTGCTGAGGCAAAGCAAGCTGCTGTCTTTTGCACCTGCGAAAAACAATCCTGAGTATTGGGATGCTGTCATCGCCGTGCAGGGCAAGACAGTGCAGGTAGAAACCAGAATGCTCATTGATGCCAGCGGCAGAAAATCGCTGCTGACGCGGCAACTGGCTATTACTCGCAAAACCACAGATAAACTGGTGTGCAGTTGGCTGTTGGGTAAGGACACAGACAATACAGCAGGCTCCAGCCACATCAGTGCCGAAGCTGGCGGCTGGTGGTATAGCTCATCCCTGCCAGGCCAGGGTCGCATTGTGGCGTTTTACACTGATGCCGATTTGCCAGCAGCGGCTGCCTGCAATCATCAGCAAGGGCTATTGCAACGTCTGCGCCAGAATACGCAATTGTCGGCCTGTCTTGATGAATATGGTTTTGTGCCGGGACAACAGCATGGATATTGTGCCGCCCATACTGCAGTGCTGCAGCAGTTTGCCGGGCCTAACTGGCTGGCCATTGGTGATGCCGCACTGAGCTTTGATCCTCTGTCTTCGCAAGGCATATTCAATGCCTTGTACACTGGCCTCGCTGCAGCAGAGGCAGTGTCGCATTATGATGCTGAGGCACAAGCTGCTTATGTGGTGGAGTTGACATCCATACAGGCAGCTTATCTGCATCATCTGCAAATCTGGTATCAGCAGGAGCAACGCTGGGCTGATCAGCCATTCTGGCAGCGTCGCAACGCTACTTTCATTGCTGCCTGAATTTTCGTCGCAAAATTGTAAGCAGAGGTGATGCCCCTGTATGCATCGGGAACCCTGGGCTAAAATTGTCGCTTTCTTTGCTCTGGATGATCTCGGTGTCTTATTTTTTTCGATGCATCTTGCTATCCATGCTCTTGTTGCTGACGGCCTGTTCAAAAACAGAATATGCCGACACTCTGGAGCCTGATGTGCTGATGAAGCTTGTTTTCAAAGGCTGGCAGGCAGACTCCATAGTCAAGCGCCCTATATTGAAAATCCAGGATGATGGGTTCAACAAAAATGGCATGTACCTGGCACCTGTCAAGGTATTGAAGTTAGCAGACGACAGGGCTGTCATGCTGTGCAGGGCGATTCCCGAGGACACTGGCAAAATCAGCAGGGATGTACTGGCAGCTTATTGGTTCAAGCGTGATGGCGAAAAATGGTTGCTTGAAGCCAGGCAGGATGAGATCGACAGCCTGCGGTCTGTACAGGAAATCAAGACAGTAAAAATCATGGAACTGGCATCAGCCAAACAGGGATTGCTGATTGAATACAGTCAATCTCAAAGAGGTGAAACTGATGTACTCGCCAGACTGTATATGCTGAGGCAGCATCAGATCACAACTCTCTTGCCTGAAAACCGGGACTTCATGTTGCTCATGAAAGAACTCAATCATGCAGATTGCAGCAGGCGTATGAAGAAAGCACCTGGCAAGCCTGAACGCGTGCGTTTGAATGACAGGGAGGGGAGAGATGGTAATTGTCTGGACATACAGGTCAGGCTGCAGCTTAAGCCAGGCAAAGACTTGCCGGGTGATATCGTATTAAGTGCAAATGCAAAGATGTTTGAGTATCGCGAAATAGAACGTCACGACTTACCAGATGCCAGTGGTGAGTACTTCACGACCTATGAGGTCATCCCCAGGACTTCGCGCTCTGCTATGGTGTATCGCTATGATGAAGCCAAAGGCAAGTATCAGATAATCAGCGATATCAAGAGTTTCTTGCCTGACTGGTATCACGAGTAAAGCATGACCAGCCCGGCTGTATAAACCGGGCTGGTGAACTACTTTCTAATCAAACCGCATCCAGGGCAGACTGCAAATCCTGCCTCAAGTCTTCCACATCTTCTATACCTACCGACAGGCGTATGAATGAATCAGTGATACCGAGTTTGGCTCTTTGTTCTGCCGGGATCGTTGCATGCGTCATGATGGCCGGATGTTCTATCAGGCTTTCTACGCCTCCCAAACTCTCAGCCAGGGCGAATACTTCGCAACGTTCCAGGAAGCGGCGTGCGCCTGCCAGGTCGGTATCGAGTTCTATGGAAATGATGCCGCCAAAGCCATCCATCTGCTTTTTGGCCAATTCATGTTGCGGGTGGCTTTCCAGTCCTGGGTAATACACCTTTTTGACCTTGGGCTGTTTTTCCAGCCAGCGTGCCAGGTCCAAGCCATTTGAGTTATGGCGTTCGACGCGGATGTTGAGCGTCTTGATGCCACGAAGGGCGAGGAAGCTGTCGAAGGGGCTGGCAATCGCGCCAACGGAGTTTTGCAAAAAGCCCAGACGCTCGCGCCAGTCAGCCTGATGGGCTTCGCCACCAACGATGGCTATACCACCGATGATGTCGGAGTGACCATTCAGGTACTTGGTCATGGAATGGACGACGATATCGAAACCCAGTTCCAACGGACGTTGTACTTTTGGGCTGGCAAAGGTATTGTCAGCCACGGCGATGATATTGTGCTCGCGGCAAATCTTGGCAATGGCGCGCAGATCAGCCAGCTTCAGCATGGGGTTGGTCGGTGTTTCTACCCACAGCATCTTGGTGTCAGGGCGTATCGCGGCCAGCACTTCTTCTGGCTTGGTCATGTCGACATACGTGAACTGCAGGCCAGCACTGCGCTTGCGCACACGTTCAAACAGGCGATAGCTGCCGCCATACATATCATCGCCAGCGATGATATGGGCACCGCTATCGACGATTTCCAGCACAGTGGCAATCGCTGCCAGGCCGGAGGCAAAGGCAAATGCCTGCGCGCCGCCTTCGAGGTCAGCTACAGCGCGTTCCAGCGCCCAGCGCGTCGGGTTGTGTGAGCGGCCATAATCGAGGCCCTTGTGGACGCCAGGGCTGTCCTGCACAAAGGTGGAGGTTGCATAGATAGGCGGCATGATGGCACCCGTGACCGGGTCAGGAAACTGCCCGGCGTGGATGACACGCGTGCCAAAGGCTTGCGGATGGGTAGGCTTCTTGTATTCGGGATAGCTCATGAAAGTGTCCTGCGCATATGGTTAAGAAGGTCAAAGCGGGTAATCAGGCCATAAAACTGTTTTTCCGGTTTGTCGGCTGCAATGATGGCAACCAGACCGCGGTCCAGTGTTGCGCGTAATGCAGCGATGCTGGCATCCGGTGCCAGGGTTTCTATCTGGCTGGTCATGGTGTCTTCTACCGCACTGCGGAACAGGCTGGCATCGGCAGATACTTTTAACAGCAGGTCTGATTCATCAATGATACCGATAATCGCGCCATCGCGTATGACAGGCAATTGGGAGATATCGGCACTGCGCATGCGGTTGAACGCCACCATCAGGGTGTCACTGGCATTGACGCTGATGACGCCACCTTCATCGTAACGGCGGCTGATGATATCGCGCAGATCGTTATAGTTTTTACGCTTGAGCAAACCCTGGTCTGTCATCCAGTTATCGTTATACACTTTGGACAGATAGCGGGTGCCGGTGTCGCAGACAAAGGTGACTACGCGCTTGGGCGTGGTCTGGGCGCGGCAATAGCGCAGGGCAGCGGCCAGCAGAGTACCAGTGGAAGAGCCTGCCAGTATACCTTCTGCGCGCAGCAGTTCACGTGCCGTGCCAAAGCTTTCAGCATCATCAATGGTATAGGCATGCTTGACAGAGCTGAGGTCGGCAATGCCAGGGATAAAGTCTTCGCCTATGCCTTCTACCGCCCAGGAGCCGCTGACTTCATTGATATTACCTGTCTCTACATACTCAGTCAGTATTGAACCTTTGGGGTCAGCCAGTACAAATTCCAGCGCGGGCTGGACCTTGTTGAAATAACGTGTCAGGCCCGTCAGGGTGCCGCCAGAACCTACGCCAACGACGATAGCATCGACTTTGTGGTCGGTCTGCGCCCAGATTTCTGGCCCTGTCGTGGTTTCATGCGCCAGCGGATTGGCCGTGTTATTGAACTGGTCGGCAAAATAGGAGCCTGGTATCTCCTTGGCCAGGCGTGCCGCATAGTCCTGGTAATACTCAGGGTGACCCTTGCCTACATCCGAGCGGGTGATGTGGACTTCTGCACCCATGGCTTTCAGATGCAGGATTTTTTCTGTCGACATTTTGTCGGGTACCACCAGCACCACACGATAACCCTTGGCCCGCGCCACCAGCGCCAGGCCCAGACCGGTATTGCCAGCCGTGGCTTCGATCACCGTGCCGCCTGCCTGCAGACGGCCTTCGCGTTCTGCGGTTTCTATCATGGAGCGGCCTATGCGGTCCTTGATGGAGCCACCAGGATTTTGTGATTCCAGTTTGAGGAATAATTCACACAGCCCTGTATCAAAGCGGGTGACTTTGACCATAGGGGTATTGCCAATCAACGCAAGTACTGCGGGATCAGTTTGTTTCGTCATTATTTTTTTCTCCAAGCCTGCATATGATGAATACATGGCTTGTCCATCCTTTGTTGAAGAGGCAGCCATGCTAGCGATACCGGCGGATAAGCCGGAAGTAATTTTTTCATCTATGGATATACGAAAAATAAACATAGATGAGCTTGCAAACCATGCACCCTGGGCAGCTAAATCAAGCCAAATAGCTGTCAGGGCACTGGATTTAAGTATAGGCCCGGAATAAAGTAATTTGCTTATGTGGCTAATAAATAAGCTAACAAATCAGCAAAAACAAGTAAAAAATATGCCAGTTATTGTTTTTTTGCTGTAGTAGTGGCGACTATAAATTGTGTAAGTATTTGTAATGGAATTCTGATTGCCTGGTTTTAATTGTGTCGGGCAGGTTTGACGGCTGGTAAAGTCTTGCCACATCGCAAGTGAATGGACTAAGGCGCACATTCCTGCTAATTTCTGGTTTTTGCTAATGAAAACCAGAATAAACATGGATGAAGAATCTGAAGAACTGGAATGCGCGCAGCATGGCAAGGCACATGCGACTTATGTATGTGAGCATCTGATTGCCGATTCTGTACAAAAATGGCATTCGGATTATCCAGATGCAGAAAACCACTGGCCCGACGCCTGGTGTGCGGCGTGCAATGCGCATTATCTGGCGGAAAGCGGTGAGTGGAATGAGCGCAATGAAGACCTGGTGCCTATTAAACTGATGTGTCATGTCTGTTATGAGGATGCCCGTTCGGCCAGTCTTGCACGCATGGCAGGCCCAAGCTTCGATGCCTGGGAGCATTTTCTTGATAGCTGTTTTGAAGAGCTGAAAAATAAAACTGATCAATTGAATCAGGAATTTTCCCTGGGTTCACATCAACGCTATGACTGGGACCAGGAAAAAGCTGAGCTGGTATTTTCCAATGAGGGCGTGCCTGCTGTCATTGCAAAGATAGATTTCATAGGCTCACATTCATCCAGGTCGGATACCTGGTTATGGGCCTGGGCTAATTTCCACTTACTGGAAAATATACGTACTCGCATCACTGCAGTGCGTGACTTTGGTGAGTTGCATGATTATCCCAGCCTGACCACGCCGAAATGGGAGGCTGAAGAAGGAGATGCCTGGGATATGGCGGCGGTTGCTGCCCATGTACTGAACGCGAGAGGTGTTTACCGCAGCCCACGTGAGGGCGGTGCCGCTTTTCTATTGATACGTGAAATTTGCAAAGCGTGAAGCGTCTGATATTAAGCTGAGGCACAACCAGGCTTGTTCCTCAGCTTAATGTCCAGTTTTAAATGTCGTCTTTGAAGATGTTATTTGTAGATGCCGCAACCTATCAATACATCACCCACACGCTCTATGTAAGTGGATTTTGGTTCCAGTACTTTGGTGGTGGGGTTAGGCCATTTATAGTCGACCCAGCCTTGCCCAGCCTTGCTATTGGCGACATTGAGGAATTTGGTGACGATAGGTGTGCCATCCACGTCCTTTAAATCGAGCAGGTTTTTGCCTACCATCTTGGGATTCGCGCCATGGGCGCGATTGATGCCATCGCCATTGGTGTTGTAGACGAAAACATATAAATCTTTAACAACAAATTGCCCGGTGGTATTGTTAAATTCGGCGTAAGCTTTTTCTTTGCCATTTTCCTTCAAATAAGCGGCAGCCCTTTTCACCAAGGCAACGGCGTCATCTGCACTCCCTTTTTCGGCAGCGCTAGCGCTCAGACCGAAGCTCATTAGTGAGAAGCCCAGTATAGCAAGCGTGGCTTTGATAAATAGTCTGCGCATCTTGATCTCCTATTATTAGTAATGAATGGCCAGGGGCAGTCGCTGCCGCATCTGGCCTGATTTCATTCTAATGTTGAATTTACATAATGCAATGTTTGCGATTTGCATATATGTTAAACAATGAAAAAAATGCTTGTTGTATGAGAGCGTCTATTTTCCGGGTTTCTATGGCTGCCAGTCTATGAATATTGCGTCGCGGTGTCTGTGATGCAAGGTTGGGAGCAAACAATACTTTTAAAAATTTGCCAGATCATGAGTTTTCATGATCTTGCTTGAATTGTCTATTAGCTTCATCCAGGTGTTTAATGAGGACGTGAGAAATAATATTGACGCCTATGCCGCCAAACATTGCAGGTACAAGATAGAGTGCCAGGGAAACTTCAGAAACGAATATCGTATCGTCAGCAAGAGATGGTGTCAGTTTCGCCGCAGCGGCAAGTAACCGTAAAAAAATCACGTCTAGTCCGGCAATGGCAACCAGGGCAAAGCCAAATATCAAAGTGGTCTTCTGCGATATCGCCTTTTTAAGCATGAGCATGCTATACAGGCCAAAGGGCAAGACAAAGGATACCAGCATCATGAGCCAGAACTTGATTTCTGAAAATATTGTGTTTTCCATATGTGGCTTTCTACAAATGTAAAGCGAGAAAAAATAAGTACTACGCTTTTTTCGACAGGATTATTAAACGAAAGTGCTGTACGCCAAGTAACGTATTCTTTCTTTTTAGTAACGTATTGAATTTCACGTTGTACAGGATATCGCTTCCAGATAGTATAGTTTTGATAAAACGGCTATTGGTTTGCGCTTATGGGATTTCCTCAAGGTTTTCTATAGCGCTTATGTATACAAACTAATTTGCTATTCGCTTTGGAACTGACAGTGTGAAGGCTAGGAAGATGACATCAAGAATCGTCAATTGGAAATCGGCTGGTGCCGTGCTGGTCCTTATTGCAGTAGCGGCAGGGGGCTGGTGGTATTACCATCGTACGAATGCCAGCGCAGCAGCAGATGCAGGCAATGGCCCTTCAGGAAATTCAGGAAAGCGAGGCGGCGGACGTGATGGCGGCAATAAGGCGCAGCCAGTATCCGTCGTGCCTGCGCAAAAGCGTGACATACGCATGATCGTCACGGCGATAGGCAATATTGCTGCCGCCAATATCGCTGTTGTGCGCACCAAGGCTGATGGCGAACTCAAGGCGATTTATTTCAAGGAAGGCCAGGCTGTGCAAGCCGGGCAGTTACTGGCCCAGATAGACCCCAAGCCTTTCCAGATTGCCTTGTCACTGGCACACGGCACTTTAGCGCGTGACCAGGCGCAGTTAAAAAATGCCGAGCTTGATTACCAGCGCTACAAAGACCTGGTCGAAAAACAGGCAGCTCCAAAACAGCAAATGGATACGCAAGAGGCACTGGTGCAGCAGCTGCACGGCACCATCTTATCCGACCAGGCCTCAGTAGATAATGCAAAACTGCAATTGAGTTATACCCGCGTAACCGCTCCTATCTCTGGTCTGGCTGGCTTGAAGCAGGCTGACCTGGGCAATATCGTGCATAGCTCAGACACCAATGGCCTGGTATCAATCACGCAAACCCAGCCGGTTGCCATCGTATTTGCCATCCCCGATGTACGCCTCGATAAATTGCGTAAGCAATTGAAGGACGATGTGCCTTTGCGGGTAGAAGCATGGGACAGGGAGCAAAAAAATATCCTGGCAGAAGGCAGTGTCGCCAATACCGATAACAGCATAGATTTGACGACAGGCACAATCAAGGTCAAGGCCCTGTTCCCGAACAAGGACAATGGCCTGTTCCCCAACCAGTTCGTCAATGTACGCTTGCAACTCGATACCATGAAAGACGCGCTGGCAGTGCCAGTGGCATCGGTACAGCGCGGCACGGTCGGCAATTTTGTGTATGTCGTCGGTGAAGGCGGCGTGGTTACGCTAAAGCCTGTCACTACGCTGGCCACCGATGGTGACTGGGTGGCTGTCAAGGCGGAACTCAGGCCAGGTGATCAGTTGGTAACTGATGGCGCAGACCGTTTGCGCGATGGTGGCAAAGTGGAAGTCATCGCGGCATCAGCCAGACCTGGCGGCGGCGATGAACCTCGCGGCGGTGGTGGCAAACGACGCAAGGGGGGCGGCGCTTCTGCTTCTGCTTCCGGTTCTGCGTCGGCACCGGTGCCTGCTTCAGCGCCGGCAGCGGCATCAGCTCCCGTCCCTGCCTCCGCAGCAGAAACCAGGAAATAAGGGCGCTCAGCTCATCATCACATCATGGCTACCCTGAACCCCTCACGTCTGTTTATTGAAAGACCGGTCGCAACTTCGCTGATGATGCTGGCGATTTTGCTGGCCGGTTTGCTGGCTTACCGCCTGTTACCTATCGCGGCCTTGCCGGAAGTGGATTACCCCACCATACAGGTGACCACACTTTATCCTGGTGCCAGCCCGGATGTGATGACCTCGTCGGTCACAGCACCGCTGGAACGCCAGTTTGGACAAATGCCGGGCCTGGCACAAATGTCGTCGACCAGTTCTGGTGGCGCCTCTGTGATCACCCTGCGGTTCGAATTGAGTCTGTCGCTCGACGTTGCCGAGCAAGAAGTGCAGGCCGCCATCAATGCAGGCAGCAATCTGCTGCCCAGTGATTTGCCGATGCCACCGGTATATAGCAAGGTCAACCCTGCTGATGCACCGGTATTGACGATCGCGGTCTCATCCACCACACTGCCAGTCATACGCATACATGATCTGGTCGAGAGCCGTCTGGCACAGAAAATCTCGCAGGTACGTGGCGTTGGTCTGGTCAGTATTGCCGGTGGGCGCAGGCCAGCTGTCAGGATACAGGCCAACCCAACGGCGCTGGCCAATCTTGGTCTCTCGCTGGATGATTTACGTACTGCCATAGGTAGCGCCAATGTCAACCAGGCCAAGGGCAGCTTTGATGGCCCACTGCGAGCCTCGACGATCGATGCGAATGACCAGATGAAAAGCGCGGCAGAATATGCCAACTTGATATTCGCCTACAAAAACGGTAATCCGATACGCCTGCGTGATGTTGCCACGATGGTCGATGATGCCGAGAACATGCGCCTGGCAGCATGGGCAGACAAGGCTCCGGCTGTTATTCTCAATGTACAGCGCCAGCCTGGCGCGAATGTGATACAGACAGTAGACCGCGTGAAAGCCTTGCTGCCCAGTTTGCAGGCCGCCATGCCCGGCTCTGTCGATGTGCGGGTACTGAGCGACAGAACTACTACCATACGCGCTTCTGTCGATGATGTGGAAATCGAATTGCTGCTGGCCATAGGCCTGGTGGTATTCGTGATCTTTGTTTTCTTGCGCAGTGTGCCTGCCACCATCATCCCCAGTGTTGCCGTTCCCCTGTCACTGATAGGCACCTTTGGCGTCATGTACATGATAGGTTTTTCGCTCAACAACCTGACGCTGATGGCGCTGGTGATTTCGACTGGCTTTGTGGTTGATGATGCGATCGTCATGATAGAAAACATTGCCCGGTATGTCGAAGAAGGCGAATCGCCTATGGCAGCAGCCCTGAAGGGATCGCAGCAAATAGGCTTCACCATCATTTCCCTCACGGTTTCCCTGATTGCGGTATTGATACCGCTGCTGTTCATGGGCGATGTGGTTGGCCGCCTGTTCCATGAATTTGCGATTACCCTGGCTGTCTCGATATTGATTTCTGCCTTCGTGTCTCTGACCCTGACACCTATGATGTGCGCCCGTCTTTTGCATCATGAAAAAGAAGAAGACTTTGGCCCCGTCAAGCGCGCTGTAGGCCGCATGTTTGAGCAGACCATTGCAGGCTATGGCCGCATGCTGACCTGGGTATTGGACAGGCAAAAAACCACCATGCTGGTGTTTGTGGCGACACTTGCTCTGACTGGCTTGCTATACATTTTTGTCCCCAAGGGTTTCTTTCCTGTCCAGGATACGGGTCAGATACAGGCCATTACCGAGGCAGCGCAATCCACTTCGTTTGCCGCCATGGCAGAACACCAGCAAGAACTGGCCAGCGTAATTTTGACTGACCCGGCGGTGGAAAGCGTATCTTCTTTCATCGGTGTGGATGGTGCAAACGCCACCCTGAATGCAGGCCGCATGCTGATCGTGCTGAAGCCGCTGAATGTACGCGTGATATCGGCTACCCAGATCGCCAGACGCCTGGCTGAGCTGACGCGCAAGGTACCAGGCATCGCCATCTATATGCAGGCAGTGCAGGACCTGACCATAGAAGACAGGATAGCCAAGACGCAGTACCAGTTCATGCTGAGTTCACCCGATATTGCTGAACTGTCGCGCTCGACTACTGCCCTGCTGGAACGCTTGCGCAAGCTGCCACAACTTGCCGATGTCGCCAGTGACCAGCAAGAGCTGGGCCTGCAAGCTTATGTAGATATAGACAGGGATGCCGCAGGCCGCTTTGGCGTCAGCGTGGCAGCAATCGACAACTCGCTGTACAACGCCTTTGGCCAGCGCCTGATCTCGACGATTTTCACCCAAAGTAATCAATACCGCGTAGTACTGGAAGTGGCACCGCAATACAAAGTGGGTATGGATGCGCTGAATAACCTGTATGTACCGGGCACAAATGGCGTACAGGTGCCGCTGTCTTCTGTCGCCAGAGTGGTGGAAAGGATAGCGCCACTGGCGGTCAACCATGCAGCGCAATTCCCTGCCGCGACAATTTCCTTCAATCTGGCCCAGGGTGCGGCACTGGGTGATGCAGTCAATGCGATAAAGGCAGAAGAAGCAGCCCTGCATTTACCCGTCAGTGTAGAAACCAGCTTCCAAGGGGCTGCACTGGCTTTCCAGGCATCCCTGTCCAGCACCCTGTTGCTGATACTGGCTGCGATCGTCACCATGTATATCGTGCTGGGTGTTTTGTATGAAAGCTATATACATCCGCTGACCATACTTTCGACCTTGCCATCTGCAGGCCTGGGAGCCTTGCTGGCCTTGCTGGTATTCAGGCTGGACCTGGGTATCATCGCCATCATCGGTATTGTGTTGCTGATTGGTATCGTCAAGAAGAACGCCATCATGATGATCGATTTTGCGCTGTACGCGCAGCGTGAAGAAGGCTTGAACCCGCGCGAGGCCATCCACAAGGCTTGCCTGTTGCGCTTCCGCCCCATTTTGATGACCACCATGGCAGCCTTGCTGGGTGCTTTGCCACTGATGCTGGGTTCGGGCGTGGGCAGTGAATTGCGTCACCCTCTGGGTGTGGTCATGGTCGGTGGGCTGATCGTCAGCCAGTTGCTGACGCTGTTCACGACGCCAGTGATTTATCTTGGCTTCACGGCGCTGGCCAGCAGGTTTGCCCGCAAGCCAGGTTCAGAAACTGCAACAGAAACTGCGGCGTGAGCAGATGAATCTTTCCCGCCCCTTCATAGAACGTCCGGTCGGCACTGCACTCATTACCCTGGGTGTGGCGCTGGCGGGCATCATCGCGTACTTTTTGCTGCCTATCGCGCCCTTGCCGCAGGTTGAGTTTCCTACCATCTCCGTCAATGCCTCATTGCCTGGTGCCAGCCCGGATACCATGGCAGCCACCGTTGCTACGCCGCTGGAACGTGCGCTGGGCAGCATTGCTGGCGTCAATGAAATCACTTCCTCTTCATCATTGGGAAGTTCGCGCATTACCCTGCAGTTCGACATGAGCCGGGATATTGATGGCGCAGCACGGGATGTACAGGCCGGTATCAATGCGGCGCGCGCCATGCTGCCGTCAGGCATGCCCAGCAACCCGACTTACCGCAAAGTCAACCCTGCTGATGCACCAGTGATGATTATCGCGCTGACATCCAAGACACTGACACGCGGCCAGATGTATGATGCCGCCTCTACCGTGCTGGCACAGCGCCTGTCGCAAGTTGATGGCATAGGCCAGGTCAGCATAGGTGGCGGTGCATTGCCGGCGGTGCGCATAGAGGTGGATCCCAACAAACTGGCAGCGAATGGTATTTCGCTGGAAAATGTACGCGCCACCGTGGTAGCCAGCAATGCCAACCGCCCCAAGGGTTCAGTCGAAGACCAGCAGCATTACTGGCAGCTCAGCGCTAATGACCAGTCTTATAAAGCTGAGCAATATGCACCGCTGATCATCAGCTATGCCAATGGCGCCGCACTACGCCTGCGTGACGTTGCTGAAGTGGTGGATAGCGTACAGGACGTGCGCAATTACGGCATGGCGAATGGTACACCCGCGATCTTGCTGATACTGAACAAGGCACCCGGTGCCAACATCATCAAGACTGTCGATACAATCCGCGCCCTGTTGCCACAATTGCGCGCTTCCATCGCACCAGCTATTGATGTGAATGTCGTCATGGACAGGACACCAACCATACGCGCATCCATCACTGAAGTGCAGCGTACACTGGCGATTGCCTTTGGCCTGGTTATCGTGGTGGTGTTCGCGTTCTTGCGTAATTTTCGCGCGGCCCTGTTACCCGCAGTGGCAGTGCCGGTTTCACTGGCTGGCACTTTCGGCGTCATGTATTTGCTCGGTTACAGTATAGATAATCTCTCGCTCATGGCGATGACAGTGGCTACTGGTTTTGTGGTGGATGATGCGATCGTCGTACTGGAAAATATTTCGCGGCATATAGAACGCGGCAAGACGCCGATGGAAGCTGCCTTGCAGGGTGCGCGCGAAATTGGTTTCACAGTAGTTTCCATCAGCCTGTCATTGATTGCGGCCTTCATACCCATCCTGGCAATGGGTGGCATAGTCGGGCGCTTGTTCCGTGAGTTTGCGGTGGTGTTGTCAGTGTCTATCCTGGTGTCCATGCTGGTATCGCTGACCACCACGCCTATGATGGCAGCAGCATTGTTGCGGCCTGTGGAAAAAGCCAAGGCACCGGGTAAATTCTCACGTGCACTTTCCCGCTTCCAGCGCGGCCTGATGCGTGGTTACCGTCGCAGCCTGCGCTGGACCTTGCGGCATCAGCCATTGACCCTACTGGTACTGGCAGGCGTGATTGCGCTGAATGTATCGCTGTACATAACGATCTCCAAGGGATTTTTCCCGCAACAGGATACCGGCTTGATGATGGGCGGCGTGCAGGCTGACCAGGCCAGCTCTTTCACCTCCATGCAGGAAAAACTGAATGCTTTCAGCAAGATAGTGCTGGCCGACCCTGCAGTCGCCAATGCCACCGGCTTTACCGGTGGCGGCCAGCGCAATAGCGCGAACATGTTTATATCACTCAAACCCAGGACTGAGCGTGAAGAGAGTGTAGATCAGGTCATCAACCGCCTGCGTGGCAAGCTCGCCCATTTGCCGGGAGCCAATCTGTTTTTGTCACCGGTACAGGATATCCGTATCGGTGGCCGGCAAAGTAACGCCGCGTGGCAATATGCCTTGCAGGCCGATGACCTGACCGACCTGCGCACCTGGGAACCACGCATACGCAAGGCCTTGTCGCAACTGCCTGAACTAGCTGACCTGAATAGCGATCAACAGGATAAGGGCATACAGACTTCACTGGTGATAGACCGTGATGCCGTGGCCAGACTGGGTTTGACCGTCAGCGCCATCGACAGCACACTCAATGATGCCTTTGGGCAGCGCCAGATCGGTGTCATCTATAACCCACTGAATCAATATCGCGTAGTAATGGAACTGGCACCTGCCTATCTGCAAAGCCCCGAGAGTTTGAAGAGCCTGTATGTCACTACCTCCAAGGGTGTGCGCATACCTCTGGCCAGCGTGGCAAAGGTGGAGACCACCAATACACCTCTGGCAGTCAATCACCAGAGCGGTTCGCCAGCCAGCACCATCAGCTTCAACCTGGCACCGGATGTCGCCTTGTCACAGGCAGTGGATGCGATTAATGACACCATCAGCAAACTGGGTGTGCCGATATCCGTGCATGGCAGTTTCCAGGGTACGGCGCAGGCTTTCCAGTCGTCCCTGAGCAGCCAGCCGCTGCTGGTGCTGGCAGCCATTATCACCATCTACCTGGTGCTGGGCATGCTGTATGAAAGCCTGATCCATCCACTGACGATACTCTCAACTCTTCCTTCTGCAGGCATAGGTGCCTTGCTGGCGCTGATGTTGTTCAAGACTGATTTTTCCATCATCGCCCTGATCGGTGTGGTGCTGCTGATAGGCATCGTCAAGAAGAACGCCATCATGATGATTGATTTTGCGATTTCTGCGCAGCATGAAGCAAACAATCGTGGCAGCAGCGTGACTGCCGGTGCAGCGATTTACCGTGCCAGCCTGCTGCGCCTGCGTCCCATCCTGATGACTACCCTGGCGGCGATCTTTGGTGCTGTGCCACTGGCACTCGGTACGGGTGATGGTGCTGAATTACGCCAGCCACTGGGCATAGCCATCGTCGGCGGCCTGTTGTTGAGCCAGTTGCTGACTCTGTATACCACGCCTGTCGTCTTTGTCTGCATGGACAGATTACGCCGCAAGAAAAAACCAGTAAAAGCAATAGCGAGCGCAGGCGCTTTGGATATTGCATGAGAGTGATTATGAAAAAAAATATTAACTTGCGTCCCACATCTTTTACAAGTTCTGCTTTTCCACGCTTATCCGTACTTACGCTAGTCTTGCTGCTATCAGCCTGCGCACAGACCAAGGCACCGCCACCGGCTACAGTCCCGCTGACCGCAGAATTCAAGGAAGCCAGTTACTGGAAATCAGCGCAGGCTACGCGCGCCGGTACTGAAGCTGCAATGTCAGAATCCTGGTGGGAAATGTTCAATGACCCTGTCCTCAACGAACTGCAACAAAAGCTATTGCTGGGCAATGAAAACCTGAAGTCAGCCGCCGCCCAGATCGCCAATGCCAAGGCCGTGCTCAAAGCCAGCCAGTCTGCATTGTGGCCAACAGTGTCACTGAATGCGGGCGGTACGCGCAGCGGTAACCCTGGTTCAGGCCAGAATGGCCGTACTACCAGCAATAGTTATTCCCTGGCTGTCGATACTTCTTGGGAAATTGACTTATGGGGCAGGTTGTCAAAAGCTACCGATGTGGCCAACGCCAGTCTGCAAGCCAGCCGTGATGACTATGACGCAGCGCGCCTGTCTGCCCACGCGACGCTGGCACAAAGCTATTTCGCCATGCGCGTGGCCGAGGCTCAGCAAGCCATATTGCAAAGGACCACCACCTCCAATCAGCGCAGCCTGGAATTGACCGAAGCCAGATACAAAGCGGGGGTAGCAGGTCAGAGCGATGTCTTGCAAGCCAAAATACAAGTGACTAGCGGCCAGGTGCAATTGAAAGACGCTGTGGCACAAAGGGCGCAACTGGAGCACGCGATTGCCGTGCTGCTGGGTATGACTCCCGCAGCCCTGAATATCAGCAACACCGCCACCTTGCCAACAGCGCCAGTAGTACCTGTGCTGATCCCCGCTACTTTGCTGGAACGTCGGCCCGATATCGCGGCGGCTGAACGCAAGCTGGTCGCGGCTTATGCCCAGATAGGCGTCAAGGATGCGGCTTTCTTCCCTGATATCAGCTTATCGGCCAATGCCGGTTACCGCAGTTCTTCCCTGAGTAAATTAATCGATGCTCCCAACTTGGTCTGGTCTTTGGGGCCTTCGATATTGCTGTCTATTTTCGATGGTGGTGCACGCCAGCTGGCCAGTGACCAGGCACGTGCAGCGGCAGATATCGCCGCCTCTGCTTATCGCCAGACCATATTGACCTCATTGCAGGAAGTGGAAGACAATCTGGTCGTGCTGGAACAACTGGATGCAGAACTGCAATTGCAAACAGAAGCCTTGCAAGCCGCCCAGCGCAATCTGGAAATCACGCAGGAGCAATACAAGGCAGGCACAGTCAGCTACCTGAATGTAGTCACATCGCAGAATGCTGCCTTGTCCAGCGAATCCAATTTGCTGTCAATACGCAACCGCCAGTTGGCAGCCACCAATATCTTGCTGAAAAATATAGGTGGTCGCTGGCAAACAGCCAGCTTGAAATGACACAGTACTTGCCAGGTGCATGAGTTGCAATTGCCTGCACTTGCATTGTTTTCTACTTCCTGATCTGCACTAAGGCACGCTCCCGGTGAAAATCCTCTTTCCCGGGTAGCTGCCGCATTCCACCTGCGCGCAAGTTAAACACAGCTTGTTCCAGAATTATCTTGTTTGGACGCCTCAATTTTGCATTCTGTCGCATTGTGATTGTGACAGATGCCGCTGCTTGGCAAAATCTGCGCAAGTTCACAGAGCGATTAACGAATAAGGTTTGCGCACAGAATTGATTTGTTGCTTGCAGAGTAATTTCTATAAATGGTTTTTTTATGAAAAATGATATAAAAGGCAATTTATTCTTCAAGTAATGTCAACTTGATACATGCTTTAGTGCTGCTCGCCTAGTTTGTCTTGACGCTGATCTGAGCGCGGACTATATTACTGACTCAAAAGTAAGTTAATTGAGTTGTTATTATTATGTCATGCCCTTTTAAGCCCAAGTGGGAGCGCCGTAAGGATGCTCGTCCACAAGAATTACTTGCTGCAGCCCTCGATTTATTTGTAGAGCGCGGTTTTGCTGCGACACGTCTGGACGATGTGGCGCGTGCGGCTGGCGTTTCCAAGGGGACTTTATACCTGTATTTTTGCAGCAAGGAAGAATTGTTCAAGGCCGTGGTCAGGGAAAGCATCGTCCCCCTGTTAGGTGAAGCAGAAGGCGTAATAGAACAATTCGAAGGCAATAGTGAAGAATTATTTCGCCTGGTCATGGGAACTTGGTGGAACAGCATAGGCACGACCAAGTTGTCAGGCTTACCCAAACTGATGATGGCAGAGGCAGGTAATTTTCCTGAACTGGCCAGGTTTTATCAGGAAGAGGTCATTAACCGTGGTGAAAACCTGGTCATGACCATGCTCAAGCGCGGCATGGCACGTGGTGAAATACGCAGCGTGGATGTAGAAATTGATGCCAGGATACTGATTGCCCCCATGATCATGATGATGATATGGAAGCATTCTCAAGGCGTTTGCAATGTTGACCCGGATAAGCTCGATACTTATCTGGAGCATTATATAGAGTTGGCACTGCATAGTTTGTTGTTGAAAAAGTAGATTCAGTAATTTGAATGCGCATTAGCATGTCTTGCTTGACCCTGACATAGTGTCAGGCTTTAAAGTCAGGGTTTCTTATGACCTGGACAGTTTACCGACCGTCTTCTCCCGGGTCCTGAAACAATTACTTTTGGAAAACAAGCATGTTAAAACGCAAGACTTTCTGGATCATCGCTGTGGTGCTGCTATTAGCCGCAGGCATGATGCTGGTGAAGAAAAAATCACAAGGTAATGTAGTGCAGGCACCGGCGTCGGCAAATGCCAGCGCTGCGAATATGCAAACAGCGCCAGTGGTACTGGAATTTTTGCCTGCTGACATCGTCGAAGTCAGTAATACCGAAGTCAAAAAAATGCTGGCCTTGTCTGGCGCCTTGCGTGCCATCAATCAGGCTGCCGTCAAAGCCAGAGTGGCTGGTGATATTACAGAAGTTCTGGTGCGTGAAGGCGAAGCGGTGCAAGCTGGCCAGGTCTTGATAAAGATGGATACCAGCGATTACCTGGCCAGGCAAGAACAAGCCAGGGGCGCTTTGGCAGCAGCACAGGGGCAGCTGGAAATTGCCCGCCTGGCGCGCGACAATAACCGGGCTTTATTGGATAAAAGTTTTATCTCAAAAAATGCCTTTGACAATACCAACAATCAATATGCCATCGCGCTGGCTAATGTAGACAGCGCCAAAGGCGCGCTGGCCGTGGCCCAAAAGGCATTGGCCGATACCGTCATACGTGCCCCTATCTCAGGCATGATCAGCAATCGCATGGTGCAGCCTGGCGAAAAGATTTCGCCAGATAACCGCTTGCTGGACGTCGTTGATTTACGCTTGCTGGAAATGGAAGCACCGGTGCCAACGCAAGATATTGCCAGCATCAAAATTGGCCAGGCCGTGCAATTGAAAATAGAAGGTGTGTCATCGGCTGTCGATGGCAAGGTGGTGCGCATCAACCCCGCAACGACTGCCGGCTCACGCTCCATCATGGCCTATGTGCAGGTCGCCAATCCCGATACCATTTTGCGAGCTGGCATGTTTGGCGAGGCACAACTGGTCGTCGATAAAAAATCAGAAGTGCTGACCGTGCCAGAAACGGCGATACAGTATGAAGCTGAACAGGCTTTCGTGTATGCGATAGAAAATAATGTCCTGCAACAAAAGCCTGTCAAGCTGGGTCTGCGTGGTGAAAACCAGGGCAAGCCCGTGGTAGAGGTATTGTCCGGCCTGGCACCGCAAGCCAGGATAGTCAAAGCCAATCTGGGTCGCCTGCGTGCGGGCGTGGCTGTGAAGCTGATTGCCACGACAACCACGACAACCACGACAACGACGACAACCACGACAGGCAAGGTGTAATCATGTGGTTCACACGTATCAGCATAGGCAACCCGGTGCTGGCAACCATGATGATGGTGGCCTTTGTGGTCCTGGGTTTGTTTTCCTACAAGCGTTTGCGGGTAGATCAGTTCCCCGATATTACTTTCCCGGTCGTGGTGATCCAGACTGACTATCCAGGTGCCGCCCCTGAGACCATAGAGTCCGATATCACCCGTAAGGTTGAAGAAACCGTCAACACCATCAACGGCATCAGCGCCCTGACTTCGCGCTCTTACGAAGGTACTTCTGTCGTTATCCTGGAATTTGACCTGACCGTTGATCCAGCACAGGCAGCGCAGGATGTGCGTGAAAAAGTCGCCCTCATCAAGGCTGGCTTTCGCAAGGAAGTCAAAGAGCCCAGGGTGACGCGTTACGACCCGTCTGACAAACCCATCTTCTCGGTTTCAGTGACGAATGACGACAAGATCAAGAAACGTGATTTCCGTGAACTGACCACTATCGGTGACCAACTGGTCAAGAAGCGCCTGGAAAATGTCCGTGGTGTCGGTTCTGTGACCCTGGTCGGTGGCGTCAAACGCGAAATCAAGATTTACCTTAAACCTGGTGAAATGGAAGCCCTTGGCCTGGGCGTGGATCAAGTCATCAATGCCTTGCGCAATGAAAACCAGGAATTGCCTACTGGTGCTATCCGTGCGCTCGATAATGAAAAAGTCGTGCAGATACAGGGTCGCATCCAGAACCCGCAAGATTTTGGCCGTATTATCGTGGCCCGCCGTGGTGGCCAGCCTGTATTACTGTCGCAAGTTGCCAGCGTAGTCGATGGTCAGGAAGAGCAGGAGAGCCTGGCCCTGTATAACGGCCAGCGTACTGTCGCCCTCGATATTTTGAAAGCGCAAGGGCAAAACACCATAGAAGTTGCTAATGGCCTGACCGATGCTCTGAAGGCACTGGAGCCGCAATTGCAGGCGCAGTATCCCGGTGTCAAAGTACAAGTTATTAAAGATGGCTCACGCCAGATACGCGTGGGTGTAGAGAATGTACGTCGCACCCTGATAGAAGGCGCAGCACTGACAGTGTTGATCGTTTTCCTGTTCCTGAATTCCTGGCGTTCTACTGTCATCACTGGCCTGACCTTGCCTGTGGCCTTGATAGGTACTTTCCTGTTCATGGACATGTTTGGCTTCACCATCAATATGATCACCCTGATGGCCTTGTCGCTGTGCGTGGGTTTGCTGATTGATGATGCCATCGTGGTGCGTGAAAATATCGTCCGTCATGCGGGTATGAAGGTCAATGGCAAGTTCAAGGATCATCATACGGCAGCGCTGGAAGGTACGGCAGAGATAGGTCTGGCAGTTTTGGCGACAACCTTCTCCATCGTGGCCGTGTTCTTGCCTGTGGGTTTCATGGGCGGCATCATAGGCCGTTTCTTTCACCAGTTTGGTATTACCGTCACTGCTGCTGTCTTGATTTCCATGTTCGTGTCGTTCACGCTTGACCCTATGTTGTCATCCATCTGGCCAGACCCGGATGCACATGGTCATACTGCACTGGATGAGCATGGCAAGCCGGTACGCAAGGGCTGGTATGCGAATAGCATAGGCCGCGTACTGGAACAGTTTGAACGTGGTGTGCAATGGTTTTCGCGAGGCTATCAGGTGATATTGCGCTGGTCGCTCAAGCATCGTATTAAAACTCTGGTCATCGCCATCCTGACTTTTTTCCTTGGCCTGGCAATACCTGGTACAGGTTTGATAGGTTCAGAATTCGTGCCTCAGGCGGATTACTCCGAAACAGGGGTCAACTACTACACGCCGGTAGGCTCATCGCTGGAATTGACAGAAACCAAGGTGCATCAGGTCGAGGCTGTGGTCAAGGAGTTCCCTGAAGTGCTTGATACCTATAGCACCGTGAATACAGGTTCGGCACAGGGCAAGAATTATGTGACCACTTTTATCCGCCTGGTGCCACGCAAGGACAGAGCCAGGACCACCAGCCAGATGTCAGTTCCTCTGCGCACCCGCCTGAGCCAGATTGCTGGCATTACCGTCACGCATATAGGTGCACTCGATGGTGTAGGCGGTGACAACAAGAATTTGCGCTTCAGCCTGCAAGGTAGTGACCTGGTGGAGTTGGGGAAATTGTCGGAGCAAGTACAGGCAAAATTGCGCAGCATACCTGGTCTGGTGGATCTGGATTCCAGCCTCAAGGCACAAAAACCGACGATCTCGGTGCAACCGCGCCGCGACATCGGCGCAGACCTGGGCGTAGGCGTGGCCCAGATAGGTGGTGCTTTGCGGCCTTTACTCGCAGGTGAAATTGCCACCACCTGGCGCGCCCCGGACGATGAAAACTATGATGTCACCGTGCGCCTGTCGCCGAATGACAGGAATAGTCCTGAAGACCTGTCGCGCCTGATGCTCAGCAGTACCCAGACCAATGCTGACGGTTCGCCAAAAATGGTGCCCTTGCGCCAGGTGGCAGACATCAAGCCATCGACAGGTGCTAACCAGATCAATCGCCGTGACCTGAACCGCGAAGTGGAGCTGTCTGCCAATGTGGTGGGCCGTTCTGCCGGTGAAGTCAGTGCCGAAGTCAAAAAAGTGCTGGATGGCATGCAATGGCAGCCCGGTTATCGCTACAAGATGGGCGGCGCCACCAAGAACATGACTGAGTCCTTTGGCTATGCCTTGTCAGCCCTGGCACTGGCGGTGATTTTCATTTATATGATTTTAGCATCGCAATTTGCCAGCTTCTTGCAGCCCATCGCCATCATGTCCGCCTTGCCCATGACCTTGATCGGTGTTTTCCTGGCCTTGATGTTCTTCCGCTCTACGCTGAACATGTTTTCCATCATCGGTTTCATCATGTTGATGGGATTAGTGACCAAAAATGCGATTTTGCTGGTAGATTTTGCTAATCAGGCAAGAAAAGAAGGCATGGACCGTATGGAAGCCTTGCTGGAAGCGGCCCATGTACGTCTGCGCCCCATCCTGATGACCACGCTGGCAATGGTGTTTGGCATGGTGCCACTGGCATTTGCCCTGTCTGAAGGTTCTGAGCAACGGGCACCGATGGGGCAGGCTGTGATAGGGGGGATTATCACTTCGTCATTGCTGACTTTGGTGGTTGTTCCAGTGATTTATACCTATCTGGATGATTTGGGGCTGTGGATTACGCAAAAATGGCGCGGTAATCCTCAAACTGTCCAAGCGCTTTGATAAAATGCCGTTTCCATCAATTTTGCAATCGAGTATAGAAATGAATATCGAAAAAGCACGCTTCAACATGATAGAGCAACAAATCCGCCCCTGGAATGTGCTGAACCAGGAAGTGCTGGATATGCTGATTGTGGTTAAACGCGAAGATTATTTCCCGGCGGAACAAAAAAGCCTGGCGTTTTTTGATACCGAATTGCCATTGCCAGATGGCAGCAAGGCCATGACGCCCAAGCTGGAAGCGCGCATTCTGCAAGAACTGGTGTTAAAGAAACAGGAAAATGTCTTGCTGGTTGGCGCAGGCACAGGTTATCTGGCGGCCTTGCTGGCTTACTCTGCGCGACATGTGACTGTGCTGGAATCGTCCAAGGTCTTGCATGAACTGGCGAGCAATAATCTGCACCGCAATCATGTCAGCAATGTTGATGTGGTGCTGGCGGATGCTTTCAGCGATAAAAATACTGGCAGCTATGACGCCATCGTCATTGCCGGTGGTCTGGAAGAATTGCCTGAGCATTTGCAACAGCAATTGAATGCAGGTGGCCGTTTGCTGGCTTTCATTGGGCAATTGCCTGCATTGACTGCGCAATTATTTACGCGCACTTCTGCAACTGCCGTGAGTAAGCAAAACCTGTTTGAAACTGTGGTGGAAGCCGCCGCAGGTGCCAAGCCAGTGTCGCATTTCAGCCTGTAATCCTGAACAGAAAACGGAGAACATGGCATGGAAAACATGACTGCAACAGAGCTGGCGCTATGGCTCAACGATAGTAGTAGAAAAGCCCCGGTTTTACTCGATGTACGGGAACCTTGGGAGTATGAGACTTGTCATATCCCGGGTGTGCAACTGATGCCCATGCAGACAGTGCCAGCCCGTTTTCAAGAGCTGGAACCGGATGATGTGATTGTCTGTATCTGCCATCACGGCGGGCGCAGTATGCAGGTAGCAAATTTTTTAGAGCGTCAGGGTTTTACCCACACAATTAATCTGACTGGTGGTGTGCATGCATGGGCACAACAAGTCGATACGGGTATGCCCACTTATTAATTTACTTTTTTTCGGAGCCTTACATGCGTAATCCTATTCTTGCCACACTGCTGGCCTCTGCTTTCTTGTCTTTGAATGCAAATGCAACTGATTTGCTGCAAATATACAAGGACGCTCTGGCAAATGATGCGCAGTATGCAAGTGCCCGCGCCAGCCTGACTGCAGGTCAGGAAAAACCTGTGCAAGGCCGCGCAGGTTTGTTGCCCGGTATCGCTCTGAAAGGCAGTGACACCAAGTCGAGTACCGATGCCGAAGTCGATGCGGTAACTGGTACCCGTACTTTGAAAGGCGTGACCAATACCTGGACTCTGGCTTTGTCCCAACCTTTGTTCAACTGGGGTAACTGGCAACAATATGAACAGAGCAAATTATCTTTATTGGTGAGTGAAGCGCAGTTTGAGCAAGCCAGGCAGGATTTGATCCTGCGGGTTGCCCAGGCCTATTTTGATGTACTTGCAGCGCAAGATACGCTGGAAACCTTGCGTGCTCAAAAGAGCGCCATTTCTGAACAACTGGCTTCTGCCAAGCGCAATTTTGAAGTAGGTACATCGACCATTACGGATACTCACGAAGCACAGGCTCGTTATGATCTGGTGACAGCGCAGGAATTTGCTGGTCAGAGTGATTTGCAAGTCAAGCGCGCAGCGCTGCAGCAAATCATCGCCAAGGATGCCGGTGAACTGGCTACCCTGAAAGTCGGTGTCAAACTCAGCGAACCACAACCGGCTGTGATTGATGATTGGGTGTCTTCTGCTGAAAAGCAAAATTTTGGTGTAGTGGCTTCGCAAGTTGCCGTTGAAATCGCCAAGCGTGAAATACAAAGAAATCGTGCCGGACATTATCCTACGGTAGATCTGGTTGCCAGCACTGGCCGTACTTCGAATGCAGGTGCCAGTAATCCAAACGGTGTAGGTGTGATCAAGCCAACCACCATAGGCGTGCAATGGTCAATTCCTATCTTCGCCGGTTTTTCTGTTGACAGCCGCGTCAAGGAAGCGATCGCCCTGGAAGACAAGTCACGCAGTGATTATGAAAATGCCCGCCGTACTGCTGCTCAAGGTGCCCGCCAGGCATTTGTCGGTGTGAGCTCAGGTCTGGCACAAGTAAAAGCCTATGAAGCAGCAGAAATTTCCAGCCAGTCTGCTCTGGATTCCAACAAGCTTGGTTACCAGGTCGGCGTACGTATCAATATCGACGTGCTGAATGCGCAGCAACAACTGTACACTACACGTCAGACTCTGGCGAAAGCGCGCTATGACACTATCCTGAATGGCCTGCGCTTGAAATCTGCCGCCGGGACTTTGAAAGAAAATGATCTGGCAGAAGTGAATACTTTGCTGCAGCACTAAGCTGTTGTTAAGAATCGTTTTTTTGCGTTTCTGAATTTCATCGCCAAAGAAAAAGCTCGCTGTAAAAAGCGAGCTTTTTCTTTGGGTATTCAGGTTTTGGCCGGTTTACCGATTTCACGGTATATCGCCTCCTGCTCTGTCAGCCACGGTACTGTCAGATGCAGGTTTTCACGTTCCCATGGCTGGAAGCCAGGTTTGAAATAGGCGAAGTAGTGCGGTAAGGAAAACCATAACAAACCACCTGGGCGCAGGCAATATTTGAGTGCCTGCCACCAGGTTTTCGGCTTGAATAGCTGACCGTCCTTATACAGGCAATGCATGGTTTGTATGACTGTATCCAAACTGAATAGCATGCTCACATATAAAAACCAGGCTATGCGCCGCAGATAACCACCACCTATCGCGTGGTAGGCGTCATAGGCCACGGATTTGTGTTCAGTTTCTTCTATCGAGTGCCAGGTCCACAAGGTTTTCAGGGGTTCTTCTGCATCCCCTATCCAGCATGGTTCACTCAAAGTAGCGTCGGCAAAAATGGCGGTGAAATGCTCATAGGCTATGGTGATGGCGAGATTGCTCTCAACGCTGAACCTGGCTGTGGTGCGTATGCGCCAGGCCATATAGCCCTCCAGGAGGTAACTCAGGCCCTGGGCATGCAGTTGCTGATTATATTGAGTATGAATATGACGATGACTTGCTTCCTGACCGATAAATCCCCTGATTTCTTCTTTCAATTGCTCATCCTTGATCAAGGGCAGGGCAGCCTTGACGCTATCTATGAAATATTGTTCTCCGAGCGGAAAACTGAATGACTGCGCATTGAACAAATGAGTACGGAAGGCATCTCCACCCAGCCAGTGGCGTGAAAAACCTTGGGATAAATCTATTTTTAAATGACGTACTTGCAGTGGCTTTCGTGGACTGTGCGGGCTGTTTTTTTCTTGGCTCATACTCATCAGATTTCTCATGTTGGCAATGAAAAACAGTCTGCACAATTATCCGCATACTTACTTGTACCAAGCCGTCAAATTTGTACCGACCCGTCAATCGATCAATAAAAAGAGTTTATTAAAGTCTTCATCAGGGATCAGATAAATCCAGTAAGCAGGATCGCGGGCACTGATTTTTTGCCTGAGTTGAGCAGGAGGAATGCCCGCCAGCTCTACGTATTCGCGATGCATATGGGCTTGATCGTAATAGCCAGTATCCTGGGCGATCTGGGTCAGGTCACCCCAGGCGACATCTGGTTTGATGATGTACGGCAGAGAAAAACCAAATCTTACTATGCGCCTGACATCGCGTAAGGTCACTCCAAAATTCTCCCTGACGCGTCTTTCAAGCTGCCGCTGACCTATGCCAAAAAATTCCGATAATTCCAGCAAGGGGAAAAAGATTTTTTTGTGCGCAGCCAGAAATGCTGCCCCCATAGTACTGCGCGGTCGATGATCGAGTACCTCAAGTAAAAAATCCTGAAACAAGGCCACGATGGCCGCATTGTCATAGAGTCCATCGAGTTCCTGCAAGAATGTCTGGACACGTTCCGCATTGACCAGATCATGGAAGGCCAATGTGTTGCCAGTAATTTCAGCCACATTGATACCCATCGCCTGTTGCAACATACCTGGTCGAAAACACACCGCCAGTGACAAAGTCCCGGGTTGATAGCGCACATGCACAGGCTCCATCATGGGCCCGCGTAAAAAGAAACGTTTCGCCTGCTGTTCGCTTTGATCGTCTTGTATGACCTTGCCACCACCATGCGCAAACAGCATGATGGCAGGGCATAAAGACGCTGGCAAAAACACTTCGCAATCATCCAGTTCCACGGTCATGATGTACATGAGCAATGGAGACAATCTGGGGTGAACTGGAAATACCTGATAGTTAATAGGTGTATGCAATTGGCTCTGGGATGACTAGGTTCTACTCAGGCGCTATTTTAACCAAAACTCAGCTGTTGCTTGTGATTTCCTGTAAGGTATGGACTCGGGATTTTCAAATTCGGAATTTCTCATGCTGATATAGAATTTTTCACTACTTTTTATCATTTGCTTAGCCATGAATTTCACTACCTTGTTACTTTTTGTCCCTGCCTGTTTTGCCCTGAATATGGCACCAGGCCCGAATAATCTGCTGTCGCTGAGTAATGCCACCCGTTATGGCGTACGCATTTCATGTGTAGCAGGTGTCGGTCGCCTGCTGGCATTTACTCTCATGCTGATCCTGGCATCGGCAGGACTGGCGGTGGTCTTGCATACTTCAGAATTGCTGTTTACTGTCATCAAGCTAGGCGGTGCGGCATATCTGTTTTACCTGGCCTGGCAATTGTGGCGCAGCGATACTACACAGACACAGGAAGTGTTTACACCAGCCCTGAACTTGCTGGCGCTGGCCAGGCAAGAGTTCCTGGTCGCCATCGGTAATCCCAAGGCGATATTGATATTTACGGCTTTCCTGCCACAGTTTATCAATCCAACTGAGCCAACTGCCTGGCAATTCGCTATTCTGGGCGCAGCATTCTTGCTGCTGGAATGGCTGGCTATCGTCTTATACGCCTATATGGGCGTGCATATGCGTCGCTGGTTTGCGCAGCCACGCGGCAAGCGTCTGTTCAACCGTAGCTGCTCAGGTTTGCTGGCGGCTGCAGGCCTGGGCTTGCTGGTTTCACGTCGCAGCTAAGCGGACTTATTGCAGACTTATAGCGGACGTATGTGACTGCTTGGCTTACATCTTGTACATTAGCTGCAAATAGAAGTTGCGGCGTGGTAGTGGAATGTCATTGGGAATGGCACCAGGTGCGAAGCTGGGTTCACGTGCATCGACATTCATCAAATTACGTATGCTGCCAGCAATCTCCCAGCGGCCAGCTGTCGTGCGCAGGTTGAAGTCCAGGGTTTTGTAATCGGCGATGGCAGGTCGCAGGTCACCGGCAGTGCGTTTGCGTCCGGCTACCCAGTTGAATTGTGAGCTGGCCAGCCAGTCCTGGGCAAATTGCCAGTCGGCACGGGCGAATAGATGATGATGCGGTGCATACCCGGCATCTTCATTGGTGGCTTTGTCGATGTTGTGCTGGTAGCTGTAGTTACCACTCAGTTTGAGCTGGCGACTGGCTTGCCAGTTCAGCTCGGCTTCCATGCCACGACCATCCTGGCCACTGGTATTGGCATAGGCACTGCCGGAACCTGAGATGGCATCGGGAACAGTGCGTATCAGGTTTTTCATCCTGAAAGCAAACAGATTGAACTTGGCCTGAGCCTCAGGACGGATTTGCCAGATCAGTGCTGCTTCCAGGGTTTTGATGGTTTCAGGCTGTATGCTGGGGTTACCGCGCTGAGTGGGGTTATTGATGCTATACAATTCCACAAATGAGGGAGCGCGGAAGGCTTCACCATACAAGAGTTTTGCAGTCAGGTTATAGGCAGCTTCCCATACCAGCGCCAGACGTGGATTGGTGGTGCTGCCGACATCGGAATAGCGATCATGGCGCACACCCGCAGTCAGACTCCAGTCGGGAGCCAGCTGCCATTCATCCTGCAAGATCAGATAATCGATTTTTCGCCGGTGTGGCTGCAAAAAAGCCAGAGGGCCAGTGTAGGCCTTGACATCGCCTGCCGGCTGCGGCAAGCCACTGCTGGTAATCAAAAAGTTTTTATACTCCAGCGTGTCATACAAATTCAAATCATCATGACCCACACCTATGCGTACATGATGTTCGCGCCAGCCTGAATACAAGAGATAAGCGGACAGGCGGAATTGTCGCTCGGAGGTGTCTGGTGCACCTATCATGCCGATGGGGAAGCTGCCAGTGGGGAAGGTGACGCCCGCCGGAAAAAGTCTTAAAGGAACCGGTATGCGCTGCAAATATTGCATGACACTGAAATTAAAACCCGCTCCCCAATTTTCGCCCAGATGGGCATCACTCCAGGACAGGTCAGAAGTCAGGCGTTGACTTTTCATCTTGCCCAGTGGGTCCAGAGCCGAGGCGATACCTGAGCCGCCCCCGAGATTGTCACGCACGATGAGATTCGTGCGCCAGCGCCATTTTTCATAGCCCAGTTCCAGATTGGCATCAATCGCGTCATAGCCGCTATTAATCGGACCGGGAGCCAGGCTGGCATGGGTGCCAAACACTTGGTCAAACCCGGTTTGCGCATCTGCGGTGATGATTTCATTATTGCCTGCTGTCTTGCCGGCACGCAGATAAGCCGCCACATCGAGATTACCCCATTTACCACCATGCTGTATCCAGGCATCACGTGTGGCATACGAGCCGGTGCTTACACCAAACTCAGTACCCGGTGTTTCTGCCGCGTTCTTGGTGATGATGTTGATGACACCGCTATACGCATCGGCCCCGTATAGCGCCGAACCCGGACCACGGATGATTTCTATGCGAGCAATATGTTGCAAGGGGTAGCCACCCCAGAGCTGCGATTTATTACCTTGAAATAAGATGGTCAGAGGTACGCCATTTTGCAATACCAGGATCTGCGGATTGAGGTCGCTGACGATGCCACGCACAACATAGGCAGGAAAATAAGCTGAACCAAATCTCTCCACATGGATGCCAGCCACTGCCTCCAGGACCTGATCAAGATCAATGGCGCCAGTGGCACGGATGTCAGCAGCAGTGATGACACTGGTGACAGCGGGTGCCAGACGCAAGGATTTTTGGCTGCCGGTGGCGATACTGACAGTCAGTTTGTCGCCATAGACTGCTTTGAGATCTTCATCCTCTTCACTGCTTTGTGTCTGCGCATGGGTGGACATTGACAATGCCAGCAAGAGGCTGGTCAGCAAGCTGTTGCGTCGCCATAAACACATCTTTCCTCCACAGATCAAGCACCGGTTCAGAGAGTTTGCAGACTCAGACTGAGATTATTCGTTAGCCTCATCATAAATCTGCCAGAGCAGCCTGTCATGGATTTATAGTTGCTTCACCATAGCTATTTTTTACACGCCTGCTGTAAGCCAGTTAGTGTGGCGGAAATGTCGCATTTATCCCAAGTGATGACAGAATGGAATGCAAACTCTTTATATCGCTTTCGCATACGAGGCTGTTTTCACATCTTGTAAACCAGTTGCAGATAAAAACTGCGGCCTGGTAAGGGGATGTCATTGACTATGCTACCTGGTGCAAAACTTGGTTCACGTGCATCGGCATTCATCAGGTTGCGTATGCTGCCGGACACTTCCCATGCGCCAGCATTGGTGCGCAGGCTGAGATCCAGCGTCTTGTAATCTGCGACAGGTGGACGGGTGTCGCCTACGGTGCGTTTGCGCCCAGCCACCCAATTGAATTGCGGGCTTAATGACCAGTCTTGTACAAATTGCCAGTCGGCGCGGGCAAACAGATGATGGTGCGGTGCATAGCCTGCGTCCTGGTTGGTGGTCTGGTCGGTATTGCGCTGATAGCTATAATTGCCATTCAAACGCAGCTGCCGGCTGGCTTGCCAGTTCAGCTCGGTTTCCATGCCATGTCCTTCCTGGCTATTGGTATTGGCATACGAACTGCCCGTGCCTTTGATGGCATTGGAAACGGTACGTATCAGGTTTTTCATCCTGAACTGGAAAATATTGATTTTTGCCTGCAGGTCATTGCGTGCTTGCCAGATCACAGCTGCTTCCAGGGTTTTGATGGTTTCAGGCTGTATGGATGGGTTGCCGCGCTGTGCCGGGTTATTGATGCTGTATAGCTCTGCGAAGGAGGGGGCTCTAAACGCTTCTCCATACATGAGTTTTGCAGTCAAGTCATAGGCCGCAGCCCACACCAGTGCCAGCCTTGGATTGGTGGTGCTACCTACATCTGAATAACGATCATGTCTCAGGCCAGCCATCAGGTTCCAGTCCGGTGCGAATTGCCATTCATCCTGAATATACACATAGTCTATCTTGCGTCTGTGTGGCTCCAGAAAGGCCAGTGCACCTGTATATGTTTGTACCGCACCTGCAGGTTGGGGCAGGCCAGCCGGCGTCACCAGGAAATTCTTGTATTCATAGATATCGTACATATTGAGATCATCATGCCCCAGGCCCAGGCGCAATTGATGATCGTGCCAGCCAGAATATATGGCATAAGCCGAAGCACGCATTTGCCGCTCAGAGGTGTTCGGTGAGCCTATGATCCCATTTGGAAAAATACCTGTAGGAAAAGTCGTACCAGCAGGATATAAAACCAGAGGAGAGGGCAAGCGCTGCAAGTACTGCATATAACTGAGATTGAAACCCAGGCCCCAGTCCTGCCCAAAATGACTATCACTCCAGGAGATTTCCGATGTCAGGCGCTGACTTTTCAGCTTACCGCTAGGGTCAAGAGCAGAAGAAGTGCCCGTGCCGGTTCCTATATTGTCGCGCAACATAAAGCTATTGCGCCAACGCCATTTCTCATAGCTCAGATCAAGGTTGGCATCGATTGCATCGCGACCATTATTCATGGGGCCCGGAGCCAGGCTGGCATGGGTGCCAAACAGTCTGTCCAGGCCGCTTTGCGCATCGACACTGATGGTGTCGGTATTGCCCGCAGTTTTACCCATGCGCAAATAGGCGGCCAGATCCACGCTACCGATTTTTCCGCCATGCTGTATCCAGGCATCGCGCGTAGACAGCGATCCTGCAATGATGCCAAATTCTGTTCCCTGTATTTCAGCAGAAGTTTTCGTGATGATATTGATCACCCCGCTGTAGGCATCTGCGCCATATAAAGCCGAGCCTGGCCCGCGTATAATTTCTATGCGAGAGATATGCTGCAAGGGATAACCAGCCCAGAGCCTGGACCTGTTACCGGTCAACAGTATCGTCATCGGTACACCGTTTTGCAATACCAGGATTTGCGAATTCAATTCATTGATGATGCCGCGCATGACATAGGCAGAAAAATCATTGGCCCCAATTTTTTCTGCATGCATGCCTGCTACGCTTTCCAGTACCTGATCAAGGTCAGTGGCACCCATGGCACGGATATCGGCAGCGGTGATGACGCTGGTGACTGCCGGTGCCAGTCGCAGAGATTTCTGGCTGCCGGTAGCAATGCTGACCGTCAGTTTGTCGCCATAGATGGCTTTCAGGTCATCGTCTTCTTCATTGTTCTGCGTGCGGGCATTTGCTACTAATGAAAATGCCAAGAGCATGGCAGTCAGCATGGCTGTGTGTGGTGACAGGTACATCGCTACTCCAGGGATCAGTCATTGCTTGAATGCACTCATCATAAGTCCCCCAGGAAAGACTGTCACAGGTTTCTGGTAAATTGTTGCGCACTTATCTTTTTAGTATGCTTACATTTTATAGACGACTTGCAGGTAGACGCTCCTTGGTGCCATGGGTAAATCATTGGGTATGGCCAGTCCGGGCGCAATGCTGGGTTCGCGTATGTCTGCATTGAAGAGATTTCTGACACTTGCGCTCCACTCCCATTTGCCACGCTCGCGTTGCGAGCGCAGGCTGATGTCGACGCTGGTGTAATCGGGGATCGCAGGACGCACATCGCCAGCAGCACGGCGACGATCTGCTACCCAGTTGACTTGCGGGCTGATTATCCAGCCAGAGCGAATTTGCCAGTCTGCTCTTGCATACACATGATGATGCGGCGAATAGCCAGCATCAACTTGTGTGCTTTCATCTATCGAGTGTTGATAAGAATAATTGGCGAGAAACTTCAGGTCTTTATTTAATTCCCATTGCAGCTCGGCTTCCAGCCCATGGCCATTTTGATTGCCAGTATTGTAGAAGGTGGCCCCAGTACCAGGCGTAGGATTGGCAACAGCACGGATGATGTCCTGCATGTTATAGCGGAAAACATTCAGGTTCAGCAAGACATCCTGATTGGCTTGCCAGGACAGCGCCAATTCCGTGGTGGCGATGCGCTCAGGCTTGAGATTAGGATTGCCATTGGCGACGGGATTGAGACCATTTGTCTCATTGAAGGCTGGTGCGCGGAAGGCGCGGCCATATAAGAGCTTGGCAGTCAGGTCATGGCGTGCATCCCATACCAGGGCCAGACGCGGATTAGTGGTGCGACCAAAATCTGAATACCTGTCATGGCGCACGCCGGCTGTCATGGTCCAGTCCTTGGCAAAATTCCATTCATCCTGCAGATATAGATAATCATTCTGCCTGCGGGTCGGCAGGATATGCGGTTGTATCTGGCCATAATCCATGACCGGTCCGGTTGGGATAGGGATACCTGCAGGACTGAGCAAGAAGTTCTTGATGGTCTGGCTGCGGTATAAGTTGACATCATCATGTCCCAGCCCTACGCGTAGTTGGTGATCGGCCCAGCCTGAGTAGCTGGCGAACGCGGATAGCCGGAATTGTCTTTCCCAGCGTGAAGGGCCACCTATCATGCCATCCGGGAAAACGCCAGTAGGCAATTTGGCGCCAGGCGGCAAGAGTTGCAGACTGCTTTTTTCAATATAGCGCAGGAAGCTCAGGGTGCTGCCCAATATCCAGTCTTTTGCAAAAGCCGTATCTAGCCAGGACAGGTCGGATGTCAGTCTTTCCGAGCTAGCACCTCCACCAAAATCCAGTGCAGAAGAGACTCCTGCGCCAGTTTGCAAGTCGGTTCGGCTCAATATACTGGAACGCCAGCGCCAGTTACCCAGACTGACATCCAGATTGGCATCGACAGGATTGTCACCCATATGTACGTTACCGGGTGCAAGGCTGGCATGGGTGCCAAACAACTTGTCATTCCTGGTTTGTGCATCAGCAGTCAGTACTTCTTTCTGACCATCGGTGGCACCGGCGCGCAGATAGGCTGCGACCTTGAATGGGCCCCATAGTCCGCCATGCAACACCCAGGCATCGCGGGTGTGGAAAGAGCCCAGGCCGACACCCACAAAAGTACCGGGTATTTCATCTGCAGTCTTGGTGATGATGTTGATGACACCGGAAAATGCATCCGCACCATAAAGGGCGGAACCAGGGCCACGTATGACTTCTATCCTGGAGATATTTTCAACTGAAATCGCATGCCACAAGGTCTGCCCCTTGTCGCCAGTATACGCGGTGGTCATGGGAATGCCGTTTTGCAGGACCAGCATGTGCGGATTGGTCACACCACCACCACCTATGCCACGCATGACATAGGCTGGAAAGTAAAAAATGGCCCCGTAGCTGACATGCATGCCAGGTATGGTCTCCATTACCTGATCAATGTTGGTAAAGCCTTGCGCGCGAATATCTTCCGCCGTAATGACAGAGGCGACAGCCGGCGCCCGGCGCAAGCTCTGCGCCTTGCCAGTAGCGATGCTGACCATGGACTTGTCACCATATACCAGTGCCAGGTCTTCCTCTTCTTCGGCGCTGGCGGCAAGAGCAGTGCCGCTCAAAAAAGGGAGCAAAGGCAGCAGGGTACTCAGGCTTAGCAAGAGACGTGACAGGAGTGACATGGTTTTTATGGTGATGCAGGCTGATACAAATTGATTGGTTTAGCTTAATCCAGTCGCACATGACTATCAAGTTAAGTACTGTTTAATTGTGGAAAGAAAACTGTTTTACAACGCCTGCATGAAATTACAGGAAAACAAAGTGCAGGTGCTATCATAATTAACATTCATATTTGTCTTTTTCTCATGGTTTGATAAGTTATGTTAATGATCATCGTTGTGACGGCCAGTTTGCTGATGCTGGCAGGGACTTATAGCCTGTTTGCCAGTTTGTACTGGTCTCGATCTGGCAATTATCCTAAAAACTGGAAAAAGCTCTTTTTTTACAGCTTGCTAGCAGGACTGTTGTTGGGACTGGCGTCGTGGCTAGGCATGTTCTGGATGTTGCTGCCCTATCCAAATATCGCTGGCGAAGGCTGGTTTGCCGGCTTTCCATATATGGCTGTGTATGTGGATGCAACAGGTTACCACTATCACTTCAATTTTACGCAAGCGAGCGTGATTGCCAATGCTGTGTTCTGGTTTTTATTGCCTATGGCGGGTTTGCATGTCTACGGCAGGTATTGGTATAGACAACAGAAAAAGCCGACATGATATTTCACTTTGTCCTGGAAATTTCTTACCTATACTAAGGGCACAGTATTGCTGAGTTTGTGCAGGCGCATGCTAGGGAGCATAAATTGAAAAAACAAATTTTTCCGTTTTCCATGGTAGACGTCTTTGCCAGGCAAACGCTGGCGGGCAATGGCCTGAGTATCTTTGTGCTGGAACAAACCCTGTCTACTTACATGATGCAAGCCATGACCAGGGAAATGCGGCAGTTTGAAACGATTTTTTTGCAAAAACTCGAAGGCCAGAACAAATGGCGTGCGCACATTTTTACCATGGAAGAGGAACTTGGTTTTGCCGGCCACCCCATCATCGGTGCCGCTGCCAGTCTGCATCAGCGCTTCTATCCTGAAGCTACCAGTGCGGAATTTGAATTCGTTCTCAATGAACGCAGTGTTTTTGCCAGTAGCAGACAAGAGCAAGGTCATTTTTTTGCTGAAATGAACCAGGGCAAGGCCAGTTTTGGCGAGCCCTTGACGGCATCCGCCTGCGAGAGTTTTTTTAAGGCCCTGAACCTGCACGTGCATGACAAGGTGACCGACTTGCCATTGCAGGTAGTCTCCACCGGCTTACCTTATCTGATAGTGCCCATACAACAGCATCTCGACAAGGCACGCATTTGCCATGAAAAATTTGAAGCCTTGCTGGCGGGTGTAGGTGCCAAGTTTGTCTATGTGCTTGATGTGCAGCGTCGTGAAGGTCGCACCTGGGATAATGAAGGCAAGGTCGAGGATATTGCGACAGGCAGCGCGGTTGGGCCTGCCGCAGCCTATCTGGTCAGGCATCAGCGTGCCCAGGCAGGTGTTACCCAGGTTTTTGTGCAAGGCGCTTATGTACACAGATCCAGTGAATTGCATGTCACTTGCAATGCCGTCGATGAAACAGTCCTGGTACGCGGGCAGGTATGCATGGTGGCGCAAGGCGAGCTTTACGTATAAAGCATAGATATTTATTACTAACATCATGCTTGCGAGCTAGCCTCCCTGTATTGGCATCGCTATAAAGAAAAATTGCCCTTTACATAAGGGCGAATAAATCATGTCCATCTGTTCTTATTATGCAGATATGGCAATCCCTCTATCACACAGTCTCCAGACGATCTCAATGCGTCCTGGCGGCTATGCTGCACCTTATTTTTCTGGTCAAGCTTACTTCTTTAATAAGTAGTTCAATTACACAAAGTAGTCTAACTACATTAATTGTCTGTTCTCTTGTGGGGCGTGCGCAACACATTTTGGTGCGTTACCAGTAAATTGCTATAGTGGTCTTATATGGTGCATGTATTTTCTTTGTAGTTTTTTGTAGTCTTCGTTTGACACGTAATCTAGTTTTAGTACAAAATTCATTTCGGAACGTTGGGTTCTGATTGTCAGGCTAGTGTTTGAGGTCTGTGGTCTGACAGCTCGAAGAGTGCAGGTCAAATAAAAGTGTGAGGGGACAATACATGAAACAAGCTACGCAAAAGCGTCATCAGAGCCAGACTCTGCATCGCTTTTCTTTTAAATTAAGCCCGGTTGCGGCTGGATGTGCAGTGTTGATTTTTGGTATGACCGACATCGCGACGGCGCAAGAGGCAGCAGGCAATACCGTGGTCGTGACTGGTATACGCAAGGGTATAGAAGAAGCTATCTCGATCAAGAAAAATTCAAATTCCATCGTCGAAGCGATTTCTGCAGAAGACATAGGCAAATTGCCAGATGCCAGCGTGGCAGAGTCTATCGCCCGTTTGCCTGGTGTGACTGCACAACGCAGCCGTTCTTCAGGCAAGGCGGCAGATGTCAGTGTGCGTGGCTTGTCTCCAAGCTTCAATGGCTCCTTGCTGAATGGCCGCGAGCAGGCTTCTACAGGTAATGCCCGCAGCCCGGAATTTGATTTGTTCCCGGCTGAACTCATGGGTTCTGTATTGATCTACAAAACGCCAGACGCAGCACTGGTAGGCCAGGGCCTGGCAGCAACGATTGATTTGAATACCCTCAAGCCGCTCGATTTTGGCAAACGCGTACTGGCAGCCAGCTATCGCAAGCAACGCACGGGCGTACAATCAGGCTCCGAAGAGGGCACAGGCGACCGCGCATCTTTCTCTTATGTAGATCAGTTTGCCAACCGCACTATTGGTGTCTCGCTGGGCTTGACCAAGTTCAAGGAAGATGGTGGCGGTCAGCAAAAGTTTGATTCCTGGGGCGGCTTTGCACCCACAGTCGATTATAACGGCGCTAAAGTTGTGGCACCGGGCGGATTTAAGTCTGACACTGAAGTTAGCAAGAGCAACCGCGATGGCGCTTCTTTGACGTTGCAATACAAGCCAAATAAAAATTTCAAATCTTCTATAGACGTATTTTATTCCGCTGGTTCTACCAGCCTGAAGAAAACCGGCCTGGAAGGTGCGATTGCCGGTTCCGCTGGTGGCTATGATCCTGACGGCGTACTCAGCAATGCAACCATCGTCAATGGTGTTGCTACAGCCGGTACTTTCAGCAACTACAAAGGTGTGGTGCGTAATCACAAGGAAAGCGCTGACGACAAGCTGACTTCAATCGGCTGGAACAGTGAAATGAAGCTCGATGAGTGGACCGCAGTAGCCGATCTGTCTTATTCGAAAGCTGACAAACATAGCAAACGCTATGAAACCACGGCAGGTCAGCCGGGCGATGTAACGCCACTGGGTTCAATTTCTTATACCGGTTTTAATGGCGGCAACTTTGCAGATGTGAAGTACTCCACCAGCCTGAATTATTCCGATCGCAATGTCTCCAGGCTGACTGACGTCGACGGCTGGGGTGGTGGTCCGAATACGCCGCAAGCTGGTTACGTTGCTTTGCCAGATATTAACGACAAGGTCAACAGCATACGTCTGAGTGCCAAGCGCGACCTGAGTTTTGGTCCTGTGGTAGCGGCCCAGTTTGGCTTTAACTATACTGAACGCGATAAAGCCCGTACTGGCCAGGAAGGTCGTCTGGTCGTCAAAGGCGGTGGCGGCTATGCTTCTGCAGCCGTGCCAGGCAGTGCAGTGGCAACTGCGGGCACAGTTGGTTTGCCAGTAGTCTCTTTTGACCCTGATGGTTCTTTGGGCTCGATTTATGAACTGGCGCGCTGGGTTGATGCATCCGTGCTCGCAAAAGACTGGACCGTTAATGAAAAAGTCTCGACCGCTTACGCGATGGGTGATCTGGATGGTCAGGTAATGGGTTTGAATTACCGTGGTAACTTTGGTGGTCAGTTCATCCATACTAACCAGCGCTCGACGGGTAATCAGGTTGATCTGGCCAAGTGCACGGGCATTACAGTTGACACTTGCCCATTCAAGACTACTTCTGGCGGCAAGTCTTATTCTGACTTTCTGCCTAGCCTGAACGTCTCATTTGATCTGGGTAAAGAACAGTTCTTGCGTGTGGGTCTGGCAAAAGTTTTGTCACGTGCCAATATGGATGATTTGCGTGCCAGCCAGGAATTTGGTGTTAAAACCGGCGGCGCTTTCCCTATCCTCGCAGGCAGCGGTGGCAATGCTGAGCTCAAGCCTTTCAGCGCCAAGGCTTTTGATTTGTCGTATGAAAAATATTTCGGCAAGAAAGGTTATTTCAGCGTTGCCGGTTTCTATAAGCAGCTCGATACTTATATCTATCGTGCACCACGTACTTTCGACTTTAAACCTTTTGTCAGCGCAACGACACCTTTGCCTCTGAGTGGCCCATATCAAGGTTCTACTATCGGTTTGTTGACGACGCCACAAAATGGTGAAGGCGGTAATATTCATGGCTTTGAAGTTGCCCTGAATATTCCTTTCTCCATGATCACCCCAGTACTGGATGGTTTTGGTGTCATGGTGAATCACTCTGATACGTCGAGTCAGATTACTTTGCCTGCATTTGGTTTTGGTACGCAAAATATCAGTGCTGCAAATATCCCATTGCCAGGTTTGTCCAAACGCGTCAGCAATCTGCGTTTGTACTATGAAAAAAATGGCTTCCAGATCGCTGTTGCAGGTCGCAAGCGCTCTGACTTCCTGGGCCAGATCAGTGACTTCCAGGATAATCAGCAATTGACTTTCATCAAGGGCGAAACTATCGTTGATTTCCAGGTATCGTATGAATTCCAGACTGGCTACCTGAAAGGTTTATCATTGCTGGCGCAAGCGAATAACTGGAACAATGCACCGTTCCAGCAATATGATACCGATCCAAACAAGATCACAGATAAAACTGTGTATGGCAGGACTTATCTGTTCGGCCTGAACTACAAGTTCTAAGCTGAACTGCAATCAGCCCCTGTCAGCGCGAGCTCACGGGGGCTTGTTTTTTTGGTGGAGACAACATGCAGAATACAACTATAAAAAACGTGGTGATTGTAGGCGGTGGTACTGCCGGCTGGATGACGGCAACGGCGCTGGCGACTGTGTTGCAGGGGCAATACCGGATACAGGTAGTGGAGTCGGATGAAATTGGTATTGTCGGTGTCGGCGAAGCCACCATACCGATGATACAAAGATTCAATCAGGTCGTCGGTATCGATGAAAATGAATTCCTGCGCGAGACCCAGGGTACTTTCAAGCTGGCGATAGAATTCGTCAACTGGGGCAAGCAGGGTGATCGTTATATGCATGGCTTTGGCACGATAGGCCAGGATCTTGGCAGTGTACGCTTTGACCAGTACTGGCAAAAAATGGCTAAGCTGGGCAAGGCCGATGAGCTGGCTGCGTATTCAATTACCCGCATGATGGGCAAGGCAAATAAATTCATGCCTGCCCGCTACGACGTGCCTAATTCACCGCTGAACCAGATTGCCCATGCCTATCATTTTGATGCCAGTCTGTATGCCCGTTACCTGCGCAAGATCGCGGAAGCACGTGGTGTAGAGCGTACCGAAGGCAAGATAGTCTCAGTCAGCCAGCGTGAGGCGGACGGCTTTGTCGATGCCATCATTCTGGAAAATGGTGAGCGCATAGAAGGTGATTTATTCATAGACTGTTCCGGCTTCCGTGGCTTGCTGATAGAGCAGACCCTGCATACAGGTTATGAAGACTGGTCACACTGGTTGCCTTGCGACAGGGCACAGGCCGTGCCTTGTGAATCTGCACCAGAACTGCTGCCCTATACCCGCGCCACGGCACACCGCGCTGGCTGGCAATGGCGCATCCCTCTGCAACATCGCATAGGCAATGGCCATGTGTATTGCAGCCAGTATGTCAGTGATGATGAGGCTGCTTCCGTGTTGTTGTCCAATCTCGATGGCAAACCACTGGCCGATCCGCGCGTCATCAAATTCAAGACTGGCATGCGCAACAAGACCTGGAACAAGAATGTGGTGGCGATAGGTTTGTCCAGCGGCTTTCTCGAACCATTGGAATCAACCAGTATCCACCTCATACAATCTGCCATTGCACGTCTGATCGATTTCTTTCCTGATCAGGGTTTCAATGCCGTTGATATCGCTGAATACAATCGTCAGTCGCGCTTTGAATATGAGCGTATCCGTGATTTTGTGATCCTGCATTACAAACTCAATCAGCGCGATGATTCAGTTTTCTGGAAAGCTTGCGCAGCCATGCCCGTGCCGGAAAGTTTGCAGCACAAGATTGACTTGTTCCGCGCCAGCGGGCGCTTGCTGCGCGTTGATAATGAATTGTTTGCCGAGGTTGGCTGGCTGCAGGTTTTTGAAGGGCAAAATTTAATTCCTGAAAACCTCAATCCTCTGGTAAATTTGCAGACCGAAGCGGACACCATGGAATATCTGGAGAGTGTGCGTGAGGTAGTGCAGAAATGCGTGGCCATCATGCCCGGACATGCTGCCTATATAGCCCAGCATTGCAAGGCCAGAAGCTGAGTCAGTGCTGAGTGGGGGGAGGCACCACTGCAATAACCTGTTTCCGATCTTACTGCGCGAGCGTGATCGGGGCTCATGCGCTGCTCAAAATGCTCATGTACTAAAGTACATTCCGCTTTTTGCGCTGCTCTCCACGCCCGCTGACGCTCGCTCGCTACAGATCGTCAACAGGTTCTAAGAATTGGTGCATAGAAAAATAAACTCAAAAAAATATAAATTATGCATACTGGTATGAGCACTACCGAGATTTTTTTGATCGCGATGTTTGTGATTTTCACGCTGCCTTATCTGATCTGGCGGGTAGGTAAAACCGACTATTATGCGCCACTGGTAGTAGTCCAGATTATCACAGGTATTTTATTGGGGCCTGGTGTCCTGGGCGCGATTTATCCTGACTACTACAAGTTTGTCTTTAATCCCCAGGTAATACAGTCACTGAACGGCATCGCCTGGTGGGCCGTCATGATTTTTGTCATGATTGCCGGAATAGAACTGGACTTGAAGAAGGCCTGGGAATACCGTCGCGAAAGTACCATCACAGCAGGCCTGGCATTGGGCATGCCTTTGCTGTTTGGTTGCGTAGCTGGTATGGGCCTGCTCAGTATGGATGGCTGGATGGGGCCCAAGGCCATGAGCTGGCAATTCGTACTCGGTGTGGGCATGTCTTGCGCAGTCACCGCTTTGCCCATTCTTATCCTGTTGATGGAAAAGCTCGATATTCTGCGCCAGCCCATAGGCCAGCGCATATTGCGTTATGCCAGTCTTGACGATATTGCCATCTGGGGCGTGCTGGCGGTGATTTTGCTGGACTGGACCAGGGTAGGGCGACAAGTCGGCTTTTTAGTGGTGTTTGCGGTAGCCACTGTGTTGTTCCGCAAGCTCATGACCTGGCTGGAAGAACGTGACCGCTGGTATGTCGGCCTGATTTGGCTGGCCGCCTGTGCCTTTGCGGCTGACTGGGCTGGCCTGCACTATATGGTAGGCGCTTTCCTGGCGGGGGCGGTCATGGATGCTCACTGGTTCAACCAGGAAAAAATGGATCTCATGCGCCACCATGTCTTGCTGGCCATCATGCCAGTGTTTTTCCTGAGTACAGGTTTGCGTACCAACTGGGCCGTGGGTGGCGCTGCGGTATTCATTGCGGCTGCGGTACTGCTGGTGGCCTCTGTCTCAGGCAAGCTGATAGGCATACAGGTCGCAGGAAAAATATTGAAATGGGAAAAAGGCGAGGCATCCATCATCGGCTGGTTATTGCAAACCAAGGCTTTGATCATGATTATCTTCGTCAATATTTTGCTGGATAAAAGCATCATCACTAGTGAAACCTTTACTGCCTTGTTGCTGATGGCGATTGCCAGCACCATGCTGACCGTGCCTGTGGTGTATCCGAAATTGCAAAAAATGAAGGAACTGATTTTCAGGAGTAAATAAGCTTTTTGAATTTTGGTTTTTCAGGTGAATGCCCGCTACTTTTGTGAAGGTGGCGGGCATTTTCTTTTGGTGGTGTGTGTCTGAATAAGTCTAAAAAGCGCAGAAAATGATGGGTAGTATTGCTACAGATTGCTATTTTCAGCTTAAGGTTTTGTACGAATTTTTCATTTTCATCATGCATGGACATTGTTTGTAGTTGCCCTTAAAAATTTATGTAGTTTGGTTACATTTTGCTGTGGTAGTATTTCAAAATGCAGATGTGCTTAATATGGTGGCTTTGTTCAGAAGTCGTATTCAGTCAGCAAGCCGTACTGCAACAGTAGTTCATAATAAAATTTGGGGACAAAACACCATGCAAGTATCTGCATACAAACCGCGTCTGTCGTTCTGGCAGTTGTGGAATATGAGTTTCGGTTTCTTTGGCATACAGTTTGGTTTTGCACTGCAAAATACCAATACCAGCCGCATTTTTTCTACCCTGGGGGCGAACCCGGATGATCTGGCGCTGTTCTGGCTGGCCGCACCCATCACTGGCTTGCTGGTGCAACCTGTCATTGGCTATCTGAGTGACAATACCTGGCATCCGTTTTGGGGCCGTCGTCGTCCTTTCTTTTTCATCGGTGCGATACTGGCGTCGATTGCCATGTTTCTCATGCCTAATTCCAGCGTTTTGTGGATGGCGATAGCCGTGCTGTGGATGATGGACAGTGCCATCAATATTTCCATGGAACCTTTCCGTGCCTTTGTTGGTGACAAGCTTGATGTCTCGCAACAAACTGCTGGCTTTGCCATGCAAACTTTCTTCATTGGTTGTGGTGGTGTGATTGCCTCTTTGTTGCCAACTATATTTACTGATTATCTGGGTGTCAGCAATGTGCCTGTGAATGGCGCGATACCTGACACCGTGCGTTACTCCTTTTATTTTGGTGGTGCCATATTTGCCTTGTCTGTCATGTGGACAGTGTTTACCAGTAAAGAAATTCCTCCGGCAGATCTGGAAAAATTTAAACAGGAACGTAAAAACAACCAGGGCATAGGCAAGGCCGTATCAGAAATTCTTGGCGGCTTCACCAAAATGCCCAAGACCATGGTGCAACTGGCGCTGGTGCAATTCTTTACCTGGGTCGCCTTGTTTGCAATGTGGGTCTACACCACACCCTCGATAGCGCAAACTGTGTTTCATAGCAGCGATGCACAGTCAGCAGCTTTCCAGGAAGGCGGTAACTGGGTAGGCATCATGTTCGCGGTGTATGGTGGTGTATCTGCACTGGCGGCTTTTTTGTTGCCTGTGCTGGCGAAAATCACCAGCCGCAAATTTGTGCACATGCTGTGCCTGGTCATAGGTGGTGTCAGCTTGATGAGTATCTTCCTCATCTCATCCAAGCAAATGCTGCTTTTGCCCATGGTGGGTGTGGGCATAGCTTGGGCCAGTGTACTGACTATGCCATATGCAATTCTGGCAGGTGCTTTGCCAGCAAACCGCATGGGTTATTACATGGGGCTGTTCAATTTCTTTGTGGTGATACCGCAGATCATTGCCGGTGTCGTGCTCGGTGCGATCTTGAAGCATTTCTTTGATAACCAGTCCGTCAAAGTGTTGATGCTGGGTGGGGCTTGCATGATACTGGCTGGCTTGTTGACCTTGCTGGTCAAGGATGAAGCCGCAGAGGGAACATCGGCTGCATCAAGCATGGACAAGAGCGCAGCTAATGCTGCTGCAGTTTAAGCAATCAGCATCAGCCGGAGTCTCATCATGCAAGCAAAAGCAATCAGACTGGGGCTGGCAGCACTGCTGGCTGCGTCTTGTAGTTCCATGTCGCTGGCTGCACCCAAGCTAAAAACAACCCAGCCATTTTTATGGGAAAACGCCACTGTCTATTTTTTACTGACAGACCGCTTCTATAACGCCAACCATGAAAACGACCTGGCCTATGGCCGTAAAAATGACGCCGCAGCTTTGCGCGGCTATGCTGGCGGCGACCTGGCTGGCATCACGGCCAAGATCAAGTCTGGTTATTTCAAAGACCTCGGTGTCGATGTCATCTGGCTGACGCCGCCGGTTGAGCAAATCCATGCGGGTACTGATGAGGGTACAGGCAAGTCCTATGGTTTTCACGGCTACTGGGCCAAGGACTTCACCCGTGTCGATGCCAACCTGGGCTCTGAAGCTGACATGCGCGAGTTTGTCGATACCGCACATGCACATGGCATGCGTGTCTTGCTTGATGTGGTCATGAACCACCTGGGGCCAGTGACTGAGCAAGATCCGGTCTGGCCAGAAGAGTGGGTCAGGACATCGCCCACCTGTACTTATAAAGATACTGAAACCACGGTCAGTTGCACCCTGGTCAAAAACCTGCCGGATATACGTACCGACAGCAAAGCCACAGTCAGCTTGCCGCTAGTGCTGGCAGAGAAGTGGAAGGCAGAAGGGCGCTATGACAAAGAAGTCAAAGAGCTGGATGATTTTTTCCAGCGCACAGGTTTGCCACGTGCGCCACGATACTACCTCATGAAATGGCATGTAGATTGGGTGAAGAAATACGGTGTCGATGGTTTCCGCGCAGATACCGCCAAACATACAGAACCAGAAATCTGGAAAGAATTGCATGCCCTCGCCAGCGCCGCTTATGAAGACTGGAAGCAGGCCAATCCCAAAAAGAAACTGGGCAAGCAGGCTTTCTTCATGACTGGCGAAGTGTATAACTATGCACTTGCCCACGGCCAGGACTTTGACATGGGAGGCGGCCAGACCGTCAATTTCTACCAAAATGGTTTTGACAGTCTCATCAATTTTGGTTTCAAGTCAGATGCCAACAAGACTTATGAAGCCTTGTTCAGTGATTATGCTACGCGGCTGCATGGGCCTTTGGCCGGTTACTCCGTACTCAATTACATCAGCTCACATGATGATGGCGGACCTTTTGATCTCTTGCGCCAAAAGCCGTTTGAATCGGCCAATAAACTCTTGCTCAGCCCCGGCGCTGCGCAAATTTATTATGGCGATGAAACTGCACGTACATTGAATGTCGCTGGGGCACAAGGTGATGCGACTTTGCGATCTTTCATGAACTGGGATGAACTCGCAAAAAATATCAGCCGTGATGGCTACCGCATTGCTGATGTCCGCCAACACTGGAGTCGCCTGGGTTTATTCCGGCACGCACATCCTGCCATAGGTGCGGGTCTTCATGAAAAACTGGCGGATCAACCTTATACCTTCAAGCGCACTTATGATAAGAACGGTATCCGCGATAAAGTGGTGATTGCACTGGATATTCCGGCTAAGAGCAATCCTGCGATCAGTGTGAGTGGCGTGTTTGCTGACGGACAAAAACTGCGTGACTATTACTCCGGAAAGACTGCAATAGTCGTCAATGGCAAGGTGCAATTCAATAGTGGCTTGAGCACGATATTGATCGCGCCATAGCATACTCTGAAAAAAAATAATTAGAGACATGAAAAAAACATCCACAGTCAAACTGAATATCTTTGCTGCTGCAGTCTTGTCACTGACGACTGTGGTGCATGCACAAAATTCTGCACGCACTATCGTGTCTGTCAGCAAACAGGCAGATCATCTGGAAATCCAGACCAATGACGGCCACTATATCCTGAAGCCATATAGCGACAAGATCATGGAAACCAGTTTTATTCCTGCTGCTGAAAAATTCAATCCAGCTTCGCATGCAGTCGTCTTGTCGCCCGCCCGTGTCAAGACCAGTTTCAAGGAGACGGCAAGCAGTATTCAATACCTTGCCGGTAACATCAGTGTGAACATCACTAAATCGCCACTGCAAATTTCCTATGCCTATAAGGGCAAGCCTTTGCTTTCGGAAAAAAATGGTTATAGCAAAACCAGAGATGCAGACGTGCTGGACTTTAATCTGGATGCAGATGAAGCTTTGTATGGTGGCGGTGCCCGCGCACTGGGTATGAACCGTCGCGGCAATCGCCTGCCTTTGTATAACAAGGCGCACTATGGCTATGAAGAGCGGTCAGAGCAAATGAACTTTGCCATGCCGCTGGTATTTTCATCGAAGATGTATGGCCTGCATTTTGATAATGCCGCAATAGGCCAGCTTGACCTCGACAGCAAGAGAAACAATGTGCTCGCGTATGAAACCATCAGCGGGCGCAAGACTTACCAGGTCATCGCTGGTGACAGCTGGGCAGACATCGTCAGTAACTATACCAGCCTGACCGGACATCAGCCTTTGCCGCCGCGCTGGACTTTTGGTAATTTTGCCAGCCGCTTTGGCTATCATAATGAAGCAGAAGCGCGCAGCATACTGGATAAATTCCGCGCAGAAAAAATCCCTGTCGATGCCATCATCTTTGACCTCTACTGGTTTGGCAAAGATATCAAGGGCACCATGGGTAATCTGGAATTTGACAAAGACAGCTTCCCCAATCCCAAGGGCATGATTGCTGACTTTGCCCAGCAAGGTATCAAGACTATCCTGATTACCGAACCTTTCATTCTGACGACTTCAAAAAAATGGCAAGAGGCTGTAGACAAAAATATTCTGGCAACTGACAAGCAGGGCAGGCCATTTACCTATGATTTTTATTTTGGAAATACCGGCCTCATAGATATCTTCAATCCTCAGTCACAAGACTGGTTTTGGAGTATTTATAAAGACTTGAAAAATATGGGTGTGGCTGGCTGGTGGGGTGATCTGGGAGAGCCGGAAGTCCATCCACCTGCCTTGCAGCACAAAACTGGTAGTGCCGATGAATTGCATAATATCTATGGTCATCAATGGGCCAGGTTGATTTCTGATGGCTACAAGAAGGACTACCCCAATCAGCGACCTTTCATTCTCATGCGTTCTGGTTATTCTGGTTCGCAAAGACTGGGCATGATACCGTGGTCAGGCGATGTCAATCGCACCTGGGGGGGCTTGCGTGCCCAGCCTGAAATAGCCTTACAGATGGGCATGCAGGGCATGGCCTATATGCATTCTGACCTTGGCGGTTTTGCCGGTGCCAATCTGGATGATGAGTTGTACACGCGCTGGTTGCAATATGGCGTGTTCCAGCCTGTATTTCGCCCGCATGCGCAGGAAGAGGTTGCATCTGAACCGGTCTTGCGCGAGGTTAAGACCAAAGCCCTGGCCAAGGCAGCGATAGAATTGCGTTACCGCATGCTGCCGTATAACTATACCCTGGCGTTTGAGAATAACCAGCATGGCTTGCCTTTCATGCGCCCATTGTTTTATGCGGAACCACAGAACCAGCAGCTGCAAACTGTGGCTGACACTTATCTGTGGGGTGACAGTTTCCTGGTTCATCCTGTCATGAAGGCAGGTGAAAAACAAGCCAGCGTGTATTTCCCGGCGGACAGCACCTGGTTTGATTTTTATACGGGTCAGCAACATCAAGGTGGGGCGACTGACACAGTAAGCGTGGAGCAAGATCATATCCCTGTATTTGTACGTGCCGGTGCCTTTATTCCCATGAGCCCGCTGGTGCAGAACACGCGTGACTATTCAGCAAAAAAACTGGAACTGCATTACTACCATGATGCTGCCGTTAAAAAATCGGCTGGCAAGCTATATGACGACGATGGCGAGACCGCAAATGCCTATGAGCAGGGGGCTTATACTCTCATGCATTTCAATAGCCAGGCAAATGCTGCGCAGTTGAAAGTCAGTTTGCAGGCGCAGGCAGGTGCACATGCTGAGGCTGTGGACAGGGAAATCGCTGTGCATATACACAATATTTCCAGCAAACCAGTGCAAGTCAGCCTGCAGGGCAAAGTTCTTCCGTTTAGCTGGGATGAGACTAAAAAACAGCTGACTATAGATCTGCATTGGCTGAAAAACAGCAAGGCAGAGGTATCAATAAAGTTGGGTAAATGATATTGTCATGCCCAATCAAAGGTAAGTGCAGGCTTGTCACCGTAGATTTTTGACCTGGCAGGCACTGATACTGGGCATGAATTAGCAGGCGTTTGTGGTAAATTGCGAGATTGTATTCTCTGTAAGACAATAGGCAGTAAACCGTATATATGAAAAAAGCATGACGACAGAACACGCACTTGTAGAACATGGTAACGCGGCCGGCTTTTCTGGCGGTCCGCGTTTGTTGGCAGATATAGGCGCAACCCATGCGCGCTTTACACTTGAGTCTTCGCCAGGTGTGTTTGAATCCGTCAAGGTATTGAAGTGTGATGAATACGCCGACATCATTGCCTTGTTGCGCGCCTATTTGTCTTCAGTACCTGGCAGTAAAGTCCATCATGCTGCGTTTGCACTTGCCAACCCTATCGACGGTGACCAGGTCAGGATGACCAATCGTGACTGGGCATTTTCCATAGAAGATGTGCGTCGTGAATTTGGTTTATATACGCTGCTGATCGTCAACGATTTTACTGCCCTGGCCATGTCACTGCCGGGTTTGCAAGCCAAAGACCTGATGCAGGTTGGTGGCGGCACGCCTGTGGCAAAGTCCGTGATTGGTGTACTGGGACCTGGTACCGGTTTAGGTGTGTCTGGCCTGATCCCGACTTCTGATGGCTTCGTTACCTTGGGTAGTGAAGGCGGTCACGTCAATTTTGCGCCGGTAGATGAGCGTGAATATGCCATCCTGCAATTTGCCTGGAAAGAATGGCCGCATGTTTCTACCGAGCGTCTGATTTCCGGCCCTGGCATGGAATTGATTTATCGCGCCCTGGCAGACAGGAATAATAAAAAAGCCCCAGCCTTGCCAGCACAAGACATCATGCGTGGAGCCCTCGCTGATACTGGTACTGAGGCCGATGCGCTTTGCCTGGAAACCCTGGAATGCTTTTGCGGCATGCTGGGCAGTTTCAGTGCCAACCTGGCGGTGACCCTGGGCGCTTTCGGTGGTATCTATATCGGTGGCGGCATCGTCCCATTGATGGGCGATTATTTCGCTACTTCTGCCTTCCGCACACGTTTTGAAGCCAAGGGGCGTTTCAGCAGCTATCTGGCACAAATCCCTACCTTTGTGATTACCACGCCCAATCCGGCGTTTTATGGTGTGTCGGCAATTTTGTCTGAGCACTTGCGTGGCCGCAGTGGTGACAGTTCACTCATGGACCGCATACAGCAAATCCAGGCTGAGCTGACACCGGCAGAGCGCCGGGTTGCTGCCCTGGTATTGGAAAACCCGCGCACGGTATTGAATGAAGCCATTGCAGAGATAGCCCGCCTGGCCGATGTCAGCCAGCCTACCGTTATCCGCTTTTGCCGTTCGTTGGGCTTCCTGGGCCTGGCTGATTTCAAACTCAAGTTTGCCAGCAGCCTGACCGGTACTATCCCCGTGCGCCATAGTCAGGTACGTATGAGTGACAGCACGCATGACCTGAGTGCCAAGGTGATTGATAATACTGTTTCGGCGATTTTGAATTTCCGTGATCAGCTGGATGTACGCTCGCTCGATCAGGCAATCGCGCTGTTGCGCAAGGCGAACAAAGTCGAGTTTTATGCCATGGGCAATTCACGTGCGGTGGCACTGGATGGCCAGCATAAATTCTTCCGCTTCCGTATTCCTACTGCGTCCTATGGCGATGCGCATTTGTTTTCCATGGCAGCAGAATTGCTGAACCCTGGCGATGTTGTCATCGTTGTCTCGAATTCCGGTAAGTTGCCAGAATTGCTGAAAGCGGTGGATGCGGCTCGCCTGGCCGGAGCAGATGTGATTGCGATTACACCCAACCAGTCACCACTGGCGAAGAAGGCCACGGTTTGCCTGGCAGTCAATCATACCGAAGACAATGCGACCTTCCTGTCCATGATTTCGCGCATCCTGCAATTATTGCTCATCGATATCATTGCGGTAGGCTTGTCTGTCGATGCACCTGAAACCGAGGGGCAGGGCGATGACATCAAGCGCAAGGAATTATCGCGTTTCAGCAATTTACTGATTTCGCATCTGGATAGTTGATGACGTCTTAATCTAGTCAATGCAGCTTGCCTGAGCAGTCTGCCTGCTGTTATTGTTTTGCCTTTCATCTTTGGATGGACAGGCATGTCGGCTTTTTTTGATCCCTTGGTCTTGCTCGATGCAGGCTTGCGCGGCACGCTACTGGCCCTGCTTTTGCTGTTGTCTGCCATTTTGGCTCGTGACCGCTCACAATTGCTGGTGGTGCGTGCTGGTATCGCGCTTTGCCTGGGACTGGCGGTACAGGTGCTTAGTGCCACCCCCTGGATAGAAGCCATGGTGTCACGTTTGTGGCAAGCGCCTCTGGTTGCCATCTCTGTCGCAAATGCCATCCTGTTTTGGGTGTTTGTACAGGCCTTGTTTGATGATGATTATCTGTTGCGGCCCTGGCAGGTGCTGGCCTGGTTCGCCGTTGCTGCCTTGAGTGCATTGAATTGTGCAGTCATAGCGGGTAGTGACTCCATCATTGCGCCGCTGACGATGGGTGTGCAGCGTGCCATACCGCTTATATTTGCTATTCTGGCCGCACTGGCAGCCGCCAGAAACTGGCGTACTGACCTGGTTGAACAACGCCGTCGCTTGCGTGCTTTCATCGTGATTGCCGGGAGCATCTATACCGTCTTGTTGCTGATTGCCCGCTTGAGTTCACCGCAGGGCAGGCTCATAGGCGGTACTGCCATGGCTGATGTGCTTGTTTTGTTATTGATTATCGCCATCGTGACATTCAGGATGTTAAAGCTGGGGCATCTGGATTTGTTTCCGCTTCCTGTAGCGACACTGCAAAAGCAAGTCATGCCATCAACTAATCCCGTACCTGTTGTGGCCACTGGGGCAAAGCTTGTGGAGGATAAACTGGTCACTGCCTTGCAAAAACTCATGCAGGGTGAGCATCTTTACCGCAGCGAAGACCTGACGCTGGCCAGCCTGGCTAACAAAATGCAAATCCCTGAATACCGTCTGCGCAAGCTCATCAACCAGCAACTTGGCTATCGCAACTTTAATGCCTATATCAATGCCTTCCGTCTGGATGAAGCGCGCGCTGCCTTGTCTGATCCTGCCCAAAGGGATTTGCCTGTCCTTAGCATTGCGCTGACTTCCGGTTTTCAGTCCATAGGGCCCTTCAATCGTGCCTTCAAGGCCGCGACAGGGCTCACGCCCACCGAGTATCGTAAACAAAATATGGCCGATTCCTGAAATCGGCTAGCCGAAATCTGCAATTTGCAGCTTGTGGCAAGACATCATTCGATTTTTTTAGCATAGTCAGTTTCAGCCGGGGTAGCAGCTCCGGCACTACACTGACAGGAGCCTGAATGATGAAAGCCATGCATACGCATCGTGTTAAACAATTACTGAACTGGTCCGGCTATTTGCTGCTGGGCCTGCTTTTTTTTGCCGGCGGTATGGCAAGAGCATCTGTTGGTTTAACAGAAATTGCGCCTACTGCAAGTGATGGCACGATTACCCTGTATTACCCCAGCAATGCGCCTGAGCAAGCCATACACCGCGGTCCCTTCCATTTCAAGCTGGCAGTTCAGGCGGAGCCGGTACGTGGCAATGCTCATCTGATCATCATTTCTCACGGTTCCGGCGGTTCGCCCTGGGTACATGCTGACCTGGCGCGTAGCATGGTGGAAGCCGGGTTCATCGTTGCCATGCCTGAACACCATGCCGACAACTACAAGGATGATAGCGATCCTGGGCCAGATAGCTGGACTTTGCGTCCTGCCGAAGTATCACGGGCGATAGATGCAGTTGGCCGTGATCCACGTTTTTCTCCTTTGCTGACCTTGGATAAGGTAGGCATATATGGCATGTCGGCGGGTGGCCATACCGCACTCAGCATGGCGGGTGGACGCTGGTCACCGGCTACGTACAAACAGCATTGTGAAGAAGACCTGGCGGATGATTTTCAATCCTGTGTGGGCTTGACTACCCGCTTGAAGGGAAACATATTTGATGGCTTGAAAAAATGGCTGGCTTTAATGGTCATCCGCCATCGCTTCAGCGATACCACCATGCGCGAGCATCATGATCCTCGCGTGGCCGCCGTTGTGGCTGGCGTGCCCACTGCCGCTGACTTTGATATGGCATCCCTGCAAAATCCGCCTGTGCCACTGGGTCTGGTGACGGCGGGGCAAGATCACTGGCTGATACCGCGTTTTCATAGCGATAAAGTACTGGCAGCCTGCCGCACTTGTGAGCTGGTCGCACATCTGCCTGAAGGCGGTCATGGTGCCTTATTGTCTCCCTTGCCACCGAACCTCAGTGGTCTGGAAGGGGATATGCTGAATGACCCTGTCAATTTTGATCGCTCCCAGATGGCAGGAGTGGACAAGAAAATTACGGTTTTCTTTGAAAAGCATTTATTGCATTGAAATGCATGATTCGTATCATTCTGGGTAGTGGATTTATTTCGACAATATATCCACATATTCTTTCACTGCTTGCGCGCCTTCCGGCGTGTCTGTCATGGATCGTAGCAGGAAGCTCATATGCCGGCATTCATCTGAAGTTGAAGCTTGTTTTTCGTCATTGCTTTCAGATGCGACTTCATTTTTATAATTGCTGACTGCCGTCGCATAATGAGGGGATGCAGTCAACAACTGCTGTAGTTTGGGATAGGTGGAATTGAAACGCTGAAGTTCAGTCTTGTATTCCTGGGCAGCGGCAGGGTCAGCGCGGGCGCATCTGTCTTGATAGATGACAGTCAGCTCATACAGGCGTGAGACTACCTTTGCCTGTGCAGCTGAATTATGGTCAGGGGCATTGGCCGCGTTTGAGAGATTGATCATGATTGCTGAAGTCAATGTGAAAATTATTCGTGAGAGCATGAAAATTTGTGTTGGTAGCGAACGCTTATTTATTGAGTAAATAATTGAAGCTGAAAGAGACCCTGTCAGTGTCAGTCAAGTTAGGCCCCACTCTATGAAATACATCGGACCTGAACAAGACCAGCTTGCCAACTTCGGGCGCGATGACATAGTTTTCAAACTGTTTGTATTGCATGTCGCAAGGGAAGAGGGCGAGTTCACCGTCATGTTGATTGGTGTTGAAGTAATAGGCGCCGCTGATGGGTACACCCTCTACATTTCTTTCGTGATTATGTCTTTCCTGATAGCCAAATTTTTTGGTGATATTGATCCAGCTTTGTGTGTACTGGTGATTGATTTGCCAGTCCTGGTCGCGCCTGGTCATATGGACAAACTGCAGCACACTGTCTTCTATGAATTTTCTTAAATGATGTAATTCAGCGCGGGCGAAGATGTTCTTTTCATGGTCGAAAGAACTCAGTACATTGTCGCCCCAGGAGCGACTGAGCAGGAGATTCAAGTCTTCCTTGCGGCGCAAGACTTCTTCATTGATGGCATCAATAGTGTCGTCACTAGCCCTGGATATGCCAACCAGGGTGGGGAAGAGGACTTCGATATTCATTACATGCACCGCCAACAAAAAAAGTGATGTGCATGATCTTAGATGATTTGTTGTTGGCGTGGGCTTGAAACACTTATTTCTCAAAGAAATTTAATGCACCATGCCTTGTTTGCAAATCACTTCCAGCTCGGGATATTCGACATGCAATTGCGCGAGCAATGCCTTGGCTATGCCAAGCTCGCGATAGCTGGGCTTGACGTATAAAACTTCAATGCAGATTTTTCCGCCAAGGATGCTGCAATCCAGTGCTCCTACATGCTGTTGGTCGAGAAAGGCGGAGAGCAAGACATGCTGGCAATTGGTCTGTTCATCTTGTTTGCAGATGCGTAGCGCTGCTTGCACAGCTTCACCAGAAATGATCTCAGTCATGATTTCACTGCTCCCCATAAATAGTGAATGCCCAAAGCCAGCAGGCCGATGAAAAAACAACGCTTGAACAGCGCTGGTTGCATTTTGTCGCGTATGACTTGCCCTAATTGCATGCCAGCTAATGCAGGTAACAGGGCCAGCATGGAATCACCGGCAATATTCCACTGCAAAGTACCGCTGTCGTACAGATTGATGCCCAAGGCCAGTGTGGATACCGTGAAAGACAAGCCCATGGCCTGTACCAGTTTGTCCTTATCAAGATTCAGGGCTTGCAGGAAAGGAACCGAGGGCAAGACAAATACGCCGGTAGAGGCGGTGACCATGCCTGTCGCAATCCCGATGACAGGGGCGAGCCTGCGCTCGGTCTGAGTGGACACTTGCCAATGTACCGATGCCAAGCCCATGACGCCATATAGCAGCAAGGCCACGCCCAGGCCGGCACTTGACCAGGCCTGATCTGGTTTGCTGAATAATAGTCCAGACACAAATGTACCCAGGCAGATACCCAACAGCATGGGAAACAGGCGGCGCAATAACGGTAGTAGCTCAGTGCCATAAGCCAATTGCCATATATTCGTTAAAAGCGAAGGTAAAAACAACAAGGCTGCGGCTTGCATGGTCGTCATTGACAGGCTCAGTAAAGCGATCGCCACGGTAGGCAAGCCCAGGCCTATGACACCTTTTACCATTCCTGCGAGCAGAAAGATGATGGCTATCGCCAGCCACTGAGTACTGTTGCCATGAGGAGTAAATAAGGTAGTCAGCGTTTCCATATAGACAGTTTGCCATTACCAGCAAGAACTGAAAATGTGGAATATACTCAGACAGGCTTCGTATTTGACGTAGTCTAAATCTGGAACTCATTCCAATAAACAATCTTTTCATGCGCTTTGACCTCGTCGATTTACAGTTATTTGTCCATGTAGTGGAGGCGGGCAGTATCACTGCCGGAGCTGAGCGTTCCCATCTGGCGCTGGCGTCGGCCAGTGCACGTTTGCGTGGCATGGAAGATTTACTCGGTGTGCCCTTGCTGTTGCGGCAAAGGCGTGGCGTGGAAGTGACGGATGCTGGCCGCACCTTGCTGCATCATGCCCGCATGCTGATGCAGCAAATGGAAAGAATGCGCGGCGACCTCGGGGATTATGCCAAAGGTCTCAAAGGGCATATACGCATGCTGTGTAATACCTCGGCCCTGACCGAATTTTTGCCCCAGGCTTTGGTCATCTACATGCAAGAACATCCACATATCAATATCGAAGTCGAAGAAAGGCTGAGTAATGATATCGTGCAAGCCATCATCGCCGAGCAGGCTGATATTGGCATCATTGCTGATACGGTAGACAGCGCAGACCTGCAAACCTTTTCCTTTCGCCAGGATCAACTGGTGCTGGTGACTGCTGCCGAGCATCCTTTGCAAACCATGGCCGCCATCAATGGCAATCTGGCATTTGCCGATACCCTGACCTATAATTTCGTCGGTCTGGCAGGTGACAGCGCCCTGCAGCAATACCTGAATGAACATGCGTTGCGACTGGGGCAGCGCCTGCATTACCGACTGCGCTTGCGCAGCTTCGATGGCATTTGTCGCATGGTGGAAAGCGGCGCTGGCATCGCCATCATTCCAGAAACTGCAGCCTTGCGTTATGAGCAATTGATGAAGATACACAGGCTGTATCTGACAGATACCTGGGCAGTCAGAAATTTGCTGATCTGTGTGCGGCAATTTGATGAATTGCCAACTTATGCACGTGAATTGATCAATGCCATCAAGGCTTGAAACTTTTGCGCGGCCTACAAATAACTTGCTCTCTCTGTCTTCTTGTTACAATGCAGGTCTGTTTTCATCTCCACATTCAGTTTCCATGTCAGTTACTACCTCCCTAGGCAATGTTTTTAAAAGCTTCAAAGCTAAGTTTGCATCCAGCTCCACGACAATTGCGACGCCAGTATTTGCTAGCCTGAATATCGATGCAGCTTTAACGCTGGCCTTGTTTGAGGTCTTGACGGCAGACGCAATCAAATTGAAATGGCAAGACAACTACCTGGCCCTGGAAGATGGTTTGTTACTGGCAGTTGAACGGGTGGAAACGGTCACGCTTGCTGAAGATAAATTTCGCACCTGCACGCGCATCTATGCCAGCCATGTGGAGTACTTCCCGCAAGGTTTGAGTGAGTACCAGCATGCCATTGGCGCGACTGAATCTGAGGCTGTGCTGGAAGGTTTGCGTACCTGGGCGAAGATGGATTTACTGGTTTTGCAGGATGCTGTCCGCGAGCAGCCTGTGAATTGCACAGTCATAGAAATGAATACCAGCGCTGAAGCAGCGGAAAGCAGCAGTTTTCGTCAGGTGATACTTGGGCCAGTCGCCCATCTGGCCAGCCAGCCTGCACCCGGGAAAAAAGAAGAGCATCCATTTTGCCCTTGCTGTTTGTTTACAGAAAGTATGCCGGCTTTTCATGATCTGTTGCAGACCAGTGACTTCATAGGCATACGCCTGTTTGCCTCACGCGATAATGAAGACAAGCTGGCCGCTGATTGTCGCGTCAATGGCGAAGATTTTATCCCTGCCGTTGAACATCTGAAGCAATATGCAGAAAAATGGCCGCAGCGCGGACTGGAATTTCGAAAACAATATGTGGTCGTCCGTACCAGCAAGCACAGCGTCAACCAGGCGCAACTGGTGCAACTGGTGCAGGCCAAGCCGACTGAGCTTTGATGCAGCTTTGCTTGCTGCAATATTGAATGTGATACATTAGAAATGATCATTCGCGACGCATCGCCAATTTACTATCAATGTACTATCAATGAGTGAGGAATATTATGTATCGTAGCTACTTCAAGGGACAATGGAGTGAAGGTAATACGCCACTGTTTGGCGCCATGGATAATGCAGTCTGGCTGGGTTCCTCGGTGTTTGATGGTGCACGTTCCATACGTGGCCTGACACCGGACCTGCGCCTGCATCTGGCCCGCGTCATACAATCGGCCCAGAGCCTGGGTTTGCAATGTCCTTACAATGTCGATGAACTCGAAGCCTTGTGCCGCGAAGGCATCGCCCTGTTCCCGGCTGACGCTGAACTGTATATACGCCCGCTGGTGTTTGGCACTGACGGCCTGCTGATTCCTGAACCATCAACGACAGGCTTTGCTCTGACCTTGTTTGATGCGCCCATTCCTGCATTTACCGGTTTCTCTGCCTGCCTGTCCAGCCTGCGTCGCCCTGATCCTTCCATGGCACCGACTGATGCCAAGGCATCTTGCCTGTACCCAAATTCTACCAGGGCTTTGCGTGAAGCCAAAGAACGTGGTTTTGACAATGGCGTGGTCTGCGATGTGCATGGCAATGTGGCAGAATTTGCCACTGCCAATCTCTTCTTTGTGACGGCAGATGATGAGATCGTCACACCCGTGGCAAATGGCAGTTTCTTGTCCGGTATTACGCGTGCACGCGTGATCGGTTTGCTCAAGGAAGATGGCAAGCAAGTGTCTGAGCGCACTGTGAAACCTGAAGAATTGCTGGCAGCAAAAGAAATTTTCAATACAGGTAACTTTGCCAAGGTCACACCTTGCACCAGATATGAAAGCCGTGAATTACCTATAGGTGTAGTAGCGACGCGTGCACGTGACTTGTATTTGCAATTCATGCAAAACACCTAAGCCTGAACCAGGATGATGCTGAAACGGATTCATCATGTAGCAATCATTTGCTCTGATTATCAGGTGTCCAAGGATTTCTACACCCGGCTTTTGGGTTTGCGCGTCATTGCTGAAACCTATAGAGCAGAACGGTCTTCCTACAAACTGGATCTGGCCCTGCCGGATGGTTCGCAAATTGAATTGTTTTCATTTCCTGACGCGCCGCCACGGGTATCTCGACCCGAAGCCCAGGGCTTGCGCCATCTGGCATTTGAAGTCGATGATGTCTCAGCCTGCAAAGCGGTGCTTGAAGCCCAGGGGCTGGCAGTGGAGGATATCAGGATGGATGAATTGACCGGACGACGCTTCGTTTTTTTTGCTGACCCTGATGATTTGCCGCTGGAATTGTATGAGGCGATGAATTGATTGATGCGATGTCACTGAGCGCTGTCACTGAGCGATGTTGCTGAGTTGGCACTATTGCGTAATAAAAAAGCCGGGAAGCATGCTTCCCGGCTTTTTTATTCATGATGAAATGATATGACTTATTTCAAGAACTGCTCATTGCCAACCATACCAATCTTGGTGACACCAAGACGCTGTGCCGCTGCCATGACGGCTGCCACAGATTTGTAAGGTACAACAGCGACCGGACGCAGATGCACTTCAGGCTGATCTTTCTGTGAAGCGGCTTCGGTCAGCTTGGCTTCGAGTTCAGCGCTGTTGACTGTCGTGCCATTCCAGGCCACGGTACCATCAAAGTCCACATCAATATCAA
>NZ_JBMPOS010000003.1:0-428515 GCF_049340345.1 Undibacterium sp. Di27W | reverse complement strand
TGCTGCCTGCTTGGTTCAGGGTACCTGTCAGGTTGACGATGCGGCGATAACCGTTGATCCACCATGCATCTGAATTGTCGTCTTTGATGACGCCTTGGCTGTTGTAGGTGCGGATGACGGAAAGATCATTGCCACGGCTGGCGAGGAAACCGTCTTTGTCTTGCAGGACGAGGTTGCCAGTGGCGATATTGACGATGCTTTGTTCACCGGTCTTGCCCTGGCTGGCGGAACCAAGATTGCCGCGCTGTCCCAGGTTGGAGGAAGATGTTAAATTCAGACCTGTGCTATTTCCGCTGACGATTGCTACCATGAATTCATCCTTTTATGTTCTGACTTATTGTTTGCTTTACGCCGCTGGCTTGTGCACACGCGTCGTTTCTTGAAGCAATAGTCCAAACATTTGGGAATTTGTTTAGGTGAAATCGAAAATAAATTTAAAATCCATTTTTAATTCTTAAAATTAGCTAAACGCATATTGATCGTTAATTAAAAATAGAAAATACAATGAATAATATTCAGCATCAAGTTCAAAGAAAAGCAAGGCAACAACGCATCACAAGTATTGTTAATTAAATAATTAGTAATATTTAGACAATCAATCATGGGGTAAATCAAGGCAAGGTGTATGGCGAAAGCGGTGCCAGTTAAGACTGGATTAAGGGTGGGGCGAGTAAGGAATTTGTTGCGTCGCTTCGCTCCTCAAAAACACTTGACTTGCAAAAAACGATACGAAATGAATACGAGTAGGAGTCTGAATGCTGTCATTGCTGGCTTGGATTCTTGCGCCATGGGAACTATTGTGCGAGACGAGCAAGTTTGAGTGCAAATCAGTGGCGGGTTTGAGATGCAAATTGTTGGCATTTTTCCATTGAAAATCTCCGGCTGTTTTGATGAAAACACTCACCAATCGAAATCGTTTTCGAATTTCGTCATTCAATGCACCATTTTGATTGAAATGACCTTTAGCCCATTCGTGTGTATCGTAGTTCTGATTAATGAAGCTCTCCTGTTATGTGACGAAGACCTGTATGGATCAAGACTTCTCCCATTGGCGTGCCAACAAGAGTGGCCAAGCAGACCTTCCGCTTAACCGAAAATTCCTATGCAACCCACAAAAGCTGCAAAATTCCTAATGAATTAAACAAAATTTGGTTCAACCACGAACGCTTCTTATTGATTTTCAATAAGACAAATTAACATTCCATTGCTAGTAAAGAGAATCGACATCCTCCGCTTTGCTGGCGGAGCTTAGCAAGTAGATTGTTTAATGATTAAATATATTCAAAATCGTTGATTTCAAAATCTGACTTTTATCAAAAAAATTTTGACGAATAGATTGTTGCCAGTATGCAGACCCAAGGGAGGTATTTTGCCCCCCCCCCACACATGGTGGGTAATCAAAAACATTTCCCTGTGACGGTAACTCTACTTAGCGTTCAACGAGTTCGTTGGCAAATTTATGAAGCGCCTTACGATGCTTTTCCGGGAACTGGTGATAAAGCAATATCAAATTAGCTAAACGGTCATCCGCACAGTAAAAGTAAACGGCAGGTACATTAAGTACCACTGAAAGCTTGGAGACAAAATTGGGGGAAGGCATGTACATGCCGCTTTCATATCGGCTAATTCGAGCACTACTTGAAGACTCTTCCAAACCAGCAAGTATGCCAAGCTGATATTGCGGAATTCCAGCCTGTGTCCGGACCTGCCTAAGTCGGCGTCCAAATACAGATTTTTCAAGAGTCTGGGTTGATGACATTCTTCGATATTCGTAGAATCTCCTACAAACATCTCTACGAAAAACGTAGAATATGGCGATTTTTGACCAACCAATGCCTTCAAATGGCTAAGGATGATATGAACGACCGAAAGAAACCCGACATGACAGACAATAATTTTGGATTGACCTCTACGATAGCTGCGCTAGAGCAGGTAACAGCCATGGCTAAGGAAGTGCTATCAAATGTATTAGTTGCGCAGCAGCGTCAACAACTGACTATTGATAGTCACAACGAGGGAGAAGGTATGGATATGGTGGCACCGGAACTTGCTTCAGCACTTATTGAGACTAGCGAGTCAAACAGCATGAGTGAATTTACAAACACAGAACCCCAGCTTGCCCCTTGGGACTTGGTTGAAAAAAATGCGCGTACCAAAGGTTTGAATTTCCCTATGGATGCCGAACTGTACGCCAAAATGCATTGGATAACAGAAAACGTACCCAAAATGTCGTTTCAAAAAATCGTCAAAATAGCCACCGAGGAATATGTAGACAGACTTATAGTCGATCTTTACCGGCCTTAATTTACGCACATGTTAGATTGGTAGAAATGCTATTTAGGTCCGAATTTTTTTACAATTTACCCGAGTTTACTGTTTCGATACCTAACGTAGGTATCAAAAAACCTAGCGAATACAATGCTTTGCATGGGAATGGTGTAAATTTTGGTGTAAAAATAGGCTTTCACTGTTTGCTAACAGCAGCTACCAGGTTGTTGTAGGACATTTTAGCTTGATCGTGAAATATCAACTGACAACATGATCTACGTTTAGTACACCCTCTACAACCGTCTCGCGGTACTGGTGTATGGGTAAAGCCGGAGCGGACGCGCCATTCAGAAACTGGCAGCGCATCTTTGAAGTGCCGAAGCAAGCCATCATGGCGCTCCTCAACGAACTGTCACAGCACTAGGACAGCTCTGCCAACCGCGTCACGCTGGCAGAATTTCGTAAGGAAGCGGAGCATGCAAAACACTAACTAGTGTCGTTCTGAATGCAGTCACCACATTTGGCAAGATAAGTTAATAAAGTAGGCAAGCAACAATTCCAATACGCCCGAGATCTCATTGAAGACACATCGAGAAGAAGCCGAACCCAAACTAGCATCCGCCCTTGGTTACTTCGTCCAAGTAAAGGGTATTACCGAGACAATATTTGCTGTAAAAATTGTGACTCAATCTGACAGGATGTGTCACATCGTGAATGCCGTAATTGTGCCGTAAGTACCCATTGCTATTCACTCAATCGGCATCACACTATTGTTCCTTGGCGTCGCATTTTCGTGAAATAAGTCACCTAGGTATTGCGCCAACTCTTCGGAAGGAATTGAGTTGGGGACTATAAATTCAGCAGGGCGACGCTTACCCTCTGCCCCGATGATAAATGTTTTCCACCCGGTGTCCGTGGCCAGAACAGAGACAAACATACCAAAAACATTAAATCGATAATCCGACATAAAACACCATATTGTTGATTTGAGTGATCCTTGCCGATTTGTCACAAAAATTTCCGCGGCGATAGTTGCTTTGTGTCTTGTATGACCGGCTGCAATTTGCCGAATCCAGCCATAAATCAATCTCAAGTGGTGATCCAATCTGACAGATGCTGGCCGGTCGAGTCTAGCTTTCTACATATTAGCCTACCGTGTCGCCCTTGAAACCCTTTACAAAGCGCGAGGCACAACCAACGCACCAGGTTTCGTACTGTAACTCGCATCATCCGGTCATTAGGTAGAGGCTTCCGTCTCATTGCGCGATCCTTTTGATATTGATCTCTAGTTCAGTATCAGATGTAAAAAAAACCGATCTAAGTCGGTTCATTTGATAAGAAGTCAAAGACAAGACTATCTGCACAGCTCTTTAACGGTTATTCCATTCCGCTCTCATCCGAACTTGGTATTCAAGGCCATCGCCATTCTGTCCCGCCAACATACCGAAAACATCGTGAGCCTTGCTTTCCTCAATGAATTTACTAATTGCCTCAAGCACTAATTTTTCGCGAGGCACACCATTGCGAGCCTCGCTAATTTTCGCAAGTTCAGCGTTTACTTCATCAGAGATATTAATCAACACTTTCACGCAACTCTCCTATGATGCAAAAAATATACACAACCGTCGATCGATTCAACGATCTGACAATTTCAAACTTACTAAATTTTAGAACCTTACCGCGCGCGTGCGTAAAGCAATTGACGGTCGAACCGACCATCCAGCAAGATAAATTCAATGCCAACGGGAACAACGTCAATCCTTGCATAGTTGCATCCTGTTCCTACCTTGTTACAAGGAGGGAAATCAACATATAAATATGCTTTTTAACTTCAATCATATATTAATACACTATAAATATATATATATTACTCTTTACCTTGTCACCTTGTTCCCTACCCCATTCTCCCTAAAAGTTGATATTGAAAAGTGTTGAGCTGAATTCAGTCGGAATTTTGAAGTAAAAAATTCTCAATCGATGATATCTGCAGCAGACCTATGGAAATTTGATTAAACCTGAACCAACCAGTCAAAAATCGATTTCTTTTTAACTCTTGTTGCTACTGCTATTTCTGCTATTCCCGCTATTCCTAAAATTGAGCAGACATCAAGCTAACAGAATCGCAGAATTAGCAAAAATAGCAGTGCTGTAAAGAAGCGCGAAAATGCGTTTTTACGCTGATCCAGGCGCGACTTGAAGAGTGGGAGTCAATTCAAAATAGGTTGTTTCAGGTCTTTGAAAGTAACAATGGATTGATTTGATACACCTTTTTTTTGCCATCGACTGACCTGATCCTATGTGCCGCCTCCAAAATAGCTAAAGCTGCATCCATAGTGGCCTTTTGGCGCAATGAACTTGGTCCAAATTGGGCGATTTTTTGGGTAGAAATATCTGTCTTAATTTCTTGAGTGCACTTGTTTAATATCCAACTATCCAACTTCGCAGCATTTTTTTGCTCCGAGGTTAAGGTAACGCCGTCAAGAAAACGAGAGGACTCGCTTAAATGCCACTTCGCTATGCGCGCAGCGCCAAGCATATGCTCTTGTGAAATCGGACCTGTTGCGCCTTCCAAAACGTGAAAAAGTGCCGCCAAGCGAACTGCGTTATCTGCAGTCTTGCTAGCCACATCCCGGACTGATGAGAAATCTCCGTCAGGTGCAAGCTTTTCTTCAATCTCGTCGTGAAAGTTAACCCATGATTCTTTTGCAAAAGGTGACAATGTAAGAAGGGTTGGTTGAAGTTCACCATCAACCATTGGTTGAGGCATCTCTAAAATGTCGGCAATTCGCTTGTGAAATAGAGTCAGGCTACGCCAGTACTTAGGTGCCTCGGTAAAAAATCGGCTGCCTTGTGTGGAGGTTGGCCATGCAATCAAAAACCGCGCTAAAAATCCAGTACCACGCGCCAAGGAGCCTGATGACTCTAGGAATGTGGACAGTGTCGGCTCTTGTACCTGTATTGCAGCTGTAAGTCGTACACCTCTTGCGCTGTAAGATTCACTAGTGCGCCTATCAACCCTGATACCCTTGCCATCCCAAAGCTCATTATAGTTTGCCATGGTACGCATCTGGCTATCCTTACCCATCGCGTGGCCACCAAAAATAGTGCCCCCTTCTGACGACAATACTCCTGCTGAGGGCCAATCATTGGCAAGTGCGTGCGTCAATTTTTCAATGGTCACATCGCTATAGACTAACCTGACAATTTGAGGTGGAACAGGGCGCTCGGTCTCTAGAAGTTGAAGGTCACTCTCGGATTTATTTGTGTCCTTAGAACTTTTTACGCCTAGAGAGATGCGATCCAAGAGTCCTTTCTTCTTTGCCTCCCAGGCAGCATGTGATGCTTTAAATTCCACTACTTTTGGCTTTGATTCTGCCAGCGCACGAGCCTCAAAATTACGGACAGATTCTGAAAAGAAGTTATCCAGCGTTGTTTTCCGCTCGCCAGAATCTGCAATAACCATAATGAATAAGCCAATGGGACCAGTAAGCAATTCTGCTCGTTGAACGTCATACAGAGATTGTGCCGATAACGACAACGCTGCCAAGGCCGAGCAAACAACCATAGGCATCGGTGTTTTCGTGAACTGCTGAACTTCCTGCGCGGCATCCTGAATTAGGGCGGGTAGTGCATCAAATGGATAAGGATCACCAAGTTCACTCGACTGTAGCGATATCGGTGGCAGCCACCCTGCATTTTTCTGCACTGAGGTTGTAGGTTGAAGCAAAATGGAACTAAGATCAACCTTCTTCGCACGCTCCTCATTAGCCAGGTAATGCAGAGTCTTGATTGTTATACCACCGTCCTGTTTAATTGTGTTCCAAGTGTAGCGCACGTCATCCGGGAAATACTTTTCTGGACAAGATTGACTCCATTTATCCGCCAATTGAAACATTTCTTCAGAATCGCTACGGTCTTTCAATGCCATTAATACTGAACGCCACACAGAACGATCTATCGCGGGTATTTGCGATAAATCATTCTGGTAAATATTAATTTCTTCTGGGGTTAAATTTTTAGCTACTACTTGGTGTGAGCTATCTGTAGAAACTTCACATTTGCCAAATTTCTCAGTAACCCAGCTTGGTAAATCCGCTATGGGAGCATAATCAAAAAGATCGCTAGATGCTTCAGTCTCATAGCAACGACCACTTCTATGCACAGACTTAGGGCCAATTACATACCCACCTGGTCCCTTAATGTCGATATTTGAATCTGCACCCAGTTTAGCTCTAAATTTTTGACCTATTTTGGTCAAATAATATCGATGAACACCATTACCCCCGCTAAGCACAGTAGCCGTATCGGGTAGTTTGCCATGAAGCGCCTCAAGAGCATCAAGCGCGTCTAAGCCACCCTCTTTATAACTATCAATATCGATAACGACCAGAGCTTTTCCTGCATGATTGAACTCCCTACCGGTCACAATACCGTAATTGCATCCCTTCTTGTAATCAAACCACATGTTGATGAGCTTAGGGTCGAGCGTAGCCTCAGGTGAGCCTTTCCCCCACGGATGTTTTCCGATCAAATTCTCTTGGCCTTTATGTTGATCGCCACAAGTGCAGGAGCCATCACCTTTAACTCCATGTATCGCAATCACAGGCAATCCAAGGCTGGCGCACTGAAGAGCGGCAGCACGAATCGCGTCTGCTTGCCCACCACCAAGACATGAAGGTGAAGTAACCATTACTCCCCCTCTCCATTGAGCAGCGCTTTGATATCGCGCACATCCCAAGCCAGGCGACCATGCACGCGACGAGGACGAATAGGTCCATTCTCCAAGCATGCCCATGCTCTTAAAGTTTGTGGTTTTCGGCTTAAGTAAAATGCCGCGGCAGCGGTATTGACTGTAGAACGTGTTTCAGATTCCAGCGGTGCAAACATTACTGTCTTAATCATTACGTATCATCTCTGTTGGTTAGTGATGATACGTATTCTTTAACAGAATCTTTTTTTCTCCGATAGTAGCGCTGCTTAGCGCATCGTAGCGCTGCCTGGCACAGGTTAGCGCGTTCCTAGCGCGTGCGCGCTAGCTAGTCATTTACCTTGTCGCTGCTTAGCACTTCGAAACATCCGGTCTCTTAGGTTCCTATTGGTAAAGAACTTTACTTCGTCCCCCGCCCGGTACTTAATAGCATTGTCGACCGTTTCAACCAAACACCCGTGCCCGCGGTCCGCAAGTTTTACCAATTCAGCAAAAACACTATCCGGATTTTCGGGATCGATTGCAGTTAATCTCGCTTGAGCAATTTCTGTATTTAATGGAGACATTCGAGTCTTCGTACGATGAGTCGTATTTTTCAGGCTGGCAGAACTTTTCTCCCGCTCAAGGATATTGACTACCTCTTCATCTTGCCAAACCACGCCCTCGCTGATCAACAGGTCAATAAACGTGTGTTTGGGCACCGAAACCATATCTATGGTTACCTTTATAGGAAACTCAAAATATTCAATTTCAGATTCGCCCATCCAAGGATCGTCATTATCAATAGAGCTCTCAAAAGATCCTGGTCGCATCCAAATACCGGATTGATTGGTAATCACACTTTTCGATTTCGCAATTTCGACACGCTTAGTTTTTACGAAATCCCATGATACATATTCGCTATCACCGGCTGAAAATGCCGGAAATCTAGTCGTCGTTTCACCTGTCAGCATCAATTGTTTTATTTGAAAAGGGCATAACAGTGCGGGCCGCCATCCGCGAGTAACCGCAAATTCAGAATGACCGCCATAACTACGAGTAACTACTCTTGAAGTTTGAGGTGAACTCGCTTCCAATGGTAAAGCTAAACTCATGGCAGCGTCCAATAAGTCATCTGGAGTTTTCCACGCTTTCCCCGTATAGGTGCTAAGCAATTCTAGGGCTTCAGGAACTTTTGTGTAGGTCTTTATTCTTGGAAGAATCATTTTTGACATGATTATCCTGATCACGGTATGAACGCTCCGGCAAGATAATCACTCGGTAAAAAAGTCGAAACTATAGTAGAAATTTCTATTTTTGTCATTGCAGCCATATTGAATAAATGCCCCTCCCACATTTGTGGATAAATGGGAGTTATCTGTTTTCTAGGACTTAACTAATTAGCAATCCTCTAAGGCAAAGTCAATTTGCGCTTGTGCAAGCATCCATTCTTCAATTTTGACGTGCCACATCCGAAGCAGATCCAGTGGTCGACGTATGTAGTTCTGCTCACGCACTCCCTGAGGAGCATGACCTTGGACTTGTGCGGCAATCCCTGCAGGCGTCTCTGTCCACTCACTTAAAGTCGCGAAACTGCGGCGCAATCCGTGGAGGGTGACAAACAATCCCGCCGATTTGCACGCCTTTCTATGTGCAATACTTGGATCGGTAATATGGCCTGATTCTGCCGTTGGGCTACTAAATACCCATTCACTTCTACGAGGTAGCCCCTTAAGGAGATTCGATACATATGGAGTAAGCGGCACCATTCTGAAATCCTCAACCTTGTCGCTCAGCTTTATGCTCTTCCACTGAAAGTCGACATCTGTCCATTTCAACACTGCGAGTTCTTCACGCCGTGCACCGGTTAACAAAAGCGCCTGTAAATACACACTGATAACCCTATTTTCTATCTTTTGGACTTCAGAAAACCAAGACTTTAATTGCTCGCGTTGCAATACGTCATGCTTAACTTTCGGTTTTCCCAGGCTTTCTCTAGCCTTTCGACTTTGAGCTGAATTTGAAATTATGACAGGACCGTACTGCGGATGTGCGGCACACCAAAAAAGACATGCCTTCAGAAGACGTAGCGCCAACCTAGCACTTGTTGCCCTTACATTGGCTTCTTGCTTGGCCCAAGTATCAATGCGTTCCACAGTCAAATCCACGAGGCGAAACTGTCCGAGTGAAGCCAAAGGCCCTGGTCTCGTCAATTCTTTACTTCGTTTGCGAACTTCCCCACCAGCGTGCATTACGCGCAAATGATCACGAAGATGTAACTCTGACCATTGCTGCTTTCGGTCCTGAACATATTTTGGCCAAACTTCTCCCAACGTGATTGACTCACGAATTTCACGAGCTTTCTTGTTTTCTTCTTCTGCCTCTTTGGCTGCTCGTTGTGCTTGTTCTGCAGCTTTGGCAGCTTCCTTCAGGTGGCGCGGATCTTGGCCATTATCGACAATCACTTTCAGCCTTCTAGCCTCACTTTGTGCCGCAGATATTTCCCATATTTTTGGATCACCAATGGTGATGCGCATCGCTTCACCGTCCAATTTAGCTTGAAAAATATATGCTTTTGCACCGCTGGCCGTTACCCGAAGCCCAAGGCCTGGTGCAGTACTGTCCCACGAAAAGGACTGCTTTTTGCCAGGTTCACAAGTAAATGCATCAACGCGACCAGAAGTAAATTTTATTTTTGCCATTAATTGAAAGTCCTTAAATCAGATCCATGTAACCGCCATGTAACCCGAATTAGAGCATATCAATCAGAGTTAATCAACACTCCAAACAACACGAAAACACATAACCAATTGATTTTAAATGGCTTTCTTCAATTTAAGAATGTTAATCAACAGCAATAAATATAGTTTTTCTAGGATTGAAAATCCTTGTGTCGGTGGTTCGATTCCGCCCCGGGCCACCAAGGAATATGTAGTTAAAAAAAGGGCTTACAGCGATGTAAGCCCTTTTTTCGTTGTTGAATCCGTTCTACAAAATTAAGCTCGTTCTACAATTCTTCCTTTCAGGTCATCAATTTCGATACATGCCTGAAGTGTTTCTAGCCTTTCAGCAACAATGAATCGCTCAGAAAGGCGCAACATTTTCCAGTTAAAATTATTCACTACGTCCGCACTCCATATCGCACCATGTGTAATGGAAATCATCGTATCTGAATTTAATGGATCAGGCAGAGGCAACAGGTTGGAAAAATCCGCGCGATCTCTAACGCCCGAATGCCGCATTAACAATACATAGCGACTACTAAGCGGAAAAAATACCATTGTTCCAGCAAGTCCAATTCCTGCTTCAGCCGGAGGTGGGATCTCAGGATTATATAGTGACAGTGGGCTGTCAGAAGTGATGAAAGCGGCGTCGTTTTCAGCTTCAATAACCTCCCATTCCATGGTTTCAAACCACGGATAAAACTCACCCATTGCCATTTTCACATACTCAAAACGAACCGAATTATTCATGTTTAGAGAGAATTTCCCCTCTCGGACTTCGGACATAATATCTTGAGGCCCTAATCGCATAATCATATCCTTGATGAGTTCCTTTGCCATTTCTACTTGGCGCGGCACACGGATTCGCTGGAATTCAAGATACAAAACAAGAATACAAGTATCCTCTTCCGTCAGTAAAGTTGGACTTTGAATTAGTCGGTCAAGTGAATTTTTTGCCCCTGGCTCTAACCACTGACCTAACGTTATTTCCAGAATATTCGGATCAGTGCCGGCTGGCGCCCAGTCCTGTCGATAAAACTTGTTGACGGCCATAATTGCCTTTGGCAAAGTTTTAGTGAATATGCCAGACTGGCGATCAAAACAATGTAATTGGCCATTATGATCGGTGAATCTTTTTAAATATGTCACAGGCACAAAATGGTGTTTCTTAGGAGGAGTAGTTCCCTTTTTTTTAGACATAGCCATCTAAGACTCCGGAAAATTGAGCGTAACCTAAACAGCATACGTCCATTCAACGATAGGTCACAATTTATTTCGTTGCAACGGCCGCACTACCTCGCCACGCCTTTCCCGAGTATATATCTCAGTAGTGCTTCGATTTTTATGTCCAAGTAGGCTTTGTGCGTGCGCTAAATCTTCTGTATCTGTGGCTGCTTTAGCTCTAAGGTCTCTAAATTGAAAATTCACGCCAGATTGCTCCCTGGCTTTATCAAACCTAGAGCGCATTGCTGAATAGGTCAGGCACTGCCCGTCTGGGTCTTGCAGGAGTGCTTTGTTCACTTTGTCACGTGGTTTGGCCATGATCTGGGCTATAACATCGGCCAGCTCACCTTCAATAGCGATTCTCAATTTTTTACCCGTCTTATTTTGTTTTATGGATAGCTTGGCCTCCTATTGCTTGCTATCCCGAGGACGCATCGCTCTTGGCAACGCCTCCCACCGTAAGGGTAAAAATTACGCTTCGTGACGAGTCTGGTACCACGTTAGTATTTGAGCGAAAACTAGAGAACGGGAGCTTCATCGGAAAAAATTTATAAATGCAGTTAGCGACTTTACCGTCGAGGGATCCGGCCCGTCTGAACGAGCGCAAGGTTAGAACTCACTCTACTTTTCCACAAGTTGCACACGGCTTTGTAAATTGCGCGTAATGACCTGACGTTCAACTTCGGATACAAGCGGAGACCCTTTCTTTACGATGATCCTCATCATTGCACCAGTGTTCTGGGTGGTCGCTTCAATTGTTTGATTCAGCTCCATCGATGGTACTTGAACTTCGCCCGTCAGATCCTTTGTGAGAATAGATTGCCCCACAATGGGTGCGCGAATATCACGATGACCTTGCGGCGTGCGGTCACACGCGGAAAAAGAAAGAAGCAAGATCGAGACGACTATAAACTTGAAGAACGAGTTCATGTGAGTTCTAATGCTGAGCTGATCGGAACTACGCGCTAGGCAATATGACGAAGAGCCGATGATTGAAAAAATGCTGAACGAAAAATTGCCAACAGGTGCGGTTTCCGCGTCGAGCGTCGTGTTAGAGAGCATGCTTACCCACCCCATAAAATAATTGCCGCCTTATTTCTGCCGGCCGCCTCATTGAAGAATTGGTACATCGGCTCAAACAGCCATGAATCTGCATCGCAACCGACCTCCTTAAGTAGGCTCTCGAAGAAGGATTTGCCGTTCTTCCTGATTTCTCCCGCAATTGACTTAACCAGATCAGCGCCGAGAAAGACAACGCTAGGATCGTCGAACTCGTCAGTCTCGGCTCTAAGTTCACCAGTAAAGAGTCTCGCCAGAGGTCCGGAGGCTTCCTTCAGAGCCAGCTCCCATGCCGGAAGAGATTCCTCTGCCTTGCACGATTGACTGTTTTCAATATGCAGCTCACCTAGGACGTCATACCACTCGCCCTTGCTCATGCAGTCGGTCAGAAGATCACGCGCGCTGTCTTCAACCTCGTAAAAAAATCCGAAGCTCATTGGTGCACTCTAACGTTAAAGTGAGGAGCGCCGCGCGGCTTCATCGCTCGGCGTCTCTTCGTAAGCGGTCATTTCCGTCCAATATTACCCCGCCGATCCAGGTCATACAAGTCTGAGCGGAGTGGATTCTCAGCAAACAACTGTTTCCAGACGCGTGGCGTAAGCTGATGCACCAGCGAAGCAGGATGTTGACTGATGCGCTGCAAAACATCCACAAAGTAGTCGTAAGGATTGATAGGGTCAATCCCCTCGTAGACTGTACGCCAGAAGTACGACATGTAACCTATACCTACTGGCAAGCTATATTTCCTGCATGCTGGCGGGGTATATAAACTTTTTTGGTTCTTGGGATGATGAACTCCCAGAATAATATTCTAATTGCAATAATTTCGGAATGACACCAAAAATAAAATAATCGTTGGCAACACGAAATCACAGATAACGAGACGCATCCATACGATCATGCAGGATGCGGATAATCGCAATGCCATATGACGTAATACGAAAATAAATCACGTGCCGCTCAACAGTCTGGCGACGATAACCTGGCCGTATGTGGTCACATGCAGGAGCCAGTTTCGGCGACTGTGCCAATTCATCAAAGGCCGATGTCATAATGTCAGTGTAGCGATCGGCTTGCTCCACACTCCACTTGAGTGCCGTATAAGACCAGATAGACTCAAGGTCATTCTCTGCAGCAGGTACGAGGCGGTACTCAGCTATGCTTACTCAACATTCTTTGCTTAAACGCGCTGGTATCAAAAGCACGGGGTTCCCCACTGGATTCTCCTTCAATCAGAGCAGCACGGATAGCCTCTACCTCGACGCTACGTTCTTGTTCACGGCGGATAAGGTCACGGATGTATTCACTGTCGTTTGTGTATTGCCCAGCGTCTATTTGAGCTTTAATCCAGCTGTCTTGCTTGTCAGTCAATGTGATGGTCTTGCGCACGGTTCCCATGGTGTTATCTCCAAGAATGGTTCAATAGTGCGACAAAAATCACACTATTGGTGCATTATCGCGCACATTGGTGCTGGATACCAGTCTTTGATTTGAGAATTTAGAGATAATTCCAATATCAAAATTATATGTATCCGTGCTGCGAAATAATGCCGGATCACCTTCACCTATTCCTATATATGCTGGATTAATAAGCAACTTGAAAAACGAAAAAGCCCCACGCTGGCAAAGGCTTTGCTGTTATCATTCACACAGCTTTTGTAGAGCAAATTTCTTGTAAGCCTTTGATTTTCCTTAAAAATGACAAAGCTTGAAAATCCTTGTGTCGGTGGTTCGATTCCGCCCCGGGCCACCAAGGAATATGTAGTAAAAAGAAGGACTTACAGCGATGTAAGTCCTTTTTACATTGGTCTTTCAGTTCTACAAATTTTGGTATAGTTCTACAATTCTTATACGTTTATTAAATAACTATCATTGAGAAAGAGGACTATGGCTTGTGAATTGAAAGCGTTAAAAGAACTTGCGCCAGTCATTTCAGCGTTCGCAGCATCAATATCTGATCCAAGTCATCATCGACGCCAACCCTTCAGGTTGGCTTTTTTGTTTGCCCGAGGATGACATGCCTCAAAGTCCCCAACTATTACGACGCTTGCTGCGAGCAAAAGACCGGATGGATGGGGCTGCCCATGAGGACTGGCCTATCCACAAGCTGGCTGAAGTGAGCGCAGTATCGGCGGCGCACTTCGCGCGTGAATTCAAGAAGGCTTTTGGCCTGCCTCCCCATCGCTACCTGCTCACACGCCGTATCGAGCGTGCCAAAACCCTGTTGCGCGATACTGATATGCCTGTGACGGATATCGCCCTCCAGACTGGCTGGGCCAGTCTTGGTACCTTTGGCCGTATCTTTCGTGACATTACTGGCGAAAGCCCGGGAGAACTGCGGGCGCGTGAACGCTCAGTTCCGCATGCGGGGGCACATATTCCCGAGTGTGTACTGCGTGGTGTAGAACGCCCCGACCTCAATACAGCAGTTTTGGAGAAGCGGCGTATAGAAGCCGCTGGCAAACTGGAGCCTCAATCAAATCAGGAGGATATATGACTCAAGGCGTTAATGTTGCAGGTCTGTATGTACACGATCAGGATGAAGCGCTGGCATTCTACGTCGGCAAGCTGGGATTCATCGTCCACACCGATGTTCGCAATGGTAATTATCGCTGGTTGACGGTCCAGCATCCGGACCAGCCGTCTTTCCAGCTAGGTTTGTTCGTACCCGGAGCACCTCTGCATGACGCGGCAACTGCGCAAACCCTGCATGAGATGGTCGCCAAAGGTGCCATGCCGGCAAACGTACTCGTGGTGGATGACTGTCGTGCCACCTACGAGCGTTTGAGCAAATGCGGCGTTGAGTTCACGCAAGAGCCAGTGGACCGCTACGGCACTGTGGATGCGGGCTTTCGCGACCCTTCTGGCAATGGCTGGAAAATGATAGAGGCAGCGTCCAAATCACAAGCGGGGAAATCATCATGAGCTGGAGCGATTGGATACGACAAAGCCATCGCTGGCTGTCCATCGTTTTTACGCTGACTGTCATCGCCAACTTCGCGGCAAGAGCAATCAGCCCGGGTGAGCCGTCGCCGTGGATCACATATGCGCCACTGCCTTCGCTGTTTCTGATGTTATTTTCAGGCCTGTATATGTTTGCATTGCCTTATACGAGCAGGTGGCGTACTAAGGCGCAAGCGTAGCCAATGCCATAAAGAATACGGGAAGGCCACACTTCACGCTTTCAATGAGTAATTGCTCTAGCATGGGAGCCTCACAGCAAGACCGCAGACTCCCTGGTTTATCTAGATGCCTATTACCTTTTTCATCGATGCACCTATCTTGCCGCCGCAATAGTCGTCACCATAATCTTCTCGCGCCTTGGCGTCGAGTTTGACCAGGGGCGGTAATGCACTGACGCGTCGCGACAGGTTTGCTGTCTTGGGTGCTGTTTTCTCCAGTAGCTTTTTGATTTTGGGAAAGTGCCCACCTAAAGTCGACCATAAAGTGGCTGTCACTATGTCTGCAATGCCAGGTTGCTCGCCACCTAATAAAAATCCACTGCTTGCCCGCAGGCCGTGGCGCTTGCCGGTTTCCTCCCATAGCGACATCCACTTTTGCAGCCGTGGAACGAATTCCATCCAGCGTTTTTCGGTCCACATCTGGCGGCCGCCATCGAGGGTGATTTCATCAATGACGTCATTGGCATCATTGACTATTTTCATGGTCATGGCGCGGAGTTCTGGGCTTGCTGGCATGAGGTTTAGCGTCTCGCCAAGATACAACACAATGGCAGGCATTTCAGCGATGGCGAATCTGGTTTTTTTGTCGATGAGCAGGGGTGGCCCCATGAAGGGCACGGGCATATTTTTAATCGGCCCACTCATGAGTTTCATGATGGATGCATCGTCGACCTCAGTCCAGGTTTTTCCGGCACATGCCAGGATAGCCCGCACAAACTGGCCACGAAAAGGTACTGACCAATAGTACAACTCATAATCAGGAACTTTTGAAATACTCATGGCGCTATCCCTTTTTCAATGACTTGCCGTGTTCATCCAGGCGACAGGAAACCCTCATCACCGTATGCCATCCTCGATAATCGTCTCTTGACTGACGAGTGCTGTTTGCCTGTCATCTTCAGTGAGTCTGGTGGTTTTCCAGCTGCCTCTGGCAAACCAGCAGATGGCAATCAGGGCGACCACGATATTCGTTACCGGAAATGACCACCATAAGCCCTGGGCATGGAGTTGCGTATGCTTGGATAATACATACGCCAGCGGAAACTGTATCATCCATTGCGACACCAGTGCGATGATCATGGCATTGAGCATGTTGCCGGAGGCACGAAAAGCTGACACGATGCAAAGCTGCACACCTATACCGCCCCAGGCCAGACACATGATGCGCAAGAAGTTTGCGGCCTCGGCAATGACGGCGGCATCATTGGGAATAAAAAAACTGACGATCAAAGGTGCCAGTGCATAAGCGATGAGGCCCACCACGCTCAGTACAGCAAAGCCTATCAAGGTCCCAAGCACAGTAATGCGCGATGCGCGTTCAATATTGCCTGCCCCGATATTTTGCCCCACCAAGGTGGATATCGCCATGGAGATGCCCATGATAGGTATCGTTATGACTTGCAGAATATTTGCACCGACACCGTAAGCGGCAATCGTGACGGTACCAAAGCTGGACACCAGGAAGGACATGACGATTAAACCCAGGCCACGCGTTGACAGTTCGACCGAACCTGGCAAACCCAGGAAGAAAGCGCGACGAATGTATGCCGGATCTGGTTTTAAAGCGCGCCAATCCAGTTGTATGCCATGTCTGCCACGCAAGAAAATGATCATGCCTATCAACGCTGCCAGCGCCTGTGTCACCAGGGTTGCATAGGCCGCGCCCATGACACCCAACGGAGGAATGATATGCCATCCATAGATGAACAAGGGGTCAAGCAAGAAGTTCAGCAGTACCGTTCCTGCGACGATATACAAGGGGATTTTGGTCTGGCCGACACCACGCATCAGTGCCTGGAACATCGCATAAATGAATACAAAAATGATGCCTATGAAAGACACGCGCATGAAACCCAGCGCGCCGTCATGAACTGCTGGCTCTACCCCCAGCAGTGTCAACAGATGCGGTGCCAGGCTATAGCCAGTCAAGCCCAGCACCACCGAGCTGATAGCGACCATGACCATGGTCTGGGCAGCAACATGGTTGACCATATCTTGCCGGCCTGCCCCCATATACTGCGCAGTCAGCGTCGCCCCTGCCATGGCAAGACCAGAGCCCAGGGCAATGACGAGGAAGGTCACAGGAAAACTGATGGAAATCGCCGCTACCGCTGCAGCACCCAATCGTCCTACCCAGAATGCATCTGTCAACTGATAACCGGTCTGTAAAATATTGCCGAGAATAATGGGCAACGTCAGTGTCGCAAGTGCTTTGGTAATGGGACCTTCCAGAAATAGCTTTTGGCGTTCCACGCGATGTCCTTTATTGGCCTTAGTGGTATTCATTATGCGGCGGCAGCAGACAGATAAGTGTGCGGCACCGAACATTTTGCTTTTGAAAGACCTGTCAACGCTCTTTACAGGCTCATATCTAAAATATGCAATGCATGCATTGCATATTCATAGTCGGAAAGATTCGTTTTGTCGCACAAAGTGCACTCATATACTGGGCCGTCTATCAATTGCACCCTAATCCACTCAATATATGAAAAAGAATCTGCTTGCCCTCGCTGTTGGCGTTTTCCTCATGGGAAATGCTGGGGCCGAAACCAAAGAAGTAGTGATCGCCTACCAGGACATGGTCGTGCCCTGGCGTTATGCGCAGGAAACACAGAACCTGGAGCAAAAGACTGGCTACAAAGTCACTTTCCGCAAGATGGCCAGTGGTGCTGACGTTATCCGGGCGCTGGCTTCTGGTTCTGTTCACATTGGCGAAGCAGGTTCGGCCCCGATAGCCTCAGGCTTGTCGCAGGGTTTGAACATACAGTTGTTCTGGATACTCGATAATATCAATGACGCCGAAGCGCTGGTGGTGCGTAATGGCAGCAACGTCAAAACCCTGGCTGATTTGAATGGCAAGCGCATTGCAGTGCCGTTTGTGTCGACCTCACATTTCCATACCTTGTTGGCACTTGAGCATGCCAAAGTGGATGCGCGTGGCGTCAAGATCATCAATTTGCGTCCACCAGAAATTGCTGCAGCATGGGAGCGTGGTGATATTGATGCAACCTTCATCTGGGACCCAGTGCTGGCCAAAGTCAAGAAGACCGGCAAGACCCTGATCTCTTCTGGCGAGATCGCCAAACAGACTGGCACTGCAACCTTCGATGGCATCGTGGTCAACAAGGATTTCGCCAAACAGAATGATGCATTCCTGACAGAGCTGGTGAAATTGCTGGCAGCTACGGATGCCGATTACCGCAACAACAAGGCTAACTGGAAAGCAGACGCAGCACAAATCAAGGCAGTCGCCAAATGGGCTGGCGCTGAGGCTACTGAAGTACCTGCCAGCCTGGCCTTGTATGAGTTCCCGACTTTGCAGCAACAGGCTTCGGCACAGTGGCTGGGTGGCGGTGCGGCTAAATCGCTGGCGGCTACTGCGGCTTTTCTGAAGACCCAGGGCACCATCCAGACAGTCTTGCCTGACTATAGTGTAGGAGTCAATGCCACATGGGTACGCAAAGCGGCAGCACAATAAACGCAACCGCTGCACACAGCGGTGGTCAGCTTGATATACGACGGCTCTCGGTGCGCTTTGCCGGTGCCGGGGCGGATGAAGCGCTGGCCTTATCCGATGTCAACCTGTCTATCGCGCCGGGCGAATTCGTCGTCGCCCTTGGGCCTTCAGGTTGCGGCAAGACGACTTTGCTGAATTGCCTGGCTGGTTTCATACAGGCGTCTGAAGGCGAACTCACGCTCAACGATGTGGCCATCACCGGCCCCAGCCCTGAAGTAGGTGTGGTGTTTCAAAAACATGCGCTGATGCCGTGGTTGAATGTGCTCGACAATGTTGCGCTGGGATTGCGCTTTCGCGGCATTGCGCTAGACCAGCGCAATGCGCTTGCGCTGGATCAATTGCGTTTGGTGGGCTTGGAGCAATTTGCTTTTGCACCAGTCTATCAATTGTCTGGCGGCATGCAACAGCGTGTGGGGATAGCCCGTGCGCTAGCCAATAATCCCCGCGTGCTATTGATGGATGAACCCATGGGCGCGCTTGATGCCCTGACACGCGAGTCCATACAAGAGCTACTGGTCAAGGTCTGGCAAGGCAGTGGCAAAACTATTTTCTTCATTACCCATAGTGTGGAAGAAGCACTTTTTCTGGGCACGCGGGTGATCGTCATGTCGCCACGGCCAGGCCGCATCGCCCAGCAATTCGAATTGCCGTTTTCTGGTGAATATCTGGCTACAGGCGATGCGCGCGCGGTCAAGTCTTCGCCTGACTTTATTGCCTGGCGCGAACGCCTGCTGCAACTTGTGCATCATCCTGTCTGAACTGCCTCTATGCCCCCATCATCCACATCCCTTGTAAGCCCTGCTACCGTTTATACAGAACCTGCAAAAATAGAACCTGCAAAACGCGAGGCAGAACCACTATTACCAGTAGCGAAGGTTTACCCGCGACCAGGGAGTGGCAAGACCCTGGGCGTGACTATCATCACCATCGCCATACTGTTGTCTGGCTGGTGGTTCATCACCGCAAGGGCCTGGGTAGCGCCCTTGTTCCTGCCTTCACCTGCGGCGGTATGGCTAGCCGCTCAACAGGCATGGAATGGCAATATACAAGGCGGGCTGCCATTGCTCCAGCATCTTGCCTGGAGCCTGGTACGCGTGTTTGGTGCATTCTTGCTTGCTGCCATCAGCGCCGTGCCGCTAGGGCTGTTGATGGGTACCAATCGTATCGTGCGTGGCATCTTTGATCCCATCCTGGAATTTTATAGACCGCTGCCGCCGCTGGCCTATCTGCCCTTGATCGTGATCTGGTTTGGCATAGATGAAACGGCCAAGATCTTGCTGATCTACCTGGCCTGCTTTGCCCCCATCGCCGTAGCTACCCGCGCTGGTGTCATCAAGGTGGCGTCAGAACAATTGCATGCGGCACTGTCCATGGGCGCAAGCCAGTGGCAATTATTGCGGCATGTGATCTTGCCTGCAGCCCTGCCCGACATTTTGACCGGCTTGAGAATAGCAATCGGCTTTGGCTGGACTACCCTGGTCGCGGCTGAAATGGTGGCAGCCACGGCTGGCGTAGGGCAGTTAGTGTTGAATGCCTCCAGCTTCTTGCGTACCGATATTGTGATCATGGGTATTATCCTCATCGGTATCGTGGCCTACCTCTTCGATCTGCTCATGCGCAGGCTGGAACACAAACTGGTGCCCTGGAAGGCGCATAGCTAAAACAGCAAGGATATATTTGGATATAAGCAGGGCTTCAAGAGTTCAGGCAGGCGTGGCACAATGCCAGCATCACTCTCAAAAGAAATGCAAGCATGAACAAAAATCCGGCACTATCCGAAAAAGAGTTGCGCGCCTTGCTCAGGGCGAATAAGCAAACCCTCAAGGCCATGACGCTGCCACAGGCTTTGCGCCTGATGGCGGCGTTTTATCAGGATGCCCGTGATTATGATGTCATTCAGGCGGAAGGTGATGGGCTGGTGGTGTATGAGGACATCACCAATCGCGGGGGTGGTACGCGTTTTGAGATAGGCATAGTGCGGCTGTTTTGCCTGCCGCATGACCAAGCTGCAACGGGGCCGCAGCCCGCCCTGCGTTTGCGTTTGTGCTACAAGCTGGACATGGGCATTGTCACTGAGCTGATGGCAGAAGATACCTGGTCTTATGATTGCTGGTCCGTGCCGGACATGGCGCGGTTGCTGGAGAGCGTAGAGAAAGAACCTGCTTACCGCTTATTGCATGACACAATACCTGCTGAAGTCAATATCAATCTGGAAGAGACAACTTATCAGCCAGCTGAAAAACACCCTCGTCCAGACGCGCAACAAAACTGGTGGGGAGTTTGGGATCAGTTTTAACTACATTGCGGCATTTAAGAATAAACGCGATCCGCTGTAGTAGCGGCTTCAGCCGCGAATGCTCAGGCTAGTCAGAGCGGCAAAAGCAGCATATCACGCATAGCCTTTGCAAATAAATGTTCGCGGCTGAAGCCGCTCCTACTTACGACAAACCAGCGATCCAGCGATTCAACTAACAGATTGCCATAAGCGCAGGGCTTCTTCTGCGATCACCTCTGGAAACTCTTCCTGGAAAAACAGCTTCCCTTGCGGAACACTGCGTATGCCACGTGATGCTGGAAAGATGCGGTCCAGGTATTTGGCATCGTCCATGGAAAAGATGGTATCACTGGCACCCCAGACTATCTTGACGGGTACCGTACTGCGTTTCAGTGCGGCTTCTATGCCAGCCAGGGGATTGGGTTCCAGTGCCAGGTGAAAAGCATGGTATTGCGCACGCCGCAAGGCAGAGCTGACCAGGGGCCTGACGTAATAATCGATGGTCTCGGCTGTCAGGCGGGCAGGCTCATGATATACGGCGGCACCAAAAGTGGCACGGGCCAGGGCAGTATCGCTGAGCCATTTTTCTGTGGTATCTGCCAGTGTACCGGCACGGGCCATGGCAATAACTGGCTGCACGTCGCTGGGCGGGCTGTCGGGCTCGACGTCACAATTACTCAGCAGCATACTGCGCACTCTGTCAGGATGGGCGATCAGGAATAACTGGGCGACAGCACCGCCACTGTCGCTGGCGATGATATCAACTTTATCTATGCCCAGATGGTCCAGCAATGCCAGCAACATGGCGCTTTGTGCATCCGCAGTCAAAGCTTGTGATTCCGTGACTTGTGTATATCCCAGGCCCATGAAATCCGGTGCCAGGCAGCGCCGGTAGGGTGACAATAAATCGATGGCCCCGCGCCACTGAAAACTGTTCAAAGGTGCGCCATGTAAAAACAGCGCCACCTCAGCTTTGCCGCGCTCAATATAGGCGATACGGCCGCAGGCCAGCGTGGCGTAACGTCGCTGTGCATGGAAGGCAGCAGCATCTGACGCTGGCTTAGTCTGTGCGCCAGCGCCATAGGCCATGGCGGATGCTGTCAGCAGGCTGCCGCTCATTTGTAAGAATCGTCTGCGTTGCATATTTAGTCTCCCGGACATGAAGTGGATTAGGCATAGCAGCGATGCTAAACGCTGCACATACCTGCTGCGCGCATAAATGGCCGGGAACAGGCACAAACGGATGATTTGTAGTATCTTTATCGTTCTGCGGATTGTTCTGACTGTTCTGACACTTGCCTGTAGCATACGATGAGCCTGCGACCCCTGTGCTATCCCGACCCCGGCGTGACCCTGCGAGAAAACCTTGTCGCTGGACAATTGCCGCTGCTGGATGTGCTGACTTCGCCAGTCCCTTCAGGTTTATTCAATTCACCGCTGGATCAGCGCCATGTACTATGCCTGCATCTGGGCAGCCCGGTAGCCGTATCTTATCGTGCCGGTAATTATGAGCGCCAGGGGCTGCGCTTGCATGGGCAGTTTTGTATGGTCCCGGCTGGTTCCAGCACACGCTGGACGCTGACCCAAAATGCCAAATCCCTGTTGCTGCGCCTGACACCCGCTTTGCTGGCGGATACGGCAAGCGCCATGGGCCTGGGGGCACACAGCATGGACCTGAACCCTGCCATTCATATCCGCGATGCGCACATCGAAAGCATAGGCTGGATGATGCAAGCCGAGGAACAGGATGATTATCCTGGCGGTCGCCTGTTTGCCGATAGCCTGGCTACTGCCCTGGCTGCCCGATTGCTGGCGCTGCAAACGCGCCGCAAGACGTATAGTGGCAAGCACCATCCTACGCTGCCAGCCTGGCGACTGCGCCAGGTGGTGGAATACATAGAAGCCCATCTGGATCAGGATCTCAGCCTGGCGGAACTGGCGGGGGTAGCTGGATTTAGCATGTCGCATTTCAAATCACTGTTCAGGCAGGCGGCGGGCATGCCAGTGCATCGTTTTGTGCTTGAGAGACGTCTGGAAAGGGCGCGCCTGCTGCTCTTAGCAGGCGGTAAAACCATGACCGAGATTGCGCTGGAAACTGGCTTCAGTCACAGCAGCCACATGGCGCGCTGCATGCAACGCGTGCTGGGCATCAAGCCTGCTCAGCTTCGTGCATGAAGAGAGCTGAGCCGCCTTGTCATCACCAGGTCATAAGTAACTTATATCGTCGCTCTTTTTTCATCAAGAGACGATCATGTTACCTACCCGCACGCCAGAATTTGTATTGGCTTCCTCTTTGCTGGTCTTATTGAGCGCCTGTGGCGGCAATAGCCTTCAAACTCTGCCTACCCTGAATGGCGACAAACCTTTGGTGGTTGCCCACCGTGGGGCATCCGGTTATTTGCCGGAAGAGACTTATGAAGCTTATGTGAAAGCCATCGATCTCGGTGCCGATGCGATAGAACCTGATTTGATTTCCACCAAGGATGGTGTCTTGATAGCACGCCATGACCCAAATCTGCTCTACAGCACAGACGTGGACAAGCATCCCGAATTTGCTTCCAGAAAAAAAACCATCAGCGTTGATGGTGAAACCCAGACAGGCTGGTTTGCCAGTGATTTCACTTTTGCAGAAATCAAGACCCTGGGTGGCATTTCCACCGATGCAGAACGCCCACAGCAATACAATGGCTTATATAAAATCGTCAGCTTCCAGGAAATCATCGATCTGGTCAAAGCCAAGACCAAAGACACTGGCCGCACGATAGCCGTCTACCCTGAAACAAAAAACCCCAGCTACCATCGCGCACTGGGCTTGCCGCTGGAAGACAAGCTTATCGACCTGATCAACAAGGCGGGCTGGAATAGTAAAGATGCGCCCATCTTTGTGCAATCATTTGAACCCGGCAGCCTGAAAGAAATGCGCAGGAAGGGTTTGAACGTCAAGATGGTGCAATTGATCGATGCTGACGACGTAGACTTGAAAACTGGTGCCTTGACCTATGCAGCACCGTATGACAGACCGTATGACTGGGCACTGTCGGGTGACAAGCGCATGTTTAGCGACATGGTGACGCCTGCTGGCCTGGCTGAAATCAAGACTTATGCAGACGGCATAGGCCCATGGAAGCGTTACATCGTCAGTATCAAGGGTACGGTAGGCGCAGACGGCAAAATCGTGGATGTGAATGGTGATGGCAAGATCAATGACACTGATGCAGTTACCCTGGCACCCACAAGCTTGATCAGTGATGCCCACAAGGCTGGCTTGCTGGTTCACCCCTATACTTTCCGCAATGAAAAGCGCAGGCTGGCAGCAAATTACAATGGTGACCCGAAGGCAGAATACCTGCAATTCTTCCGCCTGGGCATAGATGGCATGTTCTCGGACTTTGCTGATACCGCCCTGGCAGCACGTGCAGATTATTTGAAAGAAACAGGTCGCTGATCTGGCCAGTCTGGCAAAAGAGGGGCATCAGTGAAGCGCGTCTTGTTCACTGATGCCCGGCTACTGTTCGTTCTGTTCGGCATCACAGCCCTTTGGCAAGCGCACCCAGTCGTGTAATGTCATTGATCAGGAAGGCTGGTACGCAGGGGATATGCTCGGCTGGTTTTGCCGGGCAATCCATGCGATCTATCAGGTTTGCAGCTCCTCGCTTAGTCATGGCCTGGAAGGCTGAATCGGTATTCCCATAAGGCACGGTCGTATCATCGCGACCATGGAAAAATGAGATGGGCGATTGCGGTGTCCAGTCGTTGACATTGCTTTGCACGACGATGGCAGCATCATCATCGTTGAGGAAATTGTCGAGGAAAGTAGGATCGAAGTTGATATCACTACTACTACCCAGCGCAGAGGACAATAAAAGATTGCGCACATTGGCCCTGTCATTTGCCCCGAGTTTTTTCAGGAAACCAGGACTGATAAGTGCACCGACTAGAGGGTTTTGCTTGCGCACTGCATCCAGCATGGCATTCAGGGTGAGCACGACATCATACGGCCCTGCGCCAACGAAAGTACTGACGGGTAAAGCGCCCGTTTTGTTTTGCGTCAGATAGCGCAAAGTTGCCATGGTTGCGTAGGCACCTTCAGAATAACCCGTCAAGAATACCTGGCCATTGTCGGCGATGGTTTTCATTTGCCGCCAGCGTGAAGTTGCTGTCATAAAATCTGCCACGGAAAGCGCCGTAGGCGCAGCCAGCAAATAAGGATGGGGCATGCCCTTAGTCGTGCCATAACCGACATAATCAGTGGCACTGACCAGGTAGCCCATGGAGGCAAACAAGACAGCAGGCTCATCAGCAGTCGCATGATTGCTGGGTGCCTCGGCATCGGTCTTGATGGTGGCATGCTGATAAGCCAGTACCGGGCTGGCCAGACTGCCAGTCTTGCGCGGGATGACAGCAAGGCCAGAAGCAATCACGTTGCGGCCGGCGGTATCAGTGGTGGTATAGGTAATTTTATACGTGTCGACTGAGTACAGGGGCTTGACTACCGCTGTCACTTCTTTAGGCAGGGCTGCCGTGATGTCGGTAACATTAATTGTTTTGATGAAGGTGGCCACTTCAAAATGCCCCGGACCTGCAGGATTGGGCACTTCTGGCGTCACCACCACTGGCGTAGTACCGGTAGTCGACCCACCGCCGCCGCAGGCACTGAGGCCAAGGCCCAAGCCCAGACAGATAGCCAGGCTGGCAACTTTATTCAAGTTGCTCAGGTTTAATAATTCAGGTTTCATATGCATTTCCATGATTGCCAGGAAGAAGCGCGACTTGGACAATTTTACGTAAGTCCCGTTTAAAATGTTTTAGCCTCACTTCAAAGAAGTTGCTGCATTTCCAGTTAAGTTGCAGGAAAATCACCGATACGGACAGGGCAACGCCTGCCGCATCCTACTATAACGCTGCAGAGTGCAATAGGATGACAAAAAGACGCCTTAGTTCCATCCTGGTGAGGTCTATTGCAAAGACAATACATGATTTGCTATACCTTGCAGGGTGCGCCATGCGCCCCCTCTTTCAGTGCATGATGGCGTATGCCTGAGCTATGTTGATCATCCGTGCGGTGCGCACGGCGCAGCCTACAAAATAACTCAGGCATATCAGCCTGCTACTCTGTTCTATGAGATCTGCCGTTGAATTTCAACTACCCAATCAGGCAATGGTGATTTGCCGGAATAACAGATTTGCCTGCCTTCCAGCGCCAGATGGCAAATCACCTGCTTGCCAGAATTATCACGAATAAAAGTCATGTCGCAGAGGGCAATCGCTTTCAACAGATTTTCCAGACTCTCCTGATAGCGCCTGCGTATCACATTTTCATCGATATGATGGCCGCCCCTGGCCACGCGGTTGGCGACACGCTCTATATTCAAATCCGCACTTGCCAGACCCACATAACGTAGCTGTACCAAAAATCCGGCGGCCCTGGCTTCTGCCATGCGTCGCAGTATTCCGTTTCCGGTCAGCGTGGTTTCCATCGTGAATGAAGTCTTGCTGGCAATCACTGCCTGGAACTGGTGTATGGCTTCGCGACCTGCGGCAACATCGGCAGCACGCGGGTCCTGGGGATTAATGATGCGGGCAATGGCATCCGGGTCTATGTGTTTTTTTATTGTGGTATCGGCATCCAGTTCACGCAAGGTGGATTTGCCAGAACCATTGGTGCCGCCATAAAACAGGGCGATAGGCTGGTTCATCATTCAAGGCTTGACGCTGGGTTTATCATACACCCGGGTGATAACACCATCGGGGGTGCGCCTGACCACATAGCCTTCTTCATCGATATAGCTGACGGTCTCGGTTTGGCTGATTTTTTTAATATGCTCAGCGAATTTCTTATCGAGTTCCAGCTCACGCATGACGGTGTCACTGAATTCATTTTTTGTATCAGACTGATTCATCTCTGTCCTCAAATCATCTTGCTGTAAAAATGGTAAATCCGAATTCATTGTAGTCATTTGCCATAAAAACCGCTGGGGACTTACATCGTGTTGCAAACGAATGTGCTCATACGTTTTTTTATTTTTTTTAAAATTCCTTGCCAAAACCAAAAAATGTCGGCTAATATCGAGCCCTCACCTCAACCAACTTAATCTGAAAGGAGATCACAATGCGACTATTACAAAACCTCTCTCCTTCATTGGGTCTGGTTTTTTGCTGCCTGCATTAATTCGTCTTTTGCGCTGCTAATACAATATACAGCGTACACGTCTGCAAGCATTTCATCCTGCTCTTCAGCTTTATCGATACTAGTCCACACTAGTCGATGAAGTGATGCGCCTATATCAGCATACCAGCGCCCAATTCCTAAAAAAATATTATTTGGAATTCCTTTATGGGCAATTTTATTCAGCAATTATCTGAGCGCGTATCACTGATCGCCTCAGACCGCTTGTGGCTAGAAGATAGCGCGATACAGCAACTCAAAACCACAGCACAATTAACACAGATGGTCAGCGTGGTTGGCTTGCCAGATTTACACCCGGGCCGTGGCTACCCTGTGGGTGCGGCATTTTTGTCGCAAGACCATTTCTACCCTGCCCTGGTCGGCAATGACATAGGCTGCGGTATGAGCCTGTATCAGACCGACCTTGCCATCAACAAGGTCAAGCTGGACAAACTGGACAAGCAAATCGGTAATCTTGATGAGCCTGTCGATGAAGATGAGTGGCAGCAATTGCTCAGTCTTGATCCCGAACTGTCAGCAAAAAAACAGGCGGTTGCCGATGGCTTGCTGGCAGCAGGGCTGGACTTATTGCAAATGCGTTCACTAGGCACAATAGGTGGCGGCAATCATTTTGCTGAGCTGCAAATCACTGACAGAGTCGATGATGCTGCCGGATATGAAACAGCGGGCTTGCAGAACAAGCGTGTGCAATTGCTGGTGCATAGCGGCTCGCGTGGCCTGGGGCAATTTATCTTGCGCCAGCATGTCGATGCACATAGTCATGCTGGTCTGGCCAGCGATAGCCCAGCGGCGACAGATTACCTGCGCAAGCATGATGCAGCGCTGGCGTACGCAGCACTCAACCGTGCCATGATCGCCGCACGTATTTTGCGCCGCCTGCGTTGTCATGGGGAGCTGGTACTCGATGTGCATCACAATCTGGTCACGCCAGTACAAGCAGATGGCAAAAGCTTGTGGTTGCATCGCAAAGGTGCCACACCGAGTGACCAGGGTCTGGTGATGCTGCCAGGTTCACGTGGTGACTATAGTTATCTGCTGCGACCAAAAACAGAGAACGCCGCTGCCAGTTTACATTCACTGGCGCATGGTGCTGGCCGCAAATGGCAGCGTACGGATTGCAAGGACAGGCTGTTCAAACTGGCGACGCCAGATCAACTCAGTCGCACAGAATTTGGCAGCCGCGTGATTTGCGCAGACCGTGCCCTGATTTATGAAGAGGCACCGCAAGCCTATAAAAATCTTGATAGCGTACTCGACTGCTTGCTGGGTGCAGACCTGGTCACAGTCATCGCCCGCAGCAAACCCCTGCTGACCTACAAAACACGCGGGGAGTGCTGCTGATGCTGTATCTACAAATCACTGCCAATACCGGCCCGGCAGAATGTTGCCTGGCTGTGGCCAAGGCTTTGCAACTCTTTAATAAGGAAGCAGCAAAAGCAGGTGTTACTGCGCGCGTCATAGAACAAGTTGATGGTCCGTATGCTGGCAGCTTGCGTTCTGCCTTGCTGGAATTGACTAGCGATAAAAATGAAGATGCTGTGCAAAGTCTGGCGCAGACATGGGAAGGTAGCCTGCTGTCGATATGCAATAGTCCTTATCGCCTGGGTCACAAACGCAAGAACTGGTTTTTGGGTTGCAAGGTATTCCAGGCTGGCAGCAGCATGCCAGAAAGTGAAATACGCTATGAAGCTACACGAGCATCTGGCCCCGGTGGTCAGCATGTCAACAAGACTGACAGCGCCATTCGTGCCACACATATAGCGACTGGTATTTCAGTCAAGGTACAGACTGAGCGCAGCCAGCATGCCAACAAACGCCTGGCTGCACAATTATTGAGTAGCAAACTGGCAGAATTGCATGCTGCCAAAGAACGCGACAGCAAGGCTGAGAGACGCATGCAACATCATGATACGGAAAGGGGAAATGCCAAACGTGTGTTTGCCGGCATGGATTTCAAGGAACAAAAAACTTAAAGCTTCTTAAAACTTCTTAAACCTTTTTGTAGCAGGCTTCTTGAAGGCCTGCTTTACCATCGCCGCACCAGCACCGCTGCCGCTATCGGTAGCGGTGCTTTGTGTTGTTGTCACTGGCAGCTCAGGCTGGCAGGTCAGGGAAGCAAAAGTCGTTTGCAATTCTTTCTTGAGAATTTTTAACTGGCGCATGTGTTCATCTATCTGCGCCATCTTGTTCAATAGTTGTTGCTCTATATCCGCACGGGCAAACTTGCCTCCTGCCAGTCGCGGCATGATGGCCAGTATCTCTGCCAGAGAAAATCCCAAAGCCTGGGCACCGCGAACAAAACGCAGGGCTTGTACATCGGCATCACCATACTTGCGATAACCATTAGTCTGCCGGGTAGCAGGCTTGATGAGACCCTGCTTTTCATAATAGCGCACAGTATCTGTCGATACTTCGCAGGCAGTTGCAAACTGGCTGATGTTCATTGTTTGCTCCAGACTGAAATCTTTCTTGACTCTGGAGTGTAGTCCAGGCTTCAGACTGGCTACAAGCACTATTAATGCTTGACTGTGAAACACGCATGCGAAATGATACGGCAGCTGAATAAAAAATAATCGATGATCAGGCATGGATCAATCGGAGGAGACTACATGAATAAATTTATTAAACGTACAGCCATAAGCCTGTTGGTCTTGCTGGCGCTGGGTGGCACGGCTGGGTATCTGAAGCTGCGCAGCTCCGGCCATCCGCAAATCGATGGTGAGATGCGCCTTGCAGGTTTGACTGCCCCGGTTAAAGTCTTGCGCGATGAGTTGGGCATACCCTATATTTTCGCCAGCAATACCCCTGATCTTTTACGTGCACAAGGTTTTGTCACTGCGCAAAACCGGCTCATGCAGATGGAGTTATTTCGCGCCACCTGGCGCGGCGAATTATCTGCCAGCCTGGGGGCAGAGACTGTACCCAGTGATATACGCATGCGCGTGCTCGGCATACGCCGCAATGGTGAACGCCATGCAGAAAAACTCAGCCCTGAGTCACGGGCATTCTTTCAATATTATGTCGATGGCATCAATGCCTATATCCAGGCTTATCCTGATGAGCACCCTATAGAACTCAAGGCAGTAGGCCTGGTGCCGCAAAAATGGACAGTGGCTGACCTGGTGGCGCTGGTGCATTACATACACTATACCCACTCGACCAATTTCAAGGCAGAAGTCATCGCGCAAAAACTGATAGATCATCTGGGCATGGAAAAGGCACGCGAAATTTTCCCGTTGACTGTCAATCCTGACTGGAAAACTGCACCGGCCTCACAAACTGCGCAAGCTGCCAATGCACCAGCCCAAGCGACACAATTAAACCTGGCCTGGAGTGACCTGAATATCGCGCCCGAGACCTTGAATCATCAGGGCCTGGGTTCCAATAACTGGGCAATTGGTCCATCACGCTCGCAATCCGGTAAGGCCATGGTGGCGAATGACCCGCATCTGGATAACCGCATCTTGCCTGGCACCTGGCATCCGGTAGGTTTGTTCACGCCCGAGATACAAGCCGTGGGTGCAGCCATCCCCGGCATGCCGGGGATTATGGTGGGGCGTACCAAGCACGTGGCTTTTGGTGTCACGAATGCTTATGGTGATGTGCAGGATTTATATGTGGAAAACCTGGACCCGACCAACAAAGATCATTACATGGACGGTGGCCGCAGCGTGCCATTCACGGTCATCACTGAAAACATACATATCAAGGACAAGAGCGCCACAGGTGGCTACCGGGATCAAGCACTGGTCATACGCTACACCAAACGCGGGCCAGTGATTACCGATCACCCCGGCCTTGGCCCCAAGGGCGACAAGCTACTGGTCTTGCGTTCTACCGATGCTGAAGTTCTAACGCCACAAATCGGTATAGAAGGTTTGCTGACTGCCGCCAATGCCGCTGACTTTGACAAGCAAGTGCAAAAGATAGATTTGATGATGTTCAATTTTGTCTTTGGGGATGACCAGGGAACTATCGCCCACCGCGCCACGGGCGCAGTACCGATACGCGCGGGTGCTGATGGCGGCTTCCCGCGCCTGCCGCCGGCAGATGGCAGCGATGACTGGACGGCCTTTATCCCCAAGGACAAAATGCCCGGCATGCTTAACCCATCACGCGCCTGGGTCGGTACTGCCAATCATGATACCCGGCCTGAAGATTTCCCCTGGTATTACACCAACTATGTCTCGCCAAATTATCGCTACACCCGCATAGGGCAAGTCCTGGGTGCGGCACAAAAGATGACGGTGGAAGATCACTGGAAGCTCATGCATGACAGCCGCAACCTGCAATCAGATGCCTTGCGCCCTGCCCTCATCGCTGCACTGGAAAATGATCCTGCCCAAAAAGACCTGGCTGCCATACTCAAAAACTGGGATGGCAGGGACGATGCGGCTCTGGCTGCACCCTTGGTGTATCAGGCGCTGTATCGCGAAGTCGTGCTAGGTACTTTCAGTGATGAGCTCGGCGACGATGTTGCCAAGGACATGCTGTCAACCTGGTATTTCTGGCAGCAGCGTTTTGATACCCTGCTGGCCAAGCCTGATTCCATCTGGTTTGATGACGTGCGCACCAGGGACAAGCGCGAAACTCTGGCCGATGTGATACGCACCGCCGCACCACGCGCCCGCGCAGAAATCGAAGCCCTGCAAGGCAAGGACCCTGGTCAATGGCGCTGGGGCAAAGCCCATACTGTGCGCTTTGTCAGTCCCTTGCGCCGCAATGGTGCAGGTCAGGAATTACTGGGTGGCTTCATGGTAGAACGCTCGGGTAGTGGCGAGACGATCAGCCGTGGTGTCTATGATTTCCAAAAACCGTATGAAACGAATTTTTTCGCCTCCATGCAAGTCATCATGGACTTTGGTGACAATGAAAAAATCGAAGCGGCTCTGGCTGGTGGTGTCAGTGAAAGGCATTTCCAGGAACATCAAAATGATATGGCCAGACTATGGGCGAAAGACGAACGCAGACCCTGGTGGTTTGCACCGGCGCAAGTGGAGGCACATGCTAAAAATACGGTGATACTGAAACCATAATTTAGTCATACTCAAAAAAAACAGGTCAATCACAAAATTGTGACTGGCCTGTTTTTTTGATGCTTATAGAAATTTTTTTTAAATTTGCCTGGCGAACGACAAATACTTGTAAACAACGTGCCCATAGCGGAAAACTATCAGTTAAAATCCACTTAACATTTACTTACAATTAGAGATTTGCATGCCGTCCTTTGAACAGTATATAGACGTACCAGGAAATACCGACACCTTCGCATTTTTAAATTCCAGCGGCATCATGTATGGCAGCATCAGCAGCAAACAGGATACGGACTGGTATCGCATGGATATGCAGGCAGGTATCAAATATACGGTAACACTGAATTCATTGACCGCTGGCGCGAGCATGAATCTGGTTTTGCGCGACAACACAGGTAAAGTGATGTACTCCAGCTCCAGCCCGGCCAATGATAGTGGCGGCTTCATGGTTTACTATACGCCCAGTGTTGGTGGCACTTATTACTGGTCGGTAGAAGGGACAGGAACAATAGGCAATTATTCCATGAGTGCTATCAGCTCAGGTGTGGATGATTATACTCAAAGTGCAAAGACCAGCAGTGTATTGACACTGGGACAAATAAAATTTGGCGCAATAGAAGTCTGGTCGGATGCAGATTGGCATATGGTCAACCTGCAAGCTGGTCATACCTACACTATCAGTGATGTGGGCGGTACATTGACCAATCCATTTCTGAGCATCTACTCCAGAGAAGATGGAAGTCCTATCACCTTCTCTGCTTCTGGCTCCCTGACGTTTACTCCCACCGTCAGCGGCAATTATTACGTCGACATCAGTTCCAATTCTCTGAGAGGTACGGGCAGCTATCAATTGAAGGTCACGGATGCCCAGGCTGTCCAGCTCCCGACTATACAGGTAGAAAGTCAGGCTATCACCCGCACAAGTAGCGGCAATAGCGAACTGGTATTCACCCTGAAGTTGTCAGCGGCCTCATCCTCAGCTGTCAGCGTGCTCGTGAAGACCCTGGGCGAAACTGCACAGCCAGGAATAGATTACCAATTGTTCAACCAGACTGTCACCTTTGCGGCAAACAGCACCACAGCAACAGTCAAGATACCGATTTATGGTGATTCCCGCCTGCTGCCCGCACTGGCATTTGAGCTCAATCTCAGCAATGCTGTTGGTGCCACGATCAAACCCAATTACTATGACGCGTCAGGTACATTACAGAACTCGCGTCAGGCAGATGCCTGGGGCGTGATTTTTGGCTCGGACTATGGAACTTTGCCCAGCGATGGCTATTTCCCGTATCAATGGTATTTATTCACCACCAGGACAGAACTGGCCTGGAGCCACGCTACAGGCAAGGGTGTCAAGGTCGCCATTTTCGACCAGGGCATAGATGCCAGCAATATTGATTTGAGCAGCAACACCAAGCCTGGTGTCAATGCCTATAGTTTGACCTCAGGTGGCTCACCGGTACTCGCCAGTGACAGTCATGGCACGCTGGTGGCAGGTGTTATTGGTGCGGCGCGTGATGGCAAGGGTATCGTCGGTGCTGCCTATGATGCACAATTGATCCCCATCTATACTTCTTCTGCCTACGGCGCAAAGTATCTGACAGAAATCAAGAATGCCTTCACCTACGCTAAGTCATTTGACATACTGAATAATTCCTGGGGTTACGGTAACCTGCTTGCCCAGAGCACTAACTGGGCCTTCCTCGACAATGCCAATGACCCTGATTTTGCACCTGCCTTCAAGGCCTTGCAAGACCTGGCGACAAGTGGCCGCAACGGCCTTGGCACTATCGTCGTGCAATCAGCAGGCAATTCCTATAGTGTTGGCGACGACACGAATTTGCATAACTTCCAGAATAGCCGCTACATCATCACGGTCGGTTCTACCGATTACTTTGGCAAAGATTCTGGTTTCAGTACTACCGGAGCATCCATTCTGGTGTCTGCGCCGGGTGGTGCTGGCTACAGAGATTACAATAGCATCGTCACAACTGACCGTAGCGGCAGCGCTGGGGAAAACATATTTGATTATGCCTTTTCTGACGGCACTTCATTTTCCGCCCCTATCGTATCAGGCATCATCGCCTTGATGCTGGAAGCCAATCCAAAACTTGGTTATCGCGATGTACAACAAATCCTTGCGTATACGGCATACCAGACCGGCGATGCCAGTTCATGGGTCAGCAATGGCGCAACGAACTGGAATGGTGGCGGCTTGAAATTTGAAGCTGTCACGCAGTCTTCCGGTTTCGGCCAGGTCGATGCTCTCGCCGCAGTGAGGTTGGCAGAGACCTGGAACACGCCTGCACAAACTGTTGCCAACACCAAAGAATTCATTAGTAGCCAGACCGTTAAGCTGGCTATTCCAGATAACGATAAATCTGGAGTAAACAGCACGATACAGGTGTCCAGTAATCTGATCGTTGAACGCGTGGATGTTACCGTGAACATTACTCATCCCTATATCGGTGACCTGGAAATTATCCTGTTCTCGCCTACCGGCACGGCCAGCTATCTGCTGTACCGCCCCTCTAAAGGCAGCCTGAGTGCGTTTGGGTCCAGTCAGGACAATGTCCATTTCACTTTCGATACTGTGCTGGACATGGGGGAAATTGCCAATGGCAACTGGACCTTGAATGTACGTGACCTGTCGAGTGGCTCGGCGGGTACCTTTGACAGCTGGAGCATAGACCTGATAGGCCATACCAGCAGCAATAATCATACTTTCTTTTATACCAGTACCTTCCCGGACCTGGTCAAGGAAGATGCCAGCCGCGGCATACTGAGTGACCCCAATGGCGGCATTGATACCATCAACGCCGGTGCACTGGGTTTGAATAACCGGATTGACCTGAGTGGCAACACGGCATCCAGTTTGAATGGTGGCACGCTGACTATCGCCAAAGGAACAGTGGTGCAGAATGCCTATGGTGGTGATGGCGACGATGCATTGATCGCGAATCCAAAAGGCAGTACTTTGTATGGCATGGGTGGAAATGACTTTTTACTGGGTGGCATAGGTAAAGACATTCTGGTGGGAGGCAAAGGCAACGATGTTCTCGACGGTGATGCCGGACTCGATACTGCCCTGTATGACAGCGCCAGATCAAATTATCTGATCAGCAAAAACGGCAGCGGTTTTACAGTAAAAGATCTCAGCACCGTGAATGGTACCGACACCCTGCTGAACGTTGAGCGCCTGGTCTTTTCCGATGCCGCCGTGGCTCTGGATATCAATGGCGTTGCTGGTCAGGCTTACCGCATTTATCAGGCGGCATTTGCACGCAAGCCAGACCTGGCTGGTTTGGGTTACTGGATTGCAGACATGGACAAAGGTAGCAGTCTGACCACGGTCGCTGCAGGTTTTTTCCAGTCCAAGGAATTCCAGAACCTGTATGGCGTCAACCCTGGCAATGACAAGCTGATTACCTTGCTATACGCAAATGTCTTGCACAGGGCGCCAGATCAGGCTGGTATGGATTACTGGCGCACTGAGCTTAACAGTGGCCATATCACGGCTGCCGGTGTACTGGCCAGTTTTTCTGAAAGCCAGGAAAACCAGTTGCAAGTCATAGGCTCAATACAAAACGGCATAGACTATCTGGCTTACCAGGCTTGACCAGAGCGGCGGGCCGCTTACTGCAAATCTGCGCTGACCTGCTTGCTCCTGATAGCTTTGGCATATCGATGGCGGGCGCGCAGGCGTGGATTGGTGATGACACGACCCAGTGTCTCACCGATGACCATGGCGATACCCAGTATGGGTAGCGCCAGCATCAGGCCGGGCACACCAGCCAGCTCACCACCGATAAAAATCATTAACACAGAAATCAAGGGATGCATGCGCAGGCTGCGCCCCAGAGTGAGTGGCATGAAAATGAAATCATCCAGCAGGCGTACGGTGACAAACACGGTAATGGCACCATAGGCCAGCAAGGGCGTGTCTGGCGCATCCGTCGCGGCCACCAGCACCACCATGATGCAACCGAGCACAGAACCGACAAAAGGAACCCAGGCCAGGATGGCAGAAATCAAGGCGAGTGTAAAAGGTGCGGATATACCGATACACCACAGGCCCAGCGCCAGGATGATGGTGTCTATCAGCGTCAGCTTCAATAAACCCTGGAAATAACGCCGGGCAGTCTGGTCCACTTCATGCATGAGGAACAGGGTTTCTTCAAAAAAAGCATTCGGCACGGCGTTTGCCAGGAATTGTTTGAACTTGCGACCATCACGCAAGAAAAAGAAAGTCAGGAAAGGTGTCAGAAATACCGCAGGTAAAATAGCTGCCATGGAGACCAGGATATTTGCCACATATTGCTGGGCGAAATTATCGGTATTACTGGCCATCCAGGCGTTCACTGATTCACTGGCATGTGCCTTGCGCAAGATGGAGAAGTTTTCTTCCATGGCTTGCATGCTATTGCGCACGAAGCGTATGCCACCATCAACATAATGTGCCAACATCTCTTGCAATGAACCAGCGCGCAGGGAGACTTTATTGACAGCGTAAGTCAACACCAGCGCCAGCAAAATGAAAAAGATCCCACCTACCAGCATGGCCGCCAACTCGCGTGGGATACCCAGCAGGCTCAGACGGGACACGGCAGGCACGAGTATGTAATACAGTATCATGGCGAACAGAAAGGGTACTAACAGCCACAAGACCTTGGGCAATAAAAACAGCAGCAGGCATGTGGAAAATAATACGCACAGCCAGACAATGGGGCCGGATTGACGCTGGTTCACAAGGCCTCACTACGCGAATTATCATCCAGGGAATCACGCAGGCGGCGGCTGTTCAGTCGTGCCAGCTCCAGCGAAATCTTGTAGCCTATGACGGCATTGGTTTCCAGCAAAGAACTGAAATCAGCCCGGAAAAATACTGCCACCTCACAATTTTCCGAGGCCCTGGCCTGGGCACTGCGGGGAGAATTATCGAGCAAGGCCACGTCGCCGAAAAAATTGCCTGCGCTCAGTTCAGCAATGAATTCATTGGTGTGTTCACGTCTGCGGTTAATGCTGACGATGCCAGACAGGATGATATACAGTGCCTGTCCTTCTTCGCCTTCATCAAAGATGATTTCATTGGCCAGATAAGTCCTGTTATGCAGCATACCGTCTATGATCTTTAATTCACGCGGACTCAGTGTATTGAACAGGGACATGCCTGACAAGCGCTGCAAGCGATCAGAGTTCGGTGGTTGCCGTATCCAGGTGAGTGTCATGTGTATCCTTTTTTATTATTGGTAACTGAGCAATCTACAATTATGCTGCACAGTACCGCACTTGCCCATGAAAATCTCATATACCGTATCCATGGGGCACAGTGCAAGCGTAGATATTATCACCACACATCCAGCAAGACAGCCTGGCATTTATGTTTCACCGCCTGTTTCCACATTCAGGGCTGGCCTGGTGCTGAAAAAATGCCAGTCGCGCTGATTTGCCAGCACAGCCAGCAAGATCATGGACATGCCCAGCAATTGCCAAGTACTCAGGACAGTTGCAAAAAACAGCACATCGACCAGCAATGCCACCAGCGGATAAATAAAGGACAGAGTAGCAATACTTGCTGCTGGCAACTTCTGAAAAGCATCGTACATGAGTTTATACATCAAGCCCGTGTGAACCAGGCCCAGCAGCAATAAACTGCCCCAGCTTTGCCAGTGCCAGTTCCAGCCAGAGAAATCTACCATGGGCAAGAGAACGATAGCACCCGTCAACAATTGCAAACCAGCGATCTGCGCCGGGGCTATGCCTTGCAACTTCCGGGTCGCCAGGGTAGCGAAGGCATATAGCAAGGCGGCCAGCAAAGCCAGCCCCGCACCTGCCAATGCACGACTAACATGTCCATCAGCACTGCGCAGGAAATCATGCCGGATATCCAGACCCGAACTGAACACCACGCCAGCAAAGGCCAGCAGCAAAAAAGGCAGCTTACGCCAGATCTGCCCATCTTTTTGCGTCATGGCCAGCAAGATCAGTAAAAAGAAGGGTTGCACGTGATAGACCACCGTGGCAATCGAAATGCTGCTGAGCCTGTAGGCAGAAAACAGGCATAGCCAGTTGATGATGAGCGCTGCGGCTCCCAGCAATAGCCACTTCACTTGGCTGGCATTCAAATTCTGCCAGCCGCCTTGCCAGTACAGCAAGGCCAGCAGGCTGAGGCCACCAATCAGGCAGCGTAATAAAACCACTGTCATTGCTGGCTGGCCGCTTGCCATTACGAACAGGCCTATGGTGCCGGACAATGTCATTGCCGCTACCATTTGCCATTTTCCAGAATTCCCGGAGTTATCGGAGTTGCTATTCATCGTATCCGCCTGCCTCTGATTTAAGTTGCCTCCATTATCGACAAGCTGACACTCTTCAACAATACGCATAAAATACAAATGATTATTGCCTCCACGGCAAAAATGAAAGGATATGCGCGATGGAAATGCTCAATGAAATGGCGATCTTTGCCCAGGTAGTGGAAAGCGGCAGTTTTTCGGCGGCGGCACGGCAGTTGGGAGTGAACACCTCAGCCATCAGCCGCCATATCACCAGGCTGGAAGCGCATATGGGTGGCAGGCTCTTGCAAAGAACCACGCGCTCATTTGCCCTGACCGAACTGGGGCAGGAAGTGCTGACCGGCAGCATGCGCATCTTGCAGGCAGCACGTGAAACCCATGCGCTGGCGGGTACTTACAGCCAACATCCCAGCGGCGTGATACGTGTGACTGCTCCCGTAGTATTTGGCGAAGTCTGGCTGGCGCCCTTGCTGCCTGGCTTTCTGGATGCTCATCCCGATGTCTCTGTGCACCTGACGCTGATAGATAATACCCTGGACCTCATTGATGAAGGCGTGGATCTGGCGATACGCATTTCCCGCGAACTGGCACCTGGTCTGGCTGCGCGGCCACTGGGCAAGATGCGTTATGTACTGGTGGCGACTCCAGATTATCTGCAGCTATCTGGCCGTCCCGCTGAGCCTGATGAATTAACGACACATCGCTGCATTTATCTGGGCTATGGCAGCTTTGGTGATCACTGGAGCATGCAAAAAGGCAAGCAACAATGCAATGTGCAAATCCCGGCACGACTAACCATCAACAATAGTTCAGCCATACTCGCTGCCACCCTGGCTGGTGGTGGCATAGGCCTGGTCCCGGACTTTACGGCACGTGCGGCAATTGCCGCGAAACAGGTGGAAATCGTTTTACCTGATTGGGAATTTTGCGCACCTTATACGGGCAATATTTACGCGGTATATACGCCAGGCAAACATCTGGCCTTGAAAATCAGAGTCTTCATCGATTATTTGCTACAGGCGCAAAACTCATCGATATCTGAAGACTAGGCATCATACATATTTCAACTATCCAATCTTGATTTTCTTCATAGGTCAATAAGGCATAAGGTAAGCTGGATTTGTTCGTGTACGCGCATAAGGAGCAATGTAATACTGATTTTCCAAATTGTTTTGAAATATCAGGTTCGCCATGCCTTTTGCTCTCCACAGCCGCGTTACACCTACTTCTTCGTCAGACCAGCGAGAAGATGCCCTGGCTATCGCCACTGCTTTGGCCGATCAACTGGCCAGCACCGCCGTAGCACGTGATAGCGCAGGCGGACATGCGCAGCAAGAGCGTGAATGGATACGTGCCTCGGGCTTGTTGACACTTTCCATCCCGGTAGAATTTGGTGGTCAGGGTGCGGACTGGTCGTTAGTGCTCCAGGTGATACGCCTGCTGGCCAAGGCCGACAGCGCGCTGGCCCATGTCTTCGCTTTCCATCATTTGCAACTCACTGGTATACAGTTGTATGGCAATGCACAGCAACAGCGCCGTTTGCTGGCAGCGACGGTAGAACAAAGATTTTTCTGGGGTAATGCCCTTAACCCTCTGGACAAGCGCACTACTGCAACAAGGACAGATGGCGGTTATCTCCTGAATGGCATCAAGAGTTTTTCATCTGGTTCCGTGGGAGCGGAATGGCTGACAATTTCGGCCTGGGATGAGCAGACGCAAAGTGCCCTGATCGCCGCAGTACCAACCACGCAAAAAGGTATCACGGTACAAGCTGACTGGGATGCCTTTGGTCAAAAACAAACGGATAGTGGCAATGTCCATTTTGAAAATGTCTTCCTGCCTGCTGACCTAGTGTTGCAAGCGCCAGCAACACTACCCACTGCGCAGGCGACACTGCGCTCGCAAGTTGCCCAGCTCATCATGACGAATCTATATCTGGGCATAGGCCTGGGGGCCTTTGATGCAGCACGTCAGTACACGCAGGAACATGCCAGGGCATGGTTTGCAGCGGGCGTGGATAAAGCTACGGATGACCCTTACATACAACATCGCTATGGTGAACTGTGGTTGCTGTTACGCCCTGCAGTTGCCCTGGCAGACCAGGCAGCAGCGAGCCTGGAAAAAGCTTTTCGCCAGGGGCCGCTGGTCACGGCAGAAACCCGCGGTGAACTGGCGATTGCCGTGGCAGAAGCAAAATGCCTGGCGCACCGCGCAGGAATAGAAGTCAGCTCGCAAATGTTTGAACTGACTGGCGCCCGCTCCACCTCGGCACGCTATGGCTATGACAGGTTCTGGCGCAATGTCAGGGTACATACCCTGCATGATCCCATTGATTACAAATTGCGCGACCTGGGCCGCTATGTATTGAACGGCAGCCTTCCTGAACCTACGGCATATTCTTGATCGGCAATAAACGTGAGCACACCTCTTATACAAATACAGTCGGTCAGCAAGGCTTTTCCCTTGCCAGATAGCAAGACTTTTCATGCAGTCAAATCTGTCAGTCTCGATATTGAACAGGGCGACATCTTTGGCCTGATAGGCAAGAGTGGCGCAGGTAAATCAACCCTGCTGCGTTTGATCAATTTGCTAGAGCGCCCAGACAACGGCACTGTCACCGTCGCCGGGCAGGAACTCACCAGACTCGGTAAAAAAGAACTACGGGTCGCCAGGCAAAATATAGGCATGATTTTCCAGCAATTCAATCTCTTGCAAAACGCCAGCGTGTTTGAAAACATCGCCTTCCCGCTGAGAATACATACGAAAAAAAACAGGCATGAAATCGCCGAGCGAGTTGCTGAATGCCTGGACATCGTCGGCCTTGCCAACAAGACTGACAGCTATCCAGCCCAATTATCCGGCGGGCAAAAACAGCGCGTCGCAATTGCCCGTGCGCTGGCCAGCAAACCCAATGTGGTTTTGTGCGATGAGCCTACCTCGGCACTGGATGCAGAAACTACGCGTGAAGTGCTGGATACCCTGCGTGATATCAACCAGCGCCTGGGTGTCACTATCGTCATCGTCAGCCATGAATTGTCGGTTCTCAGTACCGTCTGCAACAAGGTGGCTGTTATAGAAGATGGTGAAATTGCCGAGAGTTTTGCATTGGCTGATACAGGCATCCTGCGCAAAACTGCGCTCGGTCGAGAACTGGCTTTTCATGGTCAGGAATATGGTAGCAATGCACAGTGGAAGGAGTTAAGCCATGTTTGAAAATCTGATTTCATTATTGCCTGAGCTGGGTACAGCCGCGCTACAGACTTTCACGATGCTGGCCATAGGCCTGAGTGCGGCAGTGTTGATAGGTGGCCCGCTGGGTGTCTTGCTTTTTTTGGTTGGAGATGGACAGTCACTGCAAAACCGTCCATTGGCAGTTTTCCTGGGCTGGCTGGTAAATACCATACGCTCATTTCCTTTCATTATTTTGTTGGTGGCGCTGGTGCCATTCACACGTTTTATAGTCGGCACCTCAATAGGCCCGCTGGCAGCAGCCGTGCCTCTGTCGATTGCGGCGATTCCTTATTTTGCCCGCCTGGTAGAGCAAAGTTTTCGTGAAGTGCCGCGCGGCGTCATTGAAGCTGCGCATGCCATGGGCGCGTCTGAATTGCAAATCATTGTGCGCGTCTTGCTGGTGGAAGCGCGCAGTGGCCTGGTGCTGGCACTGACTGTGTTGGCGATCAGTTTCCTGTCTTACTCCGCTGTTGCCGGTGTGGTGGGTGGCGGTGGCATAGGCGACCTGGCGATACGCTATGGCTATTACCGCTTCCAGACCGATGTCATGTTCATCACGGTTGCCCTGCTGATCGCGCTGGTACAGATCATACAGTTCACGGGCAACCGCATTGCCCGCCATATCGATAAACGCTAATTCTTTAATTTTCAAAAGGACACTCTCATGTATCGTCGCCCATTCCTGCTTGCTGCACTCACGCTTGCGCTTGCCACTACCTTGACTGGCTCAGCATTCGCCAAAGACCCGAAAGAACTGGTGATAGGCACCAGCGCCGGCCCTTATGCTGACCAGGTCAAGCTGGGTATCAAACCCATACTGGAAAAACAGGGTTACAAGGTCAAGGTGGTTGAATTCAATGACTATATCCAGCCTAACTTTGCACTGGCAGAAGGCTCACTGGATGCAAATGCCTTCCAGCACATTATCTATCTGAAGAAATTCTCGACCGACAATAAACTCGCGCTATCAGAATTGATCAAGGTACCAACTGCGCCAATTGCCATCTACAGCAAAAAACATAAATCCCTGAGCGAAGTCAAAGAAGGTACAACCGTTGCCTTGCCCAATGACCCGACCAATCAGGCGCGGGCGCTGGTCTTGCTGGATCAACTGGGCTGGATCAAGCTGAAGGCAAATATCGACCCTATCCGTGCATCTGAAAAAGATGTGGCGGATAACCTCAAGAAAATCAAACTGATACCGCTGGAAGCAGCGCAATTGCCGCGCTCTCTCGAAGATACTGATTTCTCTTTCGTGAATGGTAATTTCGCACTGGCCTCTGGCCTCAAACTCAATGAAGCACTGGCGCGTGAAAAAATCTCGGCCAATTATCAAAACCTGGTTGCCATACGCACTGATGACAAGAGCAAACCCTGGGTAAAAGACCTGGAAGCAGCTTATCGTTCCAGGGAATTTTTGGAAGTGACGAATAAGCATTTCGCCGGTTTCGCCAAGCCTGACTATCAGCAAGCGCTTGAAGTCGCAGCCAAATAGCTATTTGTATGAGTAAAAAGCTTATCCGCTTCAATGCATTCCAGATGAACACTGTCGGGCATCAATCACCCGGCATGTGGCGTCATCCCAGGGATAATAGTCATCGCTACACTAGCGCTGATCACTGGATTGAGCTGGCACGTTTGCTGGAAGACGGCTTGTTCGATGCCATTTTCCTGGCAGATGTGCTGGGTGTATATGACGTCTATGCCGGGGACACCGATGCAGCATTGCGCCATGCGATACAGGTGCCGCTGAATGATCCTTTGGCGCTGGTGCCACTGATGGCCAGCGTCACCAAACACCTGGGCTTTGGTGTGACTTGCGCACTGACTTATGAACACCCTTATACCTTTGCACGGCGCATCTCTACACTGGATCATCTGACGCAGGGGCGCATAGGCTGGAATATCGTGACGGGTTACCTGGATAGTGCGGCCCGCAACCTGGGTCTGCAAAAACAACTGAGCCATGATGAACGCTATGATCTGGCGGATGAATATATGGAAGTGGTCTATAAATTATGGGAAAAAAGCTGGGATGAGCAGGCGGTAGTACGCGATAAGAAAGGTGGTATTTATACCGACCCCGCGCATGTGCATGCCATTCATCATCATGGCAAATATTACAGCGTGCCCGGCATACATCTGTCTGAACCTTCACCGCAAAGAACACCCCTGTTATTCCAGACGGGTAATTCCGCGCGGGGCACAGCCTTTGCGGCTCAGCATGCAGAATGCACTTTCGTCAGCGGCCCCAGCAAGCACGTCGTGAAACGTTATGTCGATGATACCCGTGCGGCATTGAAAACTGCCGGGCGCGAAGCTGGTGATGTATATATCTATGCACAGGCATTGATCATCACGGCAGAAAGCAGCGAGGCTGCGAAAGCCAAATATCTGGATTATCGCCAGTACATCAATATTGATGCTTCACTGGCTTTATTGTCTGGCTGGACAGGTGTGGATTTTTCGAAGTTGCCACTGGATGCGACTATCGATTACATAGAATCTGAAGCGGGCCGCTCTGCGCTGGCCTCATTCAGCTCTGCTGACCCTGGCAAGAAATGGACAGTGCGCGAAGCCGCAGAATTTATCGCCCTCGGCGGCCGCGGGCCTGTGCTTGTTGGCGATGCAAGGGAGGTGGCTGATCAACTCGAAGCATGGCTGGATGAAACCGGCATTGATGGCTTCAACCTGACATTCGCGCTGGCGCATGAAACCATCAGGGATGTGGTGAAATTCATCGTACCGGAATTACAGGCACGTGGTCGTTACAAGACCAGTTACAGCGATGGCACTTTGCGCCAGCAATTATTCCAGCGCGGTTCACGCTTGCCAGAAAACCATATAGGCAGGAACACGCACCTCCACCAAAATAATCTGACGAGGTAAAACCATTTTCTGCTGTGGCCGCCTTCACTCGCATGAAGTTACAGGATTTGTTGCTCAATAATCGCCAATGAATATGGCCTGACCATTATCCTGGTCGCCCACGATACCGATGAAGCCCTGTATTTCAGTGACCGTATCGTATTGATGAATCAGCATACTGCAACAAGCCTGCAGGATTGCCGGGGCTACTGGAAAGACCAAGTACAAGACCAGGTACCCGGGCAAAGGCGAGCTTGTCGTATTTGAAAGCTAGTATTTTGAAAAGTTTGCTTGTAACACATGCTTTTTGAGCAAGCATGCCTGGGATTGCGCCATCTCCAGCGTTTCTGGCAGCTTGTTTGCTAGTTTTGTGTAGCTTTGCAAAGAAAAAGTGCATAATTTTGCAATCCTGCCCGCCTATTGGTAGGATTAGTCCTTTTCATGCTTGCCATTAATTGTACATATAGGTACTGATGGCATATGAATATAATTCTGACACGATAAGAGATTGAAAATATTTCTCCCGTGAAAGAATTTGGGCAATATGCAGATTTACACTATTTTTCCACCGGATGCCATGCAAAACAGCCTGACGCGCAAGCCTATCGAAATCAAGATTTCTACTGTTGTTGCTGTTGCAATTTTGCTGCATGATTCATCTTTTCCTGTGCTGGAAACAGCATTGAAAGAAATGACAGCAGGTTCTCCCGACTTTTTTGATGATGAATTTGCTGTCATTGATGTCGAAGCCATCACTGAGCAGGCGCTGGACTGGAATGCCCTGATCCCACTATTCAAGGCACATGGACTGAACCCGGTTGCAGTGCGCCATGCGCGCGAAGAAGATCATGCCACCATACGTGGACATGGCCTGAGCATAGACGTAGTCAGCAAACCCAGGGCAGAACCTGAACTTAAAGTTGATGCACAAGTTGAACAGCAAGCAGCACCGGTAGAAGTAGTCGCTGAAGTTGCTGCGGCTCCAGCCCCCGTTGCAGTTGAACCACAGGTCATCATCCGCAATATGCCGGCCGTGGTCATCGATACGCCAGTACGTGCCGGCCAGCGTATTTATGCGCGCGGGGCTGATCTGATCATCACGGCATCGGTGAATAACGGGGCAGAAGTCATCGCCGATGGCAGCATTCATATCTATGCGCCTTTGCGTGGCCGCGCCCTGGCCGGAGCGACGGGAAATACAGAGGCCAGGATTTTTGCCCTGACCATGGAGCCGGAACTGGTCTCGATAGCAGGAATTTACCGTACTTTTGAAAACGGCTTCCCGCCGTTACAGCCTCACCATCCGGTTCAAGTTAAACTGCTGGGTGACAGTATTGAAGTATCATCAGTGAAATCAGCAGGTTAATTGCAGGTTGTACTGGAGATTAGCAGCCTCAATTTTCAGTATCTTCGGATAGATAAAAGGAGTTATTTGTGGCAAGAATCATCGTTGTGACATCCGGTAAGGGCGGCGTAGGCAAGACCACTTCCAGTGCCAGTTTTTCTTCCGGCCTGGCCATGCGTGGCCATAAAACCGCCGTGCTGGACTTTGACGTGGGCCTGCGTAATCTTGACCTCATCATGGGCTGTGAACGCCGTGTCGTCTATGACCTGGTGAATGTCATCAGCGGTGAAGCGACACTGAACCAGGCCCTGATCAAGGATAAACACTGCGACAATTTGTATATTTTGCCTGCATCACAAACCCGTGATAAGGACGCGCTGACAGAAGAAGGCGTGGAGCGGGTATTGAATGACCTGATCAAGATGGATTTTGAATTTATCGTCTGCGATTCGCCTGCCGGTATCGAGCGCGGTGCGGTTATGGCGCTGACCTTTGCTGATGAAGCCATCGTCGTGACCAACCCTGAAGTCTCGTCGGTCAGGGATTCTGACCGTATCCTGGGCATCATCCAGGCCAAGTCCAAGCGTGCCCAGGCAGGCGGAGAACCAGTCAAGGAACATCTGCTGATCACCCGTTATTCACCAAAACGGGTGGAAGCCGGTGAGATGTTGTCTTATACCGATGTACAAGAAATCTTGCGCATCCCCCTGATTGGTGTTATTCCTGAATCCGAAGCGGTACTTCATGCGTCTAATCAAGGTAATCCTGCCATTCACATGAAGGGTAGTGATGTTTCGGATGCTTATGAAGACGTGGTTTCACGCTTTTTGGGCACAGAAGTACCTTTGCGTTTCATTACTTACGAAAAACCGGGGCTGCTGCAACGCATTTTCGGAGGCAAATAATATGGCTCTGCTTTCATTTTTATTTAATACCAAACCTAAAACCGCCAATATGGCGAAGGAGCGCCTGCAAATCATCATTGCACGCGAGCGCACGGGCCGCGAGGGTGGTTATGATTTTTTGCCTGCATTGCGCGAAGAGTTGATCGCCGTAATCTCCAAATATACCAAGGTCAACCCTGAAGACATCAAAGTCTCACTGGACAAGCAAGGTAATCTGGAAGTGCTGGATGTGAATGTCGTTCTGCCGGAACTCGAATTACGTAGCTAGGCTGCAAATCAGGTCTGCGTTGCTGAAGCCAGTAACGCAGTTTAAACGTACTAAATAAACAACAAAATTGCAATTATCGGATTCCTTTGTCGAAAATTTGTAACAACAAGTAAGATGTGTTTTTTTCACATTTTTTCACATTTACTTATTTTTTCACTTGCTTTCGATATAATGGAACTTATTCCACTTAATTTGCCGGACATCAACGGTAACATCCCATGAGAATCGCTGTACTTGACGACGACAATAACTTGCTCGAATTGGTCTGCACCATATTGAATGCAGCCGGTCATACGACTCACCCTTTCCTGAGCGGGAAAGAGATGCTGCATCAATTGCGCAGGGAGAGTTACGACATGCTGATACTCGACTGGCAAGTGCCTGACCTGAGCGGCACCGAGATCTTGCACTGGGTGCGCGAAAAACTCTCGCCTACCCTGCCGGTGCTGTTCATGACCAGCCGTTCTGGTGAAGACGATATCGTGGCTGGCCTGGCTGCTGGTGCTGACGATTACATGATCAAGCCTATACGCCGCAGTGAAATGGTGGCGCGAGTGCAGGCTTTGTTACGTCGTGCCTACCCTACCCAGGCAGCGTCCGAACATCTGCAATTTGGCATCTACAAATTTGAAACCCGCGCAGGCCGCGTCAGTGTCAATGAAGTGCCGGTAGAAATGACACAAAAAGAATTTGACCTGGCCCTGCTGCTGTTCCGCAACCTCGGTCGCCCGCTGTCGCGCGCCTATATATTGGAAGCGGTGTGGTCACGCGACGTGGATATCCCTTCCCGTACCATGGACACCCATATCTCCCGCGTGCGCAGCAAGCTGGAATTGCGACCGGAAAACGGCTACCGCCTGGCGCCCGTCTATAGTTACGGTTACCGCCTGGAACAGATGACACCAGAATAAACACCTCCGGGGCAGCCAAGGCTGCCCCGGAAAGCTTTTCCCAACAAGGAGTCCCGCATGAGACTAAGTCCCCCCTCACTCTTGCGACAAATACCGTCTTGCCTGTTCTTCAGCCTGGCACTCGCAACCCCTGTCTATGTCTTTGCCAACCAGCCTGCGGCTACCCCCGGCAGTTTCATCAATACCCCGCCAGACATGACTTATTTCGCCCTGCAAGGCGATACCCTGTCCGCCATCGCCAAACGCTATACCGAGAAAACCAGCAACTGGCAAATCCTCGGCAAGCGCAACAATATAGGCAATGACAGGACCATACCCATAGGTACTGCCATCCTGATACCTTTGGAGTTATTGCCGGAAGAAGCCAGTGAAGCCAAGGTCATCGCCATGACAGGCAACCCGGCTTATAAAGCCGCCGATGGCACCTCAGGCAACCTGGCATTGGGCAGCGTGTTGAAAGAAGGTACGCAAATCAGTACCGATAAAAATGGTTTCCTGACCCTGGCACTGCCAGATGAGTCACGCATTTCCATCCCATCGAATAGCAATGTCAGCCTCTCCAAGTTACGCAAGACCAAATACACGGCCAGCCCGCGTACTGAAGTCACGCTCCTGCAGGGCAAGGTAGAGTCACGCGTGTCTTCACTGGTCAATAACAAGGGACGCTTTGAAGTACGCACCAATCTGGCCGTTGCTGGCGTGCGTGGCACTAATTTCCGCGTCGGTGTGAATGAGGATGGCATTGCCAATGAAGTACTGGAGGGTGGCGTTGCCGTCAATAATGCTGCCGCCAGGAAGAAAGATGAACTGGTATTGACCGCAGGCAAGGGCAATCTTATTTCTGCGACAGGCATAGGCAAGGTCGTGGACCTGCTGCCACCACCGCAGATGAATGACAGTTATTTGCAGCAAGAACGCCCTACTCTGCAATTCCTGGTGGAAACTACGCCGGAAGCAGCAGGCTATCGCGTGCAAATTGCCAAAGACAAGGACATTATTGATGTCCTGGCAGAAAACCGCTACAAGGACAATCGCTTCAAGTTTGATGGTTTTGCCGACGGCAATTATTTTGTACGCATCACCGCCATCGACAAGCTGGGCCTGGAAGGTCTGCCCTTGGTCAGAGCCGTGACTTTGAAAGCACGCCCGGAACCACCTTTCACTGTGCAACCTAAAAACAAGGTGAGGGCAGAGCGCCTGGATTTTGCATGGACAGAAGCCAGCAATGCCGTCAGCTACCATTTGCAATTAGCCAGGGATGCAGGCTTCAAGGACTTGCTGATCGACAAAGCTGATCTCAAGCAAGTGCAGTTCAGCGCTGATCGCCCCAAGGATGGCGAATATTACTGGCGCGTAGCAACGATAGCGAACAATAGCGGCAAAGCGGATCATGGCCCCTATAGCGACGTACAGAAATTCACGGTCTTGCCTGTCACCAGCCTGGCACCGCCAGATGAAGGCAATGGCAATCTATTGTCCTTTAACTGGGCATCAGAGCCAGGCCAAAAATTCCTGATACAGATCAGCACCGACGCCGAGTTCAAAAAACTGTTTTTGGACAAGGAACTCGACAAGGCTGAACTGAAGATAGCGCGCCCGCAAGCTGGTACTTACTTTATCCGCGTCCGTTCCACTGACCCCGATGGCTATGTCAGTGCTTTCACTGCCACCCAGAAAATCACCCTGCTGCCGCGCTGGACCAGTGGTGATGGTACGGCAATACAAAGTGGCGGCGGGCCGGTAGGCACCAATTATTAAGATATTATTGGGATACAATCACATAAGGTCAGATCAATAGCATCACTACATGAAAAACAGCCACTTACAAGTAGAACGAATTGCACTACGGGAGTGGCTGGTTCTCAGTACCATTATCCTTCTTTTCACCGCTGGCCTTTTGTATTACAAGGCGCTGGAGCGAGCAGACCTGGTCTTGTATGACAGGCTCATGCAAGTCAATTCCCGCCCGGCGCGGGATGACATCATCATCGTAGGCATAGACAGCCATAGTCTCTCGGAACTGGGCAAGTGGCCCTGGCCACGCCTGCGTCATGCAGAACTCATCAAGCAAATCAGCGCCGCCCAGCCGACTGCCATAGGCATGGACTTTGTGTTTACCGAAGCCGAAGAGCGCGATGAGCAAGCCAAAAACGGTGACCAGCAACTGGCAGAAGCCATCGTCCGCAGCAATAATGTGGTCTTGCCCCTGATTTCAGAAAATGCAGGCAGGGGCTTGATGACAGTACGCCCTATCCCCTTGCTGGCCAGTGCGGCCCGCCAGCTGGCGCATATCAATCTAGAGCTGGACAAGGATGGCGTAGCCCGCAGCGTATTTTTGCGTGAAGGCATGAATGGTGAATGGTGGCCGCATTTTGCTTTGGCCCTGGCTGACATAGGCAGCAAAACCACCCCAGGGACAGAAACAGATTTACCAGGCGAGCGCCTGGCTGCCGCCATGCGCAATGCGCCAACCGAACCTGGCACCTGGCAGCGCGATTATTTGATGCATATCCCCTTCGCTGGCAGCAGCGGGCACTTCCGTACCGTGCCTTATGTCAGCGTCTTGCGGGGCGAAGTGCCAGCCGACTTTTTCAAGAATAAGTATGTCCTGGTGGGGCCTACGGCGAGCGCCATGGCCGACTCCTTTCCTACCCCGGTGTCAGGTAATGAAGGCATGATTTCCGGTGTCGAGATCAATGCCAATATCCTGGCTGCATTGCTGGACCAGCGCAGCATACGGACAGCGCCGTCTGTCTATCTCTACCTGTTCAATTTGCTGGCAGTGGCACTGGCCTTGACGGCTTATCAAATGCTGTCACCGCGCAAGGCCCTGCTGGCCACTGCCGTGGTGGCAATGATTGCCATTCTGGGCAGTTGGGCCAGCCTGCGTTACAGCGGCTATTGGGCAGCGCCCACCACTGCCTTGCTGGCGCTGGCGCTGGCTTATCCTTTGTGGAGCTGGCGCAGGCTGGAAGCAGCAATCCGCTTCCTGGCTGAAGAATTCAGGATACTCGACCAGGAGCCGCATCTCTTGCCCGAGTTTATCGATGAAGATGAAGAGCAACCAGGACGCGCCCTGACCGATACCCTGGAACAAAGCATCAATGCCATGCGCGAAGCGGTAGACCGTGTGCGTGACTTGCGCCAGTTTGTCAGCGACAGCCTGGCCAGCCTGCCCGACGCCACCATGGTCACCACCACCGATGGCAATGTCTTGCTGGCCAACCAGCCAGCCCTGAGCTACTTTGCGGGCATAGGCATGCCTAAGGTGCATGATGCCCTGGTGCCTTATCTGTTTGCCAAGATGTCGCCGCCACAAAACGGTGAATCCGGGCTCGATACCAGCTTTAGCTGGTGGGATTTGCTCGATATCAAACATAGCAAGGCCATGTCACAAGGGATAGAAGTGCGCGACCCGCAAGGCAAGGATTTGCTGATCAAGAGTGCACCGAGTTACAACGGTGAAAAGCAATTGGTAGGCTGGATAGTCAGTCTCATCGATATCACCAGCGTGCGCGCAGCCGAGCGCAGCCGTGATGAAACCCTGCATTTTATTTCCCACGACATGCGCGCACCGCAGGCCTCGATACTGGCCTTGCTGGAATTGCAAAAAGATGCGTCAACCGCTTTGACTACTGAAGAATTCATGTCGCGCATAGAAAAAGCCTCGCGCGCCACCCTGGGCCTGGCCGACAACTTCGTGCAACTGGCGCAGGCAGAATCCCAGGATTATCGCTATGAAGAAGCCGATTTCCAGGACATCCTGCTGGTAGCGACCGAAGAAATGTGGTCACTGGCGCGCAGCAAGAATATCCGCATCACAACCAAAATCCAGGATGAAGAATTCCCTGTCATGGTAGACAACTCCCTCATGACCAGGGTATTGACCAATCTGCTCTCAAACGCCATCAAGTACAGCCCCAGGGATACCACGATTACCTGCTCACTGATACGTGAGCAACACCTGGCAGATGCCGTCATCGTCTGCTCCATTGCCGACCAGGGTTATGGTATTACCAGGGCGGACCAGACCAAGCTGTTCCAGCGCTTCCAGCGTTTCAAGACCAATGAGCAACCCAAGAATGATGGCATAGGCCTGGGCATGGTCTTCGTCAAGGCGGTGCTGGACAGACATCAGGCCAGCATCGATTTCACCAGCGTGCCCAATGAGGGTACGACTTTTAATATACGCGTCCCTGCTGATCTGGATTAATGCCCATCAAACAGAATTGCAATGATACATACTTGCTGATTAGCACGTTGCAAAAATAACATAATTCTTGAACCGTAAGGGTTCTTGATATGCATCAAGTAGCTGCGTTCAAGAAAATGCTCATGCAAAGCGTTATAATGCAGGCTTACATCCTCCCTCAGCTTATTTGCAATGCAACTGTCTGCCGTAGGCCTCAACCACACGACCGCGCCGCTGTCCTTGCGCGAAAAGGTCGCCTTCTCGCCTGAGCAAATATCTCAGGCGGTAGTGGCTGCGCGCGCCTGGTTTGGTCGCGATGACAATGTAGCAAGGCATGGGAATGAGGCAGCAATCCTGTCCACCTGCAACCGCACAGAACTGTACGCAGCCTGTACTGGTGCCAATGCGATTGATTCTACTGCGCATTTTCTGGCGGATTTTCATAAGCTGTCTTACACAGATTTACGTCCGCACTTGTATACCCTGCCGCAAGATAATGCGGTAAGACATGCCTTCCGCGTGGCCTCTGGCCTGGATTCCATGGTCATCGGTGAGCCGCAAATCCTCGGGCAAATGAAAGATGCGGTACGCCAGGCAGAAGCTGCCGGTGGCCTGGGCACTTATTTGCACCAGATGTTCCAGCGCAGCTTTGCTGTCGCGAAGGAAGTACGCACTACCACAGAAATAGGCGCGCACAGCGTCTCCATGGCGGCAGCTGCGGTCAGATTATCGCAACGTATTTTTGACAAGATCGCTGACCAGCATGTCCTGTTCATCGGTGCTGGCGAAATGATAGAGTTGTGCGCCACCCATTTTGCGGCACAAAACCCCAAGTCGCTCACCATTGCCAACCGCACGCTGGAACGTGGCGAAGCATTGGCCCACCGCTTCAGCGGCAAGGCCATACGCCTGGCCGATTTGCCGCAGCAACTGGCGCAATTCGACATCATCGTTTCTTGCACTGCATCTTCCCTGCCCATCATAGGCCTGGGCCTGGTAGAACGTGTCGTCAAGGCGCGCAAACACCGCCCCATCTTCATGGTTGACCTGGCAGTACCACGCGATATAGAACCTGAAGTTGCCAAGCTGGATGACGTGTTTTTATATACCGTCGACGACCTTGGCACTGTCGTGCAAACCGGCCTGGAAAACCGCCAGGCTGCGGTGGCACAGGCTGAAGCCATCATAGAAACCCGCGTGCAATCCTTCATGCATTGGGTCGATGGCCGCGCTGTTGTACCAGTGATACAGGACCTGCATGAAAGCAGCGAGCAATTGCGTCTGATAGAACTCGAGCGTGCGCGCAAGATGCTGGCACGTGGCGATGATATAGACGCGGTGCTCGAAGCCCTGTCCAAGGGCATCACCGCCAAATTCCTGCATGGCCCGCAACAGGCCCTGCATCAAGCCAGCGGCGATGAACGCGCCCGCCTGGCAACACTGCTCCCTCAATTATTCCGCACCAAGCGTTAGCGAACGCTACGCTGCTGGCCTGTGCGCGTAAGCGTTTACGGGCATTTTCTTCTGGGTCAAACTGACCCGCCCTATCATTAGCTTCATTAGCCCCATTAGCTATAGAGACCAAGAGTACATCATGAAACCATCAATGCTACACAAGCTGGACCAGCTTGCCGAACGCCTGGACGAAGTCGGCCACTTGCTCATGCAGGAAGGTGCCACCAATGACATGGACACCTACCGCAAACTCAATCGTGAGCATGCCGAGCTAGACCCATTGGTCGCTCTGTACAACAACTACAAACAAGCCCAGGCTGATATCGCCGAGGCCGAACTCATGCTCAGCGACCCGGACATGAAAGCCTTTGCCCAGGATGAAATCGAAGCAGCCAAAAACACCATGCAAACACTGGAAAGTGATTTGCAAACCATGCTGCTGCCCAAGGACCCGAATGACGAGCGCAATATCCTCATGGAGATACGCGCTGGTACGGGTGGTGACGAGGCTGCGCTGTTTGCCGGTGACTTGCTGCGCATGTATATGCGCTTTGCCGAGCGCAATCGCTGGCAGACCGAGATCATGTCAGAATCAGCATCCGAGCTGGGTGGCTACAAAGAAGTCATCGTGCGTCTGGCTGGCCAGGGTGTCTATTCCAAACTCAAATTTGAATCCGGCGGCCACCGCGTGCAGCGCGTACCCGCAACAGAAACCCAGGGCCGCATCCACACCTCGGCCTGTACAGTTGCCGTCATGCCCGAGGCAGATGAGCTGGCCGACGTGGTCATCAACAATGCTGACTTGCGCATAGATACTTTCCGCGCCAGTGGTGCCGGTGGTCAGCATATCAACAAGACCGATTCAGCAGTGCGCCTGACGCACATCCCCACCGGCATCGTGGTGGAATGCCAGGATGGCCGCAGCCAGCATCAAAACAAGGCACAAGCCATGCGCGTGCTGGCAACCCGCATCATGGATGGCCAGTTGCGCGAGAAGCAAGCCAAGGAGGCGGCCACCCGCAAGAGCCTGATCGGCTCCGGTGACCGCAGTGAGCGCATACGCACCTACAACTATCCGCAAGGCCGCATGACGGATCACCGCATCAACCTGACGCTGTACAAACTGGACTTCATCATGGATGGTGAACTCAATGAGCTGACGACCGCCCTGGTAGCAGAACACCAGGCAGAACTGCTGGCTGAACTGGGTGATGATTGACACGGCGGGCACAGCCTATCCCCAGGGTAAAACATGCTTTCGCGTAATATCATGATTTTTTGATTGCGCAATGGCAGTAAACTGTCGGATACTCGCTGCCACTATCATGTGATGCAGAACTAAAACACCAGACCTGCATCCTATACCTATACTTTCATCGCGTTCACCATGAATCTGTCGAAAAAAATTCTGCTGTCGGTTGCCATTACTTGTGTGGGTTTGCTGGCGGCTGCCATGTATTTGCAAATCGTCGAAAAAATGCTGCCTTGCCCGTATTGCGTATTCCAGCGCTACGCCTTTGCCCTGATCGCGATTTTCTGCCTGATTGCGGTAACGACAGATGGCATCCTGCACCGTCTCACTACTGGCATGGCTTTATTATCTGCCCTGATCGGCGCAGGTGTGGCTGGCAAGCATGTCTGGATACTCGAACACCCTGCCCTGTCTTGTGGCATAGACCCACTGGAAACCGGCTTGAACAGTATTTTCCTGGCGCAATGGTGGCCAGCCATGTTCAAGGCGGATGGCTTATGTGAAACCCCTTACCCACCTACCCTGGGCTTGTCCTTGCCAGCCTGGGCAGGCATATTTTTTATATTATTTAGCCTGACACTGTTGATTGTCTTGATACGCAATCAAAAAACCCAGCGCGGCATGTTTGGCCCCTCACGCTAATGCTGGACTGGCTAGAGCCTGGCATCACCCTGGCTGGCTGTGAAAACGCCAGCCCGCTGGAACGCATAGATACCCGTTTGCTGCTCATGCATGGCCTGGGTTTGACGCGCATACAACTGATCACTCAGTCTGAGCTGCAACTCAATCCTGAACAACTCGCCATCATGGATGAGTTATTCAGTCGCCGCATCCAGGGCGAGCCCATCGCCTACATCGTGCAAGAGCGGGAATTCTTTGGCTTGAATTTCCATGTCACACCCGCCGTGCTCATCCCCCGCCCTGACACCGAATTGCTGGTGGAACTGGCGCTGCAATATGCGCCAGACAATTCCAGCCTGCTGGACATGGGCACAGGCTCAGGGGCAATCGCCGTGGCTATTGCCCACCAGAGACCAGACTTGCAAGTGACGGCCCTGGATGTCAGCCCTGCCGCACTGGCAGTGGCCCAGGAAAATGCCAGGCGACATTTGCCTGCCGCTAAAGTGGCGTTTCATCTCAGTGACTGGTATGCGGCTCTGGCAGGCCAGCAATTCCAGACTATCGTCAGCAACCCGCCTTACATCGTCAATAATGATGTGCATTTACAACAGGGGGACCTGCGTTTTGAGCCAGTTGATGCGCTGACTGATCATGCCGATGGCTTATCAGCCTATCGCCACATCATAGGCCAGGCACATGTGCACTTGCAGTCAGATGGCTGGATTTTGCTGGAGCATGGCTACGATCAGGCAGAAGCAGTGCGGGGCTTGTTAATACAGGCTGGTTTGATTGAGGTGCAAAGCTGGCGTGATCTGGCCAGCATAGAAAGAGTCTCAGGCGGGAAATTACAAACACAGACATAAAAAATGGCGCCCTTGATCCTGGCGCCATTTTTTTATGCAGGTAAAACTTAGTTCCTGGATGGGAATATGCCTTCCATGGCGATGATGTAGTTCAAGCCCAGGTAAGGTTGCATGATGGTATTAGTTGATGACACAGTCACCGGGAATGCTGTCGCTGTGCCAGTGCCTGTAGAACCAGAAGTGACACTGACTGTGCCAGATACTGTAGTTACAACACTCTTGGGATTAAGTGGAACCAGGTTAGTCGCATCACCAGTTGTTGGCAAATAAACAGCACCTGAAGTACCACCACCACCAGAATTGCACAGTATGGCATTGGAAGATGGTGCCGTTCCTGATGACGCTGGCGATGCTGGGCCGCTGCTGGTCGCATTCATGACCGATGCGGTAGTAAAGGCAGAACCATTAACAGCTACGCTATGTGTATGGGCTGGCAAGTTCGCTACTGTCAAAGTGACACTACCAGTACCGGTAGAAATAGCAGTCACGTTATTCGTACCCGCTTTTTCACCTTGCGTGACATTGGCAATACCTGGGCCCGCACCCTGGGAGCCAACTACTACACGGCCACGCAAGTCAGGGATGCCAAAAGTAGCCTGGCCATCGCCACCATACATGGTGCCCAGCAAGGCAAACATGGCTGAGTTTTGTGCAATAGAGACAGTCTGCCCATTGCAGAACAGCCAGCCACGTGGAGGATAGTTAAAGCCTACAGCCAATATGGTACCCATGAATGCATCCATTGCATACTCCAATTCAAGTTATCGTTTAAATAAGGATGGTGCTATCTAGTCTATTCTGCATTCAAGCCTCCATTGCGGTTCGAATTCAGAGCTTTCATCAATGGCTTTCATATGCAAAAAAACAAGCAATTTCAAAAAAAGCAAACCAATTCTACAACTGTTATATGGAAATAACACTGCAATTTTTGCATCATTGTGCAACTTTACAAATTTTAACTTTTAGCCTTAAACTCTCTAATTGAGCATAAATTTGATCGCAATATTGCAGGCTGGGTAGTTCTGCTCCCCCCATCTCCCTGGACTTCAATTCAGGGTCACCACTAAAACCCAGATGCCTGTGCTTGGAATGCAAGGCCGAGCGTGCTTTCAGCGTCAATAATTCTTGCGCATTGCAATCCAGTTGAAACAGCGCTAACAACTCATTCCATAAAACATCCGGTAACTGGCTGTAATTCAATAAAATCAGGCGTGCAGATATCGTATGCTCAAAACCAGCCTCCAGCATGCAGGCCAATATGCTTGCTGTATAAGCATTAAAATCTGCGGCTGAGGCAGGCAAGTTTGTCGCTTGCAGGCGGGTGGTATTCAATAAACCGGGTATCATCTGCGGCCCACGCTGGCGCTGATGGGAAGCCAGTACGGCTTGCGGTTCACGGTATAAAAAGATGATGGGTATATCGGGATAAGCCTCGCGCACAAAAGGCAGCCAGGCTAGATGCCAGCTATCAAATTTAATAAAAAAATGACTTTCTTCCTGATGACGCTGTTGCCCGAGCGCGCTGATTAAATGCCTGAAAGTCGCAATCGCATCCGGCATGTCAGGATGCGCATGGTAGTAGCGAAAAAAAGCGTCCATGACTGGCGGCTCAGACATGACCATGCATTGCGGCAGTGATGCCAGCATTTGCGTCAACAGGGTAGAACCACAACGCGAGACGTGGAAGATAAAAGCCGTAGGCGCCACGCATGGCATACCGGCTAACTGCTCACTCAAACTGACCAGCGGTGTCAGGCACAACTGCCTTTGTTCACGGCTTTGCTGATTCAGAGTATCGAGAAAAAAAGACTCAATAAACCTGATCTCACCAAGATGACGCCAGCATACACTCGCCTGTTCTGCACTGATTGCTACCGGAAACCAGCCCAGCATGGAAGGCAAATGCCGGGCATCGATATGCTGAGCTCGCTGCAAAGCTCTTTCTTCCGCGGCGAAGCCTGGCTGACCAGTCATCAATGACACGCTTATTCCCCAGGCACTAGCTGACCCAGCATGATGGCTTCCAGACGCCTGGCGATCTGCAAGCCTGCGCCTGCTCCAGATGCGCGCAACATGCTGATCACTTCCTCCACATTGCCGTCGTGGATGGCCGGATCATCATATTTGGGCCTGGCCCTGGCGACCCAGCCAGCATCGCGAAATACCTGTTCCAGCCAGACATTGCTGACACAATCCAGCATCAGATGGACCCTGGCCTGCGCACTGGCATTGACTACGCCATGCAGGCAACTGGCATTCAGATACCAGGTATCACCCGCCGTGAAATGGACTTCTTCACCATCGATTTTGAATAGCACTTCGGGCGATGTGGTGATCGGAATATGCAGACGGGTAATCCCATCCTCCAGAGAAGTACCGTCATCCCTGTGTTCCTTGATGATGCCACCTGCTTGCAGCGACATCAGGCGCACAGAAGTTTTTTCACATGGGAAAAAATCCACCACTTCCCTGAGATAAGGGCAACTCTGCATCAGCACCGTATCTTGAAAATTGCCTTCATTGACAGGCATGATGTGATCGATACGGCCATCAACAGCACGCAGCGGCAGGCAGGACCAGTCATTCACATAGGCACTGGTATTGAAATGTCGTATCCATACAGAGGCTTCTAATTGCCGCAGCTCTGCACGCAGGCGTGGCAAATCAAAAGAGTATGGCAGCTTGAAATAACGGCTAATTGCTGGCATCGGCCTGTCCGCTATGGCTGACATTGACTCTGGAGAGCATGACTGCCCGCAGGATATTGCTACGCAGCTCAGTCTGCGCATGATCGTGCCAGTACATTTGATCAAACAAGGCATCTGTACTCTGCACAGTAAAACCCAGTTGCATATACAAGCCACGGGCAGCAAAATTGGTTTGCTCTACCGCCAGACGTATACCTTTGCCTTGTTCTTGCGCTTCTGCCTGCATCGCCTGCAAGATGGCCCGCGCAATCCCCTGACGCTGTGCAGATGGGATAATCGCGATATCCAACAGACGCAAATCCGCCTCACCTGTATCAATAATGACACGCCCGACCGCCAGGCCAGCATCCTCCACCAGATAATGCCCGGCATCAGGATAGTTCATCCTGACCCCTTCCATTTGCACATGTTGTTGCATTTTGATCATTTGGGCGATGAAAGCCGCATCCATAGGCATTTGCCGTAAATCCTCACGGCGACTGGCATACAGGGCATCCAGGAAAGCCTGGTCAAGGTCCAGTACTTTACGCAACGCAAGCGCAGCAGGTAATTTGTACACAAGCACTCCCAAGCTGGTTAAAATAACATGCATATCATCCTGCCTATGCTTGTGTTTTCTTGCAAGTGAAACTTTTCACAACATTGACTATGTCCATTAGCCTAGAACAAGTACACCCTCTCATCGGCAACAAGTTTCAAATCGAAACCTCGAATGGCATCATGCATCTGGAACTGGTAGAGGCGGAAGAGCGCCCACGCCGTGGCGTGCCTGAGAGTTTCCGCACACCTTTACTGCTCATTTTTGCTGGATCCTCCAGGCAGCCCCTGGCCCAGGATAATTATTTCATCGAGCACCCTTCTTTGGGGAAACAGGTCTGGACCATCGCCCCCACGCTGGCAGACCATGCCAAGGGGCAATATCAACGCCCACATGAAGACGGCAGCACCTGCCTGTACTACCAAGTCTTCTTCAATTAATTTCCCTCACACCAAGATTTCTGAGCTTGTTTGCGTGACATTCAAATTTTTCATTGATATTGCTTATTTAATTAGCAGTTTTTTTGTTACATTTGCACGCAAAAAAAGTTTTCAATGTTAATATCGCAGTTAGCTTTTTAACACTTAACAATTTATCTTCATGAATAATCAAGATAGATTGCACGTCAGAAATATTGGCATACCAAACTGACTGGCAGCATATGTGAGCTTGCTATAGCACAATAAAACAGCCCTTGCTGATTTCTGATTTGTTTCGTATCGGGTTTCTGCTTAGTCCCGATTTCTTTAGCTTATCGGTGGTGTGCAGATGCCTGGAAGTAAGAAAATAGAGAGCAGTACAGAACCTGCTGCAAACAAAGTCAAAACCTGGTGGCTCAGTGGCCTGCCCGGCGCGGGGAAAACAACACTTGCGCAAAGCCTGGCGCAGCATCTGCGCGAACTGTCTGTCCCAGTCTGTGTGCTGGATGGTGATGAAATCAGGCAGGGTTTATCCAAGGATCTGGGTTTCAGTCTGGCGGACCGTGAAGAGCAAGGCCGCAGGACAGCAGAAATGGCCCGCCTGCTCAACCAGAACGGTATTTCTGCCATCGTCGCTCTCGTCTCCCCCAGTATGCGCGGGCGCGCTTTAGCACGCGGCATCATTGGTCACGACAAATTTGTCGAAACCTATATCTCCACCCCTTTACATATCTGCCAGCAACGCGACCCCAAGGGCTGGTATGCAAAGGCAAAACAAAATCCAACACTGCAACTGACAGGTATTTCCGCGCCTTATGAGGCGCCCACGTCTGCGGAATGCGTAATAGATACTGATCAGGTTCAGATAGCTACAGCAATCAGCCAACTTGCCGCATTTTTAAAAATTTGAAATTCATGGAACAAGCAAAATACCACTTCATCTCTGGACTGCCTCGCTCGGGTTCGACCTTGCTGGCAGCTATTCTGCGTCAAAATCCGCGCTTTCAGGCGGGCATGAGCAGCGCCGTAGGTGCGCTGGTCAATGCGGTACTGACACAAGTGAGCGCCGGGAGTGAAGTATCCAGCCTGGTGAATCAGACGCAAAGAAAAGACCTCATGCGCGGTCTTTTCGATTCCTATTACAAGAATGAGCTGGACAAGGAAGTCATCTTTGATACCAACCGCATGTGGAGCACCAAGCTGCCACTGCTGAAGGACTTGTTCCCGAATTCCAAAATGATTGCCTGCGTACGCAATGTGGCCTGGGTCATGGATAGCATAGAGCGTCAATTCCGCAACAATCCCTATGAAAACAGCAAACTGTTTGGCAGCAGCATGTCACGTACTACCGTGTACCAGCGTTGCGAAGGTCTGACACAGCATGATCAGATGGTTGGTTATTCCTGGGCAGGTTTGCGCGAAGCATTTTATGGTGAACATGCAAAATCCCTGCTGGTGATTGACTATGATTTGCTGGCACAGGCGCCAGAAAAAGTCATGCAACTGCTATACCAGTTTATTAATGAACCTTATTTCCAGCATGACTTTGAAACCCTGGAATACGACGCTCCGGATTTTGACTTGCAACTGGGTGCATCAGGCTTGCACAAGGTAAAGCCCAAAGTTGAATTTACTGAACGACGCACTATCATCCCCCCCGATTTATTTGACAAATACTCGAAACTGACTTTCTGGTCTGACCCCAGCGGTAGTGCAGCAAACGTCATTGCTCCCAAGTTAAATGTGAAAGAAAACGAATCATGAACAACTCCATCATCAATAAACAAACTGACTTCGATATTCTGAGCATTAACACTGGCACGGTTGCACAACAGGAAGCACCGAAATTTGATGCTTCATCCCTGGCAATTCTGACAGCACCTTCCAATTCCAGTGCACCTTATGCCCCACCCGTATCGGGGCGCGTAGAAATTGTCTTTATCGAAGACAATGTGCGCGACATAGATACACTGCTCAAAGGCATAGGCGATGGCCGGGAAGTTCATATCCTTGATTCAAGCAAGGATGGTCTTGCGCAAATGGCCGACATTCTCGCTGGTCGCAAAGATATCGATGCCTTGCATTTGATCTCTCACGGCAAGGAAGCCTCGGTCAATCTGGGTGGGCTGATACTTGATCAATCCACCCTGAGTAGCCATGCAGCAGAACTGAAAACCATTGGAGATTCTTTAAGCAAAGATGGCGACATCCTTCTATACGGCTGTGACATTGGGGCAAATCAGGGAAAAGCTTTCATCGACCAACTGGCCGTCATCACTGGTGCGGACATCGCGGCATCGAATGACTTGACCGGTGGTAAGCCATTTAATGCCAACTGGAATCTTGAGGTCAACAGCGGCAGCATTGAAACAAGCTCTGTCGGGAATCCACAACTGCAGGCGTTGTATCACAATGTACTGAACATTGCTTCGGCAACGCTGAATTTTAATACCGCAGCAAACTTCAACGCTCCAGGGAGCGCAGGCGGTGTTGCAGGCGGTGCTTCAAGTGGCGTGAACGACGTCATCTATCAGGTAAACAATAATTCATCCTATTTATTCAAAATTGACGGCACAGTAAAAGATATTTCCAGAGACCCCGGCGGCTACATCACAACCGATTACTACGATGCCGGTACCGAAACTTCTATTACTTTTTCTTTTCAAACTGGCCAACAGTTTGACGCAAGCTCTATCGTTTTAATTACCCAAAGTCTTGCTCAGGACTTTGTCTTCAAAGGCTATAACGCGAACAATACCCTGGTTGCGACAAACAATAAGTCAATTACCGGCGCTAGCGGCACGACAACGACTCTCAATTTTAGTGGCATGACCGGCGTTACTAAAATTATCATGACAGCGACCTCGAACGGTAACAAGGTGCGTTATGCTGGTTTCGATGACATTGTTCTTGCCAACATACAACCACCTACCTCTATCAACAGCGCCGTCTATAATGCAGCTACCGGCGTACTGACCGTTACAGGCTCAACAATGGTTACTGGCGACACCATTGTTGCCAATAAATTTACATTGACTGGTGAAGGTGGTTCAACTTACACGCTGACCGACACCGCCAATACCACTGCCACGAGTGCCACCGCGTTCACACTGACACTAAGTGCAACTGACAAACTGGCAATCAATGGTTTATTGAATAAAAATGGTACCAGCGCTGCTGGCGGCACGACTTTCAACATTGCCGGCGCAGCTGGCTGGGACTCAACAGCAAGCGCTGCTGCCGATACTACCGGCAATGGCGTGACTGTATCCAGCGTGACAGCACCCACGATTACCTCGGCTACCTATAATTACACTACGAATACATTTGTCGTCACTGGTACCAATCTGGTCAGTGTCAGCGGTGCCAATAACGATATCACCGTCTCTACCCTGACCATAACGGGTCAGGGCGGTGTTACTCGTACGCTTTCTACCACTGGCAATGTGGAAATCAACAGTGCTACCAGTTTCACACTCACACTGGCAGGTGCTGATATTGCTGCAGTCAGAGCACTACTCGATAAGAATGGCAGCATTTCCAGCGGTGGTACTACCTACAACCTGGCTGCAGCAGATGACTGGAATAGCGCCATCACCGGTGGTGACATTTCTGACGCGACTAACGCCATCTCTGTATCCTTTGCGCCACCGCTTATCACGAGTGCCACTTACGATGCCAGCACTGGCCTTCTCACTGTCACCGGTGCCAATATCACCAATGGCGGCACGATAGATGTCAGTAAATTGTCATTGACAGGTGAAGCAGGCGGCTCATATACCTTGACCAATGCCACTGCCAACGTCACTGCTGGCAGCGTCAACGGTTTTTCTGTCACGCTGGGTGCGGCCGACAAATTGAACGTGAATGGCCTGCTGAATAAGAATGGCACGACTGCAGCAAGTACGACGACCTTTAACCTGGCAGCTGCCGCTAACTGGGATGTCACTGCTTCTGCTGCTGCCGATCTGACTGGCAATGGCGTCACCGTCTCGAATGTCACTGCACCGACCATCACTTCAGCAGCTTATGATGCAAGCACCGGTATATTCACCGTCACAGGCACTGGCCTGGTCAAGACAGTAGGTGCCACCAACGATATCACCATCAATAAACTGACCATTACCGGTGAAGGTGGCGTCACCCGCACGATTTCTACTACCAGCAATGTAGAAATCACGAATGACACGACGTTCATTTTCACCCTGGCTGGTGCAGATATTGATGCCGTCAATATCCTCTTCAACAAGAACGGCGCCAGTTCTACTGGTGGCACGACTTACAATCTCTCAGCTGCAGATGACTGGGACGGCCCCATCACTGGTGGAAATATCCAGGATTTGACGAATGCTGTGACGGTATCCAATGCTGCCGTCCCTACCATCACTTCGGCAACCTATAACTCCAGTACTGGTGTTCTGGTCGTTACCGGCACAGGCTTGACTATACTGAACGGTGCAGCGAATGACATCGTCGCCAATAAATTCACACTGACTGGTGAGGGCGGTGCCACCTATACCCTGACGGACACGGCAAATGCAGAGATCACATCGGCTACCAGCTTTTCACTGGTACTGAGCGCCACTGACAAGTCAGGTATCAACCAGATCGTCAACAAAAACGGCACCAGTTCCACCGGTGGTACTACCTACAACGTCGCTGCAGCAGAAGACTGGGCAGCAGGCGCAGATGCAGCGGTTGTCATTGCCGACCTGACTGGCAATGGCATTACTGCCACGGTCGCGGCACCTACCGTCACCTCAGCCACTTATGATGCCAGCACCGGCAATCTGGTGGTCACAGGCACGGGCTTTACCCATCGCGCTGGTGCCACCAACGATATTATTGCCAACAAATTTACGCTGACAGGACAAGGTGGCAGCACATATACCCTGACCGATACACCTAATGTAGAAATCAGTTCTGATACCAGCTTTACATTGACACTGTCTGCGACCGATAAACTGGGTTTGCGCACTCTGCTCAATAACAATGGCACGCAATCGGTAGGCGGCACCACCTACAACCTCGCTGCAGCAGATGACTGGGCCAATGGTGCTGATGCGACGCTCAATATCGCTGACCTGACAGGCAATGGCATTACCGTATCGAATGTCGTATCTCCGACCATCACCTCAGCCACTTATGATGCCAGCACGGGTATTCTGTCTGTCACTGGTACCAATCTCGCCAGTGGCGATACCATTGATGTTTCCAAACTGTCCCTGACTGGTCAGGCGGGTTCATATACTCTGACCACGGCCAATGTCACTGCGACCAGTGCGACTGCATTCTCAGTCACTCTGAGCGCTGCAGACAAAATGGCTGTCAATGGTGTGCTGAATAATAATGGCACTATAGCCGTTGATACGACGACATTTAACCTGGCAGCAGCAGCAAGCTGGGACACGACAGTCACTACACCAGCAGATCTGACTGGCAATGGCGTCACGGTCGGCAACGTCACAGCCCCAACCATCACGTCTGCGACTTATAACGGCACCACGCATGCTTTCGTCATCACAGGTACCAATCTGGTACAAACCATAGGTGCCACCAACGACATTACCATTTCCAAACTGACGATTACCGGTGAAGGCGGGGCCACGCGCACTTTGAGCACCACTGGCAATGTTGAAATCGCGTCCGACACCAGCTTCATCTTCACCCTGGCCGGTGCAGATATTGCCGCTGTCGATAACTTGCTTAACAAGAATGGCCTATCCTCCGCCAGTAGTTCCACCACTTATAACATTGCCGCAGCCGACGACTGGAACAGCGCCATCACCGGCGGCAACATCGCTGACCTGAGCGGCAATGGCATCAATGTCTCCTTTGCAGCACCAAGTATCCTGAGTTCTACCTATGATGCTGCAACCGGGATCCTGAGTGTGTCCGCCGTCAACATTGCCAACAACGACGTCATCGACGTCACCAAATTAACTGTGACTGGCGAAGGCGGGTCTTACACGCTGACCGTTGATACCAGTAACCCAACTGCCGCAAGTGCCAATTCTTTCATCGTCACGCTGGGTGCTGTCGACAAGCTCGCCATCAATGGCATTCTGAACAAAAATGGTACATCTGCAGTTGATACTACGACGTTTAACCTGGCCGCTGCCGCTTCCTGGGACCAGACCAGAACTTCTGGTGCTGACCTGACAGGTAACGGCGTTACCGTCTCGAATGTCGCAGCACCAACGATTACATCAGCTACTTACGATGGTACTAGCCACGTATTCATAGTCACTGGCACCAATCTGGTCAAAACCATAGGCGCGACCAATGACTTGACGATTTCCAAACTGACGATTACTGGTGAAGGTGGTGCAACACGTACATTGTCCACCACCGGCAATGTTGAAATCACGTCAGACACCAGCTTTACCTTTACCCTGGCCGGTGCAGATATTGCCGCTGTCGATAGCTTGCTCAACAAGAATGGCACATCCTCCGCCAGCAGCTCCACCACTTATAACCTTGCTGCTGCCGACGACTGGAACAGCGCCATCACTGGTGGCAATATCGCTGACCTGACTGGCAATGGCATCACTGTCTCCTTTGCGGCTCCTAGTATACTCAGTTCCACCTACGATGCTGCAACCGGTATCCTGAGTGTGTCTGCCGTCAACATTGCCACTAACGACGTCATTGATGTCACCAAATTAAGTTTCACTGGCGAAGGCGGTTCTTACACGCTGACAGCTGCCACCAGCAATCCAACTGCCGCCAGTGCCACGTCTTTCATCGTCACGCTAGGTGCTGCCGACAAACTCGCCATCAACGGTATTTTAAACAACAACGGCACCGCTGCAGTTGACACCACGACGTTTAACCTGGCCGCTGCTGCTTCCTGGGACCAGACCCGAACTTCCAACGCAGACCTGACCGGCAATGCCGTCACTGTCTCCAATGTCACAGCACCAACCATTACGTCCGCAACTTATAACGGCACCACCCATGCCTTCATCATCACAGGTACCAACCTGGTGCAAACCATAGGTGCTACCAACGACATTACCATTTCCAAACTGACGATTACAGGTGAAGGTGGGGCTACACGCACATTAAGCACTACAGGCAATGTTGAAATTACGTCAGATACCAGCTTTACATTTACTTTGGCCGGTGCAGATATCGCCGCAGTCGATAGCTTGCTCAACAAGAACGGCACCTCCTCCGCCAGCAGTTCTACCACCTATAATCTTGCTGCAGCCGACGACTGGAACAGCGCCATCACTGGCGGCAATATTCAGGATCTGACTGGCAATGGCATCACTGTCTCCTTTGCGGCTCCTAGCATACTCAGTTCCACCTACGATGCTGCAACTGGCATCTTGAGTGTGTCCGCCGTTAATATCGTTGGTGGCGATACTATCGATGTCACCAAATTAAGTTTCACTGGCGAAGGCGGTTCTTACACGCTGACAGCTGCCACCAGCAATCCAACTGCCGCCAGTGCCACGTCTTTCATCGTTACGCTAGGTGCCGCCGACAAGCTCGCCATCAACGGCATCTTGAACAAGAACGGCACCACAGCGGCTGATACCACCACCTTTAATCTCGCTGCTGCTGCATCCTGGGATGCCACCACCACATCGAGTGCCGACCTGACCGGCAATGCCGTCACCGTCTCGAATGTGGCTGCACCGACCATTACGTCGGCAACCTATGACATCACCACCCACATCCTGACTGTCACAGGTACTGGCCTGGTCAAGACCATCGGTGCCACCAATGATATTACTGTCACTGCCCTGACCATCACCGGCGAAGGCGCAGCAACGCGTACACTCTCGACGACCGGCAATGTTGAAATTACCAGCGGCACCAGCTTTGCAGTCACCCTGGCCGGTGCAGACCAGGCTGCTGTTGAAGCCCTGTTCAACAAGAATGGCACCACATCCACGGGTGGCACGACTTACAACCTGGCTGCAGCCGATGACTGGGACAGCGCCATTACCGGTGGCAATATCGCGGTAACAACGTCCGCCATTACCGTCAGCAATATCCCGGTCCCGACCATCACCTCCTCAACCTATGATGCCAACACTGGCGTGCTGGTCGTCACCGGTACTGGCCTCAAAGGCCTGACAGGTGCCACCAATGACATCGTCGCCAACAAATTCAGCCTGCAAGGTGAAGGTGGTGCCAGCTATACCCTGACCACTACCGCCAATGTCGAGATCACCTCTGCCACCTCGTTCACCCTGACCCTCAGTGCGGCAGACCGCCTGGGTGCCAACCTCATCATGAACAAGAATGGCACCAGCTCCACCAGTGTCAATACCTATAACCTGATTGCCGCCGAAGACTGGAATGCCGGGGCTGATGCAGCGGTTGTCATTGCCGACCTGACCGGCAATGGCATTACTGTTGCCAACGTGGTGGCACCTACCGTCACATCGGCGACTTACAACGTTGCCACTGGTGTGCTGGTCGTCACAGGCAGCAACTTCCTGACACTGACGGGTGCGGCCAATGACATCACTGCCAACCGTATCCGTTTGCTGGGTCAAGGCGCATTCAACTACACCCTGACTGATACTTCCAACGTCGATATCACGTCCAACACCAGCTTCACCATCACCATGAGCGCCACCGACAAGGCGGCCCTGGCCCTGAGGATGAACAAGGATGGGACTTCGTCCACGGATACCACCACCTATAACCTCGGCATGCTGGAAGACTGGAATACCGGTGCTGATGTTGGCGTCACCATCGCCGACCTGTTTGGCAATGGCATAACCGTCACCGGCAACAACGTCGCCCCGACGATAGGCGGTGTCGTCGCAGGCCAGACTGTGACAGAAACCACCACCGTATCTCCTTTCAGCGGCGTCACCATCACCGACCCTGACGTCGGTGCCAGTGAAACCATCATCATCAGCCCCGACCTGGCAGCCAAAGGCGCTTTCACCGCAGCTTCCCTGGCAGCCACAGGCTTCTCGACTGCCGATGGTGGTTTGACCTACACCCATGCAGCAGGTACGCCTGCAGCAGTCCAGGCCGCCATTCGTGGCCTGGTCTTCCAGCCAGCGGCAGGCAGGGTAGCGGTGGGGGCGACCGAAACCACCACCTTCACCATCAGCGCCAATGACGGTATTGCCTCTGCCGTCCTCAACAACACCACCACCGTCATTGCCACCGGCATCAATGCCGCACCGACCAACATCAGCCTCTCGAATGCCACGATACAACAAGGTTCTGCCGCCAATACCAGCGTTGGCACCCTGAGCGCGACCGACCCCAACCCGGGTGACACGGCCAGCTTCAGCCTGGTGAGCGGCAATGGCGCCAATGACAAAGACAATGCCAGGTTCAGCATCAGTGGCAACAGCCTGGTGGCCAAGAACCCCCTGAGCATGACACCGGGCAACTACACTGTTTTGGTGCGTGCCATTGATGCCGCAGGCTCCGCCTATGACAAAAGCCTGGTCATTGCTGTCAGCGACAATGTGGCACCTACCGCCACCGGCATTACCCGTATCCAGAATGAAAACACCAGCCTGGGCACGATAGAGTACAAAGTCACCTTCAGCGAAGCTGTCACCGGTGTCACCACAGGCGCCTTTGAACTGGCAGGTACCGGCACGGCAGCAGGTACCATCAGCAGCATCATCCAGCTGGACCCCTCGACGTATAGTGTCAAGATCACTGGTTTGACAGGCGATGGCAGCCTGGGTCTCAATCTCAAGGGCAGTGGCACTGGCATCGTCGACACCTCCAGCCTGCCACTCAATGGTGGCTTTACTGGGCAGTTGTACCAGGTTGACCATACCGCACCGACCACCGCCATCGGCAACCTCAAGTTCTCCAATGATGATGGTGTCAGTGGGACAGACTTTGTCACCACCATCAATCTGCAAACCATCACTGGTAGTTTGAGTGCGGGCTTGCTGGCTGGTGAAACAGTGCAAGTCTCGCTCGACAATGGCGCAAGCTGGGTCAATACCGTCACGGCCATTGGTAGTACCAGCTGGAGCTTGTCTAACCAGATACTGGCGGGCGGCAATACCCTCAAAGTCAGGGTAGTTGACCTGGCGGGCAATAGCGGTCCTACCCTCTCGCAGTCCTTTAGCATTACCACGCCACCAGACAATCCCAACACCGGTAATACCGATGTGGATGGCGATGGCATCAGCCAGCAGACAGAAGCAGAAGTGCCCAATCTGCTGGGCGGTGGTAATGGTGACGGGAATGGCGACGGCATCCAAGATCAGTCACAAAAAGACGTCACTTCGCTGATGTGGAATAGTAATACGGCGGCCAACCTGCATTATGTGACCCTGGCCAATAATAACTTCCTGGCACAAACCAAAACTTCGACCATGACTGCCCCGGCGAATCTGCCAGCAGAGCTGAGCTTGCCTTATGGCATCCTCACCGCTCAACTGGAAGGCCTGGCCGCTGGTCAGGAAACCACGCTGTCGCTGTACACCGATGCATTAACGCCTGTGAATGGCTACTGGGTACAAGACAAGGCGGGGACCTGGACAAATATCGCCACCAATATTACCAATACGAATGGCAAGCTGAAGGTGGACTTCAAAATCACCGACGGTGGCTTGTTTGATGCCGATGGCAAAGTGGATGGCAAAGTCCTCATCAGCGGTGGCCTGGGCTTTAAAACCACCATTCCCACCAATCCGAATACCTCTTTGCCCGGTGACAAGGATGGCGATGGTATCCCGGATGCCGTCGAAATCAGGGTAGGCACCAAACCGGACCTGAAAGACAATGATGTATTGCACCGCTCTGATTTGTTTGCCATGCAGTTGTACCGTGATGTCTTGTTCCGCGAGGCAGATACCGCAGGTTTGCAATACTGGCAAGGGCAGATCGATACCGGCAAGATGAGCCGTGCCCAGGTGGCAGCGTCGTTCATGGAATCGTCAGAATTCCAGGGAAGCATAGGCGGCATCACACGCCTGTACTTTGGGGCCTTTGATCGCCTGCCTGACCGTGATGGCCTGGCTTACTGGATGCAGGCGCAAAAGGATGGGATGAATCTCAGCAAGATCAGCGCGTCCTTCGTCGCCAGCACTGAGTTCCAGAAGACCTATGGCGCATTGGACAATACGGCCTTTGTGGAACGGGTCTACCAGAATGTGCTGCACCGGGCTTCTGATACCGCAGGCAAGGATTACTGGCTGGGGCAACTGGGCAATGGTTTGAGTCGTGGCGATGTGCTGGCAGGCTTTACCGAATCGGTCGAGTTCAAGGCCAATTCTCAATCCAAAGTGGCATTGACGCTGGATTACATCGGCCTGCTGGGGCATGCGCCGGATCAAGCGACCTTTGATCATTTGCTGGCGCAGTCGGGCACGGATGTGGTGACGCTGATTGGGCAGTTTATTAATTCGCCTGAGTATCTGGCCAGGTTTATGGCTGGGTAATTTGTCGGGGGAATTTGTGGTGTGCGGAGCTCTCTTGAACAGGGGGCTCCGCATATCTATCTATATTTCACCCTCTACCAGGCTAAATTTCCCTGGTAACAGTCTAAGGCAGCAGTCAACTTAGCCGCCAGTACGCTGAGTCCAGGGAACAACGGTTCCAGCCTCCTTCTTGGCTTGTTTGGCAGCTTTCTTTTCTTTAGGCGTACTGGCCGCCTGCTTCTTGGTTTCTTTGTTACTTTGCTGAACTTTACTCATGATCTTACTCCCGGGAACACCAAGGCCTTGGTGACAAGTCAGTATAGGCTCATCGTCAGCCATTAACCATTTTACAAAAAATATAATCAAGGCACTCCGCTCGCCGTTTCATACCGCGATTTCCGCAATCTGTCTCATTGCCAGGGCAAACCCTGGCGATTTTCTTTACAGTTTCCCCACTCAAACATATCCGATCTATCGATAAAAACAGGGGGACAAGATGCTGGAAATTCGCAATGTCACAAAAAACTTTGGCAAGAAGCTGACTGCAGTAGATAACTTGTCACTCCATCTTGGCCCTGGTGTGCTTGGCCTGATAGGCCATAATGGCGCGGGCAAAACCACGCTGATGCAAATGGTGGCGACGCTGACACGCCCCACTAGCGGCAGCATACTTTTCCAGGGCCAGGACATCGTCAAAAAACCGCAGGCCATACGCCAGCGACTGGGCTTCCTGCCTCAGGATTTTGGTATTTATCCCAACCTGACTGCACTGGAATTCATGCAATACTTTGCTGCGCTCAAGGGTGTGCGTGATCCTGCCCGTATCAGGCATTTACTGGAGATGGTGAATTTGCATGACCAGGCCAAGCGCCAGGCATCAACATTCTCGGGTGGTATGCGGCGACGGCTGGGCATAGCCCAGGCTTTGCTAAACGACCCTGACATTCTCATCGTCGACGAACCCACGGCAGGATTGGATCCGGAAGAACGCCTGCGCTTTCGTCATCTGCTCAGTGAACTGGGCTTTAAAAAACTGGTCATCATGTCTACCCATATCGTCTCTGACGTAGAAAGCATAGCCAGTCAATTGGCCATCATGCGCCAGGGAAAATTGATCGCCTATGCCAGTCCCGATGAAATCCTGGCCCAGGCACATGGCCAGATCTGGACCGCAGAAGTCGCCAGCCATGAATACGATGCCTTGCGCAATAAAGTCCATGTCTTGCAAACCCAAAAACAGGGTAATCAAATGAGCTTGCGCATAGCTCACCCACATCAGCCCTGTGCCGGTGCCCGGCATGCGGCCCCCAGCCTGGAAGAAGCCCTGATGGCACAACGTTATGCAGTGCAGGAGCTTGCAGCATGAACGCCGCCCTATTAAGCTCACTAATAGTAAATGAAGCCCGCCTGCGTCTGCGCAGGCTGAGTAGTGTAGTAGCAGTGCTGAGTGTGATTGCCCTGGCCTGGCTCATGATTCCTGATCCGCAATCAGGCACAACTTTGATGGCGATCAATCATGCCCGGGTGTTATATACCAGCTCTACCCTGGCTTATGGCAGCGCAGCACTGGCCAGCCTGTTGTTTGGCCTGGCCGGTTTTTATCTGGTACGTGGTCGCATTGCAGAAGATATGCGTAGCGGTTGCGGCGGTGTCATTGCGGCTTCACAAATAGGAAATGGCATTTTTCTGTTCGGCCGCTGGCTGGGTGGCGTCGCGTATTTACTGGCTCTTGTCCTGGCATTCCTGGGAGCCATGCTGGTCTGTCATTTGCTACGCGGCGAAGGCCCTATACAACTGTCAGTCTATTTCCAGACCTATGTAGCCCTGTTATTGCCCATGATATTTTTTGCCGCTGGCTGCGCAATTTTGTTTGACAGTTTTTCGCCCCTGATGGGCAAACTTGGTGACGTTATTTTCTTTTTTATCTGGACAGGGCAAATTGCCTTACTGGATAAGGTGGAGATGGGCATCGCTGGCCAGATCAATCCTTACATGTACATCGATTTCATCGGTTCAGCCACCTCCATGGCCAATCTGAAAATACAAATGGCGACTACCAATTTTTCCCTGGGTATCGCCACTTTCAATGCTGCCATCCCCCCCATACTGTTGCCAGATATCATGTGGTCAGGGCAGTTAATGGCAATTCGTTGTGCCAGTGCTCTTCTGGCATTGCTGCCATTGCTGCCAGCGATTGCCTTATTCCATCGTTTTTCGCCGGATCGTGTCAAGGTGAACCAGACACGCAAGCGCCGCTCACCGCTGCACTTGCTGAATCAATTGCTACGTCCCTTTGCCAGACTGGCACAACCACTATTCCGTTTAGCGCAAGCCTTGCCTGGCCTGGCTGGTCAGATATGCGCGGATCTGGCCTTGACTGTGGCGACCAATCCCATGACTGGCCTGGCATTATTAGTCTTGCCTTTGCTGGCTATATTTTGCCTCAACGGCGGCTTGCCCGGTCTATTGACTATCGCTGTCGCCATATGGGGTATCCTGGTGAGCGACATCGCCAGTCGTGATCATCAGGCGGCCACTGGTGAAATGACGGGTACACTATCTGGCGGTATCAGCCAACGCTATCTGCGCCAGTTTGCCAGCGCCGCCTTGTTGGGGATCTTGCTGACCGGCATCATCGCTTTGCGCTGGTCTGTACATGAACCAGTGCGCGCACTGGCCCTCATCATCGGCATATTCAGTATGAGTGCGTTTGCATGTTTATTGGGCCGCTTATCAAAAACACCGCGCACTTTTTTATCCTTATTCCTGTTTGGTCTGTATGTGGCCATCAATGCAGTCAGAGCACCCATGATCGATGTGTTTGGCTTCAATGGCGTGGCCAATAGCGATTCCATGAGCTGGCACCTGATGCTGGGCATAGTGGCACTAACGATGGGCTATCTGTACAACCGGAAATTATCGGCATGAAGTATGTTTATTACTTGTTGATAAGTCGGTGGACAAGCTGTAGACAAGCCAGGGGTTTATTGTGGGTAAGTTGTAGATAAGCTGTAGATAAGCTGGGGATAAGTAAGGAGTAGCCAGGGGCAAGCGGTGAATAAGCACAAGATCAGCAAGTGCCCGCTTGCACTTATATTTCTTCTCAGCAAAACACAAATTGTATTAATTGTAAGCAGACTTTAGTTTGATTGTTTTAGCAAAAGTATCTCCCTATACTTTTGCTGAAGCTTATTTCATCATCAGGATTTAAGTTCGCATCTGACGATGTAGGCCCGATCTGGTCGCCTTGCCAGATCTACCGGAATCCAGTCTGCTGAGTCCCCTGCCGTCATACAGGCCTGTTCATCAGCATCGTTTCCTCCGCATGTTATGAATAGGATAAATTACGCATATGTCTGCCGGACTTACCCTTAAAAAAGATTTAGCCAAAATACTGCTTTATTGCCTGCTTGCGTTGTTCCTGGTACCAGTATTCACTTACTGGTTTGCGCAGTATGTGGAAAGCAAACAGGATGAGAAATTCATCGCCTATGTATCACAGGAAATTTCCAGTGACGCTAAATTGACAGCGGATGAAAAATTCCAGCAACAAGAATTTTTCCGCCTGTACCCCCCGTCCAAAATCTGTGACAACACCATTGTGGAAGCAAACGATTATCGTGCCAGGGTATGCGCGCCTTATTCGGATAACTGGCAATTCATCATGGCCAGGAAAATCTCGGCCTGGACCATCACCGGTGGCGTCGTCTTATTGTTCACCGTATTCTTGCTGGGTGCCCTGGCATTTTTGAATGAAAAGGCGCAATACCTGAGTTTTGTCACCGGCTGGCGGGTGCTGACATTCAGCTGCACTGCTAATACCATCTCCCAGGGTGCCATGCTGATGTGGCTATCCTTCTGGGTTACGGCTTATTTCATGAATCGCTACTCTGTCAAACTGATAGGTGTCGCCGTCGTGTTTGTTGCGATTGCCGTTTTTTATGTGATCGCCAGCATTTTCAAACGCGTCAAGAATGACCATCAAATCCAGGGTGAATTAATTTCCGAACAGGCGGCCCCTGGCTTGTGGCAGCGCATACGTGATCTGGCAGCACGCTTGAAAACGGCGGCACCAGACAATATCGTGGCAGGCATAGATGCCAATTTCTTTGTAACGGAATCGCCTTTGAATGTCAGTGGCAGGAGCTTGCGCGGTCGCAGCCTGTTCATCAGCATCCCGTTATTGCGTTTGCTCAGCCAGTCAGAAGCCGATGCCGTGCTGGCGCATGAACTGGCGCACTTCCGTGGAGGCGACACTGCCAATAGTGCAGCACTCGGCCCCAAGCTGGCGCAATATGATCAATATTGTTTTGAAATGCGTAGCGCCCATGTGCCTATGGTGTTTTATCTGATGTGCCTGTACCGCATGATTTTTGAGATTGCCTCGGCGCGCAATAGTCGCAACCGGGAATTTCTGGCTGATCGTATTGCAGCCAAAATCATCGCACCGGCGGCAGTCGCTCACTCCCTGATCAAGATTGCAGCATATGCCAATTACCGGAACGAGATAGAAAACCAGTTATTTTCTCGTAATGAAAAACAGGGTTCCAGCCTGGGTATAGCGCAATTCGTGGCTTCCGGCCTGCACCCTTATGCCCGTTCTTCTGATTTCCTGACAACCATGAAACATGCGAGTGTGCCGCATCCCTATGACAGCCATCCCAAGATGACAGAGCGTATGGAAAATGTCGGCCATATCATTGCCGAAGCAGGTTATGGGGCGATCGTCACCAGCGTGCCAGTGAAAACCTGGGCAGCAGATATACAAACTGCCGATGAAATTGAAGCACGGCTGTGGGCCAGCTATGAAGAAGATTTTTCTCAAGCCCATGAACATAGTCTGGCCTATCGCTATGAACCGGCCAATGAAGAAGAACAAGCCCTGGTATTGCGCTATTTCCCACCTGTGGAATTTTCTCTCAAGGAAGGTAAAGCCATACAGGTCACCTATGCGGGCTGGATCTTGCCGGATGAAACTGAGCCTGTCTCCTGGGATAGAGTGACGACCTATGAGTACGAGGATGGCATGATGTCGGATACTTTGACCATCAAGCATCCTGAGAAAGGCATGCTGGGTGCCAAGAGTACCAAGGTCAAACTGCCAGGTATCAAAAAGGTACGCGAAGAATTCAAGAATGTCTCAGGCCATTACTGGCACAGGCATCAAGTCATGCGCCACCAGCAAGCCTCGTCATAAAATTCCCGTACTTGCACCAGAAAAATCCCGCCTTGAATCAGGCGGGATTTTTTTTTTACGCATATCGTACGGACCGCTGTACGGACAGTCGTACGGACAAAACGGACAATGGAGCCAATTTAAATATCCATATAAATCAATGACTTAAAACTGGCACGGTTTCTGCTAAACAGTAAGCAAACAACAGTGGAAACATCATGATAAGAGATACTTCAGGCCAGGACATGGTTTTATCTGCCAACAAGGGGCAGACACGTAAACGCATTATCATCGCGCTGGTAGCCAGCACTGTGGGTATTACGGCCCTGGTCTTACTGGTCTCGGCCTGGCGTGGCAGCAGCCAGTCCGTAAATGCGGCACGCTTGCGCATTGCCACCGTCAGCCATGGTAATCTGGTCAGGGATGCTGCGGTAAATGGCCGTATCGTTGCCGCCATCAGCCCCACTTTGTATTCCAGTGCTGGCGGCACGGTGACTCTAAAAGTGAATGCTGGCGAGACGGTAAAAAAAGGCGACATCGTCGCTGAAATTGAATCACCCGACCTCAACGACCAGCTCAAGCGCGAACAATCAAATACCGAGCAACTGGAAGCCGAAGTCGCACGCCAGCAAATCCTCGCCAAGAAACAAAAACTGATCGCCAGGCGTGACGCTGATCAGGCAGAGATAGACCGCGTCGCTGCCCAGCGTGCCTTCCAGCGTATAGAGGCGGCAGGTGTCGTTGGTGTAGTTGCCAAGAATGATTTCCTGAAAGCCCAGGATGCCATGCATTCCACTGAACTGCGTGCCAAGCATGCCGCTCAGGCTGCCGACCTGGAAAGCGAAGATGTCAGCCTGGAATTGAAAACCAAGATGAGCCAGTTGCAACGCCAGCGTCTCGCCACGGACTATGCCAAACGTCGTGTCGATGAATTGAAATTACGCGCACCGGTAGATGGCATCATAGGTAGCCTGGCAATTTCCAACCGCAGCGTGGTAGCTGCCAATACCGCCTTGATGACTCTGGTCGATTTATCGCAGCTTGAAGTCGAAGTGGAAATTCCTGAATCCTATATGACAGACCTGGGACTGGGCATGAAGGCCGAGATCACGATCAACAATAACAAAGTCATGGGTACACTGACAGCGATTTCGCCAGAAGTGGTGAAGAGCCAGATACTCGCCCGCGTGCGTTTCAGTGGTCAGCAACCCGAAGGTCTGCGTCAAAGCCAGCGCGTCGCAGCCCGTTTGCTGATGGAAGAAAAAATTAATGTCATGCTCTTGCCACGTGGTCCCTTTGTCGAGGCAGAAGGCGGACGTTTTGCCTATGTCGTCGAAAATGGCGTTGCCCAGCGTCGCCCCATCAAAATGGGGGTAAGCAGCATCTCTGCAGTAGAAATTCTGAGTGGTTTGAAGGACGGCGATAAAGTCGTGATATCCGGTACCGATACATTTGAAAATGCCAACAGCGTTTCTATCAATAACTAAGAGCAACAATTCACTGAAAAAGGAATTCCCATGTTACGCATGAAAAATCTGAGCAAAATTTACCGTACTCATTTGATAGAAACCCATGCCCTGCGTGGCTTCGACATCCACGTCAAGGAAGGGGAATTTGTGACTGTGACCGGCCCATCGGGTTCTGGCAAGACGACCTTTTTGAATATTGCCGGTTTGCTGGAAGATTTCAATGACGGTGATTACCTGCTCGATGGCATCAATGTCAAAGGCATGAATGACAATGCCCGCACTCGCCTGCGTAATGAAAAACTGGGTTTCATCTTCCAGGGTTTCAATCTGATTCCTGACCTGAATTTATTCGACAATGTCGATGTACCGCTGCGCTATCGCGGCCTGAATGCCACTGAGCGCAAAGACCGCATAGAAGCTGCACTGGCCCAGGTGGGCCTGGCTTCACGCATGAAACATTATCCCGCCGAATTGTCTGGCGGCCAGCAGCAGCGGGTAGCAATTGCCCGTGCGCTGGCAGGCTCACCCAAGCTCTTGCTGGCCGATGAACCGACAGGTAACCTGGACACCCAGATGGCCCGCAGTGTCATGGAATTACTGGAAGAAATCAATGCCAAGGGTACGACGATCCTGATGGTGACACATGACCCTGAACTGGCCGTGCGCGCCCAGCGCAATGTCCATATCATCGATGGTCAGGTCAGTGATCTGGTACGCAAGATGCCTTCGTTGTATGACGCCAAGGCGGATGGACATACAGAGGCAGATTCTGCCAATGAAATCGATCGTTCGGCAGTGGCTTGAGGAGAAGTAGGATGCTTCAATATTATTTCTTACTGGGTATACGCAGTCTGCGCCGCAACCCGGCACTGACTGCCCTGATGGTCCTTACCCTGGCTGTCGGTGTGGCTGCCAGCGTCTCCACCCTGACCATCTTGCATATGATGTCAGGTGACCCTATTCCGCAAAAAAGCAACCGCTTGTTCATGCCCATACTCGACAATGGCCCCTTGAAAGGCTATACCCCGGGAGAGCGGCCGAATGACCATCAAATGAGCTACCGCGACGTCAGTAATCTGCTGGCTGGAACTGGGGGTGAAAGGCGCACCGCCCTGTACGGTGTAGAAATGGCGATAGAACCGGCACGCAAAGACTTGCCTGCCATCGCTGAAGAAGGTGTAGCGACGACCAGGGATTTTTTTTCCATGTTCGATACACCTTTTTTATATGGACAGGGATGGACTGAGAAAGACGATAGCAAAGGCACAGATGTGGTGGTGCTTGGGCGTGAATTGTCTGAAAAATTATATGGAAAATCCAATCCGGTTGGTCAGTACTTGTCCATGATAGGCCACCAATTTCACATTATTGGCGTGCTTGATACCTGGCAACCCAGGCCCCGCTTTTATCGCAATGTAGGCCGTTCCGCCTCATTTGGGATACAGGATGATTTCTTTATCCCGCTTGCCAGCGCAATACGGCATGAAATCACCCATGCTGGCGGAATGTCTTGCTCGGGCGATATGGAGCCGGGCTGGCAAGGCCGCTTGAATTCTGAATGCACCTGGTTACATTTTTGGTATGAATTAAAGTCAGAAGGGCAGCGTCAGGAACTGCAAACTTATCTGGACAATTACACCGCGGATCAGCGCAAACTGGGACGCTATGTGCGTCAGGAAAAAAACCGGCTGTTTAATGTCATGGAATGGCTGGAAGAATCCAAAGTGGTTGGCAACGATAACAAATTATCTGTCTGGCTGGCTTTCGGATTTCTCTTGCTGTGCCTGGTCAATACGGTGGGTCTGCTGCTGGCAAAATTCTCGGTACGCGCTGCAGAAGTCGGTGTGCGGCGCGCCCTGGGTGCTTCGCGTAAAGAAATATTTAACCAGTTCCTCATAGAAAGCAGCGTCATTGGTCTGGCCGGGGGCGTGACAGGATTGCTGCTGGCATTTATCGCCCTGACCCTGATTTCGCTGCAGTCGACGCAATTGACTGCGCTTACCCATATGGATTGGCAAATGCTGCTAGTCACTTTCGTCTTGTCAGTGGCGGCCGCCATATTGGCGGGCTTGTTCCCGACCTGGCGCGCTTGCCAGGTGACCCCTGCGATACAACTCAAATCACAGTGAGAATGCTATGAAATTTAATCTGGAAATACGACCTATTTTGTCTGCGCTGATGCGCAGCAAGACCGGCGCTATACTGGTCGCCATACAGGTCGCAATCAGTCTGGCAATTTTGGCCAATGCCGTCTACATCGTCAAACTGCGCATGGAAATTGTGTCACGTCCCAGTGGCGTGGCACAAGAGAACGACCTGTTTTCTCTCACCATCAGCAATCGCAAGCCAGCAGAGCATGCAGAACAGATAGCCACGCAAAAACAGGATGAAGTCACCATGCGCGGCGTTTCTGGTGTGCAGGATGTTACCCGGGTAAGCCAGACACCGCTCTCCCAGGCAGGCAGTACGACTACTATAGGACTGACCAGACAAGATGATAACGCACGGTCTTTTGTCTCCTTGTATATTACCGCGGAATCCCTGATGAAAACCTGGGGTTTGAAACTGACGGAAGGACGCGATTTCAGTCCCGGTGAATACATGGAACTTGACGAAAGTACCACCAAGGAATTTCCAGGCGTCGTCATCATTACCAAGGCCCTGGCCGACAAATTATTTCCTGACCAGACTAGCGTAGTCGGCAAAACCATTTATTTTGGTAGTGGTGACGATGCCGATGCTACCCGGATAATTGGCGTACTTGACCGCTTGCAAAGCCACGGAGCGCAAATCGGCCTGAAAGGCGAGTATTCGGTCATGGTACCCATCCGTATGTCGCATGATCCGTATACCAAGTACTCCATACGTACTGCCCCGGGTCAACGTGAACGCGTCATGAAAGATGTGGAAATGGCGCTCAGAAAAGCCTCGGCTACGCCTTTGATCATCAATATGCGTACTCTGGAAGGCGATCGTGCCAAACGCTACCAGGCCGACCGGGGTTTGGCCTGGATGCTGATTGTTGTCTGTATCTTGCTCTTGCTGGTCACAGCCAGTGGTATTGTCGGCATCTCCAGTCTGTGGGTCACGCAGCGTCGCAAGCATATCGGTGTGCGTCGCGCCCTTGGTGCACGCAAAATAGACATCGTGCGCTATTTCCTGACAGAGAATCTGATGATCACCAGCTTTGGTATCGCCAGCGGACTGGCACTGGCAGTCGCCCTGAATCAATTATTGGTCAGCAAACTCGAATTGACGAAATTGCCAACCTCTTATTTGCTGGGAGGCAGTGTAATTTTCTGGATACTTGGTATCATCGCGGTGGTGGGGCCGGCAGCACGCGCTGCGTCGATTTCACCAGCCACTGCTACCCGCAGTACCTGAAGCCACTAAGCCTTGAAAACTCAAACACTGACAATGCCTACCGTATTAATTATTGATGACAATACCACCGTCGCGGTGGCACTGGAAGTGCTGTTTTCCCTGCATGATATTGATGCGGTCTGTGCCACGTCACCAGAACAGGGCCTGGCGATACTGGAGCATCAGCCTATCGACCTGGTGATACAGGACATGAACTTCACTGCTGATACGACCTCTGGCGATGAAGGCCGTGCCCTGTTCACCGAGATACGCAAGCGCTACCCTGACCTGCCCGTTATCTTGCTGACTGCCTGGACGCATCTGGATGCTGCCGTGGAATTGATCAGGTCAGGCGCTGCCGATTATCTGGGCAAACCCTGGAACGATCAAAAATTATTGACCACGGTCAGAAACCTCATCGAACTGGGGCAAAGCAATCGCGCCCTGCAGCAAAGATTGCAGCGCGAACGCAAGCAAAAGCGCGAGCTGGAGCAAAAATTCAATCTCTGCAATCTGGTCTGGAATGATGCGGCCACCGAGCGCGTGCTGGGCATGGCATGCCAGGTTGCCCGTGCTGACGTGCCCGTGCTGATCACCGGGCCAAATGGCGCAGGCAAGGAAAGAATTGCCGAAATCATACAAGCCAATTCCAGTGTCAAGGATGGCCCCTTTGTGATACTCAATTGCGGTGCCCTGCCCGCAGAACTGATAGAAGCAGAACTGTTTGGCGCCGAGGCTGGCGCTTATACCGGGGCCAGCAAGGCCCGGGAAGGCAAGTTTGAAGCGGCCGACGGCGGCACTCTGTTCCTGGATGAAATCGGTAACCTGCCACTGGCCGGGCAAATGAAATTATTGCGCGTGCTGGAGACCGGCCGCTTTGAAAGACTGGGTTCGAACAAGGAAAGACAAGTCAAGGTACGCGTCTTAAGCGCCACCAATGCCGACCTGGCGGCCATGATCAAGGCTGGCAGCTTCCGCCAGGATTTGCTATACCGCCTTAACGTCATAGAACTACATCTGCCCACACTGGCAGAACGCACTGGCGACATCCTGCCACTGGCCGAGCACTTTCTGAGTAATGGCAAGACCCTGCATGTCAGCACGGCATCTGCTTTGGTGCAATATGCCTGGCCGGGCAATGTCAGGGAACTCAAGAATATCATGCAGCGAGCCTGCCTGCTGGCGGCCAAGAATGAAATCATGCCTGCCGATCTAGGCTTGCCATTGGCGAATAGCTGGGTCAATGAGCAAGAGCCAGATAAGGATGCGATAGAGCGCGCACTGCAAAAGGCCCATGGTGTGGTAGCGCAAGCCGCCGCCGAACTGGGACTGAGTCGCCAGGCCCTGTATCGCCGCATGGACAGGCTGGGCATCAGCCGCAGCGCATGACAGAGCAAGCGCCAGCAAGCAGCAGGATCAATAAGAAGCCGCTGTTTTCCATACTTAGCCGCCTGAGTTTGTTGATGGTGGCTATCCTCTTGCTGGCCGTCGTCGTCAGCACGTTGATGCTGCATGTATTGCCAGACCAGTTGTGGCTAGCCACGGGCCTGAGTCTGGCCATCATCTTGCCGTTAGGCCTGGGTATTTTGCGCAGCCAGTTGCAAGCCATGATCAGGCTGTTTCATACTCTGGCGGGTACAGTCATCAGTTATCAGGACAATGATTTTTCCATAGGCGTACACTGGCCCTTGCAAGATGAGTTGGGTGAACTGGTGGAGGCCCACAATGCCCTGGGCGATGTCTTGCGCAAGCAAAGGCTGAATCTGGTGCAGCGAGAACTCTTGCTCGATACCATGGTACAAAACACGCCAGTGGCGATGATGCTGGTGGCCGATCATGGGCCTATTGTATTCGCCAATATCGCCGCCAGACAATTGCTGAACCAGGGACGCAAGCTGGAAGGTTTCAGCTTTAATGATATTCTGACCCAGGTCTCCAGCTCATTGCTTGAAGCCATACAACGTGGCGGCGATGGCTTGTTTACCGTTGCCGCCAGAGATGCCGAAGAAGAGGAAGAAGTCTATCATCTGGCCCGCCGCAACTTCAGCCTGAATGGCCGCCATCATGAATTATTCCTGCTGCGTCACCTGACGGTGGAATTGCGTCGCCAGGAAGTGCAGACCTGGAAAAAAGTCATACGCGTCATCAGTCATGAATTGAATAATTCCCTGGCACCGATCGCCTCGCTGGCGAATTCGGCCGCCGTGCTGGTCAGCCGTGGCCAGACGGAACGCCTGCCCAGCATCTTGCACACCATAGAAGAACGTACCCGCCATCTGGAAAGCTTTATCGATGGCTATGCCCGCTTTGCCAAGTTGCCGACACCCAGGCTGGAACACACGCATTGGCATAGCTTTATCGCTGGTTTGAAGTCTCAGGTCATTTTCACCGTCGTCGACAGTTTGCCGGAAGAAGCAGTCAATCTGGACCGCGCGCAGATGGAACACGCCTTGCTGAATTTATTGAAGAATGCCCATGAATCCAGCTCCAGGGCCGATGATGTCAGCCTCAGCATACGGGTATTGCAAGGCATGACACGCATAGAAGTCATGGACAGGGGTAGCGGCATGACAGATACCGTCATGTCAAATGCCCTGATCCCGTTCTATTCCACCAAGCGCAGCGGCACTGGCCTGGGTCTGGCCCTGGTGCGTGAAATCATCGAAGCCCATGGTGGACGGATCAGCTTGCAGAATCGTGAAGGCGGGGGATTAACGGTCAGTCTGTTCTTGCCGCTTATCTAAATTAAACAAAAGCGATTGGCAGCCTCATCTGCATGCACAATCCAGTACCAGGGCGATTGCTGGCCTGTATGCTGCCAGCATGTGCCTGTATCACGCGCTGGGTGATTGCCAGGCCCAGGCCATAGCCTTCGCTGCCATGCTCTGCCAGCGCACTGCGATAAAAAGGCTGGAAGATGCTTTGCAACTCAGCCTCCGGTACACCGTTCCCTTCATCCATTACCGAAATATGCAATTGCCCCTCCTTCACCTCGGCTTGCAAGGTCACGAGGGTATCGGGGCGGGTGTGCCGGATGGCATTGCGTAAGACGTTTTCCAGGGCACGATGGAGCAATTCATAACGCCCCAATACACATACCTTGCGTATCTCATCTTCAGAAAACACCATCTTGAATGCCTTGCCCGCAGTCTTCGCTTCAAAATGGGCATTGTCACTGAGGTCGGCAAATAATTCATCCATGTGTATCAAGTCTTGCCCGGCATGCGCACCGGCTTCAAGCCGCGACAATGTCAGGATTTCACCGACCAGCTTATCCATGCGCACCGCTTCTTTATCCATGCGCAACATGTATTCCTCCGCCTTGTCAGGCTGCTGACGGGCTAGGCCTATGGCAGCTTGCAGGCGCGCCAGAGGTGAACGCAATTCATGCGAGACATCATGTAAAAGACGGCGCTGATTTTGCAAAGAGCCGGACAATTGCTCAGCCATGCGGTCAAAATCACGGCCAAGCTCGGTCAACTCATCCTGGCGCTGCCCCATGCTATCGCCTATGCGCGTCTGTAGCTTGCCATTAGCCATGGCCTGCAGGGCAACACTGAGCTGGCGTATGGGCTTGGACATATACCAGGCCATCAGGGCGGCAAATAAGAGGCTGGCCAGCAAAGCACAGGTCATGGGGATCAGGGCGCGCATGTCGCCGTTATCAGGGGGTGGCTTGCGCTGCCCCATCGCCTGCGGCCCATGATCGCCAGGTGGTTTGCCCGGGCCTGCACCGCCATGAAAGCCTGGCCCCGGTCCTGGGCCCGGTTCTCGCCCATGCCCATCAGGTCCATACCTGTTGTCTTGCCCAGGTTTGTCGACATTCATACTTGCGGTAGCTACTGATCTGGCTAATTCTTCATTGCTATGCTTGATCCAGAAAGTGACACTGATACCTGCTATCGCTGTCAATTGCGCCAGCCAGATAAAGAAAAAGAATTTCCAGAATAAGCGTCCGAGTTTCAGCATGCTTAGTTTAGGCATAATTACTCGCGCGTCAGCATATAGCCCTGGCGGTACACCGTCTGGATGACGGCACGACCATCGGCAAAGGCACTGATTTTCTGGCGTATGCTACTCAGGTGGACATCGATATTCCTGTCGAATCTGGCCAGTGGCCGGCCCAGGCCCTGTTCCGATAAATCATTTTTGCTGACGGTTTGCCCGGCATTTTTTGCCAGTAATTCCAGCAAGCTGAATTCAGTACTGGTCAGGTCCAGTAATTTATTATTCCACTCAGCCCGACGTTGTCCCGGCCATAGCTGCAGGGCACCAACTACCAGGCATAGCCTGTCCTGCTCTATGCTCATGCCCATTTCTGTACGGCGCAAGATAGCCCTGAGCCTGGCCAGCAATTCACGGGGAGTACAGGGTTTGGGCACATAGTCATCCGCGCCCAGTTCCAGTCCTATAATGCGGTCGACATCATCACCACGCGCAGTCAGCATCAGCACTGGCATACGGCTATGCTCACGTATGCGGCGCAGGGCATCTATCCCATTCATGCGCGGCATCATGACATCCAGCACGGCAATCGCATGCTGATCAGACAATGCCTCTTGCACAGCCTGCTCGCCATCGTGCACGGTGGTGATGACAAAATCCTCACGCTCCAGGTATTCCTTGAGCATGCCTACCAGTTCGACGTCATCGTCTGCGAGCAATACCTTGGTCATGTGGGCGAAAAAAGAAAAGTGATTTCAGTTGCCGATGATGATAACAAAGCCTCTCTGGCTCATGGGTAAATTTACCCGCTTTTACAGTTTGTCAGTGTTACCAGGATTTTTTTGGTGATGACACAAAATCCTTACCTAACTTTACCTTGGCTTTACTGCACTTAACAAGTCACCACGACACAATGCAGCAACACCAACAGCAAGGAAAAGACATCATGGACAAGCATACAAACCAACTGGAAACCGACCTTCATACCCTGATGCAAGCAGCCGCCTCACGCAGGCAGATGTTGCGCTGGATGTCAGTGGGTGGCGCTGCGACCTTGCTGGGCTGTGGTGGTGGCAGTGATGCGTCCACCGCGACATCAACCTCATCAAGCACGGGCACAAATACCAACACTGGTACAACGACTGGCACAACAAGCACAAGTCCAGCTTCCTGCAGCATCATCCCGGAAGAAACGGCTGGCCCCTACCCTGGCGATGGTACGAATAGCAATGGCATCAGCATCGCCAACGCGCTGGCCTTGTCGGGCATCGTACGCAGTGATATACGCTCCAGTATTGCTGGTGCCAGCGGTGTTGCCGCTGGCGTGCCTTTGACCATCAAATTGCAACTGGTGAATACCAGGAGCAGTTGTGCCTCGCTGGCTGGCTATGCCATCTATCTCTGGCATTGTGATCGTGATGGTAATTATTCCATGTATTCATCCGGTGTCACCGCAGAGAACTACCTGCGAGGCGTGCAAGAAACCGATAGCAGCGGCAATGTCAGTTTTACCACCATCTTTCCTGGCTGTTATGCCGGGCGTATCCCGCATGTGCATTTTGAGGTCTACCCCAGCAGCAGCAAAATCAGCAGTGCCAATAACAAGCTCAAGACTTCGCAATTCACCTTCCCCATGGCGACCCTGAATGAAGCCTACCAGGCGACTGGTTACTCCAACAGCGTGCGTAATCTCTCGCAAATCACGTATGCAACAGATAATGTCTTCAGCGACGGTACCAGCCTGCAAATGGTCAATGTCACTGGCAATGCGACACTGGGTTATGTGGTGACTTTGACTGTAGGTATATCCGTGTAATTTCTGCAATGCCTGTGGCAGACCAGTCTTGCCTTGCCACAGGTATTTGAATAGAATCGGTTTTTGCTCAAACTCTTTTAAAGAAAGGAGGAAACATGGAAGTAATTAAATACGCAGTATGGCGCGTATCTAACTTTGGTATATTTGCTATCTCTTGTCCTGGTTCCATCGCGCTGCGATAAACAGACGAGAGCATATTTCCCATTCCCACCTTAGGGCCTGTTCTCGGCTCACATCGTTAGCGCTCCTGTTGACGTGGATGCTTGCATCCCAAATCAAAGACAAGAGCATGACTACCTTATTATCTACACAAGCATTACAACTGGAAACCAGCCACGGCGTTTTATTCCAGGATCTGCAATTCACTTTACAAGTTGGCCAGCGCATAGGTTTGATAGGCCACAATGGCAGCGGCAAATCCACCCTGCTCTCCCTGCTGGCCGGGCAACGCAGTGCCACCAGCGGCAGCATACAAATGGCACGTCTGTGTCGCCTGCAATATGTGGAACAACATTTGCCAGTTGCCCTGCATGCACTCAGCCTCTACGATGCCATGCTCGATGCCATAGGTGATATGCCAGAATTACACTGGCGCGTCGACAGCCTCTTGCAAGAGCTGGGCATAGATGCCGCCACCGCTAAAGTCGCGGTGCAATCCCTGTCCGGCGGACAGCATACCCGGCTACTGCTGGGGCGTGCCTTGCTGCGCGAACCCAATCTTTTATTATTGGACGAACCCAGCAATCATCTCGATTTACCATCGTTGCTATGGCTGGAAGAATTTTTGCTGAACTGGAAAGGGGCCTTCGTGCTGGTATCCCATGACCAGCGCCTGCTGAATCGGGTGACGCTGCAAAGCTGGATCTTGCGTGACAGGCAAATCACCTGCTTCGATCAACCCTGCACCGCGGCCCTGCAATCCCTGGCACTGGCGGACGAAGCTGCGCAAGCCAGACGCGACGCAGAACAGTCAGAAATAGACCGCTTGGCAGCCAGCAGCAAACGCCTGGCTATCTGGGGCAGCACTTATGACAATGAAAAACTGGCACGCAAGGCCAAGAGCATGCAAAAGCGGGTAGACCGGCTGAAGGAAGAACAAACCACAGTCACTGAAGGCCAGCCCTGGACTTTGCAATTGCATGGCAAGGCTTCAGCCGCCAATCATTTGCTGCAACTGGAAAACTTGACGGTCAGGGCCACGCCAGACTTGCCTGGCTTATTCACCCTGGAGCAATTCAACATACGGCCAGGCGACAAGATCGCCTTGCTGGGTGCGAATGGTACGGGGAAATCTTCGTTACTCAGGCAATGCTGGCAAGCCATCCTGTCGCAGCAAGAGACTGCACAGATACGCTGGCATGCAGCAGCACAGATAGGTTATTACGACCAGTCTTTGCAGCAATTGCATGATGATGCCAGCCTGCCGGATGCGCTCTATCCTTTTGTCGCAGGGTCGGGCTCGGGCTTGGCCAGGACAGAACTGGTGCGCAAGCAAGCCCTGATTTCTGCAGGATTTCCGTATCACCGTCACCAGCAAAAAGTAGCATCGCTGAGCGGTGGAGAAAGAGCGCGCCTGCTGTTTCTGGCGCTATCACTGGCCAGTTATCATCTGCTGTTTCTGGATGAACCGACCAATCATCTGGACATGCAGGGCAAGCAGGAATTGACTGAAGCACTCGCGAGTTTTGCCGGTGGTTTTTTGCTGGTCTCGCATGACCGGGATCTGATAGAGCAAAGCTGCCAGGAATTCTGGGTAGTGCAAGATGGCCGTCTGGAAAGATGGCTGGATGCAGAAAGTGCTTATCAGTGTTTACGCAACAAGCCTGCGCTCACTTCAGGACAACAAGGTCTATGTGCCGCGCCTGTCAAGACAGTAGGGATTGCTCTCAATGACAGCGAGCAGGCTTTACAAAGATTGTGTGAGCTGGAGGAATTACTGCAAGCCGACCTGGCACGTAAACCCAGGCATCAAAAAGTACAGCAGCAAACCAGCTGGCGTGAAGAAATAGCTGGTTTGTATGATTTACTGGGATTGCATTGATTTAGGCTTTTAAAAACATCGATGCACAAGACCGGCATGCCTGGTCTTGTGTTTCGATTTCTTCAACTCCCGGACAAGCCCTGATCGCACCACATGCATTCATCTCTCTGGCTATCTGTACGCATTTTGCATGCAGGACAGGCGATTAAATTCTCCCTATGGCGTTTGTCTTTGTTCAATACACTGGAAAATATCCAGACTGCCAAGGCCATGAATGCCACGAAGAAAATCAGATAAGCAGCAGTCGAACTGGAAAGCCAGTCCTGCACGGCAGCAAAAACAGCAAGCAAAGACAAGGGCACGATGGCTAGCAAGATCTTTAACGGCAGCTTCATAGTATTGATATCCCTGATATCGGTCACATCTAAGCCCCAGAAATAGGGGCGGATATATTAAGCAAGGGCGGGAAGCTCGTGGTTTTCACAAGACTTCCCACCGCTCTGTTTTTTATGCAAACGCTCTACTGTTCATGACACATACTCAGGCACTTTGTCTGTCAAGTGAAATGCCAAAGTCACCATCTATCCAGGTATCGCGATCACGGATAATGGCTTGTACCGGCAATACCGAAGTCTTGACCGCCATGCCACTGATCTTTTTGACTGCAGTACCTATGGCCATGAATTCCACCAGGCCATTTCCGATCTCGGCGATATAGGTTTTTACACCTATTACTTCGTCTGCACCTATCTCGCTCGCTTCCCGCTTCAATCTATCCACGGCGTTCACCCTGGCATCATGGATGAGTGTCGTCAAATCACTGATTTCGCCTTTCTTGATGGATTTCACCGTGGCCAGAAAACCACCAATCAAACCCAGAGAATAAATCGAGGTTGACATCAGTAATTTGACAGGCGCAAAGCCCAGGCTGGTCATGGACCACAGCTCTTCCCCGGTCATATCACTGGTGACAGGGTTAAGGCTGGCCCATTGTGGCAAATCGCTATTGAATGCTGCTGTTCCTGTCATCAACATTTCATGCACACCCATCCATTTTTCTATGGTGGTGCGTATGCCGACGACCGCATTGGCACCGTCTGCCCTGGCTTGCTTGACCAGTCGCTCCAGCGCCACATGCCGCGTGACATTGAAGATGTCGCTGAATTCCCTGATCTCGCCGCGTACCAGGGTTTTCAATGAGCCCAGGATGTTGCCGCCTATGCCCATGGAATAAGCGACATTGCCAAACACATGCTGCAAGGGCTGGTAACCTGCATCCATATGACAATACAATTCCTGAGCATCGCCAGCACTGGTAAACAATGCCTTGGTATTGCCAGGCACATGAACCGCAGAACCAACAAAAAGGAACTCGGTCTTGCCACTCAAAGAGCGCAATTCACTGGTGACGCCAGCCACCCCATCAGCGCCATGCTGTACCGCTTCCCGCACCATACGGGAAAATGCATTGGCTCGCCCATCATGTATCACCGATGTAATTTGCGCGATCTCGCCGCCCAGCATATTCCCTACGCCAGCACCGATACTGCCAAAAAACCCCATGGAATTGACGCTATTGCCAACCACAATCTCACCGGGTCGTATATTCTTTTTGGCGAGACAAAATATTTCATTTCCTGACAATCCGGTTACTTGTGTCATATGATTTTCCTGGTGGATGAAAACATTGATTACGATACTGACTGTGCTTCACTATTTTAAAACCTGCCTCGATCCACCCTGTCAAAGGTGCTTCATTCAAACCTGGTCTATAGCTACTGTAGCAATAAGAGGAAAACGTATCACGACCTGCGTCCCCTCGGTGGATGAAGAATGCAATTCCATGTCACCATTAAAAGCTGCCACACGCTCACGCATGCCGGTAATACCTATCCCTGCCGAGCTATGGTGAATATCAAAGCCCCTGCCATTGTCGCTGACTTCTATCTGCAAACTTTGCTGCTCTTCCAGCATGGTCAAAGCCACTTCCACCTGGCTGGCCTGGGCATGTTTCATGATGTTGGACAAGGCCTCTTGTATGATGCGATAGACAGAAATCGCCAGTGCACTATCGAGCCGGGAAAAATCACCTTCGCTATCAAAATGAAACTGACAGCCTGGCACATTCGTGTTGTAGTGCCTGAGCATATCTTCTACTGCACCTTGCAAGCCCAGCATGTCCAGCACTTCAGGGCGCAAGCGGCGCACCAAATTGCGGCCATTGGCGTACAAATCCAAAGTCAGTTTGGTGATGGCTTTGGCACGCTCCTGAATTTCCAGGGTTGCATCACCAGCTTCTATCTGCGCTGCCAGAAATTGTATGCGCTGCGCTTCCAGCCTGGCCGCAATCAATGAGGCATTCAATTCATCATGAATTTCTATGGCGATGCTCTTGCGTTCATCTTCGACTATGCTGTGGACTTTTTGTATCAATTTGCGTTTTTCTGCATTGGCTTTCAGAGCTTCATTCCGCGAGGCCATCAAATCTCTGGTTCTATCCTGCACCTTGTTTTCCAGGTCTTGCTTGGCTTGCTGCAAACTGAGCGACATGGCGTTGATGGAAGTCTGCAAATCCCCTATCTCGCCACCTGTCGTTACCTCCAGTTTGCTGGAATAATCGCCTTCACGTATTTCACGTAAAGTTTCTATGGCCGTCTGCAAGGGCCGGGTCAGGCTCATCGATAAATACACTGCCAGCACTGCACTGACAAACAAGGCCAGTGCACTGATGGCCAGCTCAAAAAAGAAACGCTGACTATGCTTGGCCAGCATGCGTGTTGCCGACATGGTGACCCTGACATAACCCAGCACATCGGCTTTCTTGTCTGCATTTTTTGTAGCAGCCTTGCTGGCGTCCACTGGATGCGCAGCGTTGTTACCATTCTGCGCATTTTGTTGATTGAGCAAATTAACCCATACTAATTGTCGTTTGACCGGCACTTCGACATAGCGTTCCGTATTGAGTATTTTTTCAGTAGAAATAATATGCAAGACATCTTTCTTTTCCGCATCCAGCACATCGATCCTATGTATGCTGCGGTCTGACAGCATGACATCCGTCATGGTACTTTTCAGGCCTGGTAAATTCCTGGTCAGCAAATTGTATTCCACACTCTCTGCCAAGGCAGTGGACACGACATAGGCACGTTCTGCCAGCTCGCCCTTGCCTTCTTCCAGCCTGGAATGATAGGTGTACCAGACCATGGAACAAAACATATAGACGACGGGCAGCAAAATGATCAGGAACAGGCGTGAACGCAAGTTCCAGTTGCGCCAGAGCAGCGCAGAAAACTTCATGGCACCAGAGCCAGTGTCAGAGCCAGTACTGCATAGCCCTTGAACTTGCTCATGGCGCGATCAGACCATGCTTGACGGCCAGCTTGGTGATATAGGCGGGTCTGTGTACACCCAGTTTTTCCTTGATGGTCTGGCTGACATTGCTGATGGTCTTCAAGGACAAGTCCAGCCTTTCGGCAATCTCGGCATTGGTCAGGCCTTCGGCCATGAGCTTGAAAATTTCCAGGTCACGTTCATTGAGCAGCGACTGTGGCGACTCATCACCGCGTACTGATAAATTCGCCAGACGCTCGGCTATCTGCGGCAAGAAATACAATTCACCCAGGTGAGCGCGCTGCACGGCAGTCGCCAGGTCAGCCGGATCACAATCCTTGGTGACAAAGGCCTTGGCACCGAGGCGATAGGCTTCCTTGATCAGGGCATCCTGGTCAAATTGACTGAGGAAGATAATTTTAGCCTCGGGATATTGCGCAAGTATATTGCGCGCCGCATCCAGCCCCGTCAGGTCGGCACCAAAACGTATGTCCAGTATCACGACATCTGGCTTGAGTGCCGCATATTGTTCAAACGCCTCTTGCGGCGTCTTGGCCTGCCCCAGCACGGTGATACCCAGATTGCCAAGTGACATGGCAAAACCCGTCATGACGATGGGATGGTCGTCGGCCAGCAATACTCTTATGCCATTTTGCATTATTACAACACCTTATAGATTAGCAAAGCATTTTACTTCTTAGACGCAATCATAATGCTTTTCACTAGCAATTACATCCTTCATAGCTGTGAAATACCTGACTAATCTTTGCGTTAAGCAAAACCAGGTGATTGCCGGGCCGTTAGCTAGACATGCAGCGCTCATTTGAAATGAGATTTATGTAGCTTTTTATCATCGAAAATAAGCGGCGAAGTAAAAAAATCATTTGAAGTGATAAAAAAAATCATTTGAAATTCAAAATAAATACTTTTCAAGTGACATTTTTATTGCTATCTTAAAGCACATGGATTGCGCATAACAATTATCCCGACTTCCAGTTGTTGGTAAAGATAGGGGTAGTGGCCTGCCTGTCCAAGCTTATCCCTGGCATGGCAATCAACATTTGACCATCCCTGGACTGACCACGAACCTGGAGAACAATATGGAATTCACAGAAAACCAGTATCAGCCCTTGAAACGCATGTCACGCTTGAGTGTCGTCGCTGTACTGCATGTAGCCTTGCTGGCGGCCTTGTTGAGTAGTATGAAGATAACGGTTAACCGCCATAAGGATAAAGGCCCTATTGAGGTCAGCCAAATAGAAAAGCCTGTGGAAAGAGAAAAGCTTCCGCCTCCTGAAGTCGAAACCAAGCTGAAAGATCCAATTAGTCCTCCTTTGGAAATCCCGGAGATTGTGACCAACAGGCAGCCCATAATCGATGAAAGTGGGCTTACCACGACCAACACTGGTATTAAAGATACCGGGAAAATTACAACCGGCGGCACCATAGACGGAACAGTAGTGGCGGCTATAGCTACGCCCAAAAACCCCGTCCATGTCGCTGCTGTGATTAACTTCAATGCCTGTGACAAACCGGCTTATCCAGCCAGTTCCATACGCAATGGCGAAACCGGCACCGTCACTTTATCGATGCTGATAGGTACGGATGGCAAAGTCGTCGAGACCAAGACCCTGGAAAGCAGCGGCTACCGTGCACTTGACCGTGCCGCCATGCAAGCCTTGTCACTGTGCCGTTTCACACCGGGGAGCATAGATGGCGTGGCACAACAAAGCTGGACCAAGGTGCAATACGTCTGGAAGATGGATTAAGAACCTGATGAGCCGGGATCATGCAGACGTTTGAGATCGTCAGCAGATTTCAGGCAATGACCGGGGCGGTATCTGACGATACCGCCCTCTCTATGTAATCTCCCCTCCCACTATATCGAAACTTTTTACAATGCCTACAGTAAAGACTTTGAGCCTGAAAGACATCCTGCGTTGCGCCAGACAGGCCTGGCAATTGATTGCAGCCCATCCCTATCGCTGGCTGGGTATCAGTATCTTGTTCTTGCTCTGTGCAGAATCCCTGATGCTGATCCCCTATATAGGCTTTACGCTCAAGCTGCCTGTCGCGGCTATTCTGAGCGCACAATTTTTGCGCCTGCATATGGCCAGCGAACATGGTCAGGCGCCGAAGATATTGGGAATGTTTGGCGGTTTCAAACTTGCATTTCCAAACTTGCTTTTGCTGGTCATGAGTAGCCTGCTGGTATTTGCCTGCGGGATTGCCGTGCTTTACCTCGCAGGTGGCTGGCATGCAGCGCGCTTTTTCTTTGGCAGCTTTCATCAATATGCAGCCCCCAGGGAAATCGAGTTCATGCAATTCAAGCTGGCCATGTACCTGGTGGGTGCTATTTTTACTTTTTTACCCGCCTCTATCATGCTGACGCGCTTGTCAGCCAGAGCAGCCTTGCGCTTGAGTTTAAGAAGTTTCTTGGCCAATCCTGCTGTCATTCTGTTGATGTTATCACTGGGCTTGCTGATTGAAGCCCTCAGTATAGGATTGCCTCAGTTGATGGGCAAATCAGCTTTGTTGGTGGTATTCCCACTGATCCTGCTTCTGACCATGTGGTTGCCTGCATTTCGCTATGCGACAGGTAAACTTGCTTACTCTTGATTGCCTGCCCTTGATCCCTCAATACCATGACTAAGCGAGCACACTTTATGCGCCGAATGCAGGTTTTCCTGTTATGTCTGGGTCTATTGAGTAGCAGCTATGCGCAGGCGCTGGCCTTGACTATGCATGTGACTATCGGCGATGAAAAACCACCTGAAATCAGGAAAGTAGAAACAGCCATCCTGATGGTGAATATCCAGAAATATGACAGCAGTACGGCAAGTACGCCAGCTTTCAAACCTTTCAAACCCTATAGTGGCGTACTTGCGCGCGCTCCCTATCTGGACTGGATAGTCATGCTGTGCGCTTGCCTGCTGCCTTTAGGCATGCTGGTGGTCACTACGGTCACTCTCATCGATTTTCGCAAACGCAGAAACGATGATGATGTACTTTCCTGCACAGAACTGATTTCCTAAATTTGGCTCCCTGGAATTGGCTTCCTGGAATTTGCTCCCTACCTGCCGCTTTCGCATTGACATATCTTGGTCATACTGGCGCTTTAGAATACGACGCTACTCCAGCCCTAGCCAAGGAAAGCCATGTCTAACGATAAGAACCCAAGCAAGAATAATCTGCAGCGCCGCCAGTTCCTCTGCAATGTCACGACTGGCACAGGTGCCCTGATCGCTGGTGCTGCCCTGCCGAGGTTGGTCAAGGCGCAAAATACGGCTCCTGCCTTCATCACGGCAGACAAGTCACGCCCGCAATTGCCCTGCGGCGTCATGAGCGGTGACATCAACCGCGACAAAGCCATTATCTGGAGCCGTACTGACAGGCCAGCGCGCATGTTGATCGAATATGCCAACAATGAATCCTTCAAAAATGCCCGCAGTATCAGCGGCCCGCTGGCACTGCCCAGCAGCGATTACACGGCACGTATAGACCTGAGCGGCTTGCCTGCTGGCCAGCGTACTTTTTATCGCGTGCGTTTCCAGGATTTGCAAAATCCTTCCGCCAGCAGTGAAGCAGCATCAGGCAGCTTGCTCTTACCGGGCGGCACAGAGCGCGACATCACTTTTGCATTCTCGGGTGATGAGGCAGGCCAGGGCTGGGGCATCAATGAGGCTTTTGGCGGTTACCGCATCTATGAAAGCATGCGCCGCTTCCAGCCGGATTTCTTTATCCATTCCGGTGATCAGATTTATGCGGATGGACCCATACCAGCCCAGGTCAAACTCGACGATGGTAGCCTCTGGAATAACATCACTACACCAGCCAAATCCAAAGTGGCAGAAACCCTGGCCGATTATCGTGGCAATTTTGCCTATAACTTCCTGGATGCAAACAAGCGACGCTTTGCTGCCGAAGTACCTTTCCTAGTGCAATGGGATGATCATGAGGTACGCAATAACTGGTATCCCGGCCAACAGATAGGCGAAGCAGAAAAACGTTACCAGCAGCGTGACTTGAATACCCTGGCAGTAAATGCACGCAGGGCCATGTTTGAATACAATCCCTATCGCATAGACCAGCATGATCCAGATCGTATTTACCGCATGTTCAATTATGGTCCCTTGCTGGAAGTCTTCATGCTCGATGAGCGCAGCTATCGCGGCAAGAATTCACCAAATCTGCAAACGACATTGAATGAAGATGCAGCCTTCCTGGGCAAACCGCAATTGCAATGGCTGAAGCAAGCTTTGCTGCGTTCACGCTCAACCTGGAAAATCATTGCGAGCGACATGCCAATTTCCATTGTCGTACCCGACCTCAATCCTGACGTACCCAAGGACACTTACGAAGCCTGGGCCAATGGAGACAATGGCAAACCACTGGGACGGGAACTCGAGATAGCCGAGATACTGAAATTCATCAAGCGGCATGATATCAAGAACGTAGTCTGGGTCACTGCCGATGTCCACTATGCAGCGGCGACTTATTACACCCCAGAGAAAGCTCAGTTCACTGACTTCAAACCCTTCTGGGAATTTGTCGGCGGCCCGCTGAATGCAGGGACCTTCGGGCCGAATGAAGTCGACCAGACTTTTGGTCCAGACGTGAAATATGTGAGCGTGCCACAGGGCATGAAACAAAACCGTTCACCAGCAGAATTGCTGCAATTTTTTGGCATAGCAAAAATTGATGCGAAGACCAGGGCAATGACAGTATCTATCCATGATATCGATGGCAAGAATCTGTATAAGGTCGATATCGCGCCGGAGGCTTGATATCTGCATGCAATAAGCTGACACAAATAAGCTGACAAAATAAGCTGACAAAAATAAAAAAAAGCCTGGTGTTTCCACCAGGCTTTTTAACTGAAATCAATACTGACTAGCTATTACTTATAGACAGTCACTGGTTCAGTATTTTGTACTGGCACTACAGGCTGGCCATTTTGCCCGCGATACTGACCACGGTTGGCACCGCGTGGTGCGCCAAACTGGACCAGGATTTCATCATAGGCGGCATCTGCCAGGCTGCGTGAAGTCTCTTGCATGACCTTGCCGCGATTGAAGACGACGCGATCACCGGCACGGCTGATGATCTTGGTATCAACACCAGAACCGCTAGCGCTGAAAGCCGCCTTGATTTCATAAGTCTTGGTATTGATCAGACTAAAGTCAGCCACCAGGTCCAGCGACAGGCTGGCTGTCATGGAATTACCGTATTGGAGTTGGTTGCTTTCCTGGCGGAACTGGATATTGCTGACAGTGCCAAACAAGACATAGTCAGCACCAGGGTACATACCCTGTTTGATACGACCGATGATGTCGTAAATTTTTTCCATAGGCTTGCCCACATAAGGACGCGCCTGCACCAAGCTAACACCACCACCTTTGATCAGAGCACCCTTGAGGTCAGCAGTATAAGTTTTCAATTCACCACGATCGATATAGGTATAAAAACCCTCGGCTTCGTAGTAATTGCTTTCGCTTTTGGCGTTGATATTGCCACGCTGGGAATAGCTGCGATCAGTTTCGCGCTCGCTATAACTGCCTTTGACACTGCTCTTGCTGGAAGCAGACACCACGTGGAAATATTCGCTGACTTTTTCTTCATAAGTCAGGTCAGTCACGGCAATTCTTGGTTCAGCTGCATAGGCACTGAATGCCGCAGCAGAGCAGAACAAGCCTGCCATCAGTTTTTTGAGATTCAACATCGTATTGCCTCTTTAAAAGATGAGCGGCTGAGATTAGCGTTTGGAAGTTTTACGAATTTCTTTTTCGTCTTGCCATTCGATGGAGCCATCTTCAATGTCATACAATTTCAAGGTCATTTTGTAGAACACGTCCTTGGTATTGGCACTTTGCTTGACGATGGAAACGATCTCGCCTTCCAGGGAATATTTGGCAGCACTCATATTGCCAACCTTGGCCTTGCCCTGCGCCTTGTACAGACCGCTCTGGTTTTGGCGTTGCAATTCATCGACGCCTGTTTGCATTTCATCGGCGCTGCGGGTGAACTTTACCTTGCGGCTCTTCACCAGTGCAGTCTGGATGGTATTCATGATGGATTTGGTATCGATGTATTCACTGGTCTTGTTGCGTACACCAGTCAAAGTCATGGTCGGGCGATTTGCCAATACTGGATCTTCCAGCAGGGAACCGACCATTTTTTCTGCAATCATTTGCAGATCGGTAGAACCAAATTCATTGGTGACTGTTTCAACTGCCTTGGTATCGCCATAGGAAGTCTGGCGTGCCAGGCTGACGGTAGGCTGTGACAGTTTGGTCTGGCAAGCGCTGAGTGAGAGGCCAAGCAATACCACCAGGGCGCAGCTTTTGGACAGTGAGGAAATGCGTTTCATATGTACTCCGTAAAAATAATCTTATTACTGTTGTTAGTGATTAGCGTGGCTCTGCACTCATCTCGATTTTGAAGTCGTTTGCTTGCGGACCATAGGCCGTGCCTTTGATGAACTGGCTTTGCTGGCCCAAAATCTTCAATGGTTTCCAAACTTCGCCATCACCGACTTGCATGCCAGCAGCATCGGTCCAGCGGAAACGATAGTAGACCTGTACATCACGGTTGGTCAGATTGACCATCTCGGCCTGTACTACCAGGACATCGTTTTTACGCTGTGAACGCAGATCCGTCACTTGTACGCCTTCCAGAGTGCCGCGCACAATCAATTTGGCGGCAATACCTGGAGAAGAAGCATTAGGTATAGGATCAGCCATGGCTGGAACTGCAAAACAAGCGGCAACCAGGGCTGCGCATGCGGCAAATTGTTTGGAAATCTGTTTCATATACCCTCTACGTATCAGTTGGATTTAGTGCTGGTAGTGCTGGTGCTGCTGGTAGTACTTGTTGCTGTCGTTTTTGTGACCGTTTTTGCCTTGGCAGCTGGCTTGCCCTTGGTTTTTGGCGCCTCTGCTGCAGGTTCTGGGTCAGCCTGTAATTGTGCCACAGGTGTCACGCTACCGAACTTGGCCATGTCACCCATGTAAGTCTTGTTTTGATAAATGCGTACTGGCACCACCATGTAACGGCCATCTACCGTGACCTTGGTAGTTTCGCCCCCATTGCCAAAATTTACGTTATAGTCACCTGGTGGCAAGAATGCACGGGCAACGAAAACACGGTCTGGCAAACTGCGCCACATACGGTCATCTGCCGGACTTTCTGTCGCTGCCACTGCCACGTTTGCCGCCAGGCCAGCCAGAGCGCCGAATTTTTTGTTGACCTGATCTTGCACCAGCGCTTTGGTCACTGCACGTACTGCTGCACGAGTATAGATACCAGGCAATTCATCTTTGAGTGCCTTACGTGCCATGACGTTGAAGTCTGTCACCAGGGCCGTAGGCAAGACCTGATCACCCACACGTATGCTATTCAGAACAGGCGCATTTGGATCAGGATAAATAACCGGGAAAGCGAAGGAAACCGTTACCAGGCCGCGGCCTGTAGGCACGGGGAAAGCAATTTTCTTGGATTGACGTGCAGGTGAATTACCAGCCTCGACAACGAACAACACGTCAGTCACGCCTTTCTTACGGCGGAAGCTGGTACGTTGATCCAGGCCTTTCAAGCCATCTTCCAGTACTGGCAGATCAGGGCGCAATTCTATCGCCTTGCGATAACCAGGTGCAGCCAGGCCAGGCTCATTCAGGGCTTCATAGACAAAACCTGCCAGATAATGACTGAGGGCATTCTGATAACCGTTTTTGAGTTTCAGTACTTCAGGATCATTCAGGGTTTCTACCGGGTAACCGTTCAATTCCTTGCCTGTGGAAGCCACGCCCTTGTCCTTGGCTTCTTTTTCTGCTTCTGCCGTCTCTTTGGAGCGGAACTCAGCGATCACAGCTTCACGCTCATGGGTACGCTTGATATCAACGCGGGCAGTGTCGAGGTCACCGAGATTGAGACGGTCCATGGCCATGCGTGTAGTCAGCATGACTTTTTCATAGTCCTGTCCTTCATAGTCACGGCTGGCATCACCCATGATGGTGGCGCCGATTTGGCCCATCAGTTTTTGTGGTGAAGTTTTAGCGGTTTCTTCCCAGATCTTGACCTTGGTATCGGCTACATCGAAGGCATCCAGGCTGTCTTTGTAACGCTTGCCTATACGCATCAATTCACCTTTTTCCAGGTTCAGCAACAAATCGGCTTTATTACTGCCCTGAGTTTGTGCTTCTACCTGTTTGATCGCCTCATCTATCTGGCCAGTCTTCGCTACTGAGAGCGACGCAGCTACCTTGCTGTCATGAGTTTGCGTAGTAACACAGCCCGTCAGCAATAATGCAGCAACAAGGGGCGTGTAAGAGAGGGTAGCTAGGCGCATGGGTTTCATTATGGGTAGACTAGGTAAAAGGAAATGCAAAACGCAGGCATGGAATTATCCATACATACACACAGCCAATCAGTATAGTAAGGCTTTGCATTTTTGTCATGGTATTAACTGCTACAAAATCGAAGTTCTTGTAACTAGTTGTAATGGAATTGTGGAAATAAAATACTGATTAGCTATGGTTTGCTTTAAAACAAGAAAACCAGTTCAGGGCCTGCTTTCCAGCAGCCAATTATCGATCTGATGCATGAAATCAGGCAAATAGTTTTTCTCTTCCGCACTGAGACTATGACCGGCACCAGGAAAACGGCGCACATCAATGATTTTTCCGGCGGCCTGGAAATGCTGTCGCAATTGCGCAATGGCTTGATCTGGAATAACAGGGTCTGCATCGCCAAATCCCAGCAATATGGGGATGTCCAGTGCCAGCAAATTGGCGGTTTGCGGGATGCTGGCTATTTCTGACCAATAACGCCAGCTGCGGCCATGCAGCAAGCTGGCATCAGGATCGGCTGGCTGCAGCTGCAAACCAGCCTGCAATTGCTGCCAGGCAGATTTCATCCTGGGATTATTTGCCGCCAGCGCCGCATATACGTCCAGGGCATTCATACCGGCATGGGATAGCAAGACCAGATGGGTGGCGGATAATTGCCTGGCCAGTATGGGTGCCAGCTCTGCCCCTTCAGAAATACCCATCATGATCAGGCGTTGCGGTGTTTGTCCTTGCTTTTGCAGTGCGGCCAGCTGCGCACGCATGAATTCCAGCTGGTCGGTTTGCCAGCGGGATGGATGATCGGCGCGGGTATAGGCATCACCACAGGCTTTGCCATTGGACCCTGGCAAGATGTGACGCTTATGCAGGATGAGGATTTGCGTACGGCCGGATTCCGCTTCCAGTCCAGCAAAATACTGGGGCAAAAACTGTCCCATGCTGATGCAATCAGAACCGGACAGCACAAACACCAGGTTCACCACAGGTTTGCCAACATCCGCTTGCTGCCATGGATATTTTTCCAGCTGGTAATAAATCGCCTTGCCGCCGTCCATAAATTGAAATTCATGCAGATAGACTGGAGGCTGTCGATCCTGGCTGGCGGCCATCACAGGTTCAGGCAGGCAAGTGCCAAACGCCAGGACAAGCAATAGCAGCAAATGTCTGCAGTAGATAAAGAGAGATGCCAAATGAAATATCATGTGGAGCAGGCAAGTACGATACTGCAAGCCAGCAATAGCAAGGCCACCGGCGCCCAGATCCTGCGTTCCCATTTGCTGGGAGTGAGTAGATTCAAGATACTGCTAATCAACATGAAAACCACGACAGCCCAGATCGCCGTACGCGACCATGCCAGATAATCTGGCAAGAACATGCCCGCGCGGACCAGCATGATAGTCCCTGTGCAGGCCAGCAAGCACAACTGCATCAGGGCAGCAATGCGCAGTTGTACAGGCAGCTTGCCGGGATACTTGCCGCCCATGGCCAGATTACCCCAGGGAGCACCGCAGGCCAGGGCGAATTGAAACAGCATCACGAACAGTAACAAGACAGCCGCAAGAATTCCGGCGACATAGGCGCTTACAGGTGGGTCTATCACGATGTTTTCTATCTGCCTTCAGACTGAGTTTGTCTTCATTTTGTATAGGCCTTGCGCGAGCCATCTTCATAAACCAGATCATCCGTCATTGGCTTGCCGCTTTCATCCCAGGTGCGCTCACGCTGTATGCGACCACGTTCATCATAGTGAGATTCACGTAGCAAAGTACCATTGGCGGCAAAACCCTGATGTATACCAACTGGGCGTTCACGGTAACGGCCTTCATAAACATAACGCTCCAGGCTGGACATCTTGCCGTTATCAAAATAATTGCGTACTTCCTTGATCTCTTCCTTGCCTTCGATAGTGAATTTCTCACTGCGCCTGGGCTGACCATTCAGGAAAAAACTGGCGTCCGACACCAGCCGGTTTTGCCTGCGCCCTTCGTTGTCTGTCAGGGCAAAAATTTGCTCGCGTACTTTTGAGCCACTCTCGTGATAGTCAACTTCGCGCTCAAGTGCGATCGGTTTTTCTGTGGTGTTCCAGACGACTTCTTTACGCAAGACACCTTTATCAGAATATTGCTTGCGCGTTTTTTGTCTGGCACTGATTTCTTCTACTGTGTCTGGCTTGCCATTGTCATGGAAGTAGGTAGCTTGCTGCGTGACGCCCGCCAGTATAGTGAACTGGCTGCGTAAACGGCCACTGTCGGAATACAGTTGCACCTGTGATGGCTTGCCGTTGAAACCGCATAAAACCGCATCATTCGCATGCGGTGCCAACATGGGCTTGTCGCCGCATTCAAGTTCACTCAATTGTTTGTCTGGCGTATACCTGACGGCAGCTTTTTCTTTTGGGCTCTCGCCGATAAAGGCAATCCGTTTGGCTAGCCCATTTGCATACCATTCACGCACCTGGCCACGGGTGTTGCCATTCACATTGCTCTCTTCCCTTAGCACTTGCCCATTGGGTGCAAATTCACGCGAGCGTCCATGGCTATTACCTTGTTCATTGACATGATACTCCTTGCTCAATACCCCGTCTTTGAAATAACGCACTACGCCCACATAGACACCAGCCCGCAATTCCTGCTCACGCACCAGCTTGCCGGTATCTCTTTCCACGCACTTCATGATACCGGTCTTGCCCGCCGTCGTACTGCCATTGGCCGGATTGACTGACTCTTTGTTGAGCTCACAATCTTCCACCGCCCAGACAGGCGACATACTCAGGGCAGACATCAGGAGGACAGAGGCAAAAGGGATAAAGGATCCAAGCCGCGTCCTTGTCCGCAAAACAAATTTGGTGGGCATAGTCATCTGGAGGTAAAAAAATAATGTTGAAAAAATATGAACAAATTAATGATAATATTATCAAAGTCATCAGTTATTTAAGGATTGGACTCATTATCCTCTCACCTGACTGCTTAGCAATAAAGTTTAATCGAACTGGCCTTTAGTTTTGCCAGCTGGATTGGGAAGTTTCTTCAAGCATCGTTGATAAAAAAATTCATATTGATCAAATTAACACTTTGGAGTCTGTAACATGCCGTCAAACGTAGTCAGTTTTCAAAATCCTTCCTTTACCTCTGTAGATCTTGGTACTTTCGGTGGCCACTATAGTTTTGCCTTTGCCATCAATAACAATGGCCAGATGGTAGGTCAGGACACAAAAAATGAAACCAGCAACAAATCCCTTTTCGCGCCTACCTATGCGACCGTTTGGGATAATTCTTTTTGGGTAGCCAAAACCACGCTGCTCTCAGATCAGGAGAGCCATGCTTATGGGATAAATAATTTGTCCACTGTTGTTGGCTATTCACAGGAAGACATCAATGGCCACCAGCAAATACTAGCCACTGCCTGGCAGGATGGCAAGACACGCTATCTGCCATCTGTCAGCAATGCACAGGACGAGAGCATTGCCAGGGCGGTTAACGATCATGGTGTGATTGTAGGTGAAAGTTTTTCCAGTACCTCATTTGACGGCGCGCATGCCACCCTCTGGAATGATACGGGTGTGATTGACCTGGGCACTTTGGGCGGCAAGTTCAGCGAAGCATTTGCCATCAATAATGCAGGCCTGGTAGCAGGCTGCTCTTCCACCGATAAACCGGATAACAATGTACACCCGGTTATCTGGAAAGAAGGCAAGATCATCGACTTGTCACCTGACCATTTCGGTATCGCCAACACTGTGAATGACAATGGCCTGGTAGCCGGGTTCATCGACGATGACCAGCATATTTCTCATGCCACGCTATGGATCAATCAAAAGGAAATCACGCTGCAAGCTAGTGCAGGATCTTCTTCTTATGCAAGCGCCATTAATAACCAGAACCAGATCGTCGGTACAGAAACAAGCAATGACGGTCACCAGCACGCCCTGCTCTGGAATACGGCCAATAGCGCACCGGTAGATTTAAATCAGTATCTTGACCAGTCTCAGCTTGATGCAGGCTGGCAGCTTATCAGTGCCTCAGGCATTAATGATCAGGGATGGATAATCGGTAGTGCATCCAATAGCAAAACTTACGAAACCCATGCCTTTGTACTGAGCGCTGATGGTGTTACAGAATTGCCAGGGGCCGCGCCAGTACAGGCAGCGCATGTGCTGGCCGCTACCGCTCCTGCTGCGCATGCAGCAAGTGCAGACATCTGGTCGGGCATTTACTAAGTCAGCAATTTCCATACGCAAAACAAGAGAACTGCTCACTATTCATGGGCAGTTCTCTTTTTATCCCAGTGCCCCTCACCTTCGGTTTTCCAATCTGAAACAAACTCTCCCAGTCCTGTCTTTACTGTCCGGTTAATCGCACTATCCGATGTAAACGGAAAAAATAATGTTGCATAAATAAAAACAAATTTAATGCTAACATTGGCGAAGTCATTCGCTATTTGAGTATCGGACTGCATCCTGCCTCTTAAGCGGTGAAGCTTAACAACAATTGTCTATCAGGCTGTGCCGGACAGGCCAGGCATCTGCACATCATTGATAGGAAATTTTTATTTTCAAAAATAATATTTTGGAGTCGGTTGTATGTCCTCGAATGAATTCAGTTTTCGAAATTCTTCCTTTATCTTTGCAGATATGGGCACTTTCGGTGGTCACACCAGTCATGCCTATGCCATCAATGATGCTGGCCTGATGGTGGGCAGCGATACCAGGAATGAACCAGGCAACAAATTCGGTTTTACACCTGGCTACGCGGCCATTTGGGACAACTCTTACTATGTGCCTAAAACCACTCTGCTGGCAGATCATGATAGCAATGCTTATGGAATAAATAATTTCTCCAGCATCGTTGGCTCTTCACTCAAGGACATTGGTGGCAATAGCCAAATCACAGCAACTGTCTGGCGAGATGGAGAAGCCAGTTATCTGGCATCTTTAAGTAACGGTCAATACAAGAGCATTGCCAAGGCCATCAATGATCAAGGCCTGATTGTTGGCGACAGCTTTACCAGCGATACATGGGAAGGCCAACATGCCTCGCTTTGGACTGATACTGGCGTCATTGACCTGGGTACTTTGGGTGGCAGGTGTAGTAGTGCATCCGCCATCAATAATAAGGGCGTGGTGGCCGGTTGTGCTTCAAGCACAAAATGGGATGATGTTTTCGGGATAGAAGCCATCCACCCTGTCATATGGAAAGAAGGCAAAATCATCAATTTGTCACCCGAGCATTATGGTGCAGCGAGCAGCATCAACGACAATGACCTGGTGGTTGGCTCGGTACTTGATGATGAGATGCATAGTCACGCTACGCTATGGATGAATCAAAAAGAAATCACTCTGCAAAGCAGCGTAGATTCCTCTTCCTACGCCAGCGCCATCAATAACAAGAATCAGGTAGTCGGTTCAGAAATGCGGGGCTTTAGCCAGCAACATGCCTTGCTCTGGAATACGCCTGATAGCGCACCCATCGATTTAAATCAGTATCTGGACCAGTCCCAGCTTGAAGCTGGGTGGCTGCTCGTTGATGCCTCGGACATTAATGATCAGGGCTGGATCATCGGTACCGCATGGAATCCTAAAACTTACGAATCCCATGCCTTTCTATTAACTGTTCAAGGTGTCACGGGATTGACAGATGCTGCGCCCGCACAGCCAGCACAAGTAGTTGCTGCCACTGCCACTGTTACTGTTGCTACTACTGCCGCTGCCGCGCATGTGGCAAGCGCTGACATCTGGTCAGGTATGTATTAACTTAGCAATTATCATGCAATTAAAGCAAAAAACTGCTCTCAATCCTGGAGCAGTTTTTTTTAAGCTGAGATTCCCGGGTTCAGCACGGCACAAATCAGAATGCCCCCAAGCTGACCTTGCACGCCATGGTCAGCAAGTCTGCCTCTTTGTTTAATTCACTATCTTCGACTTCCTTGGCTGAAACAGCTTGAGAACAATCACAAGGATGATGGAAGCTTGCTTGCAAATTTTGGGAAAGCCGGTTTGCCCACCCATGAACATCTTCAGGCAAAAAATAATGTTGAAAAAGTGAGAACAAAATTAGTGATAACATTGTCAAAGTCATCAGTTATTTGAGAATTGAACTACCTATTCTCTCAACTGACCATGGAAGCAATGAAGCTGAATCAAACTCGGCTGTCGGGCTAGTTCCGGTGGCACGCGAGTTTTTTCATACATCGTTAATAAAAATTTCACATTAATCAAATTAACATTTTGGAGTCTGTTGCATGGCCTTAAACACAGTTGGTTTTTACAATCCTTCGTATGTCTTTGCAGATCTGAGCACTTTCGGCGGCGACTATAGCTATGTCAGTGCCATCAATAACTCAGGCCAGATGATAGGCAGCGATACAAAAAATGAAGGGGCTGGCGCTCGCCATTCAATCACGCAAACTACCTATGCCGTGATTTGGGATAATTCCTATTACGTCCCAAAAACCACGCTGCTCTCAGATGTCAACAGCCATGCCTACGGCATTAACGACCAGGCTATTGTCGTTGGCTCCTCAGTAATGGACGTCGATGGCCATTCCCAGATCATAGCTACTACCTGGAAAAATGGTGAGGCGCATTATCTGGCATCTCTCAGCAATGGTCAGTACAAGAGCATTGCCAAGGCGATTAATGAACAGGGCGTCATTGTGGGTGAAAGTTTTACCGGCGATACGTGGCAAGATCACCATGCTTCCATGTGGACTGACACAGGTGTCATCGATCTGGGCACGCTGGGTGGCAAGGACAGTGAGGCACTTGCCATCAATAATAGTGGTGTGGTGGTAGGCCGTGCTTCAGGCGCAGCAGCGGAAGACTACATACATCCAGTCATGTGGAAAGATGGTAAAATTATCAACTTATCTCCTGCACATCACGGCACAGCTAGCAGTATCAATGATAATGGCGTGATTGCAGGGAGTATATTTGACGATGAAATGGATGCTCACCCTACCTTGTGGATCAATCAAAAAGAAATAGCAATGCAAAGTTCTGCTGGATCTTATTGCTATGCCAGCGCCATCAATAACAAGAATCAGGTAGTCGGTTCAGAAATTGCCGCCAATGGCCAATTCAATGCCTTGCTGTGGAATACGCTGGATAGCGCCCCTATAGACTTGAATCAATACCTTGACCAGTCCCAGCGCGATGCTGGCTGGAGGCTGACGAATGCCACCGATATCAATGAGCAGGGCTGGATAGTGGGTATGGCCAGGAATATCAACACTTATGACTCTCATGCCTTTTTACTGACTGCGCAAGGTATTACAGGATTGCAAGGCGCTGCACCAGTACAGGCAACAGTAGTTGCCGCTGCAACTGAGGTCCAGCATGAGGCAAGTGCAGATATATGGTCTGGCATGTATTAAATTAGCGACTTCAATAATATATTGACAAGAAAACCGCCTTCGATTCATGGAGGTGGTTTTCTTTTTTTTACTCTGAGCCTCTCATTTGAGCAGGGTACAAATCAAAATTCCCCTCCACTAAGCCTAGTCTGCCTTCGCTGTCAAGACTGGCGCAAAGCCGCAAATTGCGTATCATCTGCGCCTTGATTGCTTTTTTTATTGTCTGGATTCTGGATTTATGTTGCCTTCGATTGAACAAAGACTCGCCGTAGAGCTGGCTGCCAAGCCGGTTCAGGTTGCCGCTGCTGTTGCCTTGCTGGACGAAGGTGCAACCGTCCCGTTTATCGCCCGTTACCGTAAAGAAGTCACTGGTGGCCTGGATGATATACAGTTGCGCCTACTGGAAGAGCGCCTGCGCTACCTGCGCGAACTGGAAGACCGCCGCGCCGCCATCATCGCCTCGATAGATGAACAGGGCAAGATGACCCCAGTACTGCTGGACGCCATCACCCATGCCGAAGACAAGACCCGTCTGGAAGATTTGTACCTGCCGTACAAACCCAAGCGCCGTACCAAGGCCCAGATCGCCGTTGAAGCAGGTTTGCTGCCGCTGGCCGATGCCTTGCTGGCCGACCCCATGCTGAACCCGGATACCGAAGCTGCGAATTACCTGAAACCAGCCTTCACCACTGACAATGGCGACAACCCAGGTGTGGCAGATGCGAAAGCCGCCCTCGATGGTGCGCGCCAGATCCTGATGGAACGCTTTGCCGAAGATGCGACCCTGTTGCAAGCCCTGCGTGAATACCTGAATGACCACGGCATCGTAGAATCCAAGGTCGTTGCTGGCAAAGAAGAAGCCGGTGAAAAATTTGCCGATTATTTCGACTATTCAGAAACCCTGGGCACTATCCCTTCCCACCGCGCCCTGGCCCTGTTCCGTGGCCGCCGTGAAGAAATGCTGACCGTGACCCTGCGTCTCGACAGTGAAGAAGAAAAACCAAAATGGGATGCGCCGCTGAACCCCTGCGAAAGCCGCATCGCTGCCCGCTTTGGCGTCAGCCAGAAAGACCGCCCTGCCGACAAATGGCTGGTGGATACTGTGCGCTGGGCCTGGCGCGTCAAAGTTTTCATGCATCTCGATACTGAGTTGATGGGCAAGCTGCGCGAAACCGCAGAAGTCGAAGCCATCAATGTTTTTGCCCGTAACCTGAAAGCCCTGCTGCTGGCCGCCCCCGCTGGTCCACGCGCCACCATGGGTCTTGATCCTGGTCTGCGTACCGGCGTCAAGGTAGCGATCGTGGATGCAACTGGCAAGGTGGTTGAATATGCGACCATTTACCCGCATCAGCCCCGCAATGACTGGGATGGTTCCCTGCATGTATTGGCCCAACTGGCGGCCAAGCATAATGTCTCGCTGATCTCTATCGGCAACGGCACGGCTTCGCGCGAAACCGACAAGCTGGCAGGCGATTTGATCAAGCTCAAGCCTGAACTCAAGCTGACCAAGATCGTCGTTTCTGAAGCTGGCGCATCGGTGTATTCTGCTTCTGAATTTGCTTCCAAAGAATTGCCTGACCTGGATGTCTCCATCCGCGGTGCGGTATCGATCGCACGCCGCCTGCAAGACCCGCTGGCTGAGCTGGTGAAGATTGATCCTAAATCCATAGGCGTAGGTCAGTACCAGCATGATGTCAGCCAGTCACAACTGGCGCGCTCACTCGATGCCGTGGTTGAAGATTGCGTGAATGCTGTTGGTGTCGATGTGAATACCGCTTCTGCACCTTTGCTGGCACGTGTATCTGGCCTGTCGTCCAGTGTAGCGCAAAGCATCGTTAATTTCCGCGATGCCAAGGGCATGTTTAATTCGCGTTCAGACCTGCGTGCAGTACCGCGTCTGGGCGACAAGACTTTCGAGCAGGCAGCTGGTTTCCTGCGCATCATGAATGGCACAAACCCGCTCGATGCATCCGCAGTCCACCCTGAATCTTATCCGCTGGTAGAAAAAATCCTGGCTGATATCAAGAAGGATGTGAAGGGCGTCATCGGTGATTCTGGTTTGTTGAAATCCCTGAACCCAGCCAAATACGCCGATGAAAAATTTGGTGTGCCGACCATTACCGACATCATCGGTGAACTGGAAAAACCAGGCCGTGACCCCCGTCCAGAATTCACTACAGCGACCTTCAAGGATGGTGTAGAAGAAATCAAGGACTTGCGCCCTGACATGATTTTGGAAGGCGTAGTCACCAACGTTGCCGCCTTTGGCGCTTTCGTTGATATAGGTGTGCATCAGGATGGGCTGGTACATATCTCTGCCTTGTCCAACACCTTCGTCAAGGACCCACATACCGTCGTCAAGGCTGGCCAGGTCGTCAAGGTGAAAGTGCTGGAAGTTGATGTCAAACGCCAGCGTATCGCCCTGACCATGCGCCTGACGGACGCTGCGCCGGTAGCTGGCAGCAAGCCAGAACAGCGTGGCGACCGCAATGATGCCAAACGCCTCAATCAACACCGCTCACAAGCCCAGGCGCCGGCACCTGCTGGTAATGCCATGGCAGCAGCGTTTGCGAAATTGCGTGGATAAGTAAGAAATAAGCAATAAGTAAGTAATAACTAAGCAATAAGCAAGTAATAAAGTTGCTGATCAGACTGTCCCAAATTGTGACAGTCTGATCAGTGTTGCGAAATAATGTGACACCTGAATTTTTTATTTTTCTCGCTTTTCAGCAAATCCATCACCAGCGTCAGCAGTACCACCGCTTCTGTATCTTCCCCATCTCTCATCTGCATCCCTTATATTTCCCTTCAGGAAAATATTTCAAACATGGCACGCCGTTTGCCTTATTAGCTCCGTGTCGCATCCCATGCGCACCAACTAATAAATAACGGAGACCATCATCATGAACCTGGCCGACATCAGCAAACTGGGCATCAGCAATCCTTACGCCAAACGTTATAACAACTATATAGGCGGAAAATTTGTAGAACCTGTCAAAGGCGAATATTTCGAGAACATCAGTCCCGTGATTGGCCAGGCCTTCTGCGAAATCGCACGTTCAACGGCGGAAGATGTGGAACTGGCACTGGATGCTGCCCATGCCGCAAAAGTAGCCTGGGGCAAGACCTCGCCAGCAGAACGCGCCAACATACTCAACAAGATCGCTGACCGCATGGAAGCCAACCTGAGCCTGCTGGCGACAGCAGAGACCCTGGACAATGGCAAACCCATACGCGAAACCATGGCCGCAGATATTCCGCTGGCTATCGATCACTTCCGTTATTTTGCTGGCTGCATACGTGCGCAGGAAGGTTCAGTTTCCCAGATCGATGACCAGACCTATGCCTATCACTTCCATGAGCCACTGGGCGTGGTCGGCCAGATCATCCCCTGGAATTTCCCTATCCTGATGGCGGTCTGGAAAATGGCTCCCGCCCTGGCCGCAGGTAATTGCATCGTCATGAAACCGGCAGAACAGACACCCGCCTCCATCATGGTACTGGTTGATTTGATCAAGGACCTGTTACCGCCTGGTGTCTTCAATGTCGTCAATGGTTTTGGCCTGGAGGCGGGCAAACCACTGGCATCGAGCAAGCGCATCGCCAAAATAGCCTTTACCGGTGAAACCGGCACTGGCCGTCTGATCATGCAATATGCTTCGCAAAACCTGATCCCTGTGACTCTGGAACTGGGTGGCAAATCACCGAATATCTTCTTTGCCGATGTCATGGAAAAAGATGATGCCTTCTTCGATAAATGCCTGGAAGGCTTTGCCATGTTCGCGCTGAACCAGGGTGAAGTCTGCACCTGCCCTTCACGCGTGCTGATACAGGAATCCATCTACGACCAGTTCATGGCCAGGGCTATCAAGCGTGTTGCCGCCATCAAACAGGGCAATCCTTTTGACAGCGCCACCATGATAGGTGCGCAGGCTTCGCAGGAACAACTGGAAAAAATCCTGTCTTATCTGGACATAGGCAAACAGGAGGGTGCGCAACTTTTGATAGGCGGCGAAAGGAATGTATTGGAAGGTGAGCTGGCCCAGGGCTATTACATCAAGCCTACCATCTTCCAGGGGCACAACAAGATGCGTATCTTCCAGGAAGAAATTTTTGGCCCTGTAGTATCGGTCACGACCTTCAAGGATGAAGAAGAAGCGATAGCGATCGCCAACGATACCCTGTATGGCTTGGGCGCTGGCTTGTGGACACGCGACGGCTCCCGCGCCTTCCGCATTGGTCGTGCCATAGAAGCGGGCCGTGTCTGGACCAATTGCTACCACCTCTACCCTGCCCATGCGGCATTTGGGGGCTACAAGCAATCCGGCATAGGCCGTGAAAACCACAAGATGATGCTGGATCACTATCAGCAAACCAAGAACTTGCTGGTCAGCTATAACCCGAATGCCATGGGTTTCTTTTAATCTCGATCAGATGCTCAGTCAGATGTCCAGTCAGATGTGAAGAAGGCGGCCCGCGAGCCGCCTTTCTTTTTTATGCCGACACCAGCCTCAGGATTTCTGTTGGTACTGTGCAAAAAAACATGCAGAAATCTTTTTATACCCTTGCTCATTCGGGTGACCATCTATCCTCATGAAATCAGATATCGCCAGCGGGCAAGTCGTATAATTGACTTGCTGGCGTTTCAGCCTGTCTTCGACATAAATGCTATCGGCATTCTTGCGGCCAAACAAACCCGTTTCATCGCGCTGGGTCAGCAGTATGAGTTTTAATTGGGGATATTTCTGTTTCAAGGCCCCCAGGGCCTTGAAATTAAGATCAAAAAGTTCCTGTTCATCAACAAGTGCTGCATTCGGTTTTTTTAAGAAGCCTGCATACTTCGAGATGACATTATAGGAAAATGAAAAGTACCTGAGGCTCTCGGATATATCCTGTCTGGTCAACCTGTCGTTGACATTGAATCTGTCAGCACCCAGCTTTACGATGTCAGCATCAGTGCTCGTCTCATCTACCGGCCACCAATAGTCTGTACGCAAATTGCAATTGCCATGATCCATGCATGGCTCGGATGCTTTCCAGAATGTGGGGATGGGACGACGCTTGAAGTCATTGCTGATGGCGATCACCATGACATTCTTGATCTCGGTCTGGGTTTCCAGCCAGTCAGACAAGTACTTGAAGCTTTGTATGCCCATGCCTTGCAAGCCGCCATTGACGATCTTGGTCGTGACATTTGCCTGCTGTAATTTATCCTTGCTGAGCCAGGGGCAGCCGCCTTGGCCTTCAGTGAAGGAATCACCCAGCACCAGCAAATCTATTTTGTCACCTGCCTTGACATTGGTATCGACCAGGCCAAAGTGATTGGTTTCAAAAGTGCATTTGTATTCCAGCCAGTTGATGCCCGGGGAAAAGTGGTAGGTGGCCGCACTGATGACTTTGGAGTTGGGCTGATAAGTCCACAGACCTTCATCACCTATGGTGCGGGTAGAGTTTTTACTCAGGAATAACTGGCGGTTATTCCAGAAATACTCACTGGGTTTGATAAAAATACCCAGCACTTCAAACAGGGAAACAGTCAGCAGCAATGTAAGAAAAATTGACTTAATCCAGCTCATACTTACCTTTATAGTCTAGCAATAAGGCTGGATTTTGCAGCTCTTTCTTCAGTACGCAGTTACCCACGACCAGTACCTCTATCTCTGTCCCCATGAAACAATGGAAGGCATCTTCTGGCGTGCAGACTATCGGTTCTCCACGCACATTGAATGACGTATTCACCAGTACCGGGCAGCCAGTTTTTGCCTTGAATGCCGAAATCAGTCTATGGTAACGCGGGTTGGTTTCCTGGTGCACGGTTTGTATGCGCGCAGAATAATCGACGTGGGTCACCGCCGGGATTTCTGATCTGGGCACATTCAGCTTATCTATGCCGAACAGTGATTTTGCACTTTCAGGCATGACGAGCTGCTTGTCCTTGGCGACTTCTGCCACCATCAGCATATACGGGCTGTCGGCGTCTATCTGGAACCAATCACTCACATCTTCACTCAGGACACTGGGCGCAAACGGGCGGAATGATTCGCGGTATTTGACTTTCAGGTTGAGTTGCTTTTGTACGGTCGGTGAGCGTGGGTCAGCAATGATGGAACGGCCACCCAAGGCCCTGGGGCCAAATTCCATGCGCCCCTGGTGCCAGCCCACGGCCTTGCCATCCGCCAGCGCTTGCGCCGTGACTTCAAATAATTCATCGTCGCTTAACAAATCAAACACGGCACCTGCCTTGCTGAGGCGATTGACCGTATCTTCGCTGGTATATTCAGGACCGAGATAAGCGCCCTTCATGCCATCCGTAGCGGCGACTTTTCTCTCTTGCTGCAACATCATATGCGAGACTGCCAGGGCCGCACCGATGGCGCCACCAGAGTCGCCAGAAGCAGGCTGCACCCAGATATGATCAAATACCTTCAAACCCAGCAACTTGCCATTGGCGACGCAATTCAGGGCAACGCCGCCAGCCAGACATAAGTTTTTCAAACCGGTTTCTTTGCGTATGCCTTGCGCGAGCTTGATGACGACTTCTTCGGTAATGGCCTGGACTGAGGCCGCCAGGTCCATCTCTCTTTGCGTCAGTGCATCGCCTTCTTTTCTGGGTGGGCCACCAAAAAGCTGGTCGAACTTTTTGTTAGTCATGCGCAAGTCTGTGCAATAACTAAAGTAATCCATATTGAGATGGAAGGAGCCGTCGTCCCTGATCTCTATCAAATGTTCTTTAATTAAATCTACATATTTGGGTTCGCCATAAGGTGCCAGGCCCATGACCTTGTATTCACCCGAGTTGACTTTAAAACCTGTGTAGTAAGTGAAGGCTGAATACAATAAACCCAGGGAATGCGGGAATTTGATTTCTTTATGGACTTGCAACTGATTGCCCTTGCCTATGGCCAGGGAGGTGGTCGTCCATTCACCCACACCATCCATGGTCAGTACCGCTGCTTCTTCAAACGGCGAAGGAAAAAAAGCCGACGCAGCATGGCTGAGATGGTGCTCGGAAAACAAGAGCTTGGCCGCCCAGTCGACCTCCTTGCCCAGATGTTCAGAGAGTTCATCTATGATCATCTTCTTCTGGAAAAGCTTGTCCTTCAACCAGACTGGCAGCGAGGTCAAAAAGCTTTGGAAGCCGCGCGGTGCGAACGCCAGATAGGTTTCAAACAAGCGTTCAAATTTAAGAAAAGGCTTGTCATAGAAGACCACATAATCGATATCGCTGATCTGTAGATTTGCCTGACTCAAACAATACTTGATCGCCTGCACCGGAAAACTTGCGCAATGCTTTTTGCGGTTAAAACGCTCTTCCTGGCCTGCGGCAACGATCTCGCCAGACATAACCAGACAGGCAGCAGCATCATGGTAATACGCAGATATGCCAAGGATATTCATTAATTAAAACAGTGTATAGATGAATGGAGCGATGACAGATCCCTGAGCAAAAATCAGCAGAACCCCTATCAACACGCAAACGATAATAATGGGGGCCAGCCATAGTTTTTTGCGCATGCGCAAGAAAGCCAGCATTTCTTTAAGAAAGGAAATCACGCAAACCTCAAAATTGATTTTTAAATGAGTCAGATGCCGGACCAGACGGGTCACGCACTATCCAGTAGCTGCTACGTTTGTCTGACCGCATGCGCAACTCATCGCGCTTGAACAGGCGCATGACGATAGCGATGGGAGTCAGCAAGACAAAGAAGATCAGGCCCAGGAATAGCGGGTTGATGATGCGTCCCATGGTTTGCCCCAGCCAATACCAGGCCTTGTTCAAAGGAGCCAGCTTGCCAGGTGCGACCAGGGTAAACATCGCAAACAAGGCACTACCCGCTACGCAAGAGATCAGGGCTGCCTGCTTCCATGCATGGAAATAGCCATAGATAGCCAGCGCCAGCAAGACAGCCGTAAACAGCATCCCGAAACTTCGCTCTGATGGCAAGCTGCCAGGTTGATTATTGTCCATTTTCTCTTTCACTGAGATTCAAGTCTTGGCCAGGGATGCCGCATTGTTCCTGGGGCTCCAGCCAGGTGGCATGAAGGGATACAGGATACGATCCTGCCAATTGTCGGCCTGCCACATATCCCTGGCCAGTAAATACAGGTCACCAAAATGCGCATCAAGGAAACTGGTGGAATTGACGGGCCTGACCAGACCGTAGTTTATCTTGGTTCCGTCCGGCACGTCTCTATAGGTGCCAAACACACGATCCCAGACAGGCAGGGTATTGCAATAATTGGTATCGATAAATTCTGCATCACTGGAATGATGTATGCGGTGATGCACAGGCATCAGGAACAGGGTGTCGAGAAGACGCCAGCCTGTCTTGCCGGATTTCCACAAACGTTCTTCCACATGGATCAGGCCACCCCAGGAAAAATCGATCGCCATGCAAAACAGCAGCAAATGGATGTCCAGGCCCAGCAGTGTACCTATGGATACCCTGACCAGCTGTGCATACATGCCCTGCACCAGGGTATTGGAGTAAATCAGTATCAGGCTCATATGCTCAGGGGCATGATGAGGGGCGTGAAAACACCACAGGAACCTGACTTTATGACTGGTGTAGTGGAAGATGAAATGACTGAATTCCCACACCAACAAGGCAAGGGCAAAGGCCCACCAGGTATGCGGGAGCTGGAAAAAAGCATAGGGACTTAATAGCTTGATACACCAGCTGCCTATGTCCAGGCTGATGACGAGCCCCAGCAGGCGATTGAAGATATGTATCATCGCTGGTACCTTGACGATACCAAACACTTGTTTTTTGCTCTGGAGTAAAACCAGCAAGACGACTTCTATCACCAAAAAGATGGGGAGCAGCGGGGGGAGCAGCAAATTAAGCTGTGCGACGATGTCCAGCCAGCCAAATGCTTCATACCAAGGCGTATGCGCCTGCTGACTTTGTTGCAAAAAGTCTAAAATTGCTTTCAGATGCAAGAAGTCAAGGAATGAGTCAAAAAGGAACATAAACCAGCCGAAATTGGGCATTTTGCCATAAACCAATGAATCATCAAAGCAGCAATTCCGGATAGCAGCGGGCCGTCTGGAACTTCTGTAGAGTCTGACTGGAAATAATGCCTGCTCACAAAAGCCCGGCATGCAAAAAAGGCATAGACTTCAGATAAGTAGACCTCCGGCTATATTCAGGCCATGGCATGACTTGTGCATGGCAGATCATGCGCAAGTCTTTTGTTATTCCCTACTTCTTTATTCCCTGCGTCTTTATTCCCTACTTATTGCATGAGGAATGTAAAATGAGCAATACACCTGCCCGTGTCACAGCCACCCCTGCAGCGCTGGAATTCATCAGTACGCTACAGGCCAAATACGGCCCCTTATTGTTTTTCCAGTCTGGCGGTTGCTGTGATGGCAGCTCACCTCTGTGTTATGCCAGGGATGAATATGGCATAGGCGATGCCGACGTCTATCTCGGTGATCTGGCTGGTACACCTTTTTACATGGGTAGCGAGCAGTTTGAATACTGGCGACACACGCAGTTGATCATCGATGTCGTGAATGGCATGGGTGGTATGTTTTCGCTGGACAATGGCACAGGCCGGCGCTTTTTGACACGCTCACGCCTGTTCACGGATGAAGAAAATGACTTGCTGGGCAGTGCCGTATTGCACGGCCCGCAATACCCACAATAGTTTCAGCCGTTTTTCCAGCTGGCCTGCTTGCGGTAAATTGTATTACGCGATACTCCCAGTGCCCTGGCAGCAGCCGTGACATTACCCCCATGCTGCTGCAAGGCCAGTTGTATGGCATCCATTTCCAGCGCATCCAGGCTGGCTGCTTTTGTCGATTTGGGCAAGACCAGCGGTGTTACTGGTAAATCCAGGTCCTCCAGAAAATCCTCTGCCAGATGCTCAAGACGGATTTCCATATCGGCATCCGTCATGACGATGGCGGTGCGCAGCAAATTGGTCAGTTGCCGGAAATTGCCAGGCCAGCCATGCGTATGGAAGACTTGCACGACTTCTGGCGCAAGCCGGTATTGCCTGCCTTCGCTTTCTGTTGCCAGTACCTTGCTGATGACGATATCCAGGTCCGAGCGTTCACGTAGCGGCGGCAAACGCACCACCAGGCCATTCAAACGATAATACAGGTCATCCCGGAATTCGCCTTTGGCAATCATCTCGCGCAAATTGCGATTGGTGGCGCAGATCAGTGCCAGGTTGACGGGTATGGATTTATTGCTGCCCAGCGGTGTCACCATGCGTTCTTGCAAGACCCGCAGCAAACGCGCCTGCATGTTCAGCGGCATGTCGCCAATTTCATCGAGGAATAGCGTGCCGCCATTGGCTTGCAGTATCTTGCCTATATTACCCTTCTTGCGCGCCCCGGTGAAGGCACCATCCTCATAGCCAAATAACTCGGATTCAATCAGGGTCTCGGGTATGGAAGCACAATTGACTGCGACAAAGGGGCTGGATTTGCGTGGCGAATCATTGTGCACGGCCTGGGCCAGCAATTCCTTGCCGGTGCCGGTTTCGCCTGTCACCAGGATGGAAATATCACGCCCCAGGACACGCTGGAGTTTATCGATGGCACGGGCAACTTGCTCATCGCCAGTGTCGAGATAATGCAGACTGGACAGCTTGCTCCTGGCCTCCACCACCTTGGGTTGGCGGGCATTATCCAGCACATGCCTGGCCGCAGTTGAGGGCGGCTTGAGGTTCTGGCTTTTGGCATATACCCGCACACCATTATGCAGGCATAGCGTTAGCAAACCCGGAGTAGCCGTGCGGTAATGCGCATGCAGGGCTGATACCGGCAAGCCAAACAGGGATGAAAAAGTGTGCGCCTGCAAGGCAGACATGGATAAGCCCAGCTGGAACAGGCCACTACGGCTGGCCGACAAAAAGCGGCCCTCGCTGTCAAAGCAGGCGATGCCTTCCATCAGCGTACCCAGGAACTCGGGGCGGCTATGGAAACTGAGCTTGATTGCATCCTGGAAAGAAGAGGCAAATAATTGATTCTCTATCATTTGCGCCGACATGCGCACCAGGGCCATGGTGTGCTTGTGGAAGTTGTGCTGGTCGCCAGTGACATCCAGCACACCGATGACATTACCCATGACATCAAAGATAGGGGCGGCAGAGCAAGTCAAAAAGCTATTGGCCTCCAGGTAATGCTGGTCTGCATGGACAATGGTCGGTGATTTTTCGGCTATCGCCGTGCCTATGGCATTGGTCCCCTTGCTGCTTTCTGACCAGGCTACGCCAGGGCTAAGTGCCACCCTGTCGGCTTTTTCGAGAAAGTCTGCATCCCCCAGGGTGTGGATGATGAGCCCATGCACATCGGTCAGGATGACCATGTTATGGGTATTGACTATCTGCTCATACAGGTTTTCCATGACCGGCAGGGCATGCTGATGCAAGACGCGGTTTTGCGCGAGTAAATCGGCCAGGTCGCTTTTACCCAGTGGGCCATAATCAGGCATGGCAGTACGCGGGATGCCGTAAGCGGCTGAGCGTTCATGAGCTTGTTCTATCTTCATGCGGGCCGATGACACAGTACTTATGCCAGGACCTGGCTTTACTTGCTCTGCAAAAATTCCAGTGTCACTCATGTGCATACGGGTCTCCAGCAAGATGGCATTTGTCTGCTCCAGGCTGTTAATGTAGCACTAATGAAAACTAAAATCGCAGAAGCTTATTACTCAATTTAATAAATTTCCAGGCTTGTCTATTTCCCCTTAGCAATAGACAACCCCGACAACCCAGACAACCCAGGCAACTGCTTCAAATAGCAATTCTTCAAACCCGCATAATCATAATAAAAGCTGCCTGGTGAGATTTGTGCCGCATCGCAGGCTGGCTTGAAATGGCTTTCTTTCTCGTTATAGTACATTTTCACCAACATATGTCCCTGGGCATTACGGTAGGCATCCCACTGTATATTGGCTGCCATGGGTGCCACCAGCTCACCACGCCAGGGATTATTGGCATAGTCATACAGGGTATTGCCTGGCAATTGGCTGGCCATGCCCTTTAGGCCGAGGAGGGATGCCATGGGGATGACGGTTTCTGCATGGGCGAAGCGCAACTTGGCCACATGCGACCGATCCGATTTGGCGACTGCATCAAGTTCATCAAAGAAATCCTTGAGCAAGCTGCCCGCCATGCGATAAGTGACATCGGCATGCTCAGTCATGCCCGGCCCTTTGCCATAAAAGCTTAAACCATCATGGGCAGTGGCAAAAACCCTGGCCTGCCCGGGCATGATGTAGGCCTTGAAGTCAGACTTCAGCTCGGCTTGCATGTCGGCGGCAGCGCTGTATAAATCATATACGGCCAGTGCTGCATCGACTGCGGAATTGATTTCAGTATCGCCATCTCCGCGCAGAGTAGCAGTGAACTTACCATCGCTGCTGGTAAAACTGTAGCTGCCTGTATTGCTGACACGGTATTTGCCCTGCTCGAGTGCCGCGATAAAATCTGGCTTGAACAAGGCTTGCAAGACGACCTGGGCGGCCACGGCCAATTGCGGCTGGCTGAGCACGGCTTCTTCCTTGCTGCGCAGTTCGCTACTCTTGTTATAGCGCTGGTAAGCCTGGCTGGCTTCATAGGTGGCGAACAGGGGGTCACCTGGGTCGCTGACTTTGTCTTGAGTAGCACTGAGTTTGTGGAAATACAGTAAAAAACGATCTGTACCCAGCGGACGTGATTGATGGTCCTGTTCCGCCGCCGGTGCCAGCGAGGGCGGGTAAACGATGAGCTTTTGCAGGCTGGCCTGTTGCCGTATGAGTGACTGCACAAAGAAATAGCCACTGTCCACGGCCCTGTCCTTGCCTGAAGTCAGGACCATGATTTTCCTGGCTAGTGTCGTATCGGCCGTATCTGCCAAACCTGTCGTATCTGCAGCGGCATGGAACAAGGCTGGCAAACGCTGGTACATACGCTCGGCCAGTTGCAAATGCTCATCTATGCCTTGCTGGCTTTCATTGCCATAACCTGGTTTGCTGATACCCTTGATGCCATAGCCCAGCAAGGCATGGGTTTGCATGAGCTGAAAAATATCGGGGCCGAGCTTGCTACCCAGCGCTGTCAGCGCGCCCTCTTTTTGCGCCAATAACCACAGACTATAAAGTGCCAGGTCAGACTTGGGGCCGGTCAAACCACGTGAGCCATGCCTTGCCAGCATTTGCGTGTGTACTGCGCGATAACCAGCCGGCACTGCCTGGTAAGTCGCCAGGCTTTGCTGAGGCAGATAGGGAGTCTTGGTTTGGTAGTAAAGCCCAGCCGCAGTCGCCGTCTCAGTTGCCGCCGCATGATGACTCACACTCAAAATCAGGCCAGCTAGCAGCGTACAGACCGGGATAAAATTAGCTCTCATAGTGCGGGTATTTAGAAATCCATCCTGACATTCACACTGGCCGTGCGCGGCGAACCTACGTTCAAATAATTTTCCTGATAATAAGTCCAATATTTACGGTTGGCGATATTGGAAATATTCGCACGTATGCTGAGCATTTTCCCACCTACCCTGGCACGATAATTCAAACCTGCATCAAACAAACCATAAGAGGACAGGCTGTGGACATTGGCCGCATCCATGGGCAATTCACCCAGGTATTGCGTGCCTGCGTGCAAAGCCAGACCAGGCAATGCTTCTGGACGCCAGGTCAATTGTACCGAGACTTGTTTTCTTGGTGCGCCTACCGCACGTTTGCCAGTGACGGCAGCGGCTGCATCTTTCAAAGTAGCATCCAGCAACATGATACCGCCTTCCAGCGACAGGTTTTTCGCTGCCTGCACTACGCTATTGATTTCCAGTCCCTGGTACAGGGTGCGGCCATCAAGTACAAAATAATTCGCACTATTCGTGTATTGTGCCCCACATTCTATGCGGAACAATGAGGCACTGCCATTCCAGCCGCTTTGTTCAGTCTTCACCCCAAATTCCAGCTGCTTACTTTTCAGCGGCGCAAAAGTCTGGTTGGCATTCGCTGTGGATGCCGGTGCGCTGGCACTTTGTTCCAGTGCTTCTACGTAGCTGCCATAGACCGTGGTATCAGTTGCGGGTTTGTACATCAGCGCCACGGTAGGCGTGGTTTTGTTGACCGGGTAATTCGCCGCTTCAGTATTTTTAACTGTGTAAGCAGTATCCTTGAATTTGGTATAGCGCAAGCCAGCCAGTACTGACCACTCAGCGCTGAGCTTGATGGTATCGCTGGCGAATACGGCATCCTGCCTGGTTTTTTCATCCTGATAAATCCCGCCGCTATAGTTGATGGAGGCGACCGAGATGATGGTAGGTGAATAAAGATTACCCGTGCCCAGATAAGTCTTGGGTGTGACCACGGAGGAAGTCGAAGTCAGCTCCTGTGTCATTGCACCGGCAACCAATTGATGCTGCAAAGAGCCGGTAGCGAACTTCCCTTCCAGTCCCACTTGTACCTGAGAGAATTGATAGGCATGGTATTCCGACGTGACCCTGTCACGGTAATTGCCATTGTCTGCCGTGATGTAATACTGGTCTTTTTTGTAGATGCGGGTGGAATCTGAACCGCGGTAAGACAGATTGGCTGTCCAGCCTGGCGCAAACTGAGAATCCAGGCCCAGAGTCGTCAATTTGTATTCAACATCGCTGCCAGCACCATCGCTATTGAGCCGGGTTGTGCCATCAATAGGCTGCGGCAAGGCGAAAGAAGGGCTGATGACAACATCCGTACCGCCTACGGTTTTACGTTTTTGGTAGATCGCATTCAGGCTCAGCACCAGCTTGTCGTTCAAACGCCAGTCCAGGTTCACGCCAGCAGCATTGCGATTGACTGAACCACTTTCTTCAGCCACACCACCGTCTTCATGCAGTACGTTCAGGCGATAACCAAAGCGCTCATCTTCTCCAAGGCGACCACCAGCATCAATATGCTGTTTGATGGCACCACCTTGCTGGTAACCCAGCGCGGCACTAAAGCTTTTTTCCGTGGTTGGGCGCTTGCTGACATAGTTGATGATGCCACCAGGTGAGCCAAAACCATACATGAAGCCAGATAAACCTTTTAACGCCTCTATGCTTTCAAACATTTCCAGCGGCATTTCTGTACCACGATTGATATTGGCCAGGCCATCGATCTTGTAGCCATTCAAATCATCCAGGCGCAAACCGCGCATTTGTATGGTGGCCGGATGGGTACTGATAGGTGGGCTGATGGCAGTCACTGAGGCATCATATTTCATGACTTCAGAAATACTGGTCGCCAGCCTGTCTTCGATTTCATCGCTGCTGACGGCCTTGGTCGAAAATGGTGTATCCAGTTCCGAGCGGCGACCGAGCACACCAGTGCTGACCCTGTCACTCAATTTTTTCTTTTCTACCGTCGCCTTGATGATCACTTGCGACAAAGGAGCTGCCTCTCCAGCTGACGATTCATTCACAGCTTCGTTTGCAGCAAATACAGCAGGACTGTGAAGAGCAGCGGTACACAGGCCAGCAGCAAGAAGTGCCTGCTGCAATTTACTCATACGCCAGGTGCCAGTAGAAAAATTCGATTGCATAGAAATCTCAAAGAAATAATGAAAAAACAAAACTCAAGCCTGAAAGCAAGATTTTTTGCTTTCACCTGGCAGATGTCTGATTGGAAACTTGTGCTAAAAGTGCTTTTGCAATTAACAAAATCACATGAATTCAGCCCTCAATTGCCATCCTGAAAATCAGGCAATTTGTGCATGCCCCCGAGGAAGCGCAATCATAGGGATGGAATATGACGAGGCAATGACCCTGGGCAAGCGGGAAATGCATGGGAAGCAGGCATTGGCTGCATGGCAAAATCTTGCCTGATTGAACACATTTCTATACTGATGCAGTTAAGCTGGCAGGCACATCAGCAACAATGGCTAGTGCTTTCCTCTATAATGTGAGTATTCGTAATAATTATTGAATTGAGGAAGATAGCCATGAGCGACGTACAAAGCTGGATCAAAGAAACTGTCACTGCAAACCCTGTGGTTTTATTCATGAAGGGTACTGCCCAATTTCCGCAATGTGGCTTTTCTGGCCGTGCGATTCAATTGCTGAAAGCCTGTGGCGTGCAAAACATGGTCACCGTGAATGTGCTGGAAGACCCGGAAGTGCGCCAGGGCGTCAAGGATTTTTCCAACTGGCCTACCGTACCGCAGTTGTATGTCAAAGGTGAATTCATCGGTGGCTCTGACATCATGAATGAAATGTTTGACAACGGTGAATTGCAGACTTTGCTGAAAGGCTAAGCAAGGCATGACTGAAGTCGCTGCCACTAAGCGCCTGATTGTTGCCATCACTGGTGCAACAGGTGCCATCTATGGTGTGCGGCTATTGCAAGTCTTGCGTAATATTTCTGGAGTGGAAAGTCATTTGCTGATTTCTGAAGCAGGGGTACTGAACCTGCACCAGGAAATGGACTTGAAGCGCAAGGATGTAGAAGCCCTGGCCGATGTGGTCCATCATGTGCGTGATGTCGGCGCCAGCATTGCCAGCGGTTCATTTTTGTCAGACGGCATGATCATCGCGCCCTGCTCAATGAAGACCCTGGCCGCAGTCGCACATGGACTATCCGACAATCTCATCACCCGCGCTGCCGATGTGGTCTTGAAGGAGCGCCGCCGCCTGGTTTTGATGGTGCGCGAAACTCCGTTCAACCTGGCGCACTTGCGCAATATGACCGCCGTCACGGAAATGGGCGGCATCATCTTCCCGCCCCTGCCCGGTTTTTACCACCGCCCGCAAAGCATAGAAGAAATGGTCGACCATACGATAGGTCGGGTACTCGATATGTTTGCCTTGCCGCATGAACTGACTCCACGCTGGCAAGGCCTTAAAGACTCTTAATACCTATCCATGATGAGCTGGGTCTTCAGCGAATCTTCTGCCACAAACCATCCACGCGAAATCAGATAAGCCTGCAATTCATCATGCTTGGCAGAAGCTGTTGCTTCACTCGTAGTCTTGAATGAGGCTTCCACGATGTAGTCAATGCCTGTACCCGCCTGGTTCAGGATGGGCCAGACTTCTATGTAGAGCTTCAAGCCACTCCAGGTACCGACTGAGCGCTTGGCCAGGATGGGACCATACTTGCGCGAGCTATCGAGCATGGCGCTGCCCCAGCCGCTATACAGCCAGTTATTCAGCTTGCCAGGGATATTCTTTTTGAGCAGACTGCGGGAGTCACTGCTGGATGGCAAATCCATGCCGCTATAACCGGATTTGCTATCTGTCTTGCTATTCGAAATACTCAGGGTTTTCTTTTGATATCCCCATTCCACCTGGGCTTCATAGTTCTTTTCTGTAGAGTCAAAACCTTCGGCATTGGCTTTGTACAGGGCTTCGCTGATATTGCCATTGTCTATGGCATAGCGCTTCTTATAGGTCAGCTCAAAATCACTTTCACCTTCGGTTTTGCGTATCCGTGCTATCCAGGTATTGTTGTAAATATCCTTGGCATTGGTATCCATGAACAAGACATTCATCTTGGTCACAGATGCAGGCATATTGAAGGTATTAAGAACCGTGCTTTTGAGTTTGTGATCGCTGTCCAGGACTACATTCGGGTTCATTAGCAGCTTCACTTCATAGTCAGGCACCATATTGCTGGCAGCTACCGAATTACCCAAAGGCAGCAGCAAGCTTAGAGCCAGGCTAAAGATTGTGCTACGTACGGCAGATTTCATCATGACAGGCACTCCATGGAAAAGGTGCGCACACTATAGTTGTCATTTATGACCTTAACATTACGACAGCAAGTCCACTAGCTATGCTGTCATTGCTGCGTCACATGCAGCTAGTACATTCGCGGGCAAGAATTTTCACGCAAATTTACGTACTCAAGAGGTCATATCAAATGAAGCAAAGTAGCAAAAACCTGATGCTGAGCAGCATGGCTGCAGCCATGCTGCTGACTGCCTGCGGTGGCAGCGACAATAATACGGCTGTCGTCCCAGTCACACCTACGCCAGTCAATGGGATATTCCTGGATGCGGCAGTGGAAGGGCTGGATTATTCCATCGCTGGCGGCAGCAAACTCAGCACATCTGCTACTGGCGGCTTTAATTGCAATGCTGGTGACACCGTCGCCTTCTCAGTCGGTGGCATCGCCCTGGGTAATGCGCCTTGCGCGGCAACTGCAACGCCCTTGACGCTGGCTGGCTCCAGCAATGTCAAGGATGACAGCGTGGTCAATCGCCTGCTATTGCTGCAATTGCTGGATGAAGACAATGATGTTGCTACAGGTATCAAAATACCTGCTACAGTGAAGACTGCACTCGCTGGCCAGACGCTGGATTTCAATGCCACTGCTGCCAACTTCAATACGGCACTGACTGCAGTATTAAGCAAACTGCCAGCGAATTACCAAAAACTCAGCGTGGATGCAGATCGCCGCACCCTCGTACGCGAACATTTTGAAGACACCATGGCATCCAGGCTGGGCACACCTGTTGTTGATACTGTCACACAAACCAATACCCTGGGCACGGTCAGCGCCAGCGTCACGCGTTATCAGATACAGGCGGCAGATAAATTCTTCGTGCCGTATGAAGGTAGCAATGCTGCAGTCAAGGCAGAATTCCCAAAAGGCTTCTTGCCCTCCTATGGTTCTGGCCTGACCTTCAAGGGCAAGGCTGCTGATGGTTCGTTGGAATTCTATGGCATCACTGACCGCGGCCCTAATGGCGATGGCCCCAAGGTGCCTAACTCGGTAGTGACACCTGGCGCTACTGGTACGAGTGACGCCAAATTCTTCCCCTCTCCCAGCTTCACGCCTTCCTTTGGCCTGATCAGCATAGGCAAGGATGGCGCTGTCCTGAAATCCAGCACACCCATCAAGTTCAGCCCTACCATCAATGCATCCGGCCTGTCTATCGCAGCGGGTAAGCTTGGCTCTTCTGCTGAAGTGCCTTTGAATGACTCAGCAAAATACGACGCCACCAGCAAAACCACCTTCAGCGACTATGGTCTCGATACCGAATCCATCGTCTATGATGCGGCACGTGGGGTAGTCTGGGTGTCGGATGAATACGGTCCTTTCATTTTGAAGATAGATATAGCCACTGGCATCATTCAGAAAAAATACCAGCCAGGCACAGGCGCTGGTGACTTGCCTGCGGTCTTGTTGAAGCGCCGGGCCAACCGTGGCATGGAGGGTCTGTCACTGGAAGTTGCCACTGGCAAGCTGAATGGCTTTATCCAAAGCCCACTCGATGATGGCAAGGCCAATTACATCGTACCAGGTGCAACGGCAGCGACCAGTGAAAGCATCAAGGATTATGCCAGGTTCAACCGCTGGGTAGAATTTGACCCGACGACAGAAAAAACCAGGCTGTATGCCTACCCCATAGACAGCACCCAATACACCGCAGGCAAGACTGGCAATGCAAAACTGGGGGATATGGTATCGCTGGGCAATGGCAAATTCATCGTCATAGAACAGGGTACAGACCCGAATGGCAAGGCCTTTAACAAGCTCATGCTGGTACAGGTACCGAGCAATGCAACTGATATCGCCAACATGAGCACAGACCTGGAAAAAAGCAGCATGACAGGTGCAGCAGTGAATGGCGTTAACTATGCGGACATCGTCCTGCTCAAGAAGACTCCGTTGTTTGACCTGAACAATGCAGGCTGGCTGGCAGAAAAAGCCGAAGGCCTGGCCCTGGTCGATGAAAACACCCTGGCGTTGACGAATGATGATGACTTTGGCATGAAGACCGTGATTGTTGATCCTGCGGGAGCCATCGTGGTGGGTGCGGATGTCACCAAGTGTACGGTCGATGCCAATGGCGCATTGACGACAACCGCAGGTGCCCTGGGCTGTACCGCCGGCAACACCATGCGCGTTGGTCGTGGTGCGGATACTGAGCGCCCTAATCGTATCTGGCTGTTCAAGTTCAGCAAAAAACTGGCTGACTTCAATATCCCGTCCTGATATTGTCTTGCCGATAAAAAGCCGCTGTGAGTTTAAAAGCTCACAGCGGCTTTTTTTCAATTCAATACCATCTCTTGCGATAGATAGGAATACACCGCCGACACCCGGCGCAAATGCCTGGCCTCGGTATGCGTCAGCAGCCATAACTCAGTCTGGCATTCATCCAGCACATCTGTCAGTTGCACCACGTCTTTGCGCCCCTGCGCCAGGAACAGCGGCAAGATACCCAGGCCCAGGCCCTGCCCCACCAGCTCTGCCACGGTGAGTATGCTATTCACCTTGTAAGTCGCCTGCAACCTGGGGAAATGCTTCTTGCGCCACACGACAGACGGATGTTCGGGCAAGGCATCGTCAGGTGCTATCCAGTGATGACGCTGTGCGATGTCGGCGTCAAAGTGTTTGATCTTGCTGGTCTTGCCTGCATACAAGGCCACCCGTATCGGCCCCAGATGCTTGCCTATCAAATGCTGGGGTGGCCGTTTGCTGGCGCGTATGGCAATGTCAGCATCACGCCTGGTCAGGCTGGCCAGTTCATTGCCTGCATACAAATCCAGGCTCAGTAAGGGATGCAGTAATTGCAGGGGCTTCAAAACCGGTGCCAGCAGGCCATGCAAGATAGTGTCTGTGGTGGTAATGCGTACCACACCTGCCACCTGATCTGGCTGCATTTGCATGGCTGAGCGGGCAGCTTCGAGTTGCGCTTCCATTTGCTCGGCATGCACGGCTAGTTCCTGTGCCAGTTCATTGGCTTGATAGCCGGTGCGCGAGCGTTCAAACAAGCGCTGGCCCAGACCTTTTTCCAGTTTTTGTATGCTGCGAAATACGGTGGAAGCATCCAGTGACAGACGTTCACCCGCCTCGGCCAGTTTGCCGGTACGCACCAGCGCCAGCACTACTTCCAGGTCGGCTGCATTTAATCTGTATTGCGTTTTTGCATTCATGCTTTGCTTCCATGCCTATTTTCATTGCAATGATGAAATTCTATATTAGCGCCATTCATCACTTTTTGGAGAATAAAATGACTCAATCAAATATATCCAGCAGCAATGCTTACGGCATCAGCTTGTTGCGCATCAGTCTGGGCATCATGTGGATAGCCCATGCCATGTTAAAACTATTTGTATTCACCCTGCCAGGCACGGCGCAATTTTTCACCAGCATAGGTTATCCAGGTTTTTTGGCCTACCCCGTGTTTGCGCTGGAATTACTGGGTGGCATAGCGCTGGTGCTGGGTATTTACAGCCGCCAGGTGGCGCTGGCCCTGGTGCCTATCATGGCTGTTGCCGCGACTGTGCATTTTGGTAATGGCTGGGTACACACCAGCCCTAACGGTGGCTGGGAATATCCCGTGTTTCTCATCGTGACATCAATCGCCGTCTGGCTCCTGGGTGATGGTGCTTTTGCCTTGCGCAGCAGCCGCCGTTTTTCACCAGCCTGAGTGCAGGAGTAGCAAACATGAGCAAATATATATTGATCAGCCACGCCCTTTGCCCCTATGTGCAAAGGGCAGCGATCAGTCTGATAGAAAAAGGTCTGGCTTTTGAACGTGTGGATATAGACCTGGCGAACAAGCCAGACTGGTTTTTGCAGATATCCCCACTGGGCAAAACACCCGTCCTGGTCGTCAATGGGAAAGCAGTTTTTGAATCTGCCGTGATTTGTGAATACCTGGATGAAACCACGCTATCCAAAATGCACCCCGAGAAAGCATTGGAAAGAGCAATGCATCGCAGCTGGATAGAATTTGCTTCTGCCACCTTGAATAGCATAGCAGGTTTCTACAATGCCACTGACGAGCGTACACTCGCCATCAAGATCGCTGAATTACAGGGAAGACTCTCTATCCTGGAAAACCATCTAGGTGCAGGCCCGTATTTCGCGGGTGAAAATTTCAGCCTGGTGGACGCCGCCTTCGCACCTGTATTTCGCTACTTCGAAGTGTTTGAGCAGATCGCTGATTTTGCTTTCTTTGCCTATCTGCCCAAACTGACAGCCTGGCGCAGCGCATTACAGAAACGTGCGTCGGTGCGCAGTGCAGCCCATGAAAATTATGTGGCTTTATTACTGGAGTTTCTACGTGCGCGCGGTTCTGCTTTATCACGTCGCATGCAATAAAAAAACGGTGCAGGTAAATCTGCACCGTTTTTATTTTCCGGGATGAAAGAATCAAAGATTGTTTTTCAAGAATTCCCATTTGGCTTTTTGCAGCGACCACATGGTCCAGTCACCACGCGGGCCATGGCCTGCGCCTGGGTACAATTGCAGGCTATAGTCCTTGCCATTCTTGATGAGTTCATCAATGAACATGATAGTATTTTGCGGATGCACATTGTCATCCATGGTGCCATGCATGATCATGATCTTGCCACTCAAATCCTTGGTGGCTTTCAACACGCTGCCCTTGTCATAGCCTTCTGCATTATCTTGCGGCAGGCCCATATAACGCTCGGTATAAACGCTGTCATACAAGCGGTAATCCGTCACGGGTGCACCGACAAAACCTATTTTCCAGGCCTTGCTATGTGTCATCGCATACGAAGTCATGTAGCCGCCATAACTCCAGCCATTCAGGGCTATCCTGTCCATGTCGGCCCAGCCCTGTTTGCGTAACCATTCCAGGCCATCAAGCTGGTCCTGCAATTCCAGTTGACCCAGTTTTTTGTGTATTGGCCAGGCGCTGACGATACCCTTGTTGCTGGCACTGCGGTTATCCAATACCCATACCACGTAGCCTTGCTGCGCCAGGAAGTGGTGCCAGAGATTGCTATTCCAGCGGTCCACTACTTGCGGTGCCATGGGGCCAGAATACAGATGCTGGTAAACCGGATATTTCTTTTTAGGATCAAAATCCGGTGGCAGGAACAACTGGCTTTCCATCAGGAAGCCATCGCGGGATTTGATTTGTTGCTGCGTGACTTTGGCAAGCTTCAAACCCTGCATTTTCTCAGGCATACCAACATCATCGACCAGCTTCAGCGATACACCTTCGGCATTGAATACTGCCTGCCTGGGCGGCTGTTTGATGCTGCTCCAGCTATCGATGAAATGGGTATAAGCGCTATTCCAGCGCGCGTTGTGGCTGCCAGACTCAGTCGTCAATCTTTGCAGCTTGCTGCCATCCAGATTGATGGCATACACATCATTGCCTATAGGGTTGCGCTCGTTCGCTGAGAACAAGACTTTGCTGCGCGCCTCATCAACACCATAGACCATACGTATGTCCCAGTCACCCTGGGTGATCGCACCCTTGAATTGATATTGCTGGTCATAGCGATACAGATGATGATGGCCAGTGCGATCAGATTCCCAGACGAAGCTGCCATCTTTCAAGAATTGCGGCAAAGGCAGACGCTCAGTCCAGGCCGGGCTGCTTTCGCGCAACAAGGGCTTGCTACGGTACTGGCCATCATACAGGCGCAAATCCAGCCAGGTTTGCACACGATCTTGCCAGGATGCCAGCAACTTGCCATCGGGTGTCCAGCCGACTTGTACGATCAGGGTTTCCTTGCCTGCATAAGGGTTTTCTGTCCAGCTGGTTTTGCCCGCCATATCGACGACACCCAGCTTGACTTCAGGATTGGGATCACCAGCCTTGGGATAACGCGTGCGCTCAGTCTTGACAGGTTGTACATGGTCACCGCTGAGGGTATAGACCGGTACTTTGCTTTCATCAAAACTCAGGTAAGCGATTTTTTTTGAATCCGGTGCCCACCAGAATGCGCGCAGGCGGCCACGACCATAAATCTCTTCCATATAGACCCAGTCCAGACGGCCATTGAAGGTGGTTTCATTGCCACCTGTAGTCAGGCGTTTTTCTGTACCAGTGGCGACATCGGTCAGGTAGATATCATTGCCTTTGAGGTAGGCAACGGACTTCAGGTCAGGTGAGAGTATCGCTTCATCTTCCGCCTGCTCAGGTGTATGTGTCAGTTCTTTGACTTTACCCTGCTGCAAATCCAGCAACCACAAATCATTTTTATAAGTGAACAGATAAGATTTCAAGTCTGGCTTGAATTGTGGTGTCAGCTTGTCGACCTGGGCCCTGGCTTCTTTTTCGGGTATGCCTGCTGCTGTCATCAGGGCCAGGATATTGCCATCGGCGGCCAGGGCCTGTTTTTCCCAGCTAGCTGGATTGACAACAAATTGCTGGACTATGCCATCCTTGCTTTGTGTTTCTATCAAACGGTTTTGCGCATCCCAGGCCAGGCGTGTCAGCGGCCTGGTATCAAATTTTTCTTTTTTTGTCGGGTGATACAGCATTTCCAGGCTGAGCATGCCATCTTGTGCCTGTGCGGCGATGGCCACCAGCAAGAGCGGCAATACCCCGTATGCCAAGCGATTTTTCATATTTTCCCTCATATATTTTTATTGTGAATATGGCATAAAGCGATGAACTTCTTGCCTATTTTGATTAAGACTACTTATCTGCCACACAGTTCACAGCAGTGAATTGAACAAGATAATGCTCAGAAAAATGTGCGCCTGCATTAAAAATCTCAAGGCAAGCCTGCATTATGGTGACTTTTATTTGCCAGCCAGATAGCCCATGACCTGGGACAGCCGCTCTTCCACATTGCCGCGAACGAGCAAGTAAGGCAAGGCCCGCTGCCTCAGTTGCTGCACATACCATGCTTGCTGATGCAGGCGGAAAGCATGGTCCTGGCGCGTGCCATCCTGTATCAGGGGAATATCGATATCACAAAGGATGATGCAATCGTATTGCGTATTTGCCATCTGCTGCAAGGCATCAGCAGCTCGCTGAAACATCGCCAGGCTATACAGCAAGGTCGTCAGCGGTGAGGTATCGCAAACCAGCCACTGGTCCGCTTGCGGACCTAAGTGATCTTCGCTTGCCAATTGCCTTACTGCGATAGCCTCCATATCTTCAAACTGCAGTTTCCCCTCTTTTGCTACCCACAGTTCACGCCCATATTCGGGTACCCATAGGGTTTGCAAGTGCTGGGCCAGTGCCGCAGCCAGGGTGGTTTTACCACTGGATTCGGCACCGAGCAGGCAAATCTTTTTGACGAAGCTGGCATACACATGAGCAGACAGAAAAGCTCTATTTGCATGCGGATCAAGTCTCACTCTGGTGCCGGAAACTGGTACCGTAATACGCTGTTGATCGAGCTTGATATGCGTCACTACAGGCAGTCCAGGATCATGTTGCTGAAAACATTGCGTCAACACTGCAGCAAAACCATCTCCATAGTCTTCGCTGGTGAAGACAGCATCGACTGTGGTTTCCAGCAGGACCAGGCATAACCAGCCAACGAATTGCCTGTGCATTTCTTCTGCTGCATCATTGTGCGGGATTTCTGGTATGTCAGCTATGCCGCGTTCTATACATAAACGCTGCAAGATCGCATCATCAATAACCAATCGCTGGATATGCGGGAATGATAATGCCAGCCAGCGTTCACGCTCCAGCGGGCCACACAAAGGAAACTCTGGCTTGGTATAACTGATGAGCAGCAAGTCTGCACATGCCTCGCTGGCCTGTGCTATCAGGTATTCATGCCCTTTGTGCAAAGGGCAAAATTTACCGACGATCAAACCACGCTGAAATGACTTGCTCATTTTGTCGCAGTAACAAATGCAATGGTCTGCTCACTGTTGATATTTTTCCGCCAGGCCAGCCAGGACACAATGGCATTGATCCAGTAAACCGCATACAGGAAGGCAGTTAAATACAATTCACGGCTGGCATACAGGGGCACGGCGATGGTATTCACCAGGAGCCAGAACATCCAGTTTTCCAGCCGCCTTTGCATCAATAATATTTGCGCGATGACGCTAAACACCAGTACCGCAGAATCAACAAAAGGGGCATAGGCCCTGGTCCAGTAATGCAGCAGTGCACCATAAGCCAGTGTCGCCAGCAAACCCACAGGCAGGGACCAGAGATAGCTGGACTTACCTGCTCTGGAGATTGGTAAAGCAGTACCATTACGCCCCTTCAGCCATTGCCACCAGCCTATGATACTGGTGAGGATAAAAAATAATTGCAGCAATACATCGGCATACAGCAGGGCCTGGCCAAATACCAGACTAAACAAGATGCTGCCCAGGATGCCTGTCCACCAGGTATGTACGCTATTGCGACCCGCCAGGAGTATGGAAATGGTCGTGACTGCATTGGCAGATAATTCTAATGCTGAGATCAAGGGTAAGCGCCTTCGAGGTCGGAAGTGTATTGCAATATTTTATCCTCAGTAGTAATCATTTCTACTGATAGCTGTTGAATATCAAATAAGGCTGCTAAAGCCTGCTTTGCCTGATCCGCCAGGTACATGACAGACGGGGCCAGGCGGATGATACTGCGGCCATCTGCCTTTTGATGAAAACCATATTGTGGCAAGGGCAAAGCCTGTAATGCATGCGTGATATCGATATTATTCACCCAGTCACCCGTCCTGGTCTGGAACCGGACTGGCGAGCGGCCAGCCAGGCCCAGCAGCATGGGGCCTTTGATGCTGTTCGCCATCGCAGCAAAATCACCGGTGCGATAACGCAGCAGGGGCATGCAAAAATTGAAGCCGCCTGACAGGCAGATTTCACCGCGCTGGCCTGCTGCTACTGGCTGGCCGTTTTTGTCGAGTATCTCTACATATAATTCAGGCTGCAATAATAGATGACCGCCAACAGCAGCATCATAGACTGCCACTGGCCCAACTTCATTGAGGGAATAAATATCCAGCACAGGGCAGCGAAAGCGCGCCTCCAGCATGTGCCGCATACCGGGTGACATGGCCATGGACACCGAGATCAGGGCGCGCGGTAATTTTGTCAGCTCCAGTTTTGCCAGTTCGGCAAATGACAGCGGGTCACCAGTCATGACCTCTGGTGCCAGGGCATCCAGATAGCATGCCCGGTCTGCCGGATCGCGCCAGTCATCGACATGCAAATTGATCTTGGCCAGGCCAGAATCATCCATGGTCGGTGTGACTGAAGTATAGGTAAAACAGCGTTGCTGAAAACCCACCAGGACGACACCGACTTGCCCACGTCCATGCCGCAAAGTGATGCCGTTCAAGAGCAAGGCGCGCTTATGGAAAGTCAGGTAGCGTGCCGCCACCACGGGGTGGGAAGCAATGAGCATGGGGTGACCCGTCGTGCCGGTGGTGCGGAAATTGATGAGTCTTGCCAGCTCCACCGTATCCGGTACAAAAGCCGCGATATCTGCTGCCAGGTCTGCACGACTGATAGCAGGGACATCTACCAATTTTTTGGGGACAGAACCAAGGCTGCGGTAATGTGGTACATGGGCAAAAACATGCGTTATAAATTGATCGAGCCAGTCAGGCAGGATGCCAGGTGCCCAGGCAACGGGCGCAGCTAGGTGTGCATTTTCAAATTCACGTAATTCTTCCACTTCTTGGGCAAGCAGGCGATTACCACTATGATTGCGAAAAGCCGGCGCTGATGGATGCTCGACCATGAAATCCAGCATAGCCTTGCCGTGCTCAGACAAAGTCGGAAAATTGCTGATCTCTTGTGATGTGGCCAGACTCATTCACGTGTCCATTTGTCCGCAGACTCTTCTGCTGCTTTTTTCGCCAAAGCTTCACGTATGGCGCGGGCGCGTTCTTCTGCTGCGCGGCTGGCTTCGACCAGGCGGCGACGCTCTATGCCGCTGATGCTGGATAATCTGTCCGTCGCTTGCGCCAGGCTTTCACCATAAGGCCGGAAATTCAAACGTGCCAGCACCACCCTCGCCAATTCTTCGCGCCTGTCAGGGTCATTGCTGAATTTGTGGGCCGCAGTAGTAGCAGCCAGCTCGGCCACGGCCTGCTCCAGTATGCTCATGAACTGAGCTGCTGGCAGGGCTGCCTTGATAAACCATTCATCCGCCAGCAACCAGGTGGTAATCATGGTCAGGGCCAGACGATTCCTGTCTTTGCTGGCATTGCTGCCATCAAACTGTTCCAGATGATTGAGTGTTGAAGTATTTCCCAGCATGCTCAGCACATCATTGACCAGGGCTGCCACGGCCACGCCTTTTGCACTCCTGGCTATACGCGGTTCATCCATGAAATCTGGCGGTGTATTTGCCAGCCTGTGCGTCAGGGTTTCCAGTATGGGGCCTATGTTATCCATGATTTTCTACTTATCTCAGATAATGTTGTTGACTGAATATGCGGGCAAATTCCATCAGATGCTCAAACTGGGTGATAGCATGGATATGCCAGCCTTGCTCATCACGGGCACGCTTCAGGTCACGTGGTACTTGTGCATAGTATTTGGATTCCTGCTCCCAGTTCGATGGCAAATTCAAGGCCATGCTGCCACCAGCACGCGCTACCTCCATGGCCCTGGCTGAGACATCCCAGCCGCTATTACCCAATTCATCTTTATCAAACATGGTGGTAATGCCATCGTCAGAAATCATCAATATATGCACTGCCCTGTCTGCTGGTTTTCTGTTCATGTAAGTCTCGCGCATGCGAGGTATGGGGAAGCAGGTGCCACCACCAAAAAATCCTGTCAATACACTGAGGATTTCTGCATCATCCCGCACGAAGCCCCTGGTTTGCAAAGTTTCGTTTTTACCGCTCCACAAAGTCACCTGTACACGCGAACCCGCGCGCAAGGCTGACATGGCAATGATGGCACCAGCCAGTGTCAGGTAAGAGGTATGTGTTTGCGGATTGGGCATGGAGCCGGAACTGTCTACATACATGTCCAGGTCTACCGGTATATGTCCGGGGTCTTTACCCTGTTCGTTACCGTAAGCGCGCTTCACTGTGGTCAGGCCTGGTATGGGGCGTGGCGATTGCAGCAAGGTTTGCAGCCAGTCTATCTCATCAAAAGGCTCGCCTATATCCCATTGCTCCAGGCCTTCTAGTTGCGGCTCTGGCGATTGTGGTTTGGGTCGTTTTGGAAAGGGCACAATATGCGGCAAGGCGCGTTCACGGTAATAGCGTATGGCAATCTCATGGTCAGTCATCCTGATGCCTGCTGCCCTGAGGATTTCGCCATACTCGTATGGCTCGCGGGTTTGCCCTGATGAGGAGGATGCCGTCGTTTCAGTCGGCTCTGTCTGTATATCATCAACACCTGATACCAAAGGATCACTGGCCGGGTGGATAGCACCGTCAATCTCGTCCGCTTCTATGTCTTGCGCACCTATGGGTTCGCAACCGGCTGCGGCATCCCTGGTGTCATGCAAGTGGGCCAGCGCTTGCTGGCTGGCGCTGGCTTCGTTATCAGCAATCAGATAGGGCAACAAGAGCGTGGCGAACTTGCCGGCCGCACGCATCCAGTCACCTGCATACACACGTATCAGGCGAGCACCCAGCCAGGCATCGGTATCCATTTCTGTGCTGACGGCCTGGCTGGCGATCAGGCTGCCTTTTTCCAGTTTCCATAGGTGTTCATAGATGCGCATATACATGGCCCAAATCTGGCTGCTGGCAGCCGCAGCGCTTTCACTCTGGTCTTTGCCATGTTGTGCCAGACGCAGGTAAATATCTGCCATACGCAAACTGGCTTGCCTGTGCAACCTGTCATTGATATACAGGTCGGTATACAAATTAGCGACCATGGGGGCAAATTTTTCCAGCGTGGGCAAGGCACGGCGTATCCTCGCCAACAAGCGAAATTGCTCAGTCACGCTGCCGGGTGCAAAGACATGGTGGCCGACTTCATGGGCCAGAATTTCTACCGCATAATCTTGCAAGCCCAGTTGCTGTATACCTTCCAGATCCACCACGACGCTTTGATCGACCAGACGTATCATGGCAAAGCTGCCGCTCAAACCTTCTTGTGCGGCTTCTACCCGGCTTTCACATAAGAGGGGATGATGCAGACGGGTAAACCTGCTCCATGCTGCCAGCGCTTGCGGCCAGGCGGCTTGCCATGTGGCCAGCAGAGTTTGCTGATCTGTGGATGGCGTGTTCATGACAGCGGGTACAGGCTGATGCCATAGGTAAAGGGAGAGCTGACGGCGGCCGTATGCAGATTGCAGGTCAGCAGTAATTCCTTGGCAGGCAAATTCAGCACATGCCTGGCACCTCTGGTTTGCAGAGTGCTGTCTTGCAAGCTGGCGGCAACGATATCCGTTAGCACAGCACCATGCTCAAATTCATCCTTGCTGGATGTATGCAAGACTGCACCGTAGACATCGGCCATCAGCAAGAAGTAACGATCGGCACTTTTCACCCAAAATCCATATTCGCAGGCACGCAACTCAGGCGGCGCAGGAAAAGCTCCACCAAAGCCAGTGAACTGACCGACAGTGCGGCCTTGACTCAGCGCACTCCTGCGCGCCACATCCGGGCACCACCAGGGGTCTTGCTGCATTTGCGTTTTGATTTTTAGCCAGTCACTGCCTGGTTCTGCCTCCAGCAATTGTAATAGCAATGCTGATGGCAGAGTATCCGCTACTGCCAGCGCGCCCTCCCTGAAATGTGTCATGCCAGCACGCCATGCCAAAACCTGCCCGGTAGCCTGCAAAGCAGGCAGGCTGGTGATTTGGGGGGCAATTTTTTTCATTTCACCCAGCCACTGATCTGGCCTGGCACCTGGAGTTTTTTCTATATTCAGGGCGGCATTCGTCAGCAAGGCAAACACTTCGGCTGGGGCGTTAACCAGGATGTGGGTATAGGCAGGCAACAAATCCTGCCACACCCGGTCAACAATTTTGCTGCGTGCACCGGCACCCGTCAAAGCCTGGCCAACCAGCTCAAGTGCAATATCATAGGCTGTCAGGGCAATGATGGCGACTCTGTCTGGCATGTGCACAGCGACGGCTTGCATGACAGGAGCGACGCTGTTTTGCAAAAAATCAGCAAAAGCCTGCACATCAAAAGCGGGATATCGCCGCCGGGCTTCAACTACCCTAGCATTGAACTGGCTACGGCCCGCAGCCAGTACCTGAGCAAATGGACCAGATATCATTGCGAGCGCAACCACTTCAGGTAATTGGTATAGCGCTGATGCAGGTATTTCAGTTTGAGCAAATCATCGTATAAATGCCCATATAATTTACGGCCTTTGACGCGCTCGCCTATCAGCCTTTCTATCCTGGTCAATCTGGACCTGGTATCGCGCTCACTGACATCATTCAAGCCCTGGGCAAATTCAGCTGCCAGCTCCCCTACCGGATCATCCCTGTCCAGATCCAGGCGGTTGAATTCATCATTCGAGAGATCAAACAAGCGGCGTAACCAGCCCAGACGATCAGTCTTATAAGCAGCATTTTCGGGACGGGAGAAAAAGGGCGCGTCTATGTCTGGATGCAATTTATCGAGCAAGACAAAGGGCAGTATCTGGCGCAAGTCATCCAGCTCCACACTCTTATTGCCACGGAAATAAGCCAATGATTTGGCGTAGATCAGCAAGGTCATGAGGTTACGTACCGATACTCCGTTCATGGTCTGGCAACCTAGATCCTTGAGGCGGTCGCGGCCATTGTCTGCTGCCACGATTTGCCCCCAGTCCATGCCTGACAGGCGCGCCGTGTCCTTGGTCATATATTCAAACTGGGCACCGGCTGTTTCAAACAATTCAAACTGGCTGCAAAAAAATTCCAGCCTGTGTCTTACTTCTGGTGGTACTTCTATCTGGCGTATTTCTTCGCCTGCGCGGTCTACCTCTTTTTCCGTAAAAATCAACTCACGCGGCATAAGTTCTTCTGGCCGTATGTTTTCTTCTATGCGTACCAGCAAGTCATTCAAAAAGCGCGGATTGAAAGCCAGTGCCTGCACAGTGACATCAATGCGGTCACGCAAGGCATCAATGACCTGATAAGTACCGCCGCCCTGGTCATCATTCGCGGTCAGATACCAGGCTGACTCCGGGCATTCATAAATCTGCCCCAATACCTCGGCATAATTGTCGCCCATCACAGTCAGCAAGGCACTTTGGGTGCGGGTAGGAATGCGGTTATATTCGTCGATGATCTTGACCCGCATGCCCAGCCATTTACGCCAGGCGATGCGGATATCATCCATATTCTGTGCCGCCATCAAGTCCGCGGGCAAGGGATTGCCAAGCAAGTCAGCAATGGTCATCTGTGGGTGACCATGCTGCATGGCGCGACGCACATCACGTACCGGTGCGCCGGATAAGACGCCCATCAAAATCGCGCTGGCCGTCTTGCCGCGCCCGGGGCCACCAACGAACAGGCACTTTTTGCGGGTAACAAAAGTCAGCAAGGGCAGCAGGATAAAGCTGGAATAACTTTGCGCCGATGGTAAAGTCAGGGTGCGCTTGCTGTCGCCCACTGCATAGGTCTGACTGGGCCCTTCGTTATATTCAATATCATAGTGTGGACTGATGATGGCGTTATTGACGATCCAAAAATAAGCCTGCCTTAACTTTTCATCAAGTGCCTGCTCACCCTCTGCCAATGCGGCCCCACTTTGTAACGGCCCTTGATACAGCGCTGCCACATCAAATTGCCGCGGCTTGACGACAGGCTTGGGATTGGTGGGTGCTTGTGAAATACGGTTGAAGATATTAAAAGGCGACATCAGGTATTTCCAGACATGGATTTAATGAATGAACAGCATGCATTTTTCCACACTAAGGATAGACTTGGAGAATATTCTGAGGACTTACCTGCAAACAATATGTATCAATATTGCATTTAAAGTAAGTAAATGAAAGCAAAGTTAAAGCTGCGACCTTGCTGAAGCAAATACCTGGCGTAGCAGGAATGAAAAATAGCAGATTAGTATCAATAAAGACCGAGGGATTGCGGATAGATGTTTTACACATTTTTGTTTCTGCAACCCGCAAAACCAGGATTGTCAGAAACAAAATTTCCGCCAGAAATTGAATCCAATAGCTGCCAGTTGCAGCTCTCAGCGAATTAATTAATAAGTCAGGGTAATGGTGACAGTGTCGCTATACACACCAACGCCTGCCAGTTGACCACTGGGTACACGACCATAGACACTGACAGATTGTGCGGCCCCAGTACCGGTGCCGGTAGCAGTATCAGTACCTATGCTATTGCCCCAGACTACGCTGCGCCCTGCATCTTTATACAAAGAGTAATTCAAGGTACCGGCGATCGAGCCCGTCATTTTCCTAACTGCTGTCGTTGCACCTGAACCACCACCGGCATCCAGTCCAATATTATAGGCAGTGCCATTAGTGCAAGTAATGCTGATGGACGCACTATTGTCTATCTGACTGCTAGCGTAAGTCCCAAAAGCAAGGGATGCGCCTGTCACCGCACAAGCAGACAAAACGGTGGAAGAAACCGCGAGCGTGCCAGTGGAAGTAGTGGCAAAACTGTTAACCGATGTGCACAGGCACAAGGCTGTCAGCAATTTGGCGATTTGGCGACGGTTATTAGCGTTGAACATGATATTTTCCTCTGGCGGTGTGGTCGTGCTTGGTATGTCATCAGTGTTGCTTGTTCATGAATCAGAATAACTCTGCTGCAATAGAACTTTATGCCTGGTCAGCCTGGCTTGATATCAGGGTAAACCTGAGTTTTGTTTTTTCCGACTAAGGGTTTTCCTGAGATGAAAAAATTGCATCACGTAAATATGTCAGATAATCGGGCTCAATAAGTCAGTAAGACTGTGACGGTATCCAGATAATTACCCGCCATGACATTTTGTCTGGCACTGATGCGTCCATACACAGAATAATTATGTACAACCGGGGTCAGTACATTGAGCAGATAGCCGTCATTCACAATGCTGGAGCCAGCCGTGCCATCGCCCCAGACCGTTGTTCGCCCTGAGTTTGTATACAGCTGATAAGCCAGTTGTGAACTACCACTGGTCATCAGGCGCGATGACATGCTGCCCGTCAAACCGGCATTGAGTTTGACACTGTAACTGACCAGTACCGACACTAGCTCAGTACAAGTCACCGTCACCGTACCGCTGATGTCAGAAGGTGTATTCGACTGCGGATCATAGGTACTGAATGTCACCGGCAAGGTCGATACCGTGCATGTCAGGGCATGCGCCTGAAAGCTGGCGCTCAAGATCAGGATAAGGAGTAATTTGCAAAGATGGCGCATGATTATTTACAGGTAAGTGGACCTATGACAGGGATGGTTTCTGTTTTGGGAATAGTGCCAGCGACAAGACGGCATACGGCACCACTAGCTGTCCTGATTTCCAGTGTGTCTTCAATCTGCAGCTCTGGGAAATAGGTTTCACCGTCGTAACCAACGATGGCCTTATGACCGCCTTGCCCGAGTTGCACTGTACTGCCTACTGCCAGGAATTTACCTTGACTGTCTTGCAGGATGACGCGCACGCCCAGCGTCTTGGCCATTTTGAAGTGGACCACGACACCATTGCGGTCTTGTGGCTTGACCGTGTATTCGCTAGCATCAACTTGCACGTCCATTGGCAAATCCCTGAGGTCCAGGGAAATTTTATTAGCTTCATAGGAACGTAAATCAGGGATCAGCAATTTCCCACGCCGGTCAGTCCGCCCAACCATGCGATTTTCAGCAAACACGGCAACATTGCTGATGCCATTGGTATCCACCACCGCAAAGCTGTCCTCCACCCAGTTGGACAGGAACAGGGAGCGGTCTGCCCAGACCAGTGCACCACGGGCATTGACGCGCTCACTAAGCAAATTGGCATTTTGGGATACTGCAAAACCGACACGCGCGGCGTCGGCACGGTAGGTAAATTCGGCCAGCCTTTGTGTATAGTCACCTTCATTGTCCTGCAATTGCCAGCCTATATCTCCTGCCAATATGGCGGGCCGGGCCGCCTGCAAGGAAAAATTACGCAAGCCGCTACCGCTTGTATAAGAGCTGCTGATACTGTCTTTGGTATCCAGGGCCATGAGGAAGCCTACGGTCAGGCCATAACTACGGTCAGTGCGGTTTTTGTATCCCGTCAGGAAAAAATTGGCACGATTGAAAATCGATTTGAAATAAGAAAAAGACAGGATATCCGCATCCAGCGGCCGTATTTCTGGCATGCTGTCCGTACCAGGCAAGATGGTTCTCGCCGAGGTATAAGCCAGGTTGAAGGAGCCGTATTTCTGTGAATACAAACCTATGCTGGCGGTCAGCAGCGACCTGGGCACAGGTGCGCCATAAATGGCACCGATATCGCGATAATTGCGGTCAGCCTGCGTCTTGGAAATAGAAAAACTGACGTCAGCAGCACGTCTTTCAAAGCCCAGCAAATATTGCCGTCCCAGGTTATCTGCTGTCGCACTACCACTGACTGCCGCACTGAGTACCCCCCATTCATGAAAATTCGTGGTCGCGCCAACACCGGCCTGGCGCAAGCCTGTAGTGGCCTCGGCATGCGCCTCTACTGTCAGCGTTGGCGACCAGCCATAGCGTATCGACGCAGATGCCACCCTGCCACCATAATCACTGCTCTGCAAGCCATAACTCTTGCGCAAGGCACCAGCTTCTATGGAATAGGATAGCAAGCCGTCGCTCAGCAATTTCTCGCTGGCATAAAACGGTATATTCCTGAAAGTCTGGCGACCCAAAGCATCGGTCACGGCAATGGAGACGGTGCCCGCCCCTGTGGCGATAGGGGGGCGGCGGATTTCAAAAGGTCCCGGCGGCACGTTCTCGGATAACTGGCGTATGCCATTGAGGAACAAATCCACATTCGACGCCACCACCGCTTCACCACGCAAATCTGGCGTAGGGAAAGTCACCAGGTCAGGGCGCAAGCTAAAGTCGGTAGAGAGTTGTATGCCCCCTATACGTATGGGGCGCGACCAGCTCAGGCCATTACTGATGAAATCTCCCAGGCGATAGCGCTGCAGGCTGGTGGGACTGGAATAGGTATAAGTTGTGTCGAGTCGCAAGGAGTTGCTCTTGCCCTCATGCTGATAACCCAGGCCGGTGTTGCTGAAAACATGGGGTCCGTAAAAAGCCCTGGCCTCGGCCAATGCACTGACAGCCTTGCTACTGCCAGTCTGGGTTGCCAGCACATCATAATTGAGCAAGGCCCCCGCATGTTGCTCCGTCAGCACAGACACTTCGCTTGATGCAGTCGTGCTCAATTTCGTCGTAGCCAGCAAATCCGGGCGTACCTGAATATTAATTTTCTGTGCTCCCATATCCAGCTGAAAATCTTCCGCAACGCTGGACAATTCGACGAGTTCTTTTTGCTGCCGGTTCAGGCGTATGCCCACAGCTTGCAGCTCATCCACGCTGACAAACAACTTGCCATCGCGCCGGCTAAATTGTAGTATCGACTGGGTTTGACGCCCGTTCACACTGACCTCCAGCAATAAGATATCTTCCGCTGGCACAGCCTGAAGCGGGCTTGCCAGACAAACAAACAGGATGCACACCGCCAGCCATCTCATGGCATAACGGTGGTTTCCACTTCAACAGGTCCGGTATCGGCTATCGCATATATTTTTACCGGCAGCCCTGCCTTGAGCGCAATATCTGTTTCAAACTCATACCGTCGTTTTGCGCCTGCCAGGGCATAGGGATTGGCTGCCGCTTTGGGTGCCACGCGTCGCCCGTCTGGCAAACCCAGGCTGATATTGAGCAGCTTGGTTCTTTGCCCGCCCAGGTTTTGCACGACAATGGCCTGCTTGTTGCCAGACTCGACACGCCAGTCTATTTTGGGAGCCTGTTTTTTTTCAGGTTGCAAGAAAACCGGCATGGAAATACGGAACTTGAATTTGACAGTAGTCTGATCACTGTCAGGAATTTCATCGATCAGCAGGCGATAGGCCAGCTCGCTGCTGCTGACTTGCGGTTGACGCGAAACCACACGTATGACTTGTGCCGCACCAGGTTGTATATTGAACATGGGGGGGCTGATCAGCAGGGCTTCGGTACTGTTGAGCTGGTCGTCATTACCCAGTTGCGTCCATTCATAGCCGCGTACTTGCAGGGTGATGGCGTGATCGTCTTTGTTGACGATGCGGATGACGCCTGCGCTGCGGTTCATGCCCAGTTCGAGCACAACGGGAGCAATTTCAAAATTGGAGGCATGGGCAGCAAAGCTGGCTGCCCAAAGACCTAAACCTAGAATTAAAACGCATGCATAAGGAAACATAGGTTTCCTCCATGGCGAGGTTTTACATCAATAGGTCAGGGTAATACTCACTACTTCATTCGAATTAAGAGGTGCTGCTACCTGACCAGCCGGGGTACGACCATATGCAGGCAGATTTTGCAGATTGCCATTACCAGTGCTGGTGATGGCGTGATAGTCCACGGTATTTCCCGACAGCTTGCTATGAGACTGGTCTTGCGCCAGAGCGTCACCCAATGTGATATTGGCCGCCCGCCTTTGTCCGGCATTGGCACCAGCTACCGTGCCAAAACTCAACACATAAGTTGTGCCTTGCGAGCAATTCACACCGATATCGCCATTTTGCTCCACCGCTGCAATTTCATATTTTGACAAAGAAACCGTGGCACCATTTACGGTGCAAGCTGGGACAACCACTGCAGATACTGCCAGGCTGGCAGTACGAGTCTCTGCCAACGCTGGATTTAGTATAGCAAATAAGCCAAGATAAATTGACAAGTTAATTATTGATTTTGGCAAAATTTTTATTTTGTTGAAAAAAATACACATATCCTGAGATAAAGATAGGGACAAAAATGCTTTCCGGTTTTCATGTCGCATACGTCACAGACAGCAGCAGCCTCGCCAGCAATTTTGTGTTTGCCAGTTTGAAAAATATCTATTTTGACAAAAAATTACAATTAATTCTATAATTATTGCTAATATCTAATTAACAATAAAGCTTTTAATTTCATCTTGCTGACTGGGTCACAGCTCGCCTCCAGCATTGATGCTAGATGCTGGAATATCGACATTATCCGTCATTAGCATACTAAATCGCTTTATTCAACAATATTTTTCCTTCTACACTGATACTGGAAGGTAAGACTCTCATGAGCATACCACTGCGTGTATTACTGGTTGAAGATGTCAGCGAAGATGCCGAATTGATCGTCCGGGAACTCAAGCGCGGCGGCTTTGCGCCTGACTGGCTAAGGGTGGACAATGCCCAGGCCATGCAGGACGCCCTCAAGGAAGCGAAATGGGATATCGTCATTTGCGACTATTCCATGCCAGCCTTCAGCGGCCTGAAGGCGCTGGATGTCCTCAAGCGCATGAAGATGCATATTCCCTTCATCATCACCTCAGGCACCATAGGTGAAAATACCGCCATCGAAGTCATGCGTGCCGGTGCTGACGATTTTTTCCTCAAGCAAAATATCACCCGCCTACCCCTGGCGATAGAAAGAGAATTGCGTGATTCTGCTTTGAGACGCAAGAAGCTGGCGAGCGAAACAGCCTTGCGGGAAATGCAGGTGCGCTTTCATGCTTTCATGAACAAGGCGCCCATGCCAGCCTGGATCAAGGACAAGGATTTTCGCTATGTGTATGTGAACGCCGCCCAGGCCAGTTTCTTTGGCATGGCCCCCGCAGAAATGATAGGTTGCAATGATTTTGACTTGATGTCCATAGGTGCGGCACAAAACTCGCGCCATCATGACGAGCAGGTATTGGCCAGCAACGACAGTCTCAGTACCCAGGAAACCATTGCAGATGAAAGTTTGACGGCCAAGATACTCGATATCACCCGCTTCCCTCTGGGTGCTGATGAAGGCGTGCCACTGGTAGCCGGGCTGGCGATAGATGTGACGGAGCAGGTGCATAACCAGGCCAGCCTGAAGGCCGCCAATCAGCGTCTGCAGCTTTTGTCCGGTAGCGTCATCGAAGTGCAGGAAAGAGAACGCCAGCATCTGGCACGCGGCCTGCATGACGATGTAGGGCAATCGCTGACTGCCTTGAAGATCATGCTGCAGGCGGCACAGAAACTCGATGGTGAAGAGCGCCATGTCAGGTTACAGGAAGGGGTGGAACTGGTTGCCAGTATCTTGTCACAGGTACGCACTCTGTCGCTGGAATTGCGCCCTCCTCAGCTGGATAACCTGGGTCTGGTATCAGCCCTGCGCTGGTATGTGGAGAGCAAGACTTCCAGCGATGGCTTGCGCGGCTGGTTTGAGTATGAAGGGCTGATCAGCAAACTGCATCCCGACATAGAAAACACCTGCTTCCGTATCGTCCAGGAAGCCATCACGAATATCCTGCGACATGCCCAGGCCAGGAATATCTGGGTCAGGCTGGACAAGAATGAAAGCAATCTGATCTTGCGCATACGTGATGATGGTAAGGGCTTTGACGTTGATCAGGCGCGCGAACATGCGGTACTTGGCAACAGCTTTGGTCTGTTGAATATGGAAGAGCGTGCACTGCTGGTCGGCGGCACGATGGACATCATTTCATCTCCCGGCGAGGGGGTGAATATTGATGTCGTGCTGCCTTTCACACCGCACATCAGGGGGCTGACATGATGAATATACGGGTTCTACTGGCAGATGACCATGCCCTGGTACGAAGCGGCATCCATTCGGTGCTCAAAACCATGCCGGGCATACAGGTAGTGGCAGAGGCAGCCGATGGTGCCGCGGCGCTGGCAGAAGCAGAAGTGCATAAACCGGATCTGGCGATACTGGATATCGCCATGAAGGGCATGAATGGCATAGAGGCTGTACGTCACTTCCGCGCCCGCTGCCCGGACGTCAAATTACTCATGCTCTCCATGTACAGCAGCGAAGAATACGTGATGCAGGCCCTGAATGCCGGTGCCAGTGGTTATCTCTTGAAAGATTCAGCGACATCAGAACTGGAGCAGGCAATACGCCAGGTCATGCAGGGCACGCGTTATCTGGATTCTTTCCTGTCACCGCAAGCACTGGAACAATACATGCGTCGCGTTGCGGAAAGAGGCAGCAACATGGAGATACTGACGCCCAGGCAAAGACAGATACTGCAACTCATCGCTGAAGGCGATAACACCAAGGAAATCGCCTATCGCCTCAACCTCAGTGGCAAGACGGTGGAAACCCACAGGGCACAATTGATGGAACGCCTGGATATCCATGATGTACCCGGCCTGGTGCGCTATGCCATACGGGTAGGTTTGACCACGGCAGAAAAATAAGCGCTGCCTATACCAGCAGGCGCGGTAGCGACCGCGCCGCCGCTCAGCCCGGGGCCTTGTTGGTCACTGTCCAGTACAGGCCAACCTGGGCTACCACGCTCATAAAGGAATCGAAATCCACAGGCTTGACCAAGTAACTGTTGACACCCAGTTTATAACTTTCGGTCACATCCGTGCATTCTGCCGAAGAGGTCAATATCACGACCGGTATCGACTTGGTTTTATCATCTGCCTTCAAATGTTTGAGTACCTCTATGCCATCCATCTTGGGCATTTTGACATCCAGTAGCACCAGCTTGGGGTTACCACTCCTGCGCTTGGTATAAGGCCCCGCATAGAACAGAAAATCCAGTGCTTCCGCACCATCCTTCACCCAGGTCAGCTGATTGCCAAAATTATGCTTTTTCAGAGCCCGCATGGTCATTTCCGCATCATCTTCACTATCTTCCACCAATAGAATTTCTGCTGCATCCATATCATCCATTCTGCTCTCCCGCTGGTAATGAAAAAAAGAAGCTGGCACCTTCATTCAAGCTGGATTGTGCCCAGATGCGCCCGCCATGTCGCTGCAAGACTCTTTGCGTGATCGCCAGGCCAACACCTGTTCCGGCAAATTCGCTGGCATGATGCAGGCGCTGGAATACCCCAAACAGCTTGTCGTAATATTCCATGTTGAAACCCACGCCATTGTCTTTTACGGTATACACGATTTGATCGCCATCGAGCGCGCCGCTGATCTGCACCACGGCTTGCTCGGTCTTGCTGCTGTACTTGATGGCGTTGGAGATCAGATTGAGCCAGGCTTGCTTTAATAAGGCGCGGTCAGCCTGTGCTGCTGGCAGCTCATCAAGCTTGATGTCCGGTGCTTTTTCTGCTTGTTGCAAGGACTCGTGGATGACTTCTTTGACCAGTGCCGTCATGTCCAGATTATATTTATGCACGTCCTGTCGCCCCAGGCGGGAAAAGGCCAGCAAGTCATCAATCAGCATGCCCATACGCTGGCTATTCTTGCGTATGACAGAAAGATAGCGCAGCGCATCACCATCGAGCTTGTTGCCATAATCTTCTTCCAGCATGCGACCAAAACCATCTATCGCTCGCAAGGGAGCACGTAAATCATGCGAGATGGAATAGCTGAAACTTTCCAGGTCAGCGGTGCGCTCGGCGACACGCTGCTCCAGCGTCGCATTGAATTCACTCAAGCTCTGGTTCACGCTGGCTAACTCATGCGTTCTTTCTTCCACTTTCAACTCCAGCCCCAGATTGGACTGCTGTAATGCCAGTTCCAGTTTTGTGCGGTGCGCATTCAATTTTTTCAATAACCAGAATGCATACAACAACATGGCAAAGCCCGTCATGTTGCCCAGGATGATAATCATGGTCGTGCTGGAAGTACTTTGATCCGACTCTTGTTTTCTTTGCACCAGTAATTGATTTTCAGTATTCTTGAATTGCTGCATCAACTGTATCAAGGGAGAAAATTCCATGGCGACTCTGGCCCGTGTTGGACCACTTATTGGACCACTTACTGAACCACTCAGTTGCCCTGTCTCTGCAGCCGTGGCAAGCGCCTGTCTGGCAGCGCCTATAGCAGGGGGCAAGAGTTTTTCCAGTGTCAGTATCCTGTCACGCTGCAAGACATTGTCACGGATAGCCTGCTTTAACTCATCCATCTTGAGTTGTATATTGCTGAGCATGCCATCCAAGTCATGCAAATCTGTGCTGCTGGCCGCGCGCGTCAGATAATTTGCCATTTCATCAGCCTTGATCCTGACCTCATAGGTATGCTCAACCCAGGTATTGCGTGCATCCATGGCCCGCAAGCTACCATAGGACACAAACATGGTAGTCACCAGCACCGTCACAGCGACACCCAGGAAGACATATAAATCCGACTCGCCTTTGGCCAGTGGGTCCAGCTCGGGGCGTTCCAGCATCAGGGCACAGGCGAACAGGCTCATGGCAAAGCCTGTCATAAAGGCCATGCGCGGAAAACCATACCAGGTGTAAGCCAGATCCAGCAGCAGCATGTAGCCCACCATACCCAGTACACTGATGGTCAGCATCACTCCAGCCACGGCCCGTGGCTTGATATAGAAGCTATTGCGGCTGCCCAGCAAACCTGCACCACCCGCGATTAAAGCCAGGGCGGTGTTGGGTGCCATACGACCAGGAAAAGGATTGGCATCGTCATGCCACTGGTGCAAAAAAGCCAGATCCACACCCAGGCTGATGGAAAAAAGATTCTCGATCAGCATCAGACTGGCAAGGACCAGAATAAGCATGCCGCAGGCATTACGTATCAAGAGCGTATACCTGGAAAAGTAAATGGGTAATAACAAGGCCAGGCCAGCCAGGAAAAAACAGAAGGCAGTGGGAAATACCATGGCGGTACTGCTGGAAAATACCTGCACCAGGTAACGATTCTGGCTTAACCAGGCTGCCATGGTGACCAAACCTATCAGCAGCAAGACCAGGGCAATTAATCCTACCGACTTGAGGCGCGTCATTTTCGACTCCAATCAGATACATATGTGGATGAATACAAATTCACCAGCAAGTTTCACTGTCGGCAGATCTATTGAAGCTGGCAACTCTGCATCTGTAGATACGAAAAAATGGCAGGGCCAGGTTTTTCACAAAAGAGCGCTACTGTCACAAGAGCCCTACTATCACAGCAGATTCAATGCAATTTCAATAATTGACAAAATGAGAATATCAGAAAATCCCGGCATTGCCAAATAATGTATTTACCCACTTAGTGCCCTATGGGAATAGTGTCGCGTCAGATGCTGGCAAGCAATGTTGCAAAGTCGCTGGCCACCAGTTGCAGCTCATCGTCGTCATGTCGGTATAAATAGATCTGCGGGTCGAGTTCAGAATCTTCCATGATTTGAAAACTCAGGCTGTCGCCGCAACCATTGCTGACAAATAAAACAAGCCTGACAGGCAAGCCATAATAGGCTCTTGCCTGCCTGGTTTCATGCACTATGCTGTTGCATGTTCTCTTGATACGCTTTTTATCTGTAGTGTCATAAAAAGGAAGTAAATCAAATACCTCATCAAGAACATGAATGGCGCCGCCATTCATCTGCATCATCTTATTGCGAAAAGATGCAGGAAAGCGCACGCCCAGCTCTGCCTCGGCTTGCTCTATGAATTTTTCATCCAGGGGGAAGGCCATAATTGAGGATTTCCAGCTATTGATGGAAATATGAGCTTAGCAGGGTGCTGCAAATGGATACTGCATCTTCGCCATAAAATGAATAGAAAGAAGCAGAGTTAAAAAATAATTTCGATAAAGAAAAAACCCACCGTTATTGCTAACGATGGGTTTTTAATTTGGTGCCGACTGCCGGAATCGAACTGGCCACCTGATGATTACAAGTCAACTGCTCTACCAAATGAGCTAAGTCGGCGAAACTTTTTTCGTTTTTGCTACGTTGCCGTTGCATTCCCGAAGACCAAGATTATAGGCTACTTTATTATTTTTAGCGAGGGCTTTTCTGATTTTTTTTCAGATTTTTTTGGTTCTTCTTCAGAAATCTGGTTTTCTACTGGGGCGGGCGCACTTTTTACTGATGCCAGGCCCAGTACAGGCTTGCTGATTTCTTCCACTTCGGCGCTAACTTCCTCACCTTCTTCTTCGGTGTCGCTGAGATCGACCTCAAAAGCCATGCCCTGGCCGTTTTCACTGGCATAGACTGCCAGCACATTTTCTACCGGCACGTAGATCTCGCGGGAAACGCCACCAAAACGGGCTTTGAAAACCACGGCATCATTGTCCATCTTCAGGCCGCTGGTTGCACCAAAACTGATATTGAGTACGATTTCACCATTCCTGACGAATTCCATGGGGACACGAGCGGCATGATTGACCTTGACCGCCATATAAGGCGTAAAGCCATTGTCGGTGCACCATTCATAGATGGCACGCATAAAATAAGGTTTGGTGGATATTTCTTGCATGTTTAAACTATCGCTGAAAATGTACTGTAAGAATAGGCGTAGTGCCCAAAAACAACAAGGCTGATATGCATCAGCCTTGTTATCTTATCCTGAAACCGTCTGGCTTATCTGCGCATGACTTTTTCAGAAGGTGTCAGTGCTTCAATGTAAGCAGGACGAGAGAAAATCCGTTCTGCATATTTCATCAAAGGCGCTGCTGTCTTCGACAATTCTATACCGTAGTGATCGAGGCGCCACAATAATGGGGCAACGGCCACGTCGAGCATCGAGAATTCATCACCGAGCATGTATTTGTTCTTGACGAACAAAGGGGCGAGCTGGGTCAGGCGGTCGCGGATTTCTGCGCGTGCCTTGTCCTGTACCTTGACCGACGCGGTGTTCTTGTCGTTTTCCAGGGTATGGACGTGGATGAACAATTCTTTTTCGAAATTGAACAACATCAAACGTGCACGGGCACGTTGCAGCGGGTCTGCTGGCATCAGTTGCGGATGCGGGAAGCGCTCATCGATGTATTCGTTGATGATATTGGATTCATACAATATCAATTCACGTTCAACCAGGATAGGCACCTGACCATAAGGATTCATGGTCGAGATATCTTCAGGTTTATTAAACAGATCAACATCGCGGATTTCAAAATCCATGCCTTTTTCGAACAGAACCAGGCGGCAACGTTGAGAGAATGGGCAGGTTGTACCCGAGTAGAGAACCATCATTTTTATAGTTCCTTAGAAACGATCAGGGCGAGGAGCCAGTTTTGCGCACCTCACCCCAGGGATTACACGTCCGCTTACGACGGAGAAAAACGGACGATCTCAAAAAATTCCTGGCTCATGCCTATAACAGCACGAGCCTGAAACCTAACATTTATTTTACTTCTTTCCAGTAGGATGCGTTCAAACGCCATGCCAGAGTTGCCAGAGTTGCCAGGAACAACAAGACCCAGACGCCCAGGCGTTTGCGTGTACTTTGTGCTGGCTCACCCATCCACTGCAGGTATGCAACCAGGTCGCCAACGGCATTGTCATACTCTATCTTGTTCATGGTGCCAGGCTTGACAGTTTCAAAGCCGGCGAACTTGTGAACCTTTTTCGATTCATCATGCGGATCGCTTTCTTCTACCATCTTGACTGTACGTGTACCTTGCAATTCCCACAGTACATGCGGCATGCCTACGTTAGGGAACACCATATTGTTCCAGCCTGTAGGGCGGGATTCATCCTTGTAGTAAGTACGCAGATAAGTATAAATCCAGTCAGCACCACTACCATCGCCAGACGCCTTGGCGCGGGCAATCACGGATAAATCAGGTGGTACTGCACCAAACCATTCCTTGGCATCCTTGGCAGCCAGAGTGGTTTTCATAAGATCACCTACTTTTTCGCCAGTGAACAAGAGGTTTTGCTTGATCTGTTCATCTGTCAAACCGATATCTTTCAAGCGGTTGTAACGCATGGCTGAAGCGGAGTGGCAATTCAGGCAATAGTTGACGAACAGCTTGGCACCGTTTTGCAATGCAGCCATGTCAGTAGAGCGATCGGGTGCATGGTCCAGTGGGAACGTGCCGCTATTCGCCAATACCATTGCAGGCGCAAATGCCAGCACAGCGATCAGTTTTTTAAGTAATTTCATGCTTATTCTTCCTCGCTTTTTCTCAGTGCGCTGCAAATGTTACGCGCTTGGGCACGGGCTTGAATGTACCCATTGCACTCCACCATGGCATCAGCAGGAAGAAGCCGTAGTAAATGATTGCGCAAACCTGGGAGATACGCTCACGAACTGGTGAAGGCGGTTCAACACCAAGGTAACCCAGGGCAACGAAGGCGATACCAAAGACGATGTACACATATTTGTGCCAGTCTGGGCGATAACGTATTGATTTAACTGGAGAAACATCCAGCCAAGGCAGGAAAGCCAGAATCACGACGGAACCGCCGAACAATACCACACCCCAGAATTTTGCATCGAGTGCGCCTGGCATCATGCCTGCAACAGCAATCAGCGCAATTGCTGCAATGGCAATCTTCAGCAATTGTGGCAATTTGGTCGTCAGCCAGATCAGGGCAACATAAGCAACCGCACCGGCTTGCACCACGAACAGGAACTCAGATGTAGTCGCACGCAAGATCGAATAGAAAGGCGTGAAATACCAGGTCGGCGCAATATGGGACGGCGTTTTCAGTGAATCAGCCGGGATGAAGTTATTGTACTCAAGGAAGTACCCACCCATTTCCGGTGCAAAGAATACGACTGCACTGAAAATAGTCAGGAACACAGTCACGCCAAAGATATCGTGGAAAGTGTAATAAGGATGAGAAGGCACGCCATCAACAGGGTGACCGTCAGGGCCGATATTGTCCTTGATTTCTATACCGTCAGGATTGTTGGAACCCACTTCATGCAAGGCGATCAAGTGAGCAACCACCAGCCCCAGCAAAACCAGAGGGATAGCAATGACGTGGAAAGAGAAGAAGCGGTTCAAAGTCGCATCAGACACCACATAGTCACCACGTATCCACAAAGACAGATCAGGGCCTATAAAAGGAATGGCACCAAACAGGTTAACGATAACCTGAGCACCCCAGTAAGACATCTGACCCCATGGCAGCAGGTAACCGAAGAAGGCTTCGGCCATCAGGCACAGGAAAATCGCAAAACCGAACAGCCAGATCAATTCACGTGGCTTGCGATAAGAACCATACAGGAAGGCACGGGTCATGTGCAGGTACACGACGATGAAGAATGCCGAAGCACCGGTCGAGTGCATATAGCGCACCAGCCAGCCCCAGGGCACATCACGCATGATGTATTCAACAGAAGCAAACGCCAGCGTTGCATCTGGTTTGTAATGCATGACCAGGAAAATACCGGTAACGATCTGGATAACCAGGACCAGCATGGCCAGGGAACCAAAGATGTACCAGAAATTGAAGTTCTTGGGCGCGTAGTACTTGCCCCATTGATCATTCCACAGCTTGGTCAGCGGAAAACGGGAATCAACCCAGTTCAAGGCCTTGTCCACGACAGGCGCGTCCGCCGGGAGTTTTTTCTCAACAAATGCCATGATCAGGCCTCGCCTTTCTCATCTTTACCGATGATGATTTTAGTATCTGATAAAAACATGTGACGAGGCACGTCCAGATTTTGAGGTGCTGGCTTGTTTTTATATACACGACCAGCCAGATCGAAGGTCGAACCGTGGCATGGGCAAAGGAAGCCACCTTTCCAGTCATCCGGCAGGGATGGCTGCGCGCCTTCCTGGAATTTGGAACTAGGGGAGCAACCCAGATGTGAGCAAATACCCACGGCAACCAGGATGTCGCTATGTTCTTTGCGTGAGCGGCTTTGCTTGTCACAGTACTCTGGCATATCCATGGTGTAAGGCTTTTCCGATTTTGGATCGGCGACCTTATCTTCAGTCTTTTTCAGACTTTCCATCATTTCTGGTGTGCGCTTCAGAATCCACACTGGTTTACCGCGCCATTCCGTGGTTTGCATTTCGCCTGGTTTCAGGGACGAAATGTCCACTTCCACCGGCGCACCTGCAGCCTTGGCACGCTCGGATGGCTGGAACGTACTTACCAGTGCACCTGCCGTTGCCAAGCCTGCCACACCGCCCGCCGCGCATGTGGCGACGAGCAAACCGCGACGGCCGGAATCGACCTGCTTTTCGATACTCATACCAACCCCAATCTGTCAATAATCAAAACTTGATGAAGCAAAACCCAGCTTCTAGCAACCTTAAATTATAAATGACACGGATATGGTTTTAAAGAAAAAGATATCCGAAACGCCAACTTGCTGGCTTTTTTCAACAATTCAAGTCCGATTTATATGTTCAAACTGCTTGAAATAGGGTATTTAGCACAGAATCGAATGTCATAATGCTTAATTGCGTGCTTAATTGCGTGCCTAATTGTGTACTTCATTGCTCACCTCATTGCTTACTTCATGACATGCTTCATTGCGCGAGCAGGGAAAAGAAAATTGACAAAAACTGCGAGTTTTTCATGCTCTTTGCGCATTAAAATCTTGCTACTTGAATGTTAGGCATGTGGCTCCCTGACTGGACTACATCTTTATCTAACCCTTAACCGGAGATTTTTATGGGTATGTTGCAAGAATTCAAAGCCTTTGTCAGCCGTGGCAATGTGGTTGATCTGGCCGTTGGTGTCATCATAGGCGCTGCTTTTGGCAAAATCGTGGATTCCCTGGTGGGCGATATCGTCATGCCGGTTATCGGGCGCATCGTTGGTGGACTGGATTTTTCCAATTACTATATTCCCTTGAATGGCCAGGGTACGCATCTGGTATTGGCGGAAGCCAAAAAGGCCGGTGGTGTAATCGCTTACGGCAATTTCATCACCGTCAGCGTGGGTTTCATTATCCTGGCCTTCGTGATTTTTCAGATGGTGAAACTGGTCAATGCATTGAAAAAGGCAGAACCAGCACCGGAACAGGCGCCAGAAGTCACGCCTGAAGATGTGCTGTTGTTGCGTGAGATCAGGGATGCCTTAAGGAAGTGATTGCCTCAAGGCTGAACTGAAAACCAGGGGGACGTGCATCAACGTTCCCCCTATACCCGTAGGAGCGGCTTTAGCCGCGAATGTGTGCTCCCGCCAGGTGATCGCAGCCAGGGCGGTTTTGCGTAAGTCCTCATCAAGCGAAACCCATCCCCTCCCTGCCCCTCCCCCTTGAAAGACAGGGAAATTCTCGCCTCACACCGGATTATCAATATCCACAAAACTATGCTGCACCCCAAACCTGTCGGCGATAAACGCACCCAGGCTTTGTACCCCAAAACGCTCGGTCGCATGATGGCCGCAGGCGATATAAGCCACGCCTGACTCGCGTGCCAGGTGCACGGTAGGTTCGGAAATTTCACCGCTCAGATAAACGCTGGCACCTGCAGCAATTGCCTGGTCCAGCATATTCTGGGCAGCGCCTGTACACCAGGCGACGCGACCCACGGGCGCTGCCGGATCACCAATCAGCAAGGGTTTGCGCCCCAGCTTTAACTCTATATGGAGTGCCAGGTCAGCCAGCGTAGCGACAGTTTCATCCACTACCTTACCCAGCCAGCCCAGGTCATTTTCACCAAAACGCCCGTCTGCACTCAAACCCAGCTGGCGAGCTAAACCTATGTTATTACCCAGCTCCGCATGATTATCCAGCGGCAAGTGATAGGCGAACAGGGAAATATCATTTTCCAGCAAGAGTTTCAGGCGGCGCTGCTTTTGTCCTATGACACGCATATCCTCACCGCGCCAGAAGTAACCATGGTGTACCAGAATCGCATCGGCTTGCATTTCCACGGCTTTTTCCAATAATGCTAAACTGGCTGTCACGCCGCTGACGATATGTTTAATGGTGTTGCGCCCTTCCACCTGTACGCCGTTTGGGCAATAATCACGAAAGCAAGTTACTTGCAATTCCTTTGCCAGGAATTGCGCTAATTCATCCCGATTCACTGATTTCATACTGATTCTTCCTATGCGTCGTCTTTGGTTATTGTTTGCCCAAACTGTTACTGTCGGTCTGGCGATCTGGTTTATTGTAACCACCTTGAAACCTGATTGGGTAAAAGCCGCTTACAACCCCAGGCAAACCCAGACACTGAACGCTGGTGCCATCGTCAAGGAGGCACCTGCCAATAGCGTCCCCGCGCAAAGCTCTTATGGAGCGGCCGCGAAGCGTGCCATGCCTTCCGTGGTGAATATTTTCACGTCGAAAGAAGTACGGCAACGTCGTACCCCGCTACTCAACGATCCCTTTCTGAGACGTTTTTTTGGTGACCAGCAAAATCCACAGACCGAGCGCTTGTCCAGCCTGGGCTCAGGTGTCATCGTCAGCTCGGAAGGCTATATCCTGACGAATAACCATGTGGTCGAATCTGCCGATGATATTGAAGTCGCCCTGACAGATGGCCGCAAGGCCAGTGCCAAGGTAGTAGGTACTGACCCGGAAACCGATCTGGCCGTCATCAAGATTGATTTGCCGGATTTGCCTGCCATCACCTTTGGCCGTTCTGACACAGCCAGTGTAGGCGATGTGGTACTCGCCATCGGCAATCCCTTCGGCGTAGGCCAGACTGTCACCATGGGCATTATCTCTGCCCTGGGACGCAATAACCTGACCGACAATGCCTTTGAAAACTTTATCCAGACAGATGCCGCCGTCAACCCAGGCAATTCTGGTGGTGCGCTGGTGGATGTGAACGGCAATCTGCTGGGTGTCAACACGGCGATTTATTCCCAGACCGGTGGTTCTGTAGGCATAGGCTTTGCAATACCAGTGTCCACCGTCAAGCAGGTGATGGAATCCATCATCACCAATGGCCATGTAGTACGTGGCTGGATAGGCGTGGAACCGCAAGATATCACGCCTGAGCTGGCCGACAGCTTTGGCTTGAAACAAAAATCCGGTGCCATTATCGCTGGCGTGATACGCGGCGGCCCGGCTGACAAGGCTGGCATGAAGCCTGGTGACATCCTGATCGCGATAGAAGGCAAACCAGTCGGCGACACCACCCAGATGCTGAACCTGGTGGCACAACTGAAACCCGGCAACAAGGCCAAGATCACGGTCTTGCGCGACACCAAGGAACCAACACTGGAAATCCTGATAGGCAAGCGCCCGGCGGCGCGTAAAGACGACACCAAGGAATAGAAATCCATGCATTTGATAGACTTGCAAGCTTATTTGTCTGAACTGGGCGACAACAATAACCGCGCCTGGTTCGTCATGAACAAACCGCGCTATGACATTTTGCGGGCAGAATTTTTGCAACTGGTGACTGAATTGATAGCCGAGATCAGCAAGTTTGATCCTGCCATCATAGGATTGGAACCAAAGAAAGCATTATTCCGTATCAATCGCGATGTGCGTTTTGCGCATGACAAATCGCCGTACAAGACTACCTTTTCGTCCTCCATCGTCCCCAGCGGACGCAAGAAACCCAGTGAAGGTGGCGGGCCAGCGTATTATTTCCAGATGGATGGTACAGGCCGTCTGTTTTACGCAGTCGGTGAATATATGCCCCCAGCTGACCGTTTGAAGGCCATCCGCAACCATATCGTGGCCGACCCGGATGGTTTTGCCAAGGTTTTGAAAGACAAGAAACTGAAAGCACAGTTTGGTACTTTGCAGGAAGAAGGCAAGCTGCAGCGCCCACCCAAGGGCTTTGACGCCGATCTGCCGCATATAGAGCAGATCAAGTTGAAGAACTTCATGGTGTGGACAGAATGCCCGCTCAAGGGTAAGCATACGGAAGAACTGAAAACCACCCTGCTGACAGCTTACAAGAGCACGATGCCGCTGGTAAGCTGGCTCAGGTCAGCTCCCGTTTGATTCTGTCGATTCTGGTGCCTGGGTTGCTCTCACAAACATGGGGGCAACCAGCAAACCAAGCTCATACAATATCCACATCGGTATAGCCAGTGAAAACTGGCTGACGATATCCGGCGGCGTGACTATGGCGGCAATCACAAAGGCACCAACGATGACATAAGGGCGTATGGCCTTGAGTTTTTCCAGTGGAACCAGTCCCATGCGTACCAGCACCACGACTACAACTGGCACTTCAAAAGTCACACCAAAAGCGAGACACATGGACATGATGAAGTCCAGATAATTTTCTATATCAGGCGAAACATTGATGGACGCCGGGGCAAATTCATTGATGAATTTGAAGACACGACCAAAAACCAGGAAATAGCAAAAGGCTACACCACACAGAAACAGCACCGATGAAGAAATTACCAGGGGTGCTACCAGGCGTTTTTCATGGGTGTACAGACCAGGCGCAATAAAGGCCCAGACCTGGTACAGTATCCATGGCAGAGCCAGCATAAAAGCCAGCAATAAAGTGACTTTCATTGGCACCAGAAATGGCGAGATGACACCCGTAGCGATCATCTTGGAACCGGGAGGCAGTGAGGCCAGCATAGGCTGCGCCAGAAAATCATAGATAGCTGATGGCCCCGGCCAGGCCATCAAGGCAGCACAAGCAATCACCAGGCCATACATGGCCTTGACCAGACGATCGCGCAACTCCACCAAATGGGAAATGAAGCTCTCTTCCGGAGCTTGTTCTGTGTGCTCGCTCATGCAAATACCGCCAGATTATAAAAACGCAAAGACATAAGCGAAAATTAAAAGAAACTACTGCCAGAACGGGGGGAAGCGCGGTGACGCGCCATTCTTGCCGATCCGGAAATAATATGCTGACGCTGACCATGGCGATTTTTATACCAGGCAGGCAGCGCAGAAGTACGGGCGAGCTTTTTACGGCGGAAGTTTTTTGCCTTGATCGCTAGTTGCTCAGGCGATGCCGTATGCAACATGGCGGTATCAGTCTCCTGCCCCAGATTGCGCAATTCCTGTTCGGTCTCAGACCAGGTCTGGTGTATGGACTGCTCTACGCCGTGAACAGCTTCCTGTACATCCTTTTGCATCTTGCGCAATTCTTCAAGCTCAATTTCACGGCTGACTTCAGACTTGACTTCGTTGATATAGCGCTGTGCCCGCCCCAGCAGGGTGCCGGCCATTCTTGCCACTTTGGGCAATTTCTCAGGGCCGATCACGATCAGAGCAACGACACCTATCAGAGCAAGTTTACTGATTCCCAAGTCTATCATGGGTGCAACCTACGCAAAAAATCCAGATTACCAGTCAACAAAGCAATCACAGCTTGGATTTTTCTTTTGCATCAACGTCAATAGAGGACTTATCTGCAACTTGTTGAGATCCAACAGGCTTTTCGTCGCGGTCTTTCATGCCTTCCTTGAAATCCCTGACGATTTTACTTGCATCAGTGCCAACATTACTCAATTTTTTGGTGCCAAAAACCACAATCACGACGACCAGCACGATCAGCCAATGCCAAATACTAAATGAACCCATTATTTACTCCTTGTGAGAGCTTCACTCTCGAAAATTAATTTGAAGGCTGCCGCAAAATAAGTGGCAGCAAGATCAGAGATTAACGCTGTCCACGCCAGGGTTTGGGACCACCTATCACATGCATATGCAGATGATACACCTCTTGCCCACCATCCGGCCCGGTGTTGATGAGGGTTTTGTAACCACCTGTCAAGCTGCCATCAGCCTCTTGCACAGGGGCACAACCTTGCTCTTGCGCCAACTTTGGTGCCAGCGCCAGCATTTTACCCAGCAAGACTGTATGTTCCGGCTGCACTGAAGACAAGGTCTCTATATGTACTTTAGGGATAATCAACAGGTGCACAGGGGCAGCCGGGTTGATATCTTTAAATACCAGCAATTCTTCATCTTCATAGACGCTGGTAGAAGGAATTTGTTTTGCTGCAATCTTACAAAAAATACAGTTATCCACGTTTTATCCATTCTTCAACAAGGCGTATGCTTATTTAATACCATTAATACCCGCTCAGACCGAAGCATTTGCGCCTCACGCATCCTTGCGTGCTGCTTTTTCTTCTATGCCTGAAATACCTTCACGCCTTGCCAGTTCATCCAGCACCTGCTGAGGGCTAAGATTATACTGGGCTAACATGACAAGCGAATGAAACCATAAATCAGCACATTCATATAAAAGCTTGCTGGTATCACCGGAAACCCGGGCATCCTTGGCGGCCATGACGGTTTCTGTTGATTCCTCACCAATTTTTTTCAAAATTGCATCATCACCTTTGGAAAACAGACGGGCCACATAGGATTTCTCCGGGTCGCCACCATTGACCAGTTTGCGGCTCTCTATGATCTCTGCCAGACGCTGCAAGATCTGTTCCTGGGTATTGCTCATGGTGTTACTCGCTGTGTTACTTACCGTGTCACTCATTAGATAGTACTCATTTGTAGATGCTTTCCGGATCTTTCAAGACCGGATCAACAGCTTGCCAGTCACCATCATTGAGGCTGCCTTCAAATTTCTGGAAGAAGCAAGAGTGGCGGCCAGTATGGCAGGCGATGCTGTCAGTCTGTTCTATCTTCAACAAGACCACGTCTTCGTCGCAATCGATGCGGATTTCCTTGACCTTTTGAATATGGCCGGACTCTTCACCCTTGTGCCAGAGTTTCTTGCGGGAACGGCTCCAGTAGACCGCTTCACCCAGTTCCACGGTTTTAGCCAGGGCATCGCGGTTCATCCAGGCGAACATCAGGATGTCATTGCTGCTGGCTTCTTGCGCGATGACAGGTACCAGGCCATGCTCGTCCCACTTGACCTTGTTCAACCACTTTGCCGCGCTCATGACAACCTCATGGGGATATGTTGTGCTGCCATAAATTGCTTTGCTTCGCCTACTGTATGTTGTCCATAATGAAAGATACTGGCAGCCAGTACCGCATCTGCCCCACCCACTTTGATGCCGTCAGCCAGGTCTTGCAGGCCGCCGACGCCGCCAGAAGCAATCACAGGTATCGATACTGCATCCGATACTGCGCGCGTCAGACCCAGGTCAAAACCGGAACGTGTACCATCCTTGTCCATGCTGGTCAGCAAGATTTCACCTGCGCCCAGTTTGGCCATATGCTGCGCCCATTCCACCGCATCCAGTCCTGTTGCATTGCGGCCACCGTGGGTGAATACTTCCCACTTGCCGGGCGCTACATTCTTGGCATCAATTGCCACGACTATGCATTGCGAACCATATTTATGCGCAGCATCGGCCACCAGTTGTGGGTTGGTCACGGCAGAAGTATTGATACCTACTTTATCAGCACCGGCATTCAGTAAACGGCGTACATCCGCCACCGTGCGCACCCCACCGCCTACAGTCAGCGGGATAAACACTTGCGAGGCCACGGCTTCGATAATCGGCAATATCAGGTCGCGGCCATCAGAGGACGCAGTGATATCGAGAAAAGTAATTTCATCTGCGCCCTGTCCGTCATAGCGACGGGCGATTTCTACCGGGTCACCGGCATCGCGCAGTTCCTGGAAATTGATGCCCTTGACGACGCGACCAGCGGTCACATCAAGACAAGGGATAATACGTTTGGCTAAGCTCATTCAGTTTCTTCTTCATCATCGAACTCACCGCTAAGTTCATCGGCACGATCTTGTGCAGACAACAAATCCAGCGTGCCTTCGTAAATCGAACGGCCACAGATCACACCTTCTATACCCTCGTCCTGCACAGCGCACAGGGCTTCAACGTCAGCCAGTACATGCACGCCGCCAGAAGCGATGACGGGGATGCTGACAGCCTGCGCCAGCTTGACGGTAGCTTCAATATTCACGCCGCCCATCATGCCGTCACGGCCTATGTCGGTATAGACGATGGCTTCAACGCCATAACCTTCAAATTTCTTGGCGAGGTCGATGACTTCATGGCCAGACAATTTGCTCCAGCCATCAGTGGCTACCTTGCCATCCTTGGCATCAATGCCAACGATGATCTGGCCGGGGAAAGCACTGCAGGCGTCTGCCAGAAAACCAGGGTTCTTGACTGCGGCTGTGCCGATGATGATGTAGGACAGACCATCGTCAAGATAGCGCTCTATGGTATCGAGATCACGGATGCCACCGCCGAGTTGCACCGGGATTTCCTCGGTATCGGTTTCTTCTGCGTAATCACGCACCGCCTGTATGATGGCTTTGACCGCCGCCTCGTTCTTGGGCTTGCCGGCAAACGCGCCGTTCAAATCCACCAGATGCAGACGACGCGCTCCCTGACGCAACCAGTGGCGCGCCATTTCGGCAGGGTCTTCAGAAAATACGGTGGCCTGGTCCATGTCGCCTTGTTTAAGGCGTACGCAGTGGCCATCTTTCAGGTCTATAGCAGGAATGAGCAGCATGATATGAGAAAAGTAGGAACGTCAATAAGACAATAAAAAAGACAATACCAGTTAAAAATCAGGGTAAACAATTTACATCAGACACTAATCAGACACTTATGGTTTCCAGTGTACAAAATTCTTATACAGTTGCAAGCCAGCTGTGGCGCTCTTTTCAGGGTGGAACTGGGTAGCAAAGATATTGTCACGTGCGACTGCACAGGCAAACAGGCTGCCGTAATCCGTCAGGCCCACTGCATGTTGCGCATCTGCTGGCTGGGCATAATAGCTATGCACAAAATAAAAATAGGCGTCGTCAGCAATGTCTTGCCACAGAGCATGTAACTGCGATTGCTGCACACGGTTCCAGCCCATTTGCGGCACTTTGTAACGCGAGCCATCGGCCTGCAATTGTCCGTCCAGTGCAAAACGCACTACCTTGCCCGGCAAGAGGCCCAGGCCAGGTGTGTCACCTTCTTCACTGACATCGAACAGCATTTGCTCCCCCACGCAAACACCAAAGAGAGGTTTGCTGCGGGCGGCTTCCAGCAAGGCATCTTGCAAGCCAGACTCACGCAGGCAGCTCATGCAGTCAGGCATGGCGCCCTGCCCTGGCAAAACGATACGATCGGCGCTGCGGATATCGGCAACTTCTCCAGAAATCAATACATTGGCTTCAGGTGCTACTGCACGCAGGGCTTGCGCTACCGAGCGCAAATTACCCATGCCGTAATCTACTACTACAATTTTATTCATAATGAATCACCAGCAAGCTGGTATCTCGTGTCTGCGATTTTTATCTGTATCGGTATTTGTATTACGATCAAAGGCTGCCTTTGGTCGAGGGTATGGTTCCTGCCGCACGCGCATCGAGCTCGGTCGCCATGCGCAGGGCGCGGCCAAAGGCCTTGAATACAGTTTCACATTGATGATGAGAATTGTCGCCGCGCAAGTTGTCGATATGCAAGCTGACTAAAGCATGATTGACGAAACCCTGGAAAAACTCACGGGTCAGATCGACATCAAAATTGCCTATCATGGCGCGGGTAAAGGGAATATGGTATTCCAGGCCTGGGCGGCCCGAGAAATCGATGACCACGCGTGACAATGCCTCATCCAGCGGCACATAGGCGTGACCATAACGGCGTATGCCTTTTTTATCACCAATTGCCTTGGCAAATGCCTGGCCCAGGGTAATACCAACGTCTTCTACCGTGTGATGGGCATCAATATGCAAGTCGCCGACGGCTTCTATGTCGAGATCAATCAGGCCGTGGCGGGCAATCTGATCCAGCATATGATCCAGGAAAGGAACGCCAGTATTGAGTTTTTGTTGGCCCGTGCCATCCAGATTGATGGCAACACGGATTTGTGTTTCATTGGTATTGCGGGTAACCGCCGCAATGCGTTCTATGGGCTTATTCATTTTGATGATAAAGATGCTGCCAGGGCAGCAAGAAAAAGAGCATTCTCTTCCCGGGTGCTGACTGTAATGCGCAGACAGTCGCCCAGCAGATTATGCATTTTACCTACATTTTTGACTAAAATTTTTTGTTCGCGTAATTTCACAAAGACTTGTTCGGCATTCGCAACACGTATCAGCACAAAATTGGCAGAAGATGGAAACACTTGTACCTCTGGCAAGCTTGCCAGAGCAGCCATTAATGCCGTACGTTGCTGGCGCAATTCTGCCGCCTGCGCATCCAGTACTTCTACCCTGTCCAGCACAAATTCTGCCGCTGCCTGTGTCAAGACGTTGATATTGTAAGGCGGGCGCACTTTTTCAAACTCATGCATGAGTGCATTATTGCCAGCCATATAACCCAGCCGTATACCTGCCAGGCCCAGCTTGGAGACGGTGCGCATGACGACCAAATTATCAAACTCTGCCAGGCGTAACATGAAGCTGGCCTGAGCAAACGGTTGATAGGCTTCATCAACGATGACGATGCCATTTTCACCAACTGCCTGCAGAATAGCGACCATGTCATCGGCATCGTAAAGCGTGCCAGTGGGGTTATTCGGATAAGCCAGATAAGTGATGGCTGGTTGATGCTCAGCAATCGCCGCCAGCATGGCTGCCTGGTTCAACGTGAAATCCGGGCTCAGGTCCACGCCCACGAATTCCAGTCCGGCAAACAGGGCGGACATGGCATACATGACAAAGCCGGGCACGGGCGCGAGCACCTTGGCACCCGGTTTGGCGCAGGCGATGGACACCATGCTGATGAGTTCATCCGAACCATTGCCGAGGACGATGTCATGGCCAGCAGGCACACCTAGTTTATCGGCAATCAATTGCTTGAGACTGGCATAGGCTGGTTGTGGATAACGATTCAGTGCCACGCCTGCCAGATGCTGAGCCAGTTCCTGCTGCATATCGGGCGGCAACAGGTAAGGGTTTTCCATCGCATCCAGCTTCACAAAACCGCTGGCGTCCGGCACATGATAAGCGGACAGGCTGGCGATTTCAGGGCGTATTAGTTTGGTGATGCTCAATTCTTTGCTCCATGTTCAGGCTTGTACTTGAAAATCGCGCAAACTCCAGCTCAACACAAATCAGGCAGTAAGTGCTTCAGTGTCGATCAAGGCCAGGCGATTTTCTATCATTGCGCAATAGTCGGGATTTAATTCAAATCCGACAAAATCACGCCCGCAACGTTTGGCAGCTACGGCGGTAGTGCCGCTGCCCATGAAGGGATCGAGTACAACACCGCCGGGTGGGCAGGAAGCCTTGATCATGCGCTCGATGATTTCGAGCGGTTTTTGTGTAGGATGTTCTTCGCGTTCGGCATGCTCTCTGTGCAGGCGCGAAACACTCCATACATCTTTGGGATTGAATCCCATTTCCAGCCACTTCGCACCCTCAAAAATCTTGCGGCTGCGGGCTTTCTTGGTGGCTGCATCGTACGGGATGCGTATTGCATCCAGGTCAAAATAATAATCTTTGGCTTTGACAAAAAAGCCTATGGTGTCATGCACCGATGAATATTTTCTTACCGTACCGCCCATCGACGGTACGCGTCTGTCCCAGATGATTTCATTCATCATGCTCATACGTTGCTTGAGCATGACAAAGACTTCCGGCGAATAACGCCAGGTCAGGAAGATATACAGGCTGCCATTGGCTTTCAGCTTGGGCATGGCCAGGTCTATCCACTGCGCCATCCATTCCAGATAGGCAGCCGACTCCATCTTGTCTGACTCATTGCCATAATCCTTACCCAGACCATAGGGCGGATCAGCCAGCAATAAGTCTATGCTGCCATCAGGCAGACGCGCCAGACCTTGCAGCGCATCTTCACAAAAAACCTGGTTACGCCATTCGGCCATCATATGCAGCGATTCATAACAGACAGCAATTTTGTTTTCATGACTTGAGCCGCAATTCTGCACTGCGGGCATGGGCTTGCAAGCCTTCACCATAGGCCAGTTCAGCGGCTACTTTGCCCAGGGTTTGTGCGCCCTGCTCACTGACGTAGATCATGGATGAACGCTTTTGGAAGTCATACACGCCCAGCGGTGAAGAAAAACGTGCTGTGCGTGATGTTGGCAAGACATGGTTGGGGCCAGCACAATAATCACCCAGGGATTCAGATGAATAACGCCCCAGGAACATGGCACCGGCATGACGTATCTTGTCGGCCCATTGCTGAGGATTTTCTGCAGAAATTTCCAGATGCTCAGCCGCGATGCTATTCGCGATTTCACAGGCTTCATCCATATCGCGCACTTTGATGAGCGCCCCGCGATTGGCAAGTGAAGTGTGTATCACTTCATGCCTGGGCATATCCGGCAGCAGCTTGACGATGCTGGCTTGCACGGCCTCGATATAGGCTTCATCCGGACACAATAAAATCGATTGCGCCAGTTCATCATGTTCAGCCTGCGAAAACAAATCCATGGCAACCCAGTCCGGGTCTGTCGTGCCATCGCACAAGACCAGAATCTCGGATGGACCGGCAATCATGTCTATGCCAACCACACCAAATACACGACGCTTGGCGGCAGCCACATAGGCATTGCCAGGGCCAACGATTTTATCAACGGGCGGTATCGTTGCCGTACCATAGGCCAAAGCACCAACTGCCTGGGCACCACCGATAGTGAAGACGCGATCGACACCAGCAATGGCGGCAGCCGCCAATACCAAAGGATTTTTTACGCCGTCTGGTGTAGGCACTACCATGATGATTTCTTTGACGCCTGCCACCTTGGCCGGTATCGCATTCATCAATACGGATGAAGGATAAGCAGCCTTGCCGCCCGGGACATAGATACCGACGCGATCCAGCGGTGTGACTTTTTGACCAAGTACGGTGCCGTCAGCTTCGGTATAGCTGAAACCGGCAGAGCCGCATTCTGTCTTTTGAATTTCATGATAGGCACGTACGCGTGCTGCTGCAGTTTCAAGTGCTGTACGACGCTCGACATTCAGAGATGCCAGTGCTGCCTGCATCTCCTCCTGCGTCAACTCCAGCGCAGCAACGCTGCTGGCATTCAGGCGGTCAAAACGATTGGTTGCTTCCAGCACGGCAGTGTCGCCACTGGTTTTGACGCTGGCCAGAATCTGCGCAGCGGCGCTGTCTATGGCTTCATCTTCACTCGCTTCAAAAGCCAGTAATGAACTCAGTTTCCTGGAAAAATCTGCATCTGTCGTATCAAGCCGGGTAATCAGGGATGCCATGCTGTTCTCTTGGTCAATTATGCATTTGCCTTGGAGGCACGATCAAATGCTTCCAGTATGGGTTGCAGGCGTTCACGTTTTAATTTCAGCGCAGCCTGGTTAACCACGAGGCGCGAAGAAATTTCCATGATGTGTTCAACCTCAACCAGATTATTCGCACGCAGGGTACTTCCGGTGCTGACCAGATCGACAATCGCATCTGACAAGCCGACCAGTGGTGCCAGTTCCATAGAGCCATACAGCTTGATCAAATCGACGTGCACACCCTTGGCAGCAAAATGCTGGCGCGCAGTTTCAGTGTACTTGGTGGCGACCCGCAATCGAGCTCCCTGGCGCACAGCGTTTTCATAATCAAAACCTACTGACACTGCAACCGACATACGGCATTTGGCAATGTTCAAATCGATAGGCTGGTACAGGCCAGCGCCACCATGCTCATGCAAGACATCCTTGCCTGCCACGCCAAAATCTGCCGCGCCATATTGCACATAGGTAGGCACGTCAGACGCTCGCACGATGATGACGCGCACATCAGGATCATTGGTCGCCAAAATCAGCTTGCGCGATTTTTCTGGATCTTCGGTCACGCGTATGCCTGCTGCTTCCAGCAAGGGCAGGGTTTCTTCAAAGATGCGGCCCTTGGACAAGGCCAGTGTCAATTGCGAATTTACTGAGGCAGACATTTATTTGACTCGCTGTATTTGTGCACCGACTGCTGAGAGTTTGACTTCCATACGGTCATAGCCGCGGTCCAGGTGATAGATACGATCGATCAGTGTTTCCCCCTCGGCCACCATGGCAGCGATCACCAGCGAGGCCGAAGCTCGCAAATCAGTGGCCATGACAGGTGCGCCAACGAGCTTGTCGACACCATTCACGATGGCCGTATGTCCATCGATTTCTATCTTTGCACCCAGGCGGTTCATTTCCTGTACATGCATGAAGCGGTTTTCAAAGATCGTTTCAGTAACGATACTGGTGCCCAGTGCGATACAGTTCAGCGCCATGAATTGCGCCTGCATGTCAGTCGGGAAGCCAGGATATTCCGTCGTGCGGAAACCAACTGCCTTGGGGCGGCCACTCATTTGCGCACGTATCCAGTCCGGGCCTGTCGTCAATATCACACCTGCTTCGCGCAACTTGTCGAGTGCAACGTCGAGGATGTCGCTACGCGTGTTTTTCAAGGTGATGTCGCCACCGGTGGCGGCTACTGCACAAAGGAAGGTTGCGGTTTCTATGCGGTCAGCGATGACGGTATGGGTAGCGCCATGCAAACTCTCTACTCCCTGAATAACCAGACGGTCTGTGCCTATGCCTTCTATCTTGGCGCCCATGGCGACCAGCAGGTTAGCCAGGTCAGTAACTTCCGGTTCGCGCGCGGCATTTTCCAGCACGGTTTCGCCTTCGGCCAGGGTCGCTGCCATCAGCAAATTCTCTGTGCCAGTCACGGTAATCATGTCTGTGACTATGCGTGCGCCTTTGAGTTTCTTGGCTTTGGCATGAATGTAACCGGCTTCAATATTGATCTCGGCACCCATGGCTTGCAAGCCCTTGATATGCTGATCGACAGGACGCGAGCCTATCGCGCAACCACCAGGCAGCGATACCTTAGCTTCGCCAAAACGTGCCAGCAAAGGGCCGAGCACGAGTATCGATGCGCGCATGGTTTTCACCAGGTCATACGGCGCTTCGAGTTTGTCTATGGCTGCGCCATTGAGCACAGTCACACCATTTTCCTGCGTGACTTGCAGGCCCATTTGGCGCAGCAATTTGAGCATGGTGTTGACATCTTGCAGCGAAGGCACGTTATGCAACTCGACGTTACCGGAAGTCAGCAAGCCTGCGCACAGGATAGGCAGGGCAGCGTTTTTCGCACCAGAGATCGTGATGTCACCATTCAGGCGATTACCGCCTGTGATCAATAATTTATCCATTATGCAGCGTACTCTTCAGGCGTCAGGGTTTTCATGGAAAGGGCATGGATTTCTTCACGCATGCGGTCACCGAGAACGGCATAGACAATTTGATGACGCTGTATCGGGCGCTTGCCAGCGAAGGCGGCAGAGACGATCACTGCTGTGAAATGCTGGCCGTCGCCTTCGACTTCCAGGTGCGTACATTCCAGACCGGCTGCAATGTAATTTTTAATTTGTTCGGGCGTAGGAAACACGGCTAACTCTCTTGATCAAAATGGTGAAGCAATTGTTGTACTGCGTATTGTTTTTTACTTGATACTTATTCAGTGTCTTACTTAGTTGCGCACTCAGTGACGTACTTAGTGTCTTACTCAGTGCCTTAACTTATATCCACGTTTCAGCATATTGATGGCTATCGTCGCCAGCAATAATGAGAACACGCAAACGATCATCAGGCTATGCAGGGGATCAACATCGGACTTGCCGAAGAAGCCAAAGCGGAAGCCATCTATCATGTAGAAAAATGGATTGAAACGCGAAATATTTTGCCAGATGCCAGGTAGGGAATGGATGGAATAAAACACGCCTGACAGGAAGGTGGCAGGCATGATCAAAAAGTTTTGAAAAGCCGCTAGCTGATCAAATTTTTCTGCCCAGATACCGGCGATCAAACCCATGGTGCCCAGCATGGCAGCACCAAGGAAAGCAAAAATCGCTATCCACCAAGGTGCAACAAAATGCAGGTCAGCAAACCAGGCCGTGACGATGAAGACACCGGCACCGACGGCAACGCCACGCAAAATCGCTGCAAGTACATAGGCACTGAAAATTTCCCAGTGCGACAGCGGTGGCAAGAGGATGAAGACCAGGTTGCCGGTGATCTTGGACTGTATCAGTGAAGAAGAAGAGTTCGCAAACGCATTTTGCAAGACACTCATCATGACCAGGCCAGGCACCAGGAAGGCCGTGTATTTGACGCCAGGATAAACCTGTACATGATCTTCCAGCACATGGCCGAAAATCAGCAAATACAGGATGGCTGTCATGATGGGCGCAGTGATGGTTTGCGTTGCCACTTTCCAGAAGCGCAAAACTTCTTTGTAAAACAGGGTATTGAAACCGGTCAAGCTACTCATTTGCTGCCCTCCATGATTTGCAGGAAGACATCTTCCAGATCAGCTTGCAATAAATGCATATCCTCGATGACACAACCATCAGCACGGAAAGCGGCCAGCATGCCCTCGACCTGGTTGTAGTCAGTCACACGCAGGGCGAACTGGCGTGGGTCTGCCTGGATTTCATGGCTGATGACTTTATCACGCAAGCTGGCAGGCAAAGTCACTACGCCACTGGCTGCCAGAGTGATGCGCAATTGCGAACCCGAGATGCGCTTGATGAGATTTGCCGTACTATCCAGCGCCACGACCTTGCCCAGCTTCAGCATGGCGATGCGGTTGCACAAAGCCTGGGCTTCTTCGAGGTAATGCGTGGTCAGAACGACAGTATGGCCTTCGCGATTCAGGCGGGCGATGAATTGCCACAGGGTCTGGCGCAATTCCACATCAACACCGGCGGTCGGTTCATCGAGAACGATGACGGGTGGTTTATGGACCAGCGCTTGCGCCACCAGTACCCGGCGTTTCATGCCACCGGACAGGGCACGCATATTAACGTCGGCCTTATTGGTCAGGTCGAGGTTTTCCATAACCTCGTCTATCCATTTATCGTTATTCTTCAGGCCAAAATAGCCCGACTGCATGCGCAGAGTTTCGCGCACGGTGAAAAATGGATCAAACACCAGTTCTTGCGGCACCACGCCCAGCTTCTTGCGGGCATTGCGGTAGTCTGTCACCACATCATGGCCTTGCACGGTGATATTACCGGCGTCGGCGCGGTTCAGACCTGCCAAAATGGAAATCAACGTGGTCTTACCAGCACCATTTGGCCCCAGCAAACCGAAAAACTCGCCCTCTTCTATCGTGAGTGAGACACCACCCAGCGCCTGTAGCGACTGGTAGCGTTTTTGTATGTTGCTAATTTGTATGGCTGCCATCTGGCGTGTTTGCACTAAGTGCTCATTAGGGAATTAAGAACCGGAAAACTCGGTTTCTGATCGCTACAGCGACGAAACCTTTGATTATAGGGGATTTTCGGGATTTGATCTGAGAACCTGTTCGGGATCTTACTGCGCGGACATGATCGGGTCTCATGTGCTGCTCAAAATGCTCATGTACTCAAGTACATTCCGCTTTTTGCGCTGCTCTTCAACCCGCTGACGCCCGCTCGCTACAGATTCCAAACAGGTTCTGAAATGACATGCGGGTATCAACACCAACATGCCTTTCAGGAAAGGAAATTCAGGATGCGATCAATGTCGCTCTGATGAATGAAGCTGGAATTGCTCGTTGAGTCCGTATAAGGTAAGCAAGCTAAGCAGATTGGCGGGATAGCCACTGAATTGCAATTGCACGCCCTTCTCAATCGCTTGACGTTGCCAGGCTATCAAGACGGCCACTGCACTTGAATCAATTTTAGTCAGCGCCGACAAATCGAAGGCTGACTGACCTGCAGCTATGGCAGACAAGCCCGCCGCGACCACGGCGTTGGCATTATCATGACTAAGCTCACCTGTTACTGTATACACAATACGTTCCCGGACTCATTTTACATTTTATTTTGCTGCAGATTTTGCCGCACCGGATGCCGCCAGTTTTTTATTCTTTTCAGACAGAGTCTTGATCAGGCCATCGATACCAGACTTGCTGATTTCTGCAGAAAAACTGCCTTTATAAGTTTCCACCAACCAGGCACCCAGAACATTGATGTCAAAGATTTTCCAGCCAGCTGGCAATTTTTCCAGGCGATAGTTCAGAACGATAGGCTCGCCGCGGCTTTGTATCACTTGGGAACGTACTTCCACTTCCGTATCTTCTGGGGCAGAACGCATAGGTTTGAACTCTACACGCTGATCCTTGACCTGTGAAATCGCGCCAGAATAAGTAAATACCAGCAGGGTACGGAACTCATTGGTCAATTGCTTTTGCTGTTCAGGCGTAGCTTCTTTCCAGCTCTTGCCTGCTGCCAGTGAAGTCATGCGTGGAAAATCGATGTAAGGCAGGATCTTGCTTTCCACCATGTCATAGACTTTCTTTTGATTGCCAGCTTGTATGTCTTTGTCATTCTTTGCCAGATCCAGAATTTCCTGGCTCAGGCGTTTGATGAGGACATCTGGCGCTTCCTGGGCTTGCGCCTGGGCTGCATTAGCCAGCATGGACAAGCCTAGCAGGCCAGCAAATACCAGTTTAAAAAATTTATTCACAGATCGTTTCATTTTTTGTTCCTATTTATGCAGTGTCTATACTGCCAGTTAACTTTGCAGGCACCAAACTGGTTGACGCCTCTTTACAATCCTTACAATTATTCACACCCGGAGTGGCGCTCCCCGAGTGGCGCTCCCGGAGAAGCGCTCCCCAAGCGGCGCCCTGCATGCCGCTCAATCCTCGTCAGGATTGATCTGACCAGCACGGCGCTGCAAATAGGCATCGCGGAAAAATACATACTTATCGAGTGCAGCTTCTTCCAGCAAACTACCGGCATCAAGTACCGATGCACGTTTATCAACCAGACGCACTACTGAACCTATGTTCTTGATATACATGGGGCGCTTGTAATACCACAAATCACCACGCATATCGACAGGTGTAGCCAGGGCATCACGCACGGTTGATGGCCCCAGTACGGGCAAGACCAGGTAAGGCCCAGACTTGACACCCCAGCGCCCTAAAGTCTGCCCAAAATCTTCATTATGCTTAGGCATGCCAGCCGCCGAACTTATGTCTATCAAACCACCTATACCTATGGTGGTGTTAATGGCAAAACGCATGACATCTGTGACACCATCATTGACCCTGCCTTGCAGCAGATTATTCACGGCATTCCAGACATCACCAATATTGCTAAAAAAATTACCCACACCAGTCTGTACAAAGCCAGGTGTAGCACTGCGATAAGCCTGGGCAACAGGCTTGACGACCGCCGTGTCGACCGTATCGTTGAAGCTGAACATGGTCCGGTTGAAGCCTTCGAGAGGATCACGCGGGTTCTTGCCTATATTGGTTTTCGTGCTCAAAACATCAAGTGTCTGATCAGCCTTGTCCTTGAATTTTTCTACTGTCACGGTACTGCAACCAGTCAGTAAAATACTGGCCAGTAAAAGGAACATGGCCAAGATCCTGCTATTGGCAGGAAATTTATCTGTTCGTGTCATTTTTTCTCTTCCGTATTGCCTTCTGCCGCCTTGCTGAACAAGAACTGACTAATCAGGTTTTCCAGCACGATGGCGTCTTGGGTAAATGTAATTCTGTCACCAGCAGCAAGTACTTCGTCTTTACTGCCTGCACTCAATCCTATGTATTGCTCACCGAGCAAACCCGCAGTCAAAATCTTGATTGATGAATCTTTAGGAAATTTGTAGCGTTTTTCCAATGCCAGGACGACAGTCGCCTGGTAAGTTTTGTCATCAAATTTGATTTCACTGACGCGGCCTATTACTACGCCAGCACTCTTCACTGCAGCTCTGGGCTTGAGTCCACCTATATTGTCAAAGCGCGCAGTTACAGTATAGGTCTGCTCAAACGATAAAGAACTTAAATTGCCTGCCTTGAGCGCCAGAAACAACAATGCCGCCGCACCCAGCAAAACAAACAGGCCCACCCAAAAGTCGAGAGATTTTTTTTGCATTTTTTTATCCGCCATTTCTTACAATTTTACCAAGCGCCCTGCTGCAGCACAGATCTTGGCAAATAATACATTTATACCGCCCATACGGCGCAAGCTGCGGGTCAGGACAGGATTATTGAAACATCCACGCAGTCAACAGGAAATCCAGCCACAACACCAGCAATGAAGAAATCACCACGGTTCTGGTGGTGGCACGCGCCACCCCCTCAGGAGTAGGCTGTGCTTCATAACCCTGGAACAATGCCACAAAGCTGACTGCAAAACCAAAGACTATGCTTTTGATGACGCCATTACCGATATCCTGGAACACTTCCACACCAGCCTGCATCTGCGACCAGAAAGCACCGTTGTCGACACCTATCAGTTTCACACCAACGACATAACCACCTATGATGCCCATGGCATTAAAGATGGAAGTCAGGACAGGCATGGCGATGATACCTGCCAGGAAACGCGGCGCCAGCACCCTTTGTATTGGATTGACTGCCATCATCTCCATCGCTGCCAGTTGTTCACCAGCCTTCATCAAGCCTATCTCTGCCGTCAGTGAAGTACCGGCACGGCCGGCAAACAGCAAGGCTGTTACTACCGGCCCCAGTTCACGCACCAGTGAGAGCGCGACCAGCAAACCCAGTGCTTCTTCAGAGCCATAACGGTTCAGGGTGTAATACCCCTGGTAAGCCAGCACGAAACCGACAAACAATCCCGATACGGCAATAATCACCATGGAGTAATTACCGATGAAATGGATCTGGTCTGTGACCAGGCGCGGCCTGCGCCACAAACCCAGGCAACTCGCCAGGATGGCAAAAAAACTGCGGGCTGCATAACCCACGTCATCCATGGTAGCCCTGACAAAACCGCCAATTTTTTCTACGATCATGGACGCTTCTCCAAACCCAGGTCCGCTTGCAGGGATGCACCAGGATAATGGAAAGGCACGGGGCCATCTGCCTCTGCATGCACGAATTGTTTTACATAAGGGTCTTCTGAGACCCGCATTTCTTCTGGTGTACCCTGCGCAACGATCTTGCCTTTGGACAGGAAGTAGACATAGTCAGCTATCGCAAAGGTTTCATTCACATCATGTGACACCAGGATGGAGGTAGACCCCAAAGCGTCGTTCAAGTTCCGTATCAAATTGGCAGCAACGCCCATGGAGATAGGATCAAGCCCGGCAAAAGGTTCGTCATACATGATTAATTCCGGGTCCAGCGCCACCGCACGGGCCAGGGCCACGCGTCTGGCCATACCACCCGATATTTCGGTAGGCATCAAACTGGCGGCATTGCGCAGGCCTACTGCCTGTAATTTCAGCAAGACCAGGTCACGTATCATGGCCTCGCTCAGATTGGTATGCTCGCGCATGGGGAAAGCCACATTATCAAAGACACTTAAGTCCGTGAACAGGGCCCCATGCTGGAACAGCATGCCCATTTTCCTGCGTATGGCATACAGGCCCTGGGTATCGAGCTCAGCAATTTCTTGCCCATTCACCTTGACGCTACCACGCTGGGCGCGGATTTGCCCGCCTATCAGGCGCAAGATCGTGGTCTTGCCCGAACCTGAACCACCCATGACGGCAATCAGCTTACCGCGTGGGAAATCCATACGGAGTTCAGACAGGATAGTCCGGTCTCCATATCCAAACTGGATATCGCGAATTTCTACAAGATTTGGCACAGCAATGGGAAGATAGTTTTATAAAAACTAGATTGTAATGCAGAAAGGCAAAGAGGGTTGTACAGACAACTATGACACAAAAACAACTAATTGACGAATATTCAGAATATTGGTTTTATTTCGATGAAAAAATGATAAAAGCCAATTTTTCAAAATTAAATTCAAATTCAAGCCTGGAAAATAAATTTTTTTAATGAACGGAAAGTCAGTTATTTAAAAATGCCTGGTCAGACTGATTTGTCATAGCCGATTTGCCTGCGATGTCACTCACAACAGCAAATCAGCCTGACATTAGCTCAGCCACCAAACCTATATACCTTCCACAGTAACTAGCGTGGCAAGACCGAATCCCCCATGAGGAAGGCATCGACTTCACGCGCGCATTGACGCCCTTCGCGTATTGCCCACACCACCAATGATTGACCGCGGCGCATGTCACCTGCGGCATAGACCTTGTCAACATTGGTCTTGTAGCAGCCAGCGCCATCTGTGGTCGCCCTGGCATTGCCGCGCGCATCTTTATCGACACCAAAAGCATCCAGCACTTGTTGTACCGGCGAGACAAAGCCCATGGCCAGCAAGACCAAGTCTGCTTTCATTTCAAATTCAGAATCTGGCACCTCTTGCATCTTGCCGTCTTTCCATTCCACGCGGCAGGCGATCAGTTTTTCTACTTTGCCAGCCTTGCCTTCCAGGCGCTTGGTTGCTACTGCCCAGTCACGGTCGCAACCTTCTTCATGCGAAGAAGAGGTGCGCAGTTTGGTTGGCCAGTAAGGCCAGACCATGGGTTTGTTTTCTTGCTCAGGCGGTTGCGGCATCAGTTCAAACTGGGCAACTGATTTGGCACCATGACGGTTGGAAGTACCTACGCAGTCAGAACCGGTATCACCACCACCAATGACAACAACATGCTTGCCACTGGCCATGATCTGGTCCTTGACCTTGTCACCGGCATTGACCTTGTTTTGCAGGGGCAAAAAGTCCATGGCGAAGTGCACACCTTTAAGCTCGCGTCCAGGCACAGGCAAGTCACGCGGGGTTTCTGCACCACCGGCGATGATGACGGCATCAAAGTCTTTTTGCAGCTGTTCAGGTGAAATGGTTTCCTTGGCCCAGTTGGTCACGGTTGCCGGGAAGTCCTTGCCGACGAATACGCTGGTGCGGAAAGTCACACCCTCTGCCACCATCTGATCGACGCGACGGTCGATGTGGGATTTTTCCATCTTGAAGTCAGGAATGCCATAACGCAGCAAGCCACCGACGCGGTCATTCTTTTCAAACACAGTCACATCATGGCCGACACGTGCCAGTTGCTGCGCCGCAGCCAGGCCCGCAGGGCCAGAACCAACCACGGCAATTTTTTTGCCTGTCTTGATGGATGGCACTTGCGGTAGGACCCAGCCGTTTTCCCAGCCTTTGTCGATGATGAAATGTTCTATCGACTTGATACCAACGGCATCGCTATTGATGCCGAGAGTACAGGCAGATTCACAAGGCGCAGGACAAATGCGACCTGTGAATTCAGGGAAGTTATTCGTTGAATGCAGGGTATCCAGCGCCAGTTTGTAATTGCCGTTGAACACCAGGTCATTCCAGTCGGGGATGATGTTGTTCACGGGGCAGCCGTTATTACAGAAAGGAATGCCGCAATCCATGCAGCGCGCTGCCTGTACTTTCGCCTGACCATCATCGAGATGTACCAGAAATTCCTTGTAATGCTTTTTGCGTGACTGTGGTGCTTCGCTTGCTTCCTGCAAACGCTGGTATTCCATGAAGCCGGTAACTTTACCCATTTTCTAACCTCAATTTTGTTGCGGGCATATGCCCTATCTGAATTTGAAATAAGCTGAAATAAGCTAAATAGTCTGGAAAACAAAGGAGGACGCGACCGCAGACTGACTGCGGCACGCTCACTCGACTATGCCGTGACTTTTTCCTTTTTCACAGCGAGCTGTTTGGCGGCATACATTTCACCCAGAGCGCGCTTGTATTCGGTAGGGAATACCTTGACGAACTTGGCACGGCTGCGGGCCCAGTCATCCAGCAAATTGCGCGCGCGGGTACTGCCTGTGTGTTTGAAATGACGCTCTATCAGATTGCGCAAGATGGCTTCATCGGTCTCACCCTCACCGCCACGCAGGCGGCTATGCCAGATCGACTTATCCAGGGTTGCCACTTGTACGTCACCAGCCAATACTGGCTCCAGTGTCACCATGGACATATTGCATTTGGCTTCGAATTCACCTTCAGGGTCATAGACATACGCGATACCGCCTGACATACCGGCAGCAAAGTTACGACCAGTGTTGCCCAACACGATGACCGTGCCGCCTGTCATGTATTCGCAGCCATGGTCGCCAGTACCTTCAACCACAGTCACCGCACCAGAATTACGTACCGCGAAACGTTCGCCGGCAACACCATTGATGAAGGCTTCACCAGAGATGGCACCGTACAGTACCGTGTTACCGCAGATGATGTTATCGACAGCCCAGCCGCGGAATTCTGTATTTGGGCGGATGATAATGCGACCACCGGACAAACCTTTGCCGACATAGTCATTACCTTCACCGACCAGGTCCAGCGTCACGCCATGCGCCAGGAAAGCACCGGCAGACTGGCCAGCCGTACCTTGCAACTGTATGTGGATAGTGTCATCCGGCAAACCGGCGTGACCATATTTTTTCGCTACTTCGCCAGACAACATCGTACCTACCGTGCGGTTCAGATTTTTGACTGGTGAAATGAAGGATACTTTTTCACCAGTGTCCAGGGCGATTTTTGCCTGGGCGATCAGCTTATTGTCGAGGGCTTTTTCCAGACCATGATCTTGCACATCAACATGGCGTATCGCTGCACCTTCTGCCAGTTCTGGCTGATAGAAGATGCGGCTAAAATCCAGCCCCTTGGCTTTCCAGTGCGATACGGCTTTGGATTTATCCAGCAGGTCAACACGGCCTATCAAATCGTCATAAGTGCGTATACCCAGCTGCGCCATGATCTGACGCAGCTCTTCAGCAACAAAGAAGAAGTAATTGACGACATATTCAGGTTTGCCAGAGAACTTGGCACGCAAGACCGGGTCTTGTGTTGCCACGCCTACCGGGCAAGTGTTCAGATGGCATTTGCGCATCATGATGCAGCCTTCGACCACCAGTGGTGCTGTCGCAAAACCAATTTCATCGGCACCCAGCATCGCTGCAATCGCGACGTCACGGCCAGTCTTCATCTGGCCATCAGCCTGCACACGCACGCGTCCACGCAAGCCATTCAAGACCAGGGTTTGCTGGGTTTCAGACAGGCCCAGTTCCCACGGTGTACCGGCATGCTTGATGGAAGACAAAGGTGAAGCACCAGTACCACCGTCATGACCGGCGATGACGACATGGTCAGCCTTGGCCTTGGAAACACCGGCAGCTACCGTGCCAACACCCACTTCAGACACCAGCTTGACCGAGATCGATGCTCTTGGATTGGCGTTTTTCAAGTCATGGATCAACTGCGCCAGATCTTCTATCGAATAAATATCATGATGCGGTGGTGGAGAAATCAAGCCCACACCTGGCACAGAGAAACGCAGCTTGGCGATGTATTCTGATACTTTGTGGCCTGGCAACTGGCCACCCTCGCCCGGCTTGGCACCTTGTGCCATCTTGATTTGTATCTGGTCGGCAGAGCTAAGATATTCAGCCGTGACGCCAAAGCGGCCCGATGCAACTTGCTTGATTTTCGAGCGCAGCGAATCACCATCCTGCAAAGGAATATCCACTTCTATCTGGTCCTTGCCTATGACAGAAGCCAGAGTCGCACCCTGCTTGATAGGGATGCCTTTCAGTTCTTGCTGGTAACGCGCAGGGTCTTCACCACCTTCACCAGTATTGGATTTACCACCTATGCGGTTCATGGCTACAGCCAGTGTCGCATGTGCTTCTGTACTGATGGAACCCAGAGACATCGCGCCAGTCGCGAAACGCTTGACGATTTCCTTCGCAGGTTCTACCTGGTCCAGTGCGATAGCTTTGCTTGGGTCTATCTTGAATTCAAACAAGCCACGCAAAGTCATATGACGCTTGCTTTGGTCATTGATGATCTGTGCGTATTCTTTATAAGAATTGTAGTTGTTGGCACGGGTGGAATGCTGCAGCTTGGCGATTGCATCCGGTGTCCACATATGATCTTCACCACGCACACGAAAGGCATATTCACCGCCAGCATCCAGGGAGTTTTCCAGTACCGGATCGGCACCAAAAGCAGCTTTATGCAAACGCAGGGCTTCCTCAGCAACTTCAAATACGCCTATGCCTTCTACATTCGATGCTGTGCCCTTAAAGTATTTATCAACCAGGGATTTGTTGAGACCAACTGCTTCAAAAATCTGCGCACCGCAATAAGACATATAGGTAGAGATACCCATTTTGGACATGACTTTCATCAAGCCCTTGCCGACTGCCTTGGTGTAGTTATAAACCGCTTTTTCTGCTGACAATTCACCCGACAAGTCCTTGGCCATATCGGCCAGTGTCTGCATCGCCAGGTAAGGATGGACAGCTTCTGCGCCATAACCTGCCAACAGGGCAAAGTGGTGAGTTTCGCGGGCAGAACCAGTCTCAACTACCAGACCAGTGGTGGTGCGCAAACCCTTGCTGACCAGATGCTGATGCACGGTAGAGGTGGCCAGCAAAGCCGGGATGGCAACATAGTTTGCATCCATCTTGCGGTCAGTGATGATCATGATGTTGTGGCCAGACTTGACCGCATCAACAACTTCCGCACAGATCGATGCCAGGCGTGCTTCGATACCGTCCTTTCCCCAGGCGATGGGATAGCAGATATCCAGCTCGTAAGACTTGAACTTGCCGCCAGTATTGGCGCTGATATTGCGCAGTTTGGCAATGTCAGCAAAATCCAGTATCGGTTGCGCTACTTCCAGACGCATGGGCGGGTTGATGTTATTGGTGTCCAGCAAATTCGGTTTCGGGCCGATGAAGGATACCAGCGACATCACCATCGCTTCGCGGATAGGGTCGATAGGTGGATTGGTCACCTGCGCAAACAATTGCTTGAAGTAGTTATACAGAGGCTTGAGCTTGTTCGACATGACGGCCAGCGAAGAATCATTGCCCATGGAGCCTATGGCTTCTTCACCTGCCAGTGCCATCGGTGCCATCAAGAACTTGAGGTCTTCCTGTGTATAACCAAAGGCTTGCTGCCTGTCCAGCAAAGTTGCTGAGTATTCTGTCTTGTCTTCTGCCGCCTTCAACTCATTGAGCTTGATACGGACGGACTTGATCCATTGTTTGTAAGGCTTGGCGTTGGCGTAAGTGTCCTTGATTTCCTTGTCATCAATGATGCGGCCAGCTTCCAGGTCGATGAGGAACATTTTGCCCGGTTGCAGACGCCATTTCTTGATGATCTTGGATTCTGGAATAGGCAAGACACCGGATTCAGATGCCATGACGACCAGGTCATCATCAGTGACGATATAGCGTGCCGGACGCAGGCCATTACGGTCCAGCGTGCCGCCGATCTGGCGGCCATCGGTAAAGGCCATGGCGGCTGGGCCGTCCCATGGTTCCATCATCGCTGCATGGTATTCATAGAAGGCGCGACGGTTTTCATCCATCATGGTGTGGTTTTCCCAGGCTTCCGGGATCATCATCATCATCGCTTGTGCAATTGGATAACCGGCCATGACCAGCAATTCCAGCGCATTGTCGAAACTTGCGGTGTCAGACTGGCCTTCAAATATCAGTGGATACAGTTTTTGCAGATCGTCGCCGAGTACTGCAGACTTCATGACGCCTTCACGGGCGCGCATCCAGTTGAAGTTGCCTTTAACGGTGTTGATTTCACCATTATGCGCAATCATGCGATAAGGGTGGGCCAGCGGCCATTCCGGGAAGGTATTGGTCGAGAAACGCTGATGCACCAGGGCCAGCGCAGAGACACAGCGCTCATCCTGCAAATCTTTATAGTAGACACCGACCTGGTCAGCCAGCAGCAAGCCCTTGTAGACGATGGTGCGGGCAGACATGGATGGCACGAAGTATTCTTTGCCATGCAAGAGATGCAGGGCTTCAATCGCATGCACGGCCGATTTGCGTATCACATACAGTTTGCGTTCCAGCGCGTCAGTCACCATGATGTCTGGGCCGCGACCGATGAAAATCTGGCGTATGACAGGTTCTTTTTCACGTACGGTAGGTGACATGGGCATGTCGCGGTCTACTGGCACGTCGCGCCAGCCCAGTACGACCTGGCCTTCTGCGCGCACGGCGCGTTCTATCTCTTGTTCGCAAGCCAGGCGGGATGCATGTTCCTTCGGCAGAAAGATCATGCCTACGCCATATTCACCCGGTGGCGGCAGATTGATACCCTGCTTGGCCATCTCTTCACGGTAGTACTGGTCTGGAATCTGGATCAGGATACCGGCACCATCGCCCATCAGGGCATCGGCACCGACCGCGCCCCTGTGGTCAAGATTTTTCAGAATCAACAAACCCTGGTCGACGATGGCATGTGTCTTCTTGCCTTTGATATGGGCAACAAAACCTACGCCACAGGCGTCATGTTCATTGGATGGGTCGTATAAACCTTGAGCGTGCATAGTGGATCTCCGGAGGACAATTTCAATATCAGGACTTACGTGAAACAGCTGTCGGCATGAATAGCTCTTTTGGCTATTCAGCAATTTTGCTGGCTGCGGATGGCAGCTTGATGACTTTGATTTGAAGGGTGATCAAACCGTGCTGGCCATGCTTCCGGGTAAGGGCATGGCGCTACGCTGGACAAATGTGCCAGGCATTCGTTGATGGTGAATACCGGCACGACAGTTTGGCGTAAATCCTGTCAGGACAAGACAGAGAATAGTGCACTGCAAAATATTGCGCAACTGGTTTAATTAGGGTCAGTGTCAAATTAAATAAACCATAATTTCAGGAATATTTAAATAGGGACATAGTAAAAATCAGCGTGCTTATTAGGTTTCTCAGTATTTGCATCAAGATTTTTCGGTATGGAAGCATCCTGCAGACCAGCTCATGTAAAAGAAAACTCAGACAATTCCCTGAGCTTTGCGGGGCCTGCCACGCTTGACTGGCTCTACCCGTCTCTCGGTCAGCTTACTCATTTCTGTCTTGAATTTGGCCGAGCCCAGCATCCAGGCCTTGGTGGTGGCCTGGGTAATTTCTGTAATTTGCTTGCTGGATAAACCATTTTCCAGGCTTTGCTTGTAGGCAGCTTCGCGCTGGAATGGGGTATTACCCAGGGCCCAATAGCAACTGTGGTCGGTAATCAGGGGATCTATCATCAACCCCACATGATGACAGTAACTGGACCAGGTGTAGTCGAGCAAATCCTGCACCAGACCAGCACGCTGAGGATTGCTTTCCAGATAAATACTGCAGGGGATGAAGTAAGTCGCAGACTCGATGACCGTGGCGCGGTAACGTCCCTGCCATAGCGTGCCTGTGCGCTGGTATTTGCGATTAAAATAAGGGACATAGTGCCGCCCCAGCCATTGCATCATCTTGCCCAGACCTGGCTCATCACCAGGTGTCAGCAGCAAATGCAAATGGTCAGGCATCAGCACATAGGCATGGATGGCGACATCAAACAGCTTGGCAGCTTGCTTGAGCCAGTCCAGAAAGCTGGCGTAATCCTCGGCATCCTGGAAAATCATGCTGCCAGCATTACCACGCTGGATAACATGATGTTGCTGATGCGGGATAACTAAACGGGCTAATCTGGCCATGTGTATGCAGGCAATCCAAAAGAGTCTGGATTGTGCTTGGCATCTGGCTATCTTGTCAAAACTTATCTATGCAAGCTCATTGGCAACAATATTGCTAATGACGCCATCAACAAATTAGACGCAGAACGACCAGCCATGCCCTCATCACAGGGCACGGGTCATGGTCTATATAGTCTTCTGGGAGGCGCTTCAGCTTTCCGGTATAGCCGGAAAGCCCGCAATCCCGCTTTATCAGGCCGCGATGAGTTCTTGAACCGGGCTTTTCAAGCGGAAAACTTTGAGTGCGCGGGATGCATCCGGCACTGCGACGATTTCTGGAGTACCAGTCATCAATTCAGAAATACGGCTTTTCAGGGCTTTTGCCTGGGTAGCCAGATTGAAATGCGCAGGACGTTGAGTCTGCACTATGCTCCAACGGGCTACAGGCGCATGGCCACTACCATCCAACAAGGATTTTTCACGCAACCAGTTCTCGAAAGAACGAGTAGTCATGTTGCTTTCTATCCAGATCAAATGATCGGAAGTCATTTTCTTGCTGTTGTCCGAAGGGCGAACCAGTATTTCGTAAATCATTTTCTGACTCCTTAAAGGGAAACTTTGCTTAAAGGAAGGTGTCAGCAAAGATTCTTTAGTCCAAAAACGCACTGATTCACGATTCAGTTGACATGCTAAGTTACAAAAACTGGGGTTTTTTCATATTTTTTTATGAAAAAATAATAAATAATGTGAAATTAAGCAGAAATTCCTGAATTTATTGTGTTTTTTTCAGCTATTTGTAACAAATTTGTAAGAGCGTGCTCAGGGATTGTAGCGAGCGTTAATGGAGTCTAAGCAACGTTCAGGACGACATTCAGGATAACAAGCGCTCAATGCAAAATGCTCATGTACCTTAGTACATGAGCATTTTGAACACTACGTGTATCCTGATTGCGCTCTCGCTTAAGATCGCAAACAGATTCTCAGCATCATTTAATGCGGGAAGCTTCCAGCACAAAACTCAGTTTGCCAAAGCGGGCACTGACTTCATCAAATTTCTTTTGTTTCTGTACATCAGTCAGGCTAGGGTTATTCAAGTTTTCACGCAAAAGACTGAACAATGTCAAATCAGCAATCGGTTTCAACTGAGCATCGGTAGAACGCTGGAAACCAGACAAATTCAGAATATCTTTCAGGACTGCGTGGGCTTGCTTTTGCTTGCCATAGTTCACAAAGAAATCTTCGACACGGGTTTTCAAGGCTGGTGACAAATCCTTGCGATACAAGATAGGATCATTTGGTATCAAAGGAGAAGTCCAGATGACACGTACTTTGCTGACCTGATCAGGTGCTTCCTTTTTCAGCCTGTCCATCTCTTCAGAGTTAAACGTGGCTACGTCAGCCTCACCATGCAAGATCGCCGCGAAATTGCTTTGATGGTTACCAACATTGACTTTCTTGAACAACTTGGCTGGTTCTATTTTATTTTTTGCAAACAAATAATAAGCAGGCACCAAATAACCAGAAGTTGATTTTTTATCGCCATCGGCAAAAACATAGACGCCAGGCTTGGCGGAAACATCATCAAAACTATTCAAACTGCTCTTGGCAGAAGCGATGAGCAGAGAGTTATAACCACGCGAGCCATCACTCTTGACCATTTGAGCAAATACAGTGGCCTTGCCATCTTCCACCGCATCCAGCGCCACTTTGCTGCTCAGCCAGGCGATTTGTATCTTGTTTTCTTTCAAGCCAGTGACGATGTCGCTGTAATTGGCTGAAATGGCAGCTGTCACTTCAGTGCCCGTACTTTTTGCCAGATCATCCAGCAAAGGCTGCCAGCGCTTGCGTGTGTCGTCTATGCTGGTGGTGGCAATCAAACCAACAGTGATTTTTTCTGCAGCTTGTGCAATAGAGAGAAGCATACTGCCCGCAAGCAGAGCCAGGCTAAGGATATTTTTGAACATAGGACCTCGATAGATAATACAAATACCCAAAGCATCAAGATGCTCATGACCGGTCAGACTTTGTATACGATAGCAGGCAAACAGGTGCCGTCAATGACGTACTTTGGGACAGGAATGGGGGCTGATTGGGTGCGCGCCAGATGAGTTCTGCACATCAATTAAGCAGAATTATAGCATCAGATGAATTAGGGCAACTATTTTCCATAAAGCAAGTTTTTTATTCGAGCCCGTTACCAAATGCTTATTTATTGCTGAAGAAATATGCAAAATCCCTCGTCGAGTTTGAAAGAGACGGCTGCAAAGCGTCTAAAAATAGAGTAAAACTAACTTACAAAATAAAACTCAAGCCATTGATTTTATTAAATATTTTATGAAATCAGCCAAACTTCCTGGCATTCAAGCGAGCACCATACAATGCTCATTCCACAGCAAACTTAGCCTTGTAGTTTTTGTTGTAATTTTACCCATTGAACAGCCGGAACTTGACAACTACTAGCGTAGTTGGAACGGCAGAACTCTTAAGATAATTGCAAGCATGCCCAAGCAATCTGCAATGCATACAGACAATTTACAGGGACAATTATTTATTTTGCGCAGCCAGTTCGCGTAACTTGTCTTTTTTGCTCTTGCGCTTGCCCTTGATACCGCCGCTTGGGGCTTCTGCCTCTTGCTCGATATTGTCATCTACAAGACTAGTCGGTTCAAAGCCGGGCATGGTTTCGCGCGCAACGCGCTTGTCCTGGCGTTTTTCTATCAGGCGGAAATGCATTTCCTGCTCAGCCAGGATAAAGCTGATCGCTGTACCACTGGCACCAGCACGGCCAGTACGACCTATGCGATGAATATAATCATCTGCCGAGCGCGGCAAATCATAGTTGACGACCGCAGGCAAGCCAGCCACGTCTATGCCGCGCGCAGCCAGATCGGTAGCAACCAGCACCTGTATGCGATTGGCTTTAAAATCGATCAGCATATGCTGGCGTGCACCCTGGCTGGCATCACCATTAAAAGCTTCAGCCTTGATACCGGCTTTTTTCAATTTATTGGAGACGGTATCGCTGGCGTATTTGGTGGCGACAAAGACCAGTACACGCTCCCATTGCTGCTCCTTGATCAGGTGCACCAGCAAACGGGTGCGCTTGTCAGCATCGACGGCGATTGCCCTTTGGGCAATGTCGGGCAGATTTTCGGTGAGATCAGCAATCGCGATACGCCTGGGTTCATGCAATAAAGCCAGGGCCAGTTTTTTTACTGCAGGTGAAAAGGTCGCCGAGAAAAACAGATTTTGTCGTTTAGCTGGCAATTGTTCCAGTATGCGCTTGATTTCATCGGCAAATCCCAGGTCCAGCAAGCGGTCTGCCTCATCCAGCACCACGGTCGTCACATCGCGCAATTGCAGCGCATTATTATCAAGCAAATCCAGCAAACGGCCAGGCGTGCTGATCACGATGTCAGCACCGCCACGCAAATGCATCATTTGCGGGTTGATAGAAGCACCACCATAAATCACGGCTATCTTCAGCTTCCTGGGTAAATGCTCGGCCAGGGCTTCCATGGTTTGTCCTACCTGCCCTGATAATTCACGCGTAGGTACCAGCACCAGCACTTTGACCTTGCGCTGCCTGCCACCCTCTTCCGCATCTTGCTGCAGGCGCTGTAATAGCGGCAAAGCAAAGGCTGCCGTTTTACCTGAACCGGTTTGCGCCAGCGCCATGACATCCTGATTTGCCAGCACGGCTGGTATGGCCTCAAGCTGCACCGCGGTTGGTGTTACGTACTGACGCGCGGCAATGGCTTGCAAGAGTTCGGGGATCAGGCCCAGGGAATCAAAATTCATGGATAAATATCAGGAAGAAAAATACAATCAGGATGGCAAGAGCAAGAATACAAATAACGCCAGGCCCAAAGAAAAGGAATTTTTATTTGGGAGTTATTCTATTAGCATGCCTGTATCAAAGCATGCAAGATCAAAGCATGCAGGCTGCAAGAATCCCCCCATTGTGTGAACATTGTAGTGCAAAACAGCTGGATGTCAGCATTTGCCTGGTTCAACAAGAGCTGCACCATATTTCCAGGAGTCCGTATTTTGACAACAATTACTTTGATACGGGCCGATCTGGCCCTTCAAAAACAAGTACTCATCGATCTCAATCTTGACTACATGGACTGGGTAGTAAAGCACGTAGAACAGCATTTTGGGCTCTCCACACAGGCCTTGCTAGGCATGACACTGGCAGAATATGTACCTGATGCGCTGGAGAAGATTTGCGGAAAAGATAACCCTGACAGCAGGTTTTATCTGTTCCAGGTAGATGGCCAGTTTGCCGCCATGGGGGGTATGCGCAGCCTTCCAGCTGGTGCAGGCAAGATAGCCGAGATCAAGCGCCTGTATGTCTTGCCCGCCTACCGCGGCTTGCATCTGGGTGAGCAACTATTGCAAGCCTTGCTGACCGATGCGCGCACGCTTGGCTATCAAACTGCATGCCTGGACAGCGCCCCTTTCATGCATGCCGCCCACCGCCTGTATGAAGCAGCAGGCTTTAAAGATTGCCCAGCTTACGAAGGTGCCGAAGTACCCGCAGCTTTGCATGCGGGCTGGCGCTTTATGGAGATGAGCTTATAAACTCACATCTATCGTCTTCGACTCAATTCCCCCTGCGTACCAGGACAGGATCAGGTCTGTATACTGCAGGCATGACACGCTTCAAGTTCTCAACCTTGGGAACATCGTTGATGGCGATATAGGGTTCAGTGGGATGCAGGGTCAGATAATTCTGGTGATAAGCCTCGGCTGGAAAAAATCCTGTGTCTGCTTCCAGGGTAGTCGCCAGCTTGCTGCGGAAGGCGTGCGAGGCATTCAGATGGGCGATGTATTTTTCTGCCACCTCTCGTTGTGCAGGCGTAGCCGGAAAAATCGCGGAACGGTATTGCGTGCCGCTATCCGGCCCCTGGCGGTTCAACTGGGTAGGGTCATGCGCGACTGAGAAAAATATCTGCAATAGCTTGCCATAGCTGATCTGGGATGGATCATAGCTCACCTGCACCGCTTCTGCATGGCCGGTTGCACCTGACCCCACCTGTTCATAATGCGCAGTCGCGGCCTTGCCACCGGCATAGCCCGAGACTGCATTGCTGACGCCTTTCACATGCTGGAATACACCCTGCACACCCCAGAAGCAGCCACCGGCAAAAATTGCAGTCTCGGTTTTGGCGTTTCCTGCTGGCGCGTCCACCGCTGGCGCAGCAATGACTACTGCAGCTTCGCCAGCGCGCACCTGGTCATTGAAAACCAGTGTTGCGGCGACACCGCCTATGCCCAGCACCAGGGCTGTGAATCTGTTTGCTAATTTCATGTCGTACTCCTCGTAGAAGGAAAATCAACCAAAAGTGAAGGCATATGCCTCTACTGCTGGATCAAGAAACTCTATACTGAAAGTGTGCTCGGCCACTTTGCCGGACTGCCGCAACAGTTGGTACAAGCGCTGAGCAGTCACCGTGCCAGTTCCATCTGCTGCTACGTCACTGCCATGCGCTGCACCAGGTGCTGCACCGTCGATAGTGACGCGAAAGCGCACGGGCTTGCCGTCCTTGCCTGGCCCCAGCACCAGATGCAGGTCACGGGCATGGAAGCGGTAAGTGATGCGCCCACCCTTTTGCGTCAGGGCTGCATGTTCTTCCTGCACCTTCCAGCTACCTGCCAGACCCCATTGATTCAGTGACAGTTGCGCTGGCAGGCTGTAATCGGCACTACTGTTTTTCTGTACGCCACCAGCTGAAACAAAGTTTTGCACGCGGCTGTAACCAAGGTAAGTTTCTGGCGATTTCACCTGGCTATCGTCCGCCGCCATTTGTGCACCAGCCGCCCCAGTCTCGATGACGACATCATTGGCGACATTTTTCTGGCCAGCTTCTTCCAGCAATTGCTGTATCACCTGCTCAGATTGCACATAGTCGCCTTCGCCAAAATGATGGTGGCGTATGCGGCCAGTGGCATCGATAAAATAATGCGCAGGCCAGTACTTGTTGCCAAATGCACGCCAGATTGCATAGTTATTATCGATGGCAACCGGGTAGCTGATACCAAGGTCACGAACGGCCTTGCTGACATTGGCTGGGTCACGCTCAAAGGCAAATTCAGGCGCGTGTACACCGATCACGACCAAACCCTGGTCACGGTATTTCTTGGCCCAGGCCTGCACATAGGGCAGGCTGCGCAGACAGTTGATGCAAGAGTAAGTCCAGAAATCGATGAGCACGACCTTGCCTTTGAGCTCTTGCGCAGTCAGTGGTTTGGAGTTGAGCCATTGTGTTGCACCATCCAACGCTGGCATGACCCCTTCTTCTGGCAAAGCGCCCGCTGTAGCTGCATTGCTACCATGGGCAGACATCATGGCATTCGATGGTGCCATGGTATTGGATGCCATTTGCTTGTTCGATGCCATCATGGCGTTGGATGCCATCATTGCATTCGAGGCCATCATCGCCCCCAGCTGAGGTGCGGTCTGTGTTGGTGCAGAATTGGCTTGTGCATCCGGTGAATTTGGCAAATCTGGTGAAAAGCGATCTATCAATTGCTGTTCCAGTCCTGAGGTAGCAACTGTGGACAGGCGTGTCAGCAAGCCAGTATCCAGGCCCAGCGCAATCGCAGCAACACCGGCTATCATGGCAAGGCCCAGGATACGGCGTATCCACTCACCAGCTCCCAGCGAGCGTTTCATCGCGGCAAATACCTTGCCACCTATCAGCAAGGCAACTGCCAATGAAGTCGCGGCACCAGCAGCGTAAGCCAGCAGCAAGAAAGTTGTCTGTGCACTGGCACCATTCAACGCAGCACCGGTAAGCAGCAGACCCAGTACAGGACCAGCGCAGGGTGCCCACAACAGGCCCGTCGCCACGCCCAGCAAGAGTGATGACCCAACGCCACCACCATCCGCCTGCGCGGAATTGGAAAGACGATCACCCGCAGCCACCAGCGGCTTGGTGAGCTTGTCTGCCAGATGCGGGAACAATAGCGTCAGACCAAAGAAAGCCAGCAAGGCCATCGCCAGCCAGCGGCCATACTGGTTAGTCTGCAATACCCAGTTACCTCCCACCGCAGCCAGCGTGGCCACGGCAGCAAAGGTCAGCGCCATGCCCACCAGCAAGGGCAAGCCACTGCGGCGGAAAGGCTGGCCGGTGCGTGCGAAGACAAAGGGCAACACCGGCAGGATGCAGGGGCTGAGTATGGTCAACACACCACCAAGATAAGAAATAAGTATCAACAACATGTTTGCTTTCTATATACCGTTCAGGCTCAATCAAACTTAATTACGCTTTACCTGGTGTGAATGTCATCGCTACGCCATTCATGCAATAGCGCAAGCCGGTAGGACGCGGGCCGTCATCAAATACATGGCCGAGATGACCGCCACAACGGCGGCACAATACTTCTGTACGCAGCATGCCGAAAGTAGTGTCGGTCACATTGCTGACGGCGCGTTCTAGCGGCGCATAAAAACTGGGCCAGCCAGTACCGCTGTCAAATTTGGTCTTGGATGAAAACAATGGCAGCTGGCAAGCAGCGCAATTGAACTGGCCACTACGGTGTTCATCATTGAGCGGGCTGGTGAAGGCGCGCTCAGTGGCACCACGGCGCAAGACTTCATATTGCATGCCAGTCAGCAGGCGACGCCATTCGGCATCGGTATGCTGCACTTCAAACACATTACCCACAGGGGCAGCTGACAGCATGCGGCTCATGGCCAGCAGACTGCCGGTCAGTAGAAATTGACGTCGGTTTTGCATATATCCTCCTTGGTGTTTGTACTGCATCTGCGCCATGGTTCTTATTGTGCGCTTCAATCGCTGTCCAAGTCTTCACGTAAAGTTAAACGATTTGTGATACTTTTTTATTCACAAATCCTGCACAATGAAGGCATTCAGCCAGCCGGAGACTATGTGGATACAGCTAAACATATATTGATCGTCGAAGATGACATGCCCATCGCCGACCTGCTGCGCCTGCACATGAAGGACGAGGGTTATCAGGTCACGCATTGCGCTGATGGCAGACAGGGTCTCGCACAATTGCGTGCTGGCAACTGGGACGCCCTCATCCTCGACATCATGCTGCCCGGTGTCGATGGGCTGGAAATCTGCCGCCAGGCGCGCGCCATGGAAAACTATGTTCCGATTATCATCATCAGCGCCCGTTCCAGCGAGGTGCACCGCATCCTGGGTCTGGAACTGGGGGCAGACGATTACCTGGCCAAACCCTTCTCGGTGCTGGAGCTGGTGGCCCGCGTCAAGGCCATGCTGCGGCGTGCCGATGCGATGGACAAAAGCCGCCGCATCGAAGCTGGTGATGTAGCCGTAGATGGCGTAGCCCTGTCACCAGTGACACGCATTGCCACTGCCGATGGCAAGTTGCTGGACCTGACACCGCGTGAATTTGACTTGCTCTATTTTTTTGTGCGCCACCCCGGCCAGGTCTATTCACGCCTGGATTTGCTCAACAAGGTCTGGGGTTATGAACATGAGGGGTATGAACACACCGTCAATACTCACATCAACCGCCTGCGCGCCAAGATAGAGAGCAACCCGGCAGAACCGCAGCGCATACTGACGGTATGGGGCAAGGGTTATCGTTATGCACTGCCGGGAGAGGCGACGTGAAGCTGACCTTGTCCCAGCGCCTGTCGCTGGTATTTTCTGTATTGCTGCTGGCCAGTTGCGGTGTATCTGCGTGGTTGCAGATACGCGCCAATGATATGCGCGAGATGGAAGTGGTGCAAGGCCTGTCACGCGGCCTGGCGGGCAGCATCGCTGTCAATGCGCAATTGACAGGTACAGAAGACATGGGGCCGGATTCTATACGCCGCCTGTTTGATCAGTTAATGACCGTCAACCCCAGTGTAGAAGTCTATCTGCTTGATGAGACCGGCAAGATCATCGGCAATGCAGCACCACCTGGCCGTGTGAAGCGCCAGCAGGTCGATCTTGCACCGGTACGTAAATTCCTGGATGGTCGCATGCTGCCTATACTCGGTGATGACCCGCGCAGCTCCATTGGGCGCAAAGTATTCAGCGCGGCGGCATTACGCAGCAACAGACCCGAGATGCATTACATCTATGTGATACTGCAAGGCGAAGAGCATGACCGCTATGTTGCGCATGCGGGCATCAATGCGGTATTGCGTGTCACCCTGTTCTCCATGGCGCTGGTGGCCTTGCTGACCCTGGTGGCAGGCTGGGCCGCACTGCGCTGGGTCACTCGCCCCCTGCACAAGCTGGCCGATACCATGCGCCGCTTTGATACCCAGGCTGAACAGCCCGTCGTACCGCCACCATCAGCACAGGCTGCCAACCAGCGCGATGAAATCGCCGTACTGGAAACCAGTTTTGGGCAAATGGCGACGCGCATCAATGAGCAATGGCATACATTGAAGCAGATGGATCATGACAGACGCGAAGTGGTGGCAAATATCTCACACGACCTGCGCACGCCACTGACATCCATCCACGGTTACCTGGAAACCCTGGCCGCCAGAGATGCGACGCTGGATGCAGCTGAGCGCCAGCGCTATCTGGCGATTGCACTGGGCCAGAGCCGCAAGGTCGGCCGTCTGGCGCAAGCCCTGTTTGATCTGGCAAAGCTAGAACATGGCGGCGTCGCACCTGAACCGGAAGCCTTCATGCTGAATGATCTGATACAGGATGTGTTTGAAAAGTTTGAACTGCAGGCGCAAACCGGCCAGGTCAGGCTGGCAGCAGAGCTGGCCGGTAATGCCATGGTGATGGCAGACCTAGGTATGATAGAGCGGGTGCTGACCAATCTGATCGACAATGCCATACGCCACACGCCTGCTGGCGGCACTGTGACTGTCATTATCGACAAACAGCCGCCAACGGTGGACATTTGCATCCGCGACACTGGCCCCGGCATCCCGGCGAATTTACTGGACCAGCTCTTCAAGCGCCCTTTTGCCCTCAGTGGCGGCAGCCATGGGGGTGGGCTCGGGCTGCTGATCGTACACCGCATCTTGCAACTGCATCATCGCAGTATAGAATTGCGTAGTGAGGCCGGAGGCGGTGCCTGCTTCTGCTTTGCATTACCATTGGCAGCATCAGTAAACGCGACAACCTGAGAAATCAACAATCAACGTGGGAGAATTGTCATGCAAATCATCAGCATCCTGGCCTTTGCTGGTCATAGTGAAGCCGCCATACAATTTTATGTCGAGGCACTAGGTGCAGAAGTCATCACCCTGATGCGCTGGAAAGACAGCCCCGACCCGGCAATGCACACTGTCTCATCCGACCCGAACAAGATCATGCATGCATCATTTCGCATCGGCGACACCATACTGATGGCAACGGACGGCATACAAACCCTGGCCCAGCCTGACATCAAGGGCGTCACACTGAATCTTGAAGCCAGGGATGATGCAGAAGCCAGGCAGTTATTCGCTGCCCTCAGCGAGGGCGGGCAAGTACAGATGCCTTTGGCAAAAACTTTCTGGACCTCATTGTCCGGTATGGTGACAGATCGCTTTGGTGTGTCGTGGATGGTGAATGTGGCGCAGGCATAGGGCTTGCAATAAATAGCCATGCGTTTGCTAAATCTGACAGAAAGAATTTTATGACTATCCATACGCTTGCAGGCCAATTATCACCAGACTCTGCGCTGGTCGATGTGAACCAGCTCATCGCTGCTTATTACCAACAAATCCCTGATGCACAGGTCGCTGCGCAAAGGGTGGCATTTGGCACATCCGGCCATCGCGGTTCATCGTTCCAGACCAGCTTCAATGAACATCATGTACTCGCCATCACCCAGGCGATTTGTGAATATCGCCAGCAGCAGGGTATCAGTGGCCCCTTGTTCCTTGGGATTGATACCCATGCATTGTCGGAACCGGCACGCATCAGCGCGATAGAAGTGCTTGCCGCCAATGGCGTCAACGTCATGCTGTCCGTCGGGGACGAATATACGCCTACACCCGCTGTATCGCTGGCCATACTGATGTATAACCGCGGTCGCCATACTGTTAATGGTATTGAGCAAAACACCGGCCTGGCCGATGGCATCGTCATTACACCCTCTCACAATCCACCCGACAATGGCGGCTTTAAATACAATGCCATCAATGGCGGCCCGGCAGATACGGCATGCACCGACTGGATAGGCAAGCGCGCCAATGAACTCATGGCAACCAATTTGCAGGGCGTGCAACGCATGCTCCTGGAGCGGGCGCTACATGCGGACACGACGCATCGTTACGACTTCATGAACACCTACGTGAGCGAGCTTGAACAGATCATTGATCTGGCCGCGATACGCCAATCTGGCATACGCCTGGGCGTCGACCCACTTGGTGGTGCTGGCGTGCATTACTGGGGCCGCATCGCCGAAAAATATCAGATAGACCTGACCGTAGTCAGTGATATCGTTGACCCGACTTTCCGTTTCATGCCGCTGGACTGGGACGGCAAGATACGCATGGACCCATCATCACCCTACGCCATGCGCCGCCTGCTGGACATACAAGCAGATTTTGATATTGCCTTTGCCTGCGACACCGATCATGACCGCCATGGCATCGTCACACCCGGCGCTGGCCTGATGACGCCAGACCACTATCTAGCCGTCGCCATTGACTACCTGTTCCAGCATCGCCCAGCCTGGGGTAGCACGCCCGGCATAGGCAAAACCGTGGTCAGCAGCCGCATGATAGAACATGTGAGCAAACGACTGGGACGCAAGCTATACGATATGCCAGTCGGCTTCAAATGGTTCGCCCCCGGCCTGTTTGATGGCAGCCTGGGTTTTGGTGGCGAAGAAAGCGCCGGCGCCAGCTTTGTACGCATGGACGGCAGCGCATGGACAACAGACAAAGACGGCATAGTCGCCGCCCTGCTGGCAGGCGAAATAAAAGCAAAAACCGGACGCGACCCCGGCCAGCTATATGAGCAGCTCACACAGGAATTTGGCAAACCCGTCAGCATACGCGTAGAAGCCCCCGCCACCCCGGCCCAGAAAAAAGCCCTGTCCAAGTTATCCCCAAAACAGATCACCAGCAAATTGCTGGCAGGCGACACCATCACAGACATACTCACCACTGCCCCCGGCAACATGACCGCCATAGGCGGCGTGAAAGTCATCACCAACAACGGCTGGTTCGCTGCCCGTCCATCAGGAACTGAGGAAATCTACAAGATCTATGCGGAGAGTTTCAAGGGTGAACAGCATTTGCATGAGATAGTGGCGGAGGCGCAGGGGATTGTGGATTTGGCGCTGACTTAAACAGGACAGGGAGGCGAAATTAATTTGCCTCCCGCTAAGTCCATAAAGCCCATCTCACCTTCACCAGACGTAGCAACATCTGCGTTTCTATCTCATAACTCTCTTGATCAGGAATATCCGGCTCACTGTAAGAAAGCCGCTTCTCATACAATTATTTAATTTCTTTCTTTGCGCAGCGAGGTCTTTCATCCACATAGAGATCTACATGTCCGAAGAGAAGCTGTTCTTTCTCTATGCAAGCCGTCGGAAACCCCTGGTTTAAAATATTTCTTGTGTACGCCAGCGCACGTCAGCGATCAAATTTCGGTGCTACATTGGTTATCCATATAAGCCTTGTATCCATCATGCCTATTACCCTACATTGCGATTTAAATGCCACAACGACGAGCCTGCGTCATCCGTGGCGCATATGCGTGGGTAGTGGCCATGCGACACTTGCACTGCGCGCTGACTGGCAGGCACAGCTACGGCAGGCTCATGACGATCTTGGTTTCCAATACATCCGCTTCCATGGTTTGCTTGACGACGATATGGGCACGCTGATTTGCCAGAGCAATCAATTCGTTTATTCTTTTTTCAATGCAGACCAGATCTTTGATTTTCTTGTTTCCATAGGCATGCGGCCGGTTGTTGAAATGTCGTTCATGCCGTCGACGTTGTCCTCGGGCGGCGATATTGTTTTTCATTACAAGGGCAATATCACGCCACCACGTCACCCTGAAGAATGGGGTGAACTCATGCGTCGTCTGACCGCCCATTGGGTAGACAGGTACGGTATCAACGAAGTCGCACAATGGTATTTCGAAGTGTGGAACGAACCTAACCTGCCCGCTTTCTGGACGGGAGGGCAGCAAGCCTATTTTGACCTGTATGAAACCACGGTCAAGGCGATTAAGGGAGTGGATACCCGTTTACGGGTTGGCGGGCCCGCCTCTGCAGGCAATGCGTGGATACCTGAGTTCCAGGAATTTTGCAAATCCCGTGATTTGCCTGCTGACTTCATCAGCACGCATTATTATCCGACCGATGCCTTTGGCGAGATAGGTGCTGATACGGTGACCCAGCTTGAACACGCGCCGCTGGATGTCATGCGTGAACACGCGTTGAGCGCAAGAGTCCAGGCTGAAGGCAAACCTTTGTTGTACACGGAATGGAATATCACGTCCAATCCGCGTGACCCACAGCATGATGGCTCTTTTGCCGCTGCGCTGGCGACCCGCATTGTCATGGGCGTTGATGATGTGGTCGATGCCTATAGCTACTGGACATTTTCCGATATTTTTGAAGAAAATTATTTTCCCAGCCAGCCTTTCCATGGTGGCTTTGGCCTGATGACCTTGCATGGCATAAAGAAGCCCATTTATCAGGCGCTGGCCATGGTCGCCAAGCTGGGCGAACACCATTATCCCGTGCCACAATCGCATCCCAGCGTCATGCTGTGGATAGGCGATGCGCATGTGTTGTGCATCAACCAGGCAATGCCACGTCATGACATCAAAGAAGAAACGATCACGCTGACGCTCCAGCTGCAGCCGGGCCAGCGGGCGCGCAAGGTGGACATTCATCGTATTGATGCAGACAATGCCAATCCCGCTGCTTTGTGGCGGCAGTGGGGGGAACCAGGTTATCTGTCGGCAGAACAGGTCAGCAGTCTGAAACAGGTTTCCGAGCCACAACCCAGCGACATCGAATTTACCTGCACGGCGGCGACCTTGAGCATGTCGTTTACCGTTGCAGCACAATCCGTCAATTTGCTCGCCATTGAGTGGGAGTCGGCCTGATCATGGACGATGCCAATTTACTGACTTCTCTGCAAAGAGATTCTTTCGATTATTTCATTCACGAAGTCAATCCTGCCAATGGGCTGATACGTGACAAGACCGCCGATAACTGGCCAGCCAGCATCGCCGCGGTCGGCATGGCGCTGACCGTCTATACGATAGGCGTGGAACGCGGTTTCATGTCGCGTGCACATGCCGCGCAACGCACTCTCACCACCTTGCAATTTTTTGCTGAAAGTGAGCAGGGTACCGGTGTAAATGCGACCGGCTATAAAGGTTTTTATTATCACTTCCTCGATATGGAAACCGGGCATCGCGCCTGGGATTGCGAATTGTCCAGCATTGATACCGGCCTGTTGCTGGGCGGCGTGCTGACATCCGCGCAATATTTCACGCAGGACAATGCAGTCGAGCAGAAAATCCGCGAACTTGCTGACATGCTTTATCGACGAGCTGACTGGCAATGGATGCTGGCCGGATCGCAACTGATCTGTCATGGTTGGAAACCAGACACCGGCTTCCTGCAATGGCACTGGGAAGGGTACGACGAGGCACTGATCCTGTATTTGCTGGCACTGGGTTCCCCGACATTTCCTATCGGACCGGAAAGTTATGCGGCCTGGACCACCAGTTATGAATGGAAATGTATTTACGATGTTGAGTACCTGTATGCCGGACCGCTTTTCATACACCAGATGTCCCATCTATGGGTAGATTTTCGCAATATCCGAGATGATTTCATGCGCACACATGACGCTGATTATTTTGAAAACAGCCGTCGTGCAACGTTGATACAACAGCAGTATGCGATCAAAAATCCTATGGGTTTCGAGCAATATAATGCACTGTGCTGGGGGGTGACCGCCAGTGACGGCCCTGGCAACCTGGTCAAGAAAATCCGTGGCGTTGAACGTGTGTTCTTTGATTATGTCGCACGTGGCGCACCTTTTGGCCCGGATGATGGCACGCTGGCACCATGGGCAGTGGCTGCCTGCCTGCCATTTGCGCCAGAAATCGTTTTGCCCAGCATTTCCCACTTCCAGCATCTGCGCCTGCGCGAAGTGAATCCTTATGGTTTCAAGGCTTCGTTCTCACCCACTTTCCAGGCAGAAGAACCACATAAGGCTGGTTGGGTGTCGCCCTACCATTTCGGCATCAATGAAGGCCCTACGGTCATCATGATAGAAAACCACCTGCATGATTTTCCGTGGAAAATGATGCGAGAAAATCCTTACATTCAAGCAGGCCTGATCAGCGCCGGTTTTGACGGTGGCTGGCTCGCCGCCGCGAGAAAAACATCTGTGCAGAATGGAAGCACTGCAAATACTGGACAAGCTTCAAACAATATAGAAAAGGCAAATCCATCAGTCTCATCTGAGGGCGAAAAAATATGAATATACGGCTTGATGGAAAAGTAGCCCTGGTCACAGGCGGCAGTGGTGGCATAGGCCAGGCGATTGCCCGCTCACTGGCGGCATCAGGCGCGGCTGTGGGCGTTAACTATATCGGTACTCGCGCATCTGCCGATGCAACAGTGAACGGTATTACAGATGCGGGTGGCAAGGCGATTGCACTGGAGGCTGATATTGCCGACATGGCCGCCGTCCAGGCCATGTTTGCGCAACTTGATACCACACTGGGTTCGCCCGACATACTCATCAATTGCGCTGGTATTGATGGCCACGGTGCGCTGAGCTGGGATATTGACCCTGTTGCATGGCGACGTGTCATCGAGGTCAATCTGTTTGGCAGTTTCTATTGCTCCCGGCAGGCACTGCAACGCATGGTGCCGCGCAAGAGCGGCGTCATACTGAATATCAGTTCAGTGCATGAAACCATCGCGTGGACAGGGTATAGCGCCTATACCTCAAGCAAGGCGGCCCTTTCAATGCTGACCAAGACCATGGCACAGGAAGCGGCCCCTTTCGGCATCCGCGTGTTGGCAGTAGCGCCCGGCGCCATACAGACTGATATCAACAAAAGCGTATGGAGTGACCCTGAACAAATGCGTGATCTTGCCGAAAAAATTCCTCTGGGCCGCATGGGCCAGGTACAGGAAATTGCCGGTCTTGTCACTTTTCTGGTATCCGATGGTGGCTCATACGTTACTGGCACAACCGTATTTGCTGATGGCGGCATGACTGACTATCCTGATTTCTCGCATGGTGGATAATTTATAAAGCACCTACCCAATCCAGCGCATCATCAGCAAACTAGCGCAGGGCGCACGACAAACCGCGCATGTCGAGTCATGCTGGCTAATGTGATGAGATTTCGATGAGTTCTAACCGGTCTCCGACTATGAACGCAGCAGATATTATCCGCAAGCATTGGCCTTTATACCTGATTGAAGCTGGTGGCCTTGGCGTATTCATGCTAGCGGCCGGGCTCGCCTGCTCTGCGCTGGAAGCACCTGCATCACCACTTCATCTCATGTTGACATCCGCCTTGTTGCGGCGCTTTCTGATGGGGCTGGCGATGGGCGGCACTGCTGTGGCATTAATCTATTCTCCCTGGGGTGCCCGATCAGGGGCGCATTTCAATCCCGCGTTGACGCTGAGCTTTGCCATCATGGGCAAGATAAGCCGCACTGACGCTGTAGGGTATGTCGTCGCGCAATTCCTTGGTGGCTTAAGCGGGGTGCTGCTGACACTGGCACTGGTTGGCACGCCGTTTGCCCAGCCACCTGTGTCGTTCGTGGTCACCACACCTGGGCAATATGGAGTAGCCATCGCCTTTGTGCTGGAAGTGCTGATTTCGGCAATGTTGATGGGCGTAAGCTTATACGCAAGCAACAAGGCCAGTTTGATGAAGTACACGGGTCTGCTATGCGGCATGCTGATCGTTCTGTTCGTGACCTTTGAGTCACCGTATTCAGGGATGAGCATGAATCCTGCGCGTACTGCAGCATCAGCCATCCCCAGCGGCATATGGACTGCAGGATGGCTTTATTTCATCGCGCCACCCTGCGGCATGTTCATTGCAGCGTGGATTTACCGCCGTTGTCATCCGCATCACCTGATCGCCTGCGCCAAACTCAATCATGATACTGAATCTTCTTGCCACTTCGATTGCTGTTTTGCTGCACAGGGCACCCATGTGCCAAGCTTGATGCGCCGTGCGCGCTCTTGCAATCTCCTTCGCGATACCCTTTAGGAAGCATCTTCAATATGGACAAGCACTACGACATTATCATCATCGGTACCGGCGCTGGCGGGGGCACGCTGGCCCATAGCCTAGCACCGACAGGCAAACGCATCCTGCTGATAGAGCGCGGTGATTTTCTGAAACGGGAACAGGACAACTGGAACCCTGACGCTGTTTTCGTCAAGGCCAAATACCAGGCGAAGGAAATCTGGCATGATCAGCATGGCAAGGCATTTCATCCTGGCATTCATTATTTCGTGGGTGGCAATACAAAATTCTATGGTGCTGCCTTATTCCGGTTGCGGGAATCCGATTTCGGTGAAATAAAACACCACGGCGGCATCTCACCAGCCTGGCCGATTTCTTATGCAAATCTGGAACCTTATTATTGTGCCGCAGAAAAACTGTATCAGGTACATGGGACCCGTGGTCTGGACCCGACAGAGCCACCAGCTTCTGCGCCATATCCTTATACTGCGGTAAGCCATGAACCAAGGGTCGCACAGTTATCTGAAGCGCTCAAGGCACAGGGGCTGCATCCCTTTCCTTTGCCACTCGGTATCATGCTGGACCAGGATGAACAGGGCCAGCCGACAAGGCATAGCAAGTGCATACGTTGCAGTGCTTTCGACGGCTTCCCCTGCATGCTTGATGCCAAGGCAGATGCGCATATCATCTGTGTTGAGCCTGCATTAAAATACCCCAATGTCACCTTGCTGACCAATGCCTATGCAGAAAAACTCGGCACTGATGCCAGCGGACGTATCGTCGATAGCGTCCATGTACGGCACGACGGCAAGGATGAAGTGTATAGCGCCGACATCGTCGTCGTGTCATGTGGCGCAATCAATTCTGCGGCCCTGCTGTTGCGCTCTGCTTCACCGCAACATCCAAATGGCCTGGCGAATGGCTCAGACGTCGTGGGGCGTCATTACATGCGGCATAATAATTCTGCCCTGATGGCAGTCAGCCTGAAACGTAATGAAACGGTATTCCAGAAGACCCTGGCGATCAATGATTTTTACGCCGGTGCACCTGACTGGGATTATCCGCTTGGACATATTCAAATGCTGGGCAAGTCACATGGCGATACCATCAAAGGCGAATTACCGGCCTGGCTGCCGTTCAAGCCGCATTTTGCGCTCGAAGAAATCGCTGAACATTCTGTCGATTTCTGGCTGACCTCAGAAGACTTGCCAGACCCTGGCAACCGCGTGACGCTTGATGAAAACGGCGGCATCGTATTGTCGCTGAATCCAAATAACATGGAAGCGCATCACAGGCTCAAGATCAAGCTGAAGGAAATGCTGACCCACATGGACTTGCACCCGCATTTATGGGAGCGCAGTTTATATCTGGGCCAGGATATTCCTATCGGTGGGACCGCGCATCAGAATGGTACGATACGCTTTGGCCATGATCCGGCAACATCAGCACTGGATGTCAATTGCAAGGCGCATGAGGTGGATAACCTGTATGTCGTCGATGCCAGTTTCTTTGTATCTTGCGGCGCAGTCAACCCTTCATTGACGATTATTGCCAATGCACTGCGTGTTGCGGACCATCTTCGAAATCGCCTGGGTTGATCGTCATTAATTCTCCTAGTCCGTAATAAGAATAAGGTACGCGACAGAGTGACCAGGGGATTCATTCAATGCCGCTATAAAGCTGTTCGAGAACTTTTCCAACGTACAGACTATGAGTAGATTTATAGGATGAGAAGGCATACCCAGGCGATATCAACCGAGAACAATTTGCAAAAAAATTGCTGCCAAGGGCAAGAAAAGACCAAGCCGCGTAAATTGGCCTTATGTGAAGTGTCTTGCGCGATCTTCTTCTTATTCAAAAGCAGCTGTCAGCGCAATATGATTCGCGCGGCCCGTAACAAACAGGATCGGAACGAACACAGCGGCCTAAGCATTGTGCAGCAAATATAATCGCATGATTATAGGTGGCAACAGTAAGACACTCACTATCTCCCAAATATTCCACTTGTTTACATTATTGATGCTTATTAGATAAGCATGCATATTAACTAATTTTTTTGTTCTAGTGTAAACAAAAAAATCCCACTTCTCATAGGAGAAGTGGGACAGATATTTACATTACAAAAAACTTAGGGCTTAAAACGGAATATCATCATCCATATCCGAGAAATTCGGTGCTGGGCGTGAGGCTGGGGCCTGGCGTTGTTGTGGTGGTGCTGCCTGCTGGCGTGGGGCTGGTGCACCTCCACCGCCGCCACCGCCGTAGCCGCCGCCATCATCCATGCCTGCGCCGCCGCCCATGCCCTGGCGGCTGCCCAGCATTTGCATGCTGTCGGCCTTGATGTCGGTCGCGTATTTTTCTACGCCGTCTTTGTCGGTGTACTTGCGGGTGCGCAGGCTGCCTTCAACGTAGACTTGGGAACCTTTCTTCAGGTATTGACCGGCGATTTCTGCCAGTTTGCCGAAGAAGGTGATGCGGTGCCATTCTGTCTGTTCTTTCTTTTCACCACTGGATTTGTCTTTCCAGCTATCGGTGGTTGCCACGGTGATGCTGGTCATTGCATCGCCTGATGGCATGTAACGGGTTTCCGGGTCTCTCCCAAGGTTGCCGACGATAATGACCTTGTTCACTGATGCCATGTATTTCTCCTAATTTTTTCCTGATACAAATTAATTTATGCCTTGACCGCAGGCACAGTTTTGCTGCGCTTGGGGATGTTGGGCATATTGATAGCGATTATAAGCCAGACCGCTGTCAGCACTGCACTTACGATGAACACCGAGTTCGATGCCATATTCTGTTTAATCCATCCCCCCAGCAAACCGCCGCAGAACAGGCCTAGGGCCTGCAAGGTGTTGTACACACCCAGTGCCGCACCTTTGGCGGCTGGCGGGGCGATACGTGACACCAGGGATGGCTGGCATGCCTCCAGGATATTGAAGGCGATAAAAAACGCAAACAGCAAGCCTACCAGCATGGCTGGGGATTGCAAGTATTGCCACAAACCAAGCTCAACCACCAGCAAGAGTGCGATTGCGGCAACAAAGACTTGTTTCATTTTGCCAAATTTTTCACCAATGAAAATCGCTGGCAGCATGGCGATGAAAGAGGCAAACATCACGGGTAGATAGACTTTCCAGTGCGCAGCCACCGGCAGGTCTGCATATTGCACCAGTGCGGCTGGCACGACGACGAACATGGCCATCTGCGTCATGTGCAGGGCAAACACGCCGTAATTGAGGCGCATGAGTTCAGTATTCTTCAAGACCACGGACAGGGGCACGGGCTTGTGGCGTATGGCCGGTGCTTCTGGTGTGATGAACAAGACAACAGCGATACCCACCAGTGACAAGACACCGGTCATGGCAAAGATGCCACTCATGCCTATGCTTTGATATAACAAGGGTGCGGCCACCAATGAAAACGCAAAGGTCAGGCCTATGGAACCACCTACCATGGCCATGGCCTTGGTACGGTGTTCTTCTCTGGTGGTATCGGCTATCAGGGCGGTGATGGCGGCGGAGATCGCGCCTGCACCCTGTATGCCACGACCTATGATGACGCCCACCACAGTGGTTGCAGATGCGGCAACAAAAGCGCCAATCGCGAATAGCAACAGGCCGATGACGATGATGCGCTTGCGGCCAAACTTGTCAGAGGCTATGCCAAACGGGATTTGCCCAAATGCCTGGCTCAGGCCATACATGCCCATGGCAAGACCAACCAGACTGGCATTATTACCATCCGGCAGGGTCTTGGCGTGTATCGCAAATACCGGCAGGATGAGGAACAGACCCAGCATGCGCAAGGCAAAGATGGAAGCGAGAGAGGCGCTGGAGCTGATTTCCTCGCGGCTCATGCCGGCAGGCTCTTGCTCACTCAGGGCGGATGCGTCGGAAGATGTTGCAATAGTCATATTCAAAAAACTCGTCTGATCAGTTTAGTTTGCGCAAAGCAAAGACGAGCCCGCGGTAATTTTCAAAACCCGTTATAGTATCAGGTTGCACGCCTACTTCCTCCAATTCGGCCCAAATTCAGCACAGAGACTATGACGACACGCACAAAAGCAGCAAAAGCGCCCAAACCGGCAGAAATCGAATTTGATGCCAGTGATGTTCAATTGGCACAAAAACGTGAATTGATACGCGTACGCGGCGCACGTACCCATAACCTGAAAAATATCAGCATAGACTTGCCACGCAATAAGCTGGTGGTCATCACTGGCCTGTCTGGTTCGGGCAAGTCTTCGCTGGCGTTTGATACCCTGTATGCAGAAGGCCAGCGTCGCTATGTAGAGTCGCTGTCAGCCTATGCGCGCCAGTTTTTGCAGTTGATGGAAAAACCGGATGTGGACCTGATCGAGGGTTTGTCACCGGCCATCTCCATCGAGCAAAAAGCCACTTCGCATAATCCGCGCTCTACCGTAGGCACGGTCACCGAAATTCATGATTACCTGCGTCTGCTGTATGCCCGCGTGGGTACACCGTATTGCCCGGATCATCCTGAAAACCCGCTGGCTGCACAATCGGTATCGCAAATGGTGGATGCCGTGCTGGCGATGCCGGAAGATACCAAACTGATGATACTCGCGCCTGTGGTTGCCAACCGCAAGGGTGAGCACATGGACTTGTTTGAGCAGATGCAGGCCCAGGGCTTTATACGTTTTCGTGTACAGAGTGGCACGCATGAAGCGAAGATTTATGAAGTCGATAATCTGCCGAAATTGAAGAAGACCGAGAAGCATACGATAGATGTGGTCATAGACCGCGTCAAGGTCAAGACAGATATCAAGCAGCGTCTGGCAGAATCATTTGAGACTTGCTTGCGCCTGGCGAATGGCCGCGCCCTGATTGTGGATATGGATAGCAATCATGAGCAATTATTCTCGAACAAATTTGCCTGCCCTATTTGCGGTTATTCATTGCAGGAGCTGGAACCGCGTCTGTTCTCTTTCAATAATCCCATGGGTGCCTGCCCTGAATGTGATGGTCTGGGGCATATAGAATTTTTTGATCCCAAGCGTATCGTCGCCTTCCCTAATTTGTCGCTGGCCAGTGGTGCGGTCAAGGGCTGGGACAGGCGCAATCAATTCTACTTCCAGATGCTGTCCAACCTGGCGGCTTACTATGAATTTGATATCGATACGCCTTACGAACAATTGCCGGAATCGGCACAGCAAATCATTTTGTATGGTTCAGGCAAACAGCAGATACCGTTTACCTATATCAATGAAAAAGGCCGTACCGTCATCAAGGAACACAGCTTTGAGGGCGTGGTCACGAATCTGCAACGCCGTTATCGCGAAACTGATTCCATGGCGGTCAAGGAAGAGCTGGCCAAGTTCATCAATGAAAAGCAATGCCCGTCTTGCGATGGCGCGCGCCTGCGTATAGAAGCGCGTTATGTCAAGGTCGGTACAGGCAAACAGGAGAAGGCGATTTACGATATCAGCGCCATGCCTTTGCGCGAGACCCTGCATTTCTTCGAACATTTGAAACTCACAGGTTCCAAGCGCGATATCGCTGACCGCATCATCAAGGAAATCACGGCGCGCCTGACTTTCCTGAATAACGTCGGTCTCGATTATCTGTCGCTGGAACGCAGTGCCGACACGCTCTCTGGTGGTGAAGCGCAGCGCATACGCCTGGCATCGCAAATTGGTTCTGGCCTGACAGGCGTCATGTATGTATTGGATGAACCATCTATCGGCCTGCATCAGCGCGACAATGACAGGCTCATCGATACGCTCAAACATTTGCGCGATATTGGTAATAGCGTGCTGGTGGTTGAGCATGATGAAGATGCCATACGCTGCGCCGACTTTGTGGTCGATATGGGTATAGGTGCAGGTGTACATGGTGGTGAAATTATTGCCCAGGGTACGCTGGAAGACATCATGAGCAACACGCGTTCGCTGACTGCGCAATACCTGAGTGGTGCGCTGGAAATTGCCGTGCCGAAGAAGCGCACGAAAGCAGACCCGGCCAAGCAATTGCTGATTGCTGGTGCGCGTGGCAATAACCTGAAAAAAGTCTCGATGAAATTACCAGTAGGCTTGCTGACTTGCGTGACCGGTGTTTCTGGTTCAGGCAAATCAACGCTGGTGAATGACACGCTCTATCATGTCGCAGCGCGTCACTTGTATGGTTCGCAAACTGAACCGGCAACCTTTGACCACGTCAGCGGCCTTGAGCATTTTGATAAAGTCATTTCTGTCGATCAGGCACCGATAGGTCGTACCCCACGTTCCAACCCTGCCACTTACACTGGCTTGTTCACGCCTATACGTGACCTATTCGCTACCGTGCCAACGGCAAAAGAACGTGGCTATAGCGCTGGCCGTTTCTCATTCAACGTCAAGGGTGGCCGTTGTGAAGCCTGCCAGGGTGATGGCGTCATCAAGGTGGAGATGCATTTCTTGCCGGACGTGTATGTGCCTTGCGATGTCTGCCACGGCAAGCGTTATAACCGCGAAACCCTGGAAGTGCATTACAAGGGCAAGAATATCAATGAAGTGCTGGGCATGACGGTAGAAGACGCATTTGAATTCTTCAAGGTTGTTCCCATCATCGCGCGCAAACTGCAAACCTTGCTGGATGTGGGCCTGGGTTATATACGCCTGGGGCAAAGTGCCACTACCCTGTCGGGTGGTGAAGCGCAGCGCGTCAAGCTGTCGCTGGAATTATCCAAGCGTGATACTGGCCGCACCCTGTACATCCTGGATGAACCTACTACAGGCTTGCATTTCCATGATATCGCGCTGCTGCTGAAAGTCATACACAGGCTGCGTGACCAGGGTAATACCGTGGTCATCATTGAGCATAATCTGGATGTCATCAAGACGGCTGACTGGCTCATCGATCTTGGTCCTGAAGGTGGTGCTGGTGGCGGCAAGATCATAGCAACAGGTACGCCGGAAGAAGTGGCGGCCAATCCTGAGAGTGTGACGGGCAAGTATTTACTGCCGCTATTGAAAAAATCCAAATAAGTTTTTGATATGCATTTGTAGCGCTGTTCCTGTAATGGGAACAGCGCTTTTTTATTTGGCCAGCCGTGTCCGTAAATGAACAATTGAACTTGTCCATTTGCGGACAATGTCACAAGAAATATACAGTAGACACTGGTTTTCAGGGGCGCAAGCATGACATCTCTACCTGGCATGGGCTTTGCAATAGGCATGGCGAGACAGCAAAAAAATCCAGAGATGAACAAGCCAAATGTACGCCCTGCCATCACCGGTGTGGCGATGGACAAAGTGATACCCAGAAAGTGCGGCCAGCGCTGGCTACAGGCTTGCTTTGCACTATTACTGCTAGGCGGTTTAGCCACTCTGGCCTGGTATATGCTGCCGCAAGGCTTGCTGGTGTCAGCAACTGAGCTGCGTATTGCCAGTGTAGAGCAAGGGATATATCTGGATGACCTGATGTTGCGTGCTACCGCAGAACCGCTCAATTCTGTGGTGCTCGATACTGTTGAATCTGGTCGCGTGGAAGAAGTGTTTGCCCAGGATGGCAGCATGGTCAGGCAGGGGCAGTTATTGTTCCGCCTGTCCAATCCCCAGCGCAATCTGGAGTTGCTGGCGCGCCAGGCGGAGCATACGCAGCAAATATCCAATCTGGCGAATTTGCGCGTGAATTTCCAGTTGGGCAATACCGATCACCAGCGCCGTTTGTCAGCACTGGAATTTGAACTGGCGCAAACAAAAAAGCAGCACGCCAGAAATGAAAAACTGGCAGAGCAAAATTTTATCTCTTTGGTGGCACTGGAAGAATCAGCAGATAAACTGGCACGTGCGCAATTTGCTGTCGATGAGGAAAAGAGCAGTCGCGATGCCGAGATAAAAGTGAAGCATGATGCGCAATTACAGATGGAAAATGGCATCAGGGGTTTACAGTCAGGCTTGCAACTGGTGAATGCGACGGTGGCGGCACTGGCAGTGCGCGCGCCAGTGGCAGGCAGATTGACTGACTTTCATTTGCAAGTCGGCGAAACCATGATAGCGGGAAAGCGCATAGGCCGCATCGATGACCCCAGGTTGGTAAAACTGGAGGCACAGATCGATGAATATTATTTGAACCGCATTGCCAATGGACGAAGTGGAGTCGCACATCTGGGTGATAAAACCCTGGCCATCGTGGTAGGCAAGGTCTTTCCGCAAATTAAGGATGGCCGCTTCAAGGTGGAACTGGAGTTTGCGCAAGGGCAGGATTATGCGATCAGCCCCGGGCAAAGCCTGGAAGCCAATATCACTTTGGGTGAGCCGGGGCAAGCCATGTTGCTTCCCAATACCAGCTTTATCACTGACACCGGCGGCAACTGGGTATTTGTTCTCAAACCCGATGGGACACAAGCCCTAAGGCGTGAAATAAAAATCGGCAGACGCAATAATCGCCAGATAGAAGTCTTGTCAGGCCTGGCAAAAGGAGACAAAGTGATCGTATCCAGCTATGCCAATTTTCTTAAAGCAAAACGCTTACAGATTAATAATTAAAACGGGAGACATAAGATGATAAAACTCAAAGCCGTCAGCAAGATTCATGTCACGGGCGAAGTGCAAACCACGGCACTGGACCAGATAGACCTGGATATTGATGCAGGTGAATATGTGGCCATCACCGGGCCATCTGGCTGCGGCAAATCCACCTTGCTGGGCTTGCTGGGCCTGTTGGATATACCTACCCATGGAAGCTATGTATTTGAAGGCCAGGACATCTCCAACTGGAGAGAAAACAAACTCAATCAATTACGTCGTGGCCGTATAGGTTTCATCTTCCAGAGCTTTAATCTGATAGAAGAATTGACTGTGGCCGAGAACGTGGAACTGGCACTGAAATATACCGCCACCCCGACAAAAGAAAGACGCGCGAGTGTCGCTGCCATGCTGGAAAAACTGGGCATCAGCCACAGGGCTAAGCACAGGCCCTCACAACTGTCTGGCGGTCAGCAGCAACGCGTTGCCATTGCCCGCGCCCTGATCGCTAATCCAGCAGTCTTGCTGGCCGACGAACCTACCGGCAACCTGGACAGTGCCCATGGTGATGAAGTCATGCGTTTGCTGCGCACCATCAATGCAGAAGGCACGACCGTGGTCATGGTCACGCATTCACCTTCGCATGCGGCACAGGCTTCACGCACCCTGCACTTGCTTGATGGCCGCATCGTCGTCGATGCCTTGCAAGCTGCCTGAGCCGGAGACCAAGATGAAAATAAGAGATTTCCGTATAGGCTGGCGCGTGCTGGCGCAAGAACCAGGATATTCAGCTACCAGCATTGTGATACTGGGCATAGGTATGGCTTTTTGCCTGCTGATGCTGGGCTTTGTGCGTTATGCCTTTGAATATGATAGCCAGATCCCGCATGCCGACGAAGTATATGTCATCAAGCACAAATACAATGTCGATCCGGCCGAAGCCAGGTTTGACCAGGCCCCCGCCCTGTTGCGCCTGCCTGGCAAGAAGATCCCTGGTGTCATTGATATCAGCGGTTATTTTCAAAAACCGGAAGCCACTATTCGCATAGCTGACAATCTCAGCAAGCTCAAGATTCTTCCCACCTTGCCAGGCTTTGCAGAAATGCTGGGCTTGCAGGCAATTGACGGAGATCTCAAGTTAGCACTGGAGCGCCCTGAAAATCTGGCAATGACCGAAAGTGCTGCCAGAAAAATATTTGGACTATCTTCAGCGCTTGGTCAATCCATAAAAATCGCGGAAAAAAGTCTGCGCGTCGCTGCCATCCTGCGTGACCCGGCAGACAATACCACGATACCCTTTGCCGCCCTGGTTGGCATCAATTCTGTACTGATACCTGATGATGCACGCGCCGAGGCATTGACGGGTGCCGATGGCGCAAATGCCAAACTGTTCATACGCATACAGCCAGGCAGTTCACTGACTGCGATCACAGCAGCTCTGCAAGATATCGTCAATCATGCCGGCAGCGTGCAAAATAATATGCTACCAGATGCCAAGGCACGTCTGGGCACACGCAAGGCCATGGATCTTAGTCTCCTGCCTTTGCGGGATGCCTATTTTGATCAGGAAATAGCAAAGAATCCCATCACCATGCCTGGCGATCGTGGCGATCCGGTCATCATCAAAGGATTGACTGCCATTGCCATCCTGATCCTGGTGCTGGCTGCCATCAATTATGTCAATCTGGCGACCGTGCGTACTCTGCGCAGGCAACGCGAGATAGGCATGCGCAAGGTGCTCGGTGCCAGCATTCCCCAAATCATCCTGCAATTCCTGGCTGAATCTTTATTGGTCTCCATGCTGGCAACCGGGCTGGGTTTATTGCTGGCTTACCTGGCCTTGCCACTGTTTGCAGAATTGATGAACCGCAAGCTTGATAGCATAGTCTCCATTGGCAATATTGCTGCTGCCATCGGCATAGGCATTTTTCTGGCTGTGTTGACGGCCATCTACCCCGCCTGGATTGCCATTCGCACCCGTCCTACCCAGGTCTTGGCAGGTCGCCCGGGTAGCGAATCGACGCAAGGCAGGCAATTGCGCAGGCTGATGACAGTCTTGCAGATCGCTACTGCCATGGGTCTGGCCAGTGTCACCCTGGCGATTGCCTGGCAAGCTGAATTTGCGATTAAAGCCTCACCTGGTTTTGACGCAGCGCCACTACTGGTCGTCGATTTGCCTGAGCCTGCCAGTGAAAGCAAAAATGCCCTGGGCCTGATGGCCGCACTCTCAAAAAAACCAGAGGTTGCCAGCATGGCGATTTCCACCGATGCAATAGGCCGCTACATCAATCCCTGGCTGATGGATGTCAAACTACCGGGTGGCGCATCTATCGCCCCCGACATGAAATCTGTCAGTGTCAATTTTTTTAATACTTACCAGATCAAGCCTGTCGCAGGACGTTTGTTCGATGCCAAGCTGGACAAGGAAGGTGATGCCGAGCCCATGATATTGAATGCAGTAGCGGCACGCCAGTTGGGTTTTGCTTCTCCAGAAGCAGCGTTAGGAAAAGTCCTGGTGTACACGCAATTCGACGGCAAGCAGGCCAGCAAGCACATCATAGGCATAGCCCCGGAATTGCGCTTCCATTCCCTGCATGAAGCACCACGTGCCATTGCTTATGAACTCTGGGTCGCAGGCACAGCACTCAGCATACGCAGCCGTGATTCAGTTGCAGCGACAGCCAGCACCCTGCAAAGCCTGTGGCCGGTCTACTTCCCCGGCAAACTGCTGGAAATGCATAGCGCCCAGCAAATTCTCGATGCCAATTATGAAGAGGACCAAAGACTGAGTCGTTTACTCACCATCTCCACCTTTATCGCCCTCGCCATCGCTGCATTTGGCACTTATGCCTTGTCCGCTTATACAGTGCAAAGAAGAGAAAAAGAAATCGCCCTGCGCAAGCTCTATGGCGCCGGAAAACGCCATATCGCCACACTGGTGATGCAAGAGATAGGCTTACTGACTTTACTGTCTGCCGCCATCTCCTTACCTGTCGCAGCCATCACCATAGAACGCTACCTGGCCAGCTATATAGAACGCGCACCCATCGCCTTGTGGACCCTGGCATTCTCCCTGCTCTGGTCCGGCCTCATCGCCGTCATCGCCGTCACCCTGCAAGCAAGAAAGGCAAGCCGCCAGCGGCTTGCGTTGTCCTTACATGCTTGAGTAAAGTCCATGCCTGCGGGATACACATCCTTTAGGTATGGGCGAAACAGGTCTGCACCCGTCCCTATTTATCCCGTGCACTCAACACTGTGTGTTCTTTGAATATGCAGGCACGGAAGTTTTTTTGAACAGGCTGTTCAATTATTCGCTGATAAAAATATGAATAAAGGTCGTGTTGACGTTGCCTTTGCCTTTGCCTTTGCCTTTGCTGTTGCTGTTGCTGTTGCTGTTGCTGTTGCTGTTGCTGTTGCTGTTGATTTTTCGCAGTTCCCATGTGTCGACGCCTTTGATGTAAGGCAGAAAATGGAAAAAGAAAGGCCGATGTTTGAGGTGTAGCAGGGGTTTCGGACAGCATGCTGTCCGCCTGCATAACGGCAATCGCTTGCAAGCGATTGTGCGCCCTGCAAGGGTAGCGAGTTTTCGGACTTTCCCATTTTTTGACTTACAGCAAAGGGAACCCCGCAGGGGCGGCGACGCCTGGGTCGCCTTTTTGGCCCACCTTTTTGGCGAAGCAAAAAGGCGGGTAGCCGCCGGTCTACCACCGGCCAGCGATCTTAAAATACGTGTGAAAAATATTTAAAATATCTAAATCGAAAATTTACACAAATATGAAGCTAATAAACTGCACGATATGCCTAGAACGCCGCTGGAGCGCCAGCCCGGTGGAATGACGTTAATAAGATTGCTCGGGATTGAGCGCCGAGCATATACGTGAAATGACAGGCAAGCAACAGACCACCTTAAGCTCTTCTCCCTATCCCGCTTTCGCTTTAATACCTTAGCGCATTCAGCTTAGTTATAATACCCCTCATTCCACAGGACAGCAGTCCTGCAATAACAAGATACCAACTTAGCAATGACCATACGCCTGATCGTCGGCCTGGGTAACCCCGGCCCTGAATATGAACAAACCCGCCACAATGCCGGCTTCTGGCTGGTAGAGCAATTGCCAGCCAGTCTGCAAAGGGACAAGAATTTCAATGCCCTGGTGGGCAAGACTCGCATTGCCAATCAAGAGGTGTGGCTGCTGGAGCCGCAAACCTTCATGAACCGCTCAGGGCAATCGGTAGGTGCTATCTGCCGCTTCTACAAAATCACACCAGACCAGGTGCTGGTGGTGCATGATGAACTGGATATCATGCCTGGCATTGCCAAGCTCAAACTGGGTGGCTCATCTGGTGGACATAATGGCCTGAAAGATATTACTGCCGCCCTGGGCACTCAGGATTACTGGCGTTTGCGCATAGGCATAGGCCACCCGCGCAGCCTGAATTTGACGCAGGGCGTGGCTGACTTTGTCTTGCACAGACCACGCAAGGAAGAACAGGGGCCGATCGATGAAGCCATCGCCAATAGCCTGGCCGTGTTACCCTTGCTGGTTGAAGGCAAATTTCCTGAAGCGATGATGCAACTCCATACGACAAAATGAGTTCAGCCATACAAATCCATGCCGGTCGCAAAGCCTACGCGCATCTGCGTGAGCATGGCTTGCGTGCGCAAGACGTTGCCATTATTCCGGCAGCGGCTGGCGGCCCCAAGGGTTTGATATTGCAGGCTTTGGATCAATGGCTATTTGGTACATGGTTGCCGACGGCACCGCGTGAACGCACGCTGATCGGTGCGTCTATCGGTGCCTGGCGTATGGCAGCAGCCAGTCATGCTGATCCGGTAGCGGCTTTCCAGCGCCTGGGTGATTTGTATTGCGAACAGCGTTATCCTGAAAAACCTTCTGCTCAGTATGTAACGCGGGAAATCCAGAATCTCTTGCATGACTTCATTGGTGGGCATGAAGCAGAAATCGTCAACCAGCCTTTGCACAGGTTGCATTTACTGGCAGTGCGTGGCCGCGGTTTGTTGAGCGCCCCCAGATCAGTGAACAAGGCCAAAGCTGGCTTTGTGGCAGCGACCTTTGCCAACCTGGCTTCGCGCTCACAACTGGCCAGACATATGGACCGCGTGATTGTTGGTGATACGCGCGACCCGCTATTCTGGCTGAAAGCCAAGTTCGATGGTTTTGATACGCATTTCTGCCCGCTGAAAACAGATAACCTGGGCTGGTCGCTACTGGCATCCGGCACCTTGCCGCTGATCATGGAGCCAGTCCCGCATATCCCGCATGCACCAGCTGGCACTTACTGGGATGGCGGCATCATCGATTATCACCTGGCCCTGCCCTATTCACGTGTGGCAGGCAGCAAGGATGGCGACCTGGTGCTCTACCCGCATTTTACCGATCACATCGTGCCCGGCTGGCTGGATAAACCCCTGCCCTGGCGCAGGGCTGGCATGGGTGCCAATCGCCAGTGGCTGGATAATGTGATCATGGTGTCACCGTCGCCATCTTTCCTGAAGAGGCTGACGCGTAGCAAGCTGCCAGACCGCAAGGATTTTTTCTATTACGGCACGAATCATGATTTCCGCATCCAGAACTGGAAGCTGGCGATCAGCGAAAGCGCACGCATGCGGGATGACTTTGCAGCGTTTGTCGATAAGCCAGATCTGGATCTGGTGCAGGCTTTGAATTTCTAATTTTGCAGAGGCTGCATTTGACCGCGTTGCGCAGTGACATACTGTCTAAGCTCAGGAAAAAATTCCTGGAAACCTTTGCTTAATGCATCGTAGTTGCTTTGCAAATCATCCAGACCTGCGCGCAACAAATCACCATTTTTTGACAACCTTTGCGAAGTGCGTTCTACCGCAATTCTGACGCCATCAAATTCATGATAAGACCCCAGCCAGTCCTGACTCAGCATACGCGGCAAGGCGGCCTGCAAGTTGTCGGGCAAGATTATTTTTGACTGTGCTTGCAGGGCGGTATAAAAGCTTCGTATCAGTTCCTGACGTGGAGTGGGGCTGTCTTCTGGCCAATACTGGCTCAGCACATGGTCATAAAAAATATCCAGCAAAATGCCGGCATAGCGGCGGTGCTGATCCTGGAACAAAGCTTTGGCCTGCAAGACGATGGGGTGGCTGTCGGTATAGCTATCGACCAGCCTGTGCATCTGGATATCGGCCTGGATCTCAGGATGATAAAGCACGGTGTCTTTCAATTTGACAAAGTCACCGAGCAAGGCACCCAGCATGGCGTGATCGCTATGCTGGGCCAGGTAAATGTGGGCGAGGTAATTCATAAGTGAAGCCAGTATAACGGGCTTTGTGCTTATCTGCTGCCAGCTGCTACCAACTTCAAATCTCTTCAGCTTTGCTCGTCTGGCGGATTGTCATCCTTATCTTCGGCATCTGTCACTGCCTTTGCCGAAGGTATATGTCGTCCTTGCTGTTTCAAGGCCTGCCTGAGCAGGTATTCAACCTGGGCATTGGCACTGCGCAGTTCCTGTGCCGCCATGCGTTCGATCTCGTTCCACAACAGAGGATCGATACGCAGGGGGAAGGATTTTTTTCCTGGGCTGGCCATTATCTGGCAGTCAAACGTGGCGTCAGATAACTGAGCAGGCGCTGTGGATCCTGGGTGCCCAGGCGTATGCTTCTTCCATTGCGCAAGACCACCAGTATTGCTGACTTGCCAGCGGCGTTATAAAGCATGCCCTTGCTGGTGAAGCGGATACCATGACCCTCCATCATGCTGGTCGTGGTCGCTTCTACCGAGGCAATATCTGACAAGGCAATTTTCCAGGAAGGAAAACCAATCAGACTAAAAGACCAGCGCAAGTGGCTGGCATCCACCACGGTCGTCAGGCACCCTAAAAATACCAAAGTCAGCAAGCTCACCAGAGGTAGTGCCAGTTTGATCGCTATCAGGCCCTGTCCCAGATATTTCATCTGTATCGCGAATAAAAGCACCGTGCCGACAGGCAAAATAATCCACAATAACTTCAGCCATTGTTTTTCTATGTAAACCGGATTAGGCATTATTTTTCTCCGCCATTAATTATATAAAGTGCCGGTATTGATGACGGGCTGAGTCTCTTTATCCGAGCACAGCACCACCAGCAAATTACTGACCATGGCAGCTTTTCTTTCATCATCGAGTTCGCATATCTTGCGCTCGGACAAACCTTGCAAGGCAGCTTCGACCATACTGACCGCGCCATGTACGATTTTCTTGCGGGCGCTGATGATGGCTTCTGCCTGCTGGCGGCGCAACATGACCTGGGCAATTTCCGGCGCATAAGCCAGGTGGGTGAGTTTAGCGTCTTCTACATCAATACCTGCTGCCGTGAAGCGATTATGCAATTCATCACGCATGGCACTGGCAACCACATCCATGCCTGCGCGCAGCGTAGTCTCGCCTTCGGCCAGGTCTTCGCCATCGTCATAGGCATACTGGGTGGCCAGATGGCGTATGGCAGCCTCTGCCTGTATCTGAACGAAGCGTTCAAAATCATCGACATTGTAAATCGCCAGCGCGGTATCCTGCACGCGCCAGACTATCGCTGCACCAATTTCCACGGGATTGCCGCGTTTGTCATTGACTTTCAAAGCTGCAGTATTGAGGGTGCGGGCGCGCAGGCTGAGTTTGCGCTTGGCATAAAAAGGATTGACCCAGCGCAGGCCTTCACTGCGGTCCGTACCCTTGTATTGTCCAAACAATGACAATAAAGCCGCTTCATTCGGTTGCAGCATGTACAGGCCCGTGAGGGTAAAAATACCCACCACCACCACAGCCAGGCGCGCCAATACTCCTGGAATATAAGGGTCGCCACTGTGACTGAGCAGGTCGATAAAGCTATACACACCACCTGCCACCAGCAGCAGGCCAACAATAATCATGAAATAACCGTCTAGCGATGGGCGGGAACGCTCTTGTATTAATTTTTTTGCATTCGCTGACACTGAGGTAGTACTCATACTTTCTCCTGATAGATGGCACTTTGAAATCAAAGTGATATCACTTTAGGGCGCAAATATGGAAATGTCAAGGAAATTGCATATGCACGGAATATGCAAAAACCGAAAAGGAAAAAGGCTGCCCTTTAGGGGCAGCCTAATAAAGACACTAGAGACACAAGAAAGAAATGGAACTCAGGACAAGGGAAACAATTTCTTGATGCGGTTTCCGGCGAGCTGCTGACTAGCCGCCAGGACAGGAGAGCTGGCCTGCGGCTTGCTGGCTTCTGGCAGCACTTCCGGCATGGCTGCTATTGTGGATATAGGCTCTTCCATAATTTGAGCAGGTTTGCCTGCTTTGCCAGCTTGACTATGAGTTCCGGCAAAATACATCAATACCCCCAGCAAGGCAGCCGAGATCAATACCCAGAACATGACATCGCTATGAAAATGCGCCAGCAAGAAACCGCAGATAACCGGATTCAGTGCGGCCCCAAACATGGCCAGGCTTTGTGCTCCATAGTAGCTACCGCGCTTGTCAGCTGGCGCTATCATGTCTATGAACATGTATTCGCAGGGAATGACTATCACTTCCCCCACCGTGAAAACCAGGGTTGCCACTACCCAGCTCAGCGCTGTGCTGGCATGCATGAAACCGAACAGGCCCACGGCATATAAGGTGGCACCCAGACTTACCCAGCGGAACAGGTATTTTTGCTGCATGAGTTTGCCCACAGGGTATTGCAAGAGCACTACTGTCACCGCATTGGTCATCAGTATAAAGGGCAGCAATTGTGCTGCGGCCTGCGTACCCTGACTGACGATCAGGTATTGCGATAAATAACCCGAGACAAAGCGGCCAAAGACGAAGGAAGTCAGCACACTGCCCATGCTGAACAAGACCAGGCGGCGGTCACTTCGCAATACTCGCATGGTCGCTTTAAAACCAGCCGGGCTGGATTTGATTTCTGAACTGCTCTTGCTGGTCACGGCTGGCTTGCCGAGTACCTGCGATGCCAGTAAGGAGAAACCTGCCGCCAGCCACAAGGGGCCAGTCAGCTTGATGGCAAACAGCCATGCCCCCAGCAATGGCCCCAATGAAAATGCCACATTGATGAGCATGTAATTAAACGAAAATGCCTTTGCCCTTTGCTCAGGTGGCAACAGGTCGGCCAGGGTGGCTTTCAGCGAAATGCCGCGCAAGGTCAGTGCAGATTCTATGCACATCAAGGCCAGCAAGACTGTCCAGGCATTGGGTGCGACCGTCAGCGATAAGGTAGAGATAGCGACCACCACACCCGCTGTTTTCATCAGAAAATTTTTACTGAGCCGGTCTGCCAGATAGCCAGCATACAAACTGAACAAGGTAGAAAAGAAAATACTGCCGCCCAATATCCAGCCTATGACTTGCGTGTCTAATGCCAGGTGCTCGGTCAGGTACAGGGCCATGAAAGGCAGCGCCACCGCACGACCCATGACAAATACAAAAGAACTGCATAAAAGCCGTATCACGGCATTGGGAAAGCGGACCATCATCTTCCTTTTGTGGGGCATACAACAACAGGGCTTACTGATGTTGGACAGTATGTTTAAAAAAGCAGAAAGGAAAAATGGATATAATAAAAAAAGTTTTTTCCCCTTTTATGAAGCTGATGCTTACCTGACCTGAGCTGACCTTGCCTGCATGAAATTACTGGATCAATACCGCAAGCTGCACAGCTTTTTGCAGCAGCATGAGCAACAACCCGGCCTGCCCGCCCTTGCACTGGCAATGCATTGCAGTGAGCGCAATATGCGCAACCTGCTGGCGAAGATGCAAGCGCAAGGCTGGCTAAACTGGCAAGCCGGGCGCGGGCGTGGCCATCATTCGCAACTGCAACTTTTGCAAAGCCCGGATAGTCTGGCGCTGGATCATTTGTCGCACTTGCTGGCACGTGGCGACCTGGAACAAGCCTTTGCCAGCCTGGATGGTAACCAGCGTCAGCAACTGGCCAGTCGCCTGCCTGATTATCTGGGCATGCCGGACAGCGCCAGCCGCAGCTTGCGCATGCCCTTGTTTCGCAGCGTAGAAAGCCTGGACCCTCTGAAAGTCCACGGCCGTCTTGAGGCACACCTTGCGCGGCAGATTTTTTCGCGGCTGATGACTTTTGATCACCAGCAAAATGCCTTGCGCCCTGCGATTGCCCATCATTGGGAAAGCGAGAAAAACGCAACGGTCTGGCATTTCTGGTTACGTCCCGGCCTGAGTTTTCATGATGGCCGCGAACTGGGCGTAGAAGATGTGAAAGCCAGTATTTTGCGTCTGCGCGATGAACCTGCAATTTACCAGCGCCTGTATCGCCATTTGCTGCATATAGAAACCGGGCCCAGCCTGCGTGTCAGTTTTTACCTGGCACATGCTGATCACTTATGGCCACATTGCCTGGCCACGGCAAATTCATCCATCGTGCCACGTCAGCGGGCTGCCGACTTTGCCCGCTTCCCGATAGGCAGCGGGGCTTTTCGCATCATACGCAATAATACCTACCAGCTTACCTTGCAGGCTTTCAAGGATTATTATCGCGAACGCCCCCTGCTCGATGAAATTGATTTGTGGATGCTGCCGCCGCCATCCGGGCCATCGGGATTTGATTTGCAGTTTGGCCATGCCCATCAAGATAGTACAAAAAAACACAGCATCGTCGGTGCAGAATCTGGCTGCACTTATATCATCTGTAATTCTGCCCGCAGTTTTTTCAAGACCGCCGAACAAAGGCTGGCACTGGCTGACTGGTTGGCGCCGGAAACTTTGTTTGATGTGGAAGAACGCAGAAGAAAACCAGCCTCAGGCTTACTAGTCATCTGGAAACATCGCGTCGCCAAAAAACCAAAATGCAGCAACTTCAAAGCTGGCCACAAATTACGCATGGTCAGTGGCCAGACCCAGGAAATACTGAGCCTGGCGCAAGCCGTCAAGCAAAGACTGGAAGCTGCTGGCTTCATCGTCAATTGGACCAGCCTGCCCTTTGACCAGTTGATGGCACGTGAATGGGTGAAAGATACTGATCTGGTGGTGGCACGCGAAGTCATGCATGATGACCAGGATTTTGGCTGCTTTGAATGGTTTGCTGCCGACAGCGTCTTTCGCCGCTGGATGCCTGCTGCTGCATTGAAATCCCTGGATGCCGATTTAATGAAAATCAAGGCGCAGGCGGATAGCAAACGTCGCATGACAGCCTATGCCCGCATAGGCAAGCGCCTGGTACAAGAAGGCTGGATGATCCCGATTTCGCATGAAAACCAATTGGTCAGCATTGCCCCGCACGTGGCCGGTGTCAGGATGACGCCGTTTGGTTTTGTATCGTTCAATGAATTATGGCTAAGGCACTAAAATCAGACACGACAATCGCCCTGAGGAAATCCCGTAGAAAGCAAAGGATTTGCTTTCTACGGTAAGATGCTGGTCCCATCCCTCTTTGTTTGCCCTGCATGAAAACCCGTATTCGCACTGAAGCCGCCGCCCTCTGGACCATTGCCTGGCCTGTCCTGATAGGACAACTCGCCACGGTAGGCATGAGCGTGGCTGACGTGGCCATGACTGGTCATCTCAGTGCCAACGACCTCGCCGCCGTGTCACTGGGGGCGAATGTCTGGGTGATCATCCTGGTCAGCGTGATGGGCATCATGATGGCGGTGAATACTGTCATTGCCCATGAAGTTGGCGCGGAAAACCATGAGCGTGTGCCACATATGGTGCGCCAGGCCCTGTGGCTGGGCCTGGGTGTAGGCCTGCTTGGATGTGTGCTGTTGAATATTGCCACCCTGGTTTTCAATTTTCTGCAACTGGACCCGGCCATCAATGCCAAGGCTTCGCAATTCGTACATGTCATCAGCCTGGGCATGCCCGCCTTTGCCATGTACCGCGCCCTGTATGGTTATACCACCAGCCTGAACCAGACCAAGCCTGTCATGATGATCGCGCTGGGTGGCCTGACTTACAATATAGTCATGAACTGGCTGTTTATTTATGGCCATCTGGGCTTCCCCAAACTGGGTTCCACTGGCTGTGCGCTGGCCACCGGCACAGGCCTGTGGCTGATGCTGGCTGCCATGATATTCTGGATGCGTCGCGCCGCTGCCTATAAAGAGACCTTCCCCTTTAGCCATTATGAAGCACCGAACTGGGCAGAAATCCGCTCCACCCTGCGCCTGGGTCTGCCTATAGGCGTCACTTATTTTGCCGAGGTCTCAGCCTTTGGCGCAGTCGGTTTGCTGATTGCCCGCTTTGGCGTGGTGCCGGTATCGGCCAACCAGATTGCCCTGAATTTTTCATCCCTGGTATTCATGGTGCCTTTGAGCCTGGGTATCGCCCTGACCACCCGGGTCGGGCAAACCCTGGGCGAAGGCGACCCGGAACGGGCACGCTTTATCTCCTGGACAGGTTATGCACTGTCAACCAGCTTTGCCGTCATATCTGCCCTGGGCATCATGATCTTCCGCGACCTGGTGGCAGCAGCCTATACCTCTGACCCGGCGGTACAGGCACTGGCATCTGAGCTGCTGTTATATGCGGCGATCTTCCAGTTATCAGATGCGGCCCAGGTCACGGCATCCTGCGCCATACGCGGCTATAAAGTCACACGCACACCTATGCTGATACATCTGATGGCCTTTTATGGCTTTGCCCTGCCCATAGGTTGCGTGCTGGGGCTGGCACCGGCATGGCTGCCCTGGCACCCTGAACAGCCCATGGCAGCACGCGGTTTCTGGATAGGACTGGTATTGGGCCTGACTATTGCCGGTATCATGCTGACATCCTTGCTGCATCAACTGAGCAAGCGCAGGATCAGGCAAGCTGCAAATATGACTCATACTCCGGGCTGAAATTATCACCAACTGAAGATGGCAATATCAAATTAACTACCGAATATCTATTATTTTGTGATTGCCTGCTGTATTTATCAGCAAGATTTACTGCAATTCAAGCCAGAATCAGTCTGGAGGGCGGGCTTTCCGGTAAAATAGCGGGTTAATCAAATCCAACTGGCAAAACATCATGAGTCTCAAATGCGGCATCGTCGGCCTGCCTAACGTCGGCAAATCCACACTGTTCAATGCGCTGACCAAAGCAGGCATACCGGCAGAAAATTATCCTTTCTGCACGATAGAGCCTAATGTTGGTGTGGTTGAGGTACCTGATCCGCGCCTGAAGCAACTGGCTGACATCGTCAAGCCTGAGCGCATTCAGAATGCCATCGTTGAATTTGTTGATATCGCTGGCCTGGTGGCTGGTGCGTCCAAGGGTGAAGGCCTGGGTAACCAGTTCCTCGCCCACATCCGCGAAACTGATGCCATCGTCAACGTCGTGCGCTGTTTTGAAGATGACAATGTCATCCACGTCGCTGGCAAGGTCAGCCCGCTGGACGATATCGAAGTCATCCAGACTGAATTGGCCCTGGCCGACATGGGCACAGTAGAAAAAGCCATACACCGCGAAAACAAGAAAGCCCGCTCTGGCGATAAAGATGCATTGAAACTGGTCACCGTGCTGGAACGCATCATGCCTGCGCTGAACGATGCCAAGCCTGTACGCGCCCTGGGCCTGGATGCAGAAGAAATGCTGCTCATCAAGCCACTGTGCCTGATCACCGCCAAGCCAGCCATGTATGTTGCCAACGTCTCTGACAGTGGCTTCACCAATAACCCATTGCTGGATCAATTGACTGCCTATGCAAATTCACAAAATGCCCCTATCGTGGCAATTTGCGCTTCCATAGAATCTGAAATCGCTGACCTCGACGACGCCGACAAAACCGAATTCCTGGCCGACATGGGCATGGAAGAGCCAGGCCTCGACCGCCTGATACGCGCCGGTTTCAAACTGCTGGGCCTGCAAACTTACTTCACCGCTGGCGTCAAGGAAGTCCGTGCCTGGACCATCCACGTAGGCGACACCGCCCCACAGGCAGCTGGCGTGATCCACACCGACTTCGAACGCGGCTTCATCCGCGCCCAGACCATAGCATTTGATGACTACATCAATTTCAAAGGTGAATCCGGTGCCAAGGAAGCAGGCAAAATGCGCGCCGAGGGCAAGGAATATGTCGTCAAGGATGGCGATGTATTGAATTTCTTGTTTAACGTGTAAGATTTTCATATCTCACAAAAAAGCCGCGAAATATCGCGGCTTTTTTGCATTTTGCCTGGCGTTTTACATCATTGAGTCCATGAACTCGTTTTTATAAACGCGGATTTCCAGCGATGTGGCAAAAAAACCGACACATCTGCTGCTAAGTAGTAGCGCCAATGGTCAAGGCCTTTGCCTACGATATAATGATTTGCACTTCAGCCGCATTCCATACAGCCTGACTCACCCGCACCTACTTCGTGGAGAGCATTTGCCTGACCAACATCGTCCCCTTGTCACCCATGCGAGCCAGACATGAAACTTGATGTCCGCACCATTATGCTGATGCTGAGCGGGATTAATCTGCTGGGTGCGGGCATGATGGCGCTTATCAGTTTTCATGCTGACAACATAAGAGGGGCGCGCCAGTGGGCGCTGGGGCATTGCTGCATGTGCCTGGGTATTTTTACCAGTACCCAGATGTCTCCTGAATGGCCAGTGTGGATCATTGCCGCCGTTCCTTTTTGCACAGGTTGTGGCATAGGCTTTATCTACAATGGTATTGAAGCTTTCCAGGGCAAGCGCTGTCATTACTGGGTGACGGCATGGCTGGGCATGCAAATGATGGTGCAAAGCCTGTGGCTGGGCATGCTGCATGATGATATCCGCATGCTGGTAATTGCCAATTCCCTGCTCTTCGCGATTGTTTTTGGTGCCTGTGCCGTGAGGCTGATGGTCAAAGCTGCGCAACCCTTGAAAACTGCCTACAACCTGGCGGCGACTTCTTTTTCTTTCATTGCGCTGATGAGTTTTTTACGGGCCTTGAATATGCTGTCAAAGCCTGCGGAAGGGGTCACGCTGTTTGCGCAAGGCGATGTCAATCCTGTGTTTCTGGTACTTGGCGGTTTATCGCAACTGTCCATTTCACTGTCGCTGGTGCTATTGATCACTTTTCGCCTGGTCAGCGATTTGCGCGAACAAGCCACGCATGACAGCCTGACCGGCGCGCTGAACCGGCGCAGCTTTGAAGATGAATCACGGCGCTTGCTGGCGCGTGCCACCCGCACTGGGGACGCCATGTCCATCATCATGATAGACGTGGACTTCTTTAAACGTATCAATGACAAATATGGTCACCAGGCTGGTGATGAAGTACTGCGTCGCCTTGCCGCATTATTGCAGACTGTCATCCGCAGTGAAGATTGCCTGGCGCGCTATGGAGGTGAAGAGTTTTGTATTTTGCTGGCAGGCATCAATGAACAGGGTGCGGCCTTGCTGGCCGAGAGGGTACGCCTGTTGTATGCCGACCTGCGCGTGCCCTGGAAAGGTGATAGCCTGCAATGCACACTCAGTGCTGGCGTGGCAGATTCATTACTGGTGGGGACAGACTTATCCACCCTGGTCGGCGCAGCAGACCAGGCACTCTACAGCGCAAAAAATGCAGGGCGCAATTGCATCGCCCTGCATTCTGACCCAGTCTGATCAGGCAGCCTTGCGCTGACGCCCTGCCAGATGTGATTCCAGTACATTGCTGACTGGCAGTGCCACGCCATTCCTGACTGCTGCCAGCCAGTTGTCAGTGGTAGCAACAGCAGCGAAATTGGAATGGAAGACCACGCTATAGGCGCGATGAATTTCTTCTGCGCTGACATAGCCAGCCGCATTGGCATAAGGCAGTGAACCTGTGGCGTCGCTCAGGGTTTCTACCTGATAGCCATTATGCGCAGCTTCATAGATAGTGCTGGCATTGCAGTTATGCGTCATATAACCAACGATGCTGAGAGTATTGATTTCATTTTTTTGCAACCAGGCGGCAGCATCAGTGCCGGTGAATACGCTGGCCATGTTTTTTTCTATATGGTGATCGGCATGGCGACTGGCGACTACATCATGCAATTCCCAGGTTTTGGAACCACGGGCAAAGATAGGTGAGCTTTCCGACGCAGAATGCTGCACCACCAGCACAGGGATGCCAGCGGCTTTTGCCGTATCCATGGCACGGCCTATGTTGTGCAGGGATACTTTTGGGTCAGGGTATTCAATCAGCATATTGCCGGTGAAGTACTCATTTTGTACATCGATGACGATCAGGGCGCGCTTTACAGTGTTTACAGTGTTGTTGGTGCTCATGGTGGTTTCCTTTTTGGGTGAGTGTTTGCATCAAATTTGTGCTGTTGATGGACTGTATTCTGGGCTATCAGACGCTGAAATATAAGTGACCCGATTGCCAATATTCGATACAATCAGGCCATGCAGATATCTCTCCCTGAAAAGATCGTGAATATTGCGGTGCTGGCCTTTGATGGCATCAGCCCCTTCCATTTGTCCGTGCCTTGCATGGTATTTGGCGAGCACCATGGCGGGATGGTCATGCCTGCCTTCAATCTCAAGGTTTGCCTCGATAGTACTGGGCGAGCGCAGCATGAGGTGCAGACCAATGCCGGTTTTGCCATACGTGTGCGGCATGGTTTGGCTACGCTTGCCAAGGCCGATATGGTGGTCGTGCCATCCTGGCATGATGACTTGCGCCCTGCCCCGCCTGCCTTGTTGAAAGCCTTGCGCCAGGCGCACCAGCGTGGCGCAAGACTGATAGGTTTATGCCTGGGCGCTTTTGTACTGGCTGAGGCTGGCTTACTCGATGGCCGCAGTGCCACTACCCACTGGGCATTGGCCAAGGCATTTTCTGAGCGTTATCCCCACATCAGCCTGGACCCGAATGTCTTGTATGTTGACCATGGCGATGTCATCACTTCGGCGGGTACGGCGGCAGGCATAGATTGTTGCCTGCATGTCTTGCGTACCAGTTATGGCGCGGATATCGCCGCCCATGTGGCCAGACGCCTGGTGGTGGCACCACACAGACAAGGCGGGCAGGCGCAATATATACAACAGCCGTTGCCGGTACTGGCAACCGATGACAGGCTGGCCAAGGTACTGGAATGGATGCTGGCGCACCTGGACCAAACACAGCAACTGGATCAGCTGGCGCAAAGAGCATTGATGAGCAGGCGCAGCTTTACCCGCCATTTCCAGCAGCAAACTGGTACGACGGTCGGTAAATGGCTCTTGAACCAGCGCCTGGCACTGGCCCAGCGGCAACTGGAAACCAGCAAGCGCAGCATCGACGATATTGCGGCCGATACCGGTTTTGGCACAGGTTTATTATTGCGGCGTTACTTCGCCCGTGAATTTGGCATATCCCCCTCAGCCTACCGCCGTGAATTCCAGGGAAATGCCTGAAAGCCCAGCGTGAATGCCTATTAGCTATTAAAATAGCTGCTACTGAATTTGCTCACTTATTTTGCATCATGCCCAGCATACTCTCTCTGACGATTTACCCCATCAAGTCCTGCGCCGGTATCGCTCTGGATGCGGCTACCCTGAATGAAACCGGCCTGAGCTTTGAAGGCATACATGACAGGGAGTGGATGCTGGTAGATCAGCAGGGTCTGTTCCTGACGCAAAGAGAATTCCCCAGAATGGCGCTGATACGCCCCGAGATACGCAGTGATGGCCTGTACATCCATGCGCCCGGCATGCCTGTATTGTCCTTGAATCCGCAAGAAGATAGCAGCACTGCCAGCGTCACTATCTGGGAAGAAAGTTTTAGTGCCATGGATTGCGGGCAAGCCATGGCTGACTGGTTCAGCAAGGCGCTGGATACGCCTTGCCGACTGGTGCGCAGCACAGCGCAAACCCAGCGTTATGCGAGTCAGAAATGGACGGGTGACAAGCAGGTAGCCACGCGCTTTTCTGATGGTTACCCGATCTTGCTAACCGCATCTGCCTCGCTTGATGACCTCAATCAGCGCCTGGAAAAACAAGGCCGCCAAGCCCTGCCCATGAACCGCTTCCGCCCGAATATCGTGCTGGATGGCATAGAAGCTTTTGAAGAAGACTATGCCGAGAATTTTGAGATCGGTAGCAAAATACAATTGCGCCCGGTCAAGCCTTGCCCGCGTTGCCCCATGCCGTCCGTAGACCAGAGTACCGGCGAGTTTGGCCCTGACCCTATGGATATCTTGCAAACCTATCGCGCCAATCCCCTGGTGGATGGTGGCATCACCTTCGGCATGAATATCATCGTTGAACGTGGCCTTGGCCAGTTATTACGGGTGGGCGATGTCATGGACATGAATATCGCCTTTTAAGCCAGAAACATTAAACAAATACCATAGACATGGAAAGCATGATGCCAGCACCTTTGGATGAAGAGCCAGATCAGGCTCAATCTGCGTTGCTGGAATTGCAAAGCGAAAATCAGGCTTTGCGGGCCAGGCTCGATAGCTTGCTGGAACTGGCACACCGCAATCAAAACATCATGGCGCGTCACCAGAGTTTTGATTTGAAAATCATCGGTGCGAATAGTTTTCGTGAGCTGATCACGAATATCTTCAGCGCCCTGGCGGTCACTTCTGAGCTGGATGTGGTGTCACTGGTGCTATTCGACAAACTGGGTGATTTGCAGCAAATGCTGACTGACCTGAAGATAGATTTGCAAGAATTCCCACACCTGATTTTCTTGCGCCATGAAGTAGAGCTCAGCCAGCCTGAGACCGCCTTGCGCAAACCCCAGCTGGGTTTATACCAAAGCTTAGCCTATGCATCTTACTTCAGCAGTTTCAATAAAAAACCGGCCAGCATAGCCATCATCCCCATGCGCAGGCAAGGCCGCCTGATCGGTTGCCTGAATCTGGGCAGTTTCAAGGCTGACCGTTTCCAGCCCAATATGGCGACGGATTTTATTGAGCGCCTGGGTTCCATCATTGCGATCTGCCTGGAAAACGTCATCAACAATGAGCGCCTGACTTACATAGGTCTGACCGATCCTTTGACCAATGTCAGCAACCGCCGCTATGTCGAACAACGCATGCTGGAAGAAATTGCCCGTGCACGCCGGCAAAGATACAGCATTGCCTGCATGTATCTGGACATCGATTTCTTCAAGCTCATCAATGACCGCTATGGCCATCAGGGTGGTGATGATGTGCTCAAGGAAGTTGCAAAAAGGATCAAGGATGAATTGCGCCTCAGCGATACCCTGGGCCGTTTTGGTGGGGAAGAATTCGTCGTGGTGCTGGTCAACACCAATCTGCATGATGCGATACAGGTGGCCGAGCGCATACGCAAGAGCATCGCTGGCCGGGAATTTGTCTTGAGTGAATCAGGCACTTGCCAGGCGACCATATCGATAGGCCTGACGACCATAGACGAGAATACCAATTACGACGATGCCAGCAGCATAGCCCGCGATCTGGTGCTGCGTGCCGACCGGGCTTTGTACCAGGCCAAGAATGGCGGGCGTAATCAGGTGCGCTGTTTTTGACGTATCGCACGCTGCTGTGCACGAAGCTATCGCCAGCTGAAAATTCCTGACACTGAGGTGCACTGACAATGCTGCGCACAGCGCACCCTAAAATTTTGCTCAGACCGCCCACGTTCGATACCGTACAGAGTTACGCGCTGATACGGTTTATTGTTACCTCGTTATTAAACCCCATAAATGACGAGGCCAGCATGACTACCCAAAACGACGCGTTGGAAAAAATCCGTGACTTGATCAAAGACATCAAATTTGGCATGTTCACTACCGTAGATGAAAACAATCACCTGAGCAGTCGCCCGCTGACCAGCCAGCAAGTTGATGCTGCTGGCAATATATGGTTCTTTATTTCAGACGAAGCGAATTACATCAACGCCGTGCAGCAACATCCCGAAATCAATCTGAGTTTTTCTGATGTGGATGACAGTGTGTATGTCTCCATCTCTGGTCGTGCAGAAGTCTTGCGTGACCGTCAGAAAGCAGAAGAATTATGGAATGCCATGGTCAAGCCCTGGTTCCCGGAAGGTGTAGATGACCCACACTTGCGCCTATTGAAAGTGCAGATACATGCGGCAGAATATTGGGACAGTGGTTCCAGCAAGATGATGCAATTATTTGCGATGGCCAAGGCAGCCATCACTGGCGAGCAACCTAAGGATATTGGGGAGCATGGAACATTGCGGCCTTAACACCTGTTGACGGCCTTCAGCGCGCGTGATCGTGGTTCACGCGCGTTGTGATTTTTATTGCTCTGGCTTTTTCTGCAGCACTTCGTATTTCGCCTGCAATTGCTCAGGCGTTTCACGCCACTCGGGATTAAAGGGGATGCAACTGACCGGGCACACCTGTTGACATTGTGGCTCTGTGTAATGGCCTACACATTCGGTGCATTTATGTGGATCGATTTCATAAATTTCCGGCCCCATGTAAATTGCATCATTGGGGCATTCGGGTTCGCAGACATCGCAATTGATGCAATCGTCCGTAATCATCAGGGCCATGTTGTCGCTTTCATGTACTACTTGATCCAGTACTTACTTTAAGACTTGCTCTCGGCCAGCAATGCGACCTTTTTCTTCAGCCAGCGGTCGACGGAAGGGAATACAAATTTTGATACATCACCACCAAACATGGCGATCTCACGCACTATGGTGCCTGAAATAAATTGATATTGATCAGAAGGTGTCAGGAACAGGGTTTCTACATCTGGCAGCAGATAACGGTTCATACCCGCCATCTGGAATTCATATTCAAAATCAGACACGGCACGCAAACCACGCACGATGACGCGCGCATCATTTTTGCGCACAAAGTCCTTCAGCAAACCTGAGAAACTCTCTACTTTGACATTTGGATAATGTCCTAGTACTTCATTGGCGATTTCCAGACGTTCATCCAGGGAGAAAAATGGATTCTTGCTTTTGCTATCCGCTACACCGACCACCAAAGTATCAAAAAGACCGGATGCGCGACGCACCAAATCTTCATGACCGCGTGTCAGCGGATCAAATGTTCCCGGATAAACGGCTGTGACCATCTTCACTCCCTTTTTTCGCAATCTGCATAAGGATATGCACCAAGTTGAGCAGGCATTATGCCTGATTTTCGTGCGCCTCATGCGGCAAAATGTTGCGTTGCAGTATATGGAAGTAAACGCTACCGGCTTTATCAGCGCGGATAACTTGCCATCCGCTTAATAATTTAACTAATTTTTCATCTGTCGCTGCATCACCAGAAGATACCTCCAGTGAGAATTCAGATTCAACATAGATGCAGCCTTTAGGGCTGAGCAATTGTGCACAGGCTGGCAAGATACGCTCCAGCCAATCCTGCTCGAATGGAGGGTCGAGGAAGATCACATCCATTTTTTGTGGCTGGTTTGCCATGCTTTCCACTGCCTTGAGTGCATCTGCCCTGAGCAATTTGCACTGACTGGCTTGCAATTTGTCCCTGACCTGCTCCAGTTGCTTGTAAGCTGGCGTGTGCGCCTCAACCATGATGACCTGGGCCGCACCGCGGCTGGCGGCTTCAAAACCCAGGGCACCACTACCTGCGAACAGATCCAGGCAATGTACACCGGTCCAGTTATTGTGCAGCAAATGATTTAGCCAGTTGAACAGGGTTTCGCGGACACGGTCTGGCGTAGGGCGCAAACCCTCGGCATCGACTACGCTGAGCAGGCTGCGTTTCCAGACGCCACCTATGATGCGGACTTGATGGTTTTGACGTTTTACCGGCGTGGCTTTTGCGCTCGCGCCTTTTGTTTTTTTATTACTATTTGTTTTCATTGCATGCTTGTTACGGCTAAATCAGTTTATCTTGCGCTGTCTGTTAAAATGGCAGCATTCTAATATCAGGGCTGGCTTTTTTTGCCGCCCGCACTCCAAAATATCCCGATGTTTAGTTTTTTCAAAAAGAAGCCCAAAGAAGAGGCGCCAGTTGTTGTGGCTGAGCCGGCACCTGTTATTACAGCGCCAGCTAGTCCTGCACCTGTTGTTGCTACGCCTGCCATCGTTACCGCTGTTACCACTCCTGCGCCTGTGGCTGTGGCTGAAGTCAAGCCAGCAGTGGCAGATGTTGTAGCCCCTCAAGCGCCTGAACCTGAGCAAAAACGTTCATGGTTAAGCCGCCTGAAGGCAGGATTGGCCAAAACTTCCTCGAATCTTACCACCCTCTTCATCGGTGCCCGCATAGATGATGATTTGTATGAAGAACTGGAAGCTGCCCTGCTGACCTCGGATGCCGGTGTCGAAGCCACCCAGTTCCTGCTCGATGGCTTGAAGAAAAAGGTCAAGGAAGAAAAGCTGATAGATGCCGAACAAGTCAAGGCGGCCCTGAAAGTCTTGCTGCTGGAGTTATTAACACCATTGCAAAAACCGCTGGAACTGGGTCGCTATCAGCCCCTGGTCATGATGATCACCGGCGTCAATGGTGCGGGCAAGACCACCACCATAGGCAAGCTGGCCAAGCATATGCAAAGCCATCAGCAATCGGTCTTGCTGGCAGCGGGCGATACTTTCCGTGCTGCGGCTCGTGAGCAATTGACGATCTGGGGTGAGCGTAATAATGTCACCGTTATCTCCCAGGAATCCGGCGACCCTGCAGCGGTGGCCTTTGATGCCGTAGCCTCGGCGCGCGCCCGTGGCACGGATGTAGTGATGGTGGATACCGCTGGCCGCCTGCCCACCCAGCTGCATCTGATGGAAGAGTTGAAAAAGATCAAACGCGTCATCGCCAAGGGCATGGATGGTGCACCGCAAGAAGTCTTGCTCATTATCGACGGCAATACTGGCCAGAATGCGTTAGCGCAGGTCAAGGCCTTTGATGATGCCCTGCAATTAACTGGCCTGGTCATTACCAAACTGGATGGCACAGCCAAGGGTGGCGTGCTGGCAGCAATCGCCAAGAACCGCCCTGTGCCTGTGTATTTCATCGGCATAGGTGAGCAGATTGAAGACTTGCAACCATTTAATGCCCAGGAATTTGTTGACGCCCTGCTTAATTGATTTAGCACGGGCAAAATTGCGTGCTATCCCACCTATAGCCACAAGGCCACAGCGACCATGATTGAATTTGAACACGTCAGCAAACAATATTCGCAAGATGCCTATGCGCTCAAAGATGTTTCCTTGTCGATCGCCGATGGTGAACTGATCTTCCTGGCTGGCCCCTCGGGCGCAGGCAAGTCTACTTTACTCAAAATGATTGCCGGTATAGAAAAACCAACTTCCGGCATGGTCAGAGTGAATGGCCAGGATATCAGCAAACTAAAAGCCAGCAGCCTGCCCTATCTGCGCCGCAGGCTGGGCTTGATTTTGCAAGATCAAAAACTATTGACTGACCGCCATGTGCTGGCCAATGTCATGCTGCCCATCATCGTCACCGGCGCCTCCCATGGCGAGGCTGAAACGCGTGCCCGCATCGCTCTGGAGAAAGTGGGCTTGCCAGACAAGGCTTACTCCATGCCGCTGGCTCTCTCAGGTGGTGAACAGCAAAGGGTGGCAATTGCCCGTGCGATTGTCAACCGGCCACAGATCATCCTGGCGGATGAACCTACCGCCTTTCTGGACAGAGACAATGCCAACAAGGTATTGAATGCGCTGAAAGCTTTCCAGAGTGCTGGCGTCACCTGCATTATCTCCAGCCATGATGAACAATTTCTTGATCAAGCCAGCCGTGTGATTTATTTGAGCCAGGGCCGGGTCGTCGATACCTGGAAATCCTCGCTGGCCGCTTGATGCCGCATGACAGAATAATAAGGAAAAATTCATGACCAACTGGTTACGTCAACACTGGTTTGCCATCAAGAGTGCTTTTGCGCATTTGCGCGGCAGCCCAGGCAATTTTCTGTTCAATGTCCTGGTCGTCGCCATTGCCCTGGCCTTGCCGATTGCAGGTTTGACCCTGATAGAAAACATACGGCCAATTTCTTCACAATTATCGATAGAGCCGGAAATCAGTATCTTTGTCAGCCCGGACACGCCCAGGGCAACCGCCACTGCCTTGTCGATACCGCTCAAGAAATTGCTGAAAGAGAAAAACATCACGGCAAATCTGAACTTCATCCCCAAGGATAAGGCGCTTGCCAATCTGGAGCAGTCATCCAATCTGGCAGAAGTCTTGTCCACTCTGGGTGGCAACCCCTTGCCAGATGCCTATGTCTTGTCCATGTCGAATAATGAGGCAGGCAAGATAGAAGCACTGGTGGAAGAAATCAAGCAAATGCCGGATGTCGATGTGGTGCAACTCGATTCTGCCTGGGTCAAGCGCCTGGCTGCCCTGGTACAAATCATGCAATTGGGTCTATTATTCCTGGCTGCCACGCTGGGTGTGGTTGTCGTAGTCGTGGTATTTAATGCTACCCGCCTGCAAGTCATTTCACACAGGGCAGAAATTGCCGTGACCCGTTTGCTGGGTGCCACCAATAGCTTCATTCACAAGCCTTATTACTATACCGGTGCCTTACTAGGGCTATTGGCAGGTGGACTGGCACTGGGCATGATTGCAGCGTCTTTACAACCCTTGAACAAGGCAATTGCCGAATTCGCTAAATTATATGCATCGGAATTCCACCTGGCTCCGTTGGGTATCGTACAGAGCGCCATACTCCTCGCTGTTAGCATGTTACTTGGGCTGGTAGGTGTTTTTCTATCGGTAAGAAGGCAGTTGGCGCGCGCAAGTTAAATTCTCAGCGCTTGTGCACAATAAATCTGCTCCTGTTTCGTCTTCATAGTGCTGATATGGCTGAACATCATTGTTTAGCATTCCAGCACCCTGACGGATGTTTGAGCATCTTGATTCTGCAACAGGCTCTTACAATTTAGCTGGGATTGATTGCAACTTTCAGCCTTGACGTCTATCTAAGTATTATAAAAGCCACAAATGAATGCTTGTTTTTCAATAGATTTATTTGATTAAGCTCATAGAATCTCAGTATTAGCACTCTTCTCAAGAGAGTGCTAATATAGGAACTTGAAAGTGCCGAAAAGAGTAATTGATACTCTTAAGGCAGCAATAAGGAGGAAAAATGGCAACTACATCGACACAATTGATCCCTGCAACCGACAGCACTGCACTGGCCCTGGGCTTTAGTGGCACGCTGGGTAATATTGATGCCTATATCTCTGCAGTCAACCGTCTGCCTATGCTCACGCATCAGGAAGAGATAGACTTTGCAAACAAATTACGTAATGACAATGACCTGGCTGCTGCGCAGCAACTGGTTATGTCGCATCTGCGCCTGGTAGTGTCTATCGCCCGCGGTTATCTCGGCTATGGCTTGCCCCATGCTGACTTGATCCAGGAAGGCAATATCGGCCTGATGAAAGCTGTTAAACGTTTTGATCCTGACCAGGGTGTACGTCTGGTGTCTTATGCCATGCACTGGATCAAGGCTGAGATGCATGAGTACATTTTGAAAAACTGGCGTCTGGTAAAAGTAGCTACGACCAAGGCCCAGCGCAAACTGTTCTTTAACCTGCGCAGCCATAAAGAAGGCCTGGACGCGATGACACCCAAGCAAATTGATGCCCTGGCATCAACGCTGGATGTCAAACGCGAAGAAGTCATCGAAATGGAAATGCGTTTGTCTGGCCACGATATCGCCCTGGATGCACCGACGGATGATGACGATGAGAAGTTTGCTCCTATCGCTTATCTGAAAACTGAGTCTGACGAGCCTACCCGTGTGCTGGAAACACGTCAGTATGATCGTCTGCAAAGCGAAGGACTGGAATCTGCCCTGTCCAAACTGGATGCACGCTCACGCCACATCATAGAATCACGCTGGTTGAAAAATGATGATGGCACTGGCTCTACCCTGCACGAGCTGGCCGATGAATACGGTGTTTCTGCCGAACGCATACGCCAGATAGAAAGCGCAGCCCTGAAGAAAATGAAGGGTAGCCTCAGCAGTTTTGCCTGATCAAAACACGCTGTAGCAATATCACAAAGGCACTCGCAAGAGTGCCTTTTGTTTTATCACGCCTGCAATACTGTGAGCTTATGCTCATTACCAGCATGAAAAATCAACAGGGAATTTGCTTTACCCAATAAAGTTGCCGTAAATAAATAGTGCAACTTAACTAATTTCTTTGGCGATGCTACATTCAATCTTGAGCAGCCAGGCAAAACTCGTACAAGCATGTCTTAACACCGGTTTTTGCAAAAAATAAGCCTGCTCACTGTATGGATTATCGATACTCACCAAAGAGAGGCTTTATGCTAACAATCAAACAAATTTCAGCACCCGGAAAAGTGTTGAACAAGAAAACATTCGCTGTGCTTATTGCGGCAATCCTGTCGCTTAATTGCAACGCACAAGTAAAATCACTTCCTGCCAATGTGAGCTTTGTCGGTGACTGGAGCGCCAAGACTGAGCGCCCTGGTCCTGGTGTATGGCGTGATTTGCAAGCTTGGGAAAAAGACCGCATTGCACCACGCGATAATGAGCGTTTTTCACCCAATATTGCAGTGGCAGAAATTCAGGTCAGACCTGGTGATCAATTCGGTGGATGGTCAGGTGAACGGGCTGAAGTCTCCACCATGCAGTCGCTCAAATCTACGCCTTTGTCAGTTAACGCCAGTTCAGGACATGAGTTTTATGGAATCTCGGTCAAATTGCCACTTAATTGGCAACCGCCCGTAGGCACTTCCATTGATCCCTACGCCTGGGGCATCATTTTCCAATTACATGGCCCGGATACTCTGAAAACAAATCCGGCGTTTGCTCTTTGTGCAGAAAAAGATTTTCATCTCAATCTGCAAACAGGTGACATTTATGAAGGCGGAACACGCACTACACCAAAAAATGCAGTAACAGCCACATTAGGCGATGGAAAACTGAACCAGGGGCAATGGGTCAAGTTCATGATAGAAGTCAAATGGGCAACAGATAGTAAAGGCTATCTGGCGATATCCAGACTTGATGAAGGGCCAAACGCACAATGGACTATGGTCTATGAAGCCAAGAGTATGCCTACGCTGCAATATGGCACCGGCCTAGCCGTCGAAGATCACTATTGGAAAACTGGCTACTATCGCAACCGTGGCCTGCCATTTACCAGCAGCCTCTTGCTAGGCCCAGTGGTGCGTGGAACAACTTTTGCCGACGTGGCGAAGGCAGCTTTCGGCGGTTAACACTGCGTCAGGGCAGAAGTCTCAGGATTCATCATCTGGTCTGGGTATGCTATCCAGACCAGAATCTGTATTCACTTTAATAAAATCTTCAGGTCATGCGCAACTGGTTCAGGGCCCTGACCATGACGCAGGAATAAGCGTACGCGCCCTTGCGGGTCATAGACATAGCTGCCAGCCGTATGGTCCATGGTATAGCTGCCTGGCGTCTTGCCTTCTACCTTTTGATAAAACACCTTGAATTCCTTGGCGACTTTGGCGGTCGCTGCGGCATCTCCATACAGGCCCAGGAAGCGCTGATCGAAATTGGGAACATAGCTGGCCAATAAGGCCTGGGTATCGCGCTCGGGGTCCAGGGTCACGAACAAAACTTGCACCTTGTCAGCATCCGGGCCCAGCAATTTCATGACCCCCGCCATCTCTGCCATGGTGGTTGGACAAACGTCAGGGCACTGGGTATAACCGAAAAAGATGACCACGGCCTTGCCCTTGAAATCTGCCAGGGTACGTGCCTTGCCATTGTGATCTGTCAGCGCAAAGTCCCTGGCATAATCGAGGCCGGTCAAATCAGTATTATTAAATTTTTCCGGTGCTTCAGTACAAGCCAGCAAGGCCATTGCCATCAGCATGCCAGCCAAATGCTTGAGAATTTTCATAGCTTGATATAGTGATCGATCAACAAGGCTGCAAACAGCAGGGACAGGTAGATGATGGAAAAGGTAAAGGTCTTGCGCGCCAGCACATCATCATAATGCTTGTAGATACGCCATGCATACCAGAGAAAAATCAGGCCCAGGATAATCGCACTGACGAGGTAGATCAGGCCACTCATATGCACGGCATAAGGCAGCATGGTGGTGGCAAACAGGGCAATGGTGTACAGCCAGATATGGAAGCGGGTGAATTCCAGGCCATGCGTAATCGGCAGCATGGGCAAGCCAGAACGCGCATAATCATCACGCCGGTACATGGCCAGTGCCCAGAAATGCGGTGGCGTCCAGACAAAGATGATCAATACCAGCAACCATGCCTGCATGGGCACATCATTGGCCACGGCAGCCCAGCCCAGGGCTGGTGGCATGGCACCAGACAAACCGCCGATAACGATGTTTTGCGGCGTCGCCGGCTTCAGGATGATGGTGTAAATGACAGCATAACCAACAAAGGTGGAAAAGGTCAGCCACATGGTCAGGGGATTGACCATGGTATACAAAACCCACATGCCCATGCCACCGATGACGCCAGAGAACACCAGGGTCTGCGGCACGGTGATTTCGCCCTGGGCAGTGGCACGGCGTGCCGTTCTGGCCATGCGGGCATCAATTTCTTTTTCTACCAGGCAATTCACGGCAAAAGCCGCACCGGCCAGTAACCAGATACCGACGGTGGCGGCAACCACGATGCGCCAGTTCGGCAATTCTGGTGTTGCCAGGAACATGCCGATGACGGCACAAAAAACGGCGAGCTGGGTGACACGGGGCTTGGTCAAAGCCCAGTACTGAGCCAGTCGGTTGGAGGGTAAACTTAAAGTGGTCATGATCTATCTTTGGCAGCGGCAAGGCTCACATGCCTTATGCGGTAGTTTAACATGGTGAGCAAGAGCACGAGCATGGCGGCCATCCCATTATGCAAAACTGCCAGCAGCAAAGGCCAGGAAAAAAAGACAGTAGAGATGCCAATGATGAATTGGGCAAGAATCGCCAGCAAGAGATTGCGGCCCAGCTTTTCCAGCCCGACTATCTTGCGTGCCCTCAGCGCAGCCCACAGGCAAGCAAGGACTACCAGCAAGGCAAAATTCCTGTGTACCCAGTGTATGGCAACCAGGGCATTGAAGGGCAGGTAATCGCCACTCATGGTTAGCCCCAGCTGGCGCCAGAGGCTAAAGCCGTGTTCAAAGTCCATTGCGGGTAGAGCCTGGCCATTGCACAGGGGATAATCATGACAAGCTAAAGCAGCATAGTTAGTACTCACCCAACCACCCAGGGCGATTTGTACAAAGACCAGTATTAAGGCCAGGCTGGCAGGCCACAACATACGCCTGCCATCTGCGGCAGCAATGCCGGCACTGCTCAGGGAAGAGCTTTGCTGCTCAAGGCTGGCACTGAGTAGCGCCAGCAAACCCATACCCAGTATCAAGTGCGTGGTCACTATGACAGGTTGCAACTTCAAGGTGACAGTCCAGGCACCAAAAGCACCTTGCAGGCAAACAAAAAACAGCAGGAAGGTCGATAACCAGGGGCTGGAATTGAGTTGGCGGCGGCGTGCCCAGGCTATGGCCATCTGGACAATGATCAAAATGCCCACACTCATGGCCAGATAGCGGTGTACCATTTCTATCCAGGCTTTTTGTAAAGTAACCGGGCCAGTAGGCATGGCAATTTCAGCCGCCTTGATGGCAGCATGGGATTGCAGGGGGTTGGCCTGGCCGTAGCAACCTGGCCAGTCCGGGCAACCCAGGCCGGAATCCGTCAGGCGCGTAAATGCACCGAACATGATGAGCTCAAAAGTCAGCGTCACTGTCACCGCAATGAGTTTGCGGTACTTATTCTTTTCCTTGGACAAGAAAATCATGGTCGCCGGTACTACGGCGACCATCAGTGCTGTCAATGCGATCTGCAACCACATGATTGTTGTTTACCCTATCGTTTAACCTATTGCTGAAGCACGCAATAATTTGCTGAGGTCTTTTTTAATCTTGTTGGCATCGGCATTTTTTGGATAACGCATCATCAGATTGCCACGCGGGTCTATCAGGTAAATATGATCACTGATCTGGGTTTCGCTCTCGGTCGGCAACCAGGCTTTCAAGGCCGCGGCATCCATCTTCAACATGCGTGCGCCATCATGCTGGCGTATCAGCATGGTATCGATAGGGGTATCATCGGTAATCAGCCAGACGCGTTCTATCCTGTCCATTTCCTTGCCCTGGGCCGTGCGCAACTGGCGTATGTCATACATTCTTTTCTGGCAGACATCGGCACAGGCACCGCTATCCACCTGCAGCATCAGCCACTTGCCTTGATAGGCTTCCAGGCCTGTCGCTGGATCTGACGCCGCTGCGCCCAGCAAATGCCCAGCCAGCCTGGGCATGGGATAAAGGCGTGGGTCGAGTATGGTGCCGTAATTGGTGCGGCCTTCAGGCTTGATGACATAGTAGGCCAGATAAGAAAAAATCATGGGGGCAGCGCAGACTGCCAGCACCAGGATTAATTTCCAGCGACCATGCGAAACTTGCTTTTCAGTTTTTTCCACGACGAAATCCAGTAACAACAAAAAATAAGAAGGCCATCAAGGCCAGTGCATACCATTGGAAGGCATAGCCTCTGTGCTTGTCCGCCCCAGCCGAGGGCATGGGCCAGTCGCGTGACAAGCCATCATTCACTACCGTAGTCTGTTCCAGCACAAAGGGATAAAAATCCCAGCCTGTCTGTTTTGCCAGGGCATCGACATCGATGTTTTGCAAGAGGCTGCCAGGTTTGACTAGGTCGGCCTGACCGAGTTGCATAACACGATCCAGCTTTTCCCTGAGCATGCCTTCCAGGACGACAGGACCGCTGGCGACAGGAATATCCGGCACATGCATTCTGTCACGCGCATCCCGCGGGTGCCAGCCACGAGCGATTAACACATATTTGTTGCTGTCTGCCAGCTTGAAAGGCAGTAGCACATATAAACCTGCCTTGCCCTGTAAGGGACGATTATCCAGGTAGAGCGGCCATTCGCGTATGAATTGCCCGCTGACTTGCAGCTTGCGAAAAGCCTGCAATTGCCCAGACGGTGTTTGCGCATTCAATATCAGGGCAGGCAAATGCTGGCGTTCTGTCATTTGTGCCGCCAGGTTTTCTTTTTCCTGCGCCCTGTGCGTCTGCCATTGCGCCAAAGCGATGCCCAGACTGGCCAGCAGCAGGCAGGCAATAAACGGGATCAGGCGGAAGCGGAAGGAAATAGGCATTCAGGTAGTAAGGTATTACAATGCGGGAGTCGATCAATTAAAGTATCAACAATAACCCAGTATGAAAATTCTTGTCGCCATCGCTTTTTTCCTTATTCTGTTCAGCCTGGGGTCTGCCCTGGTTTATCTGATGAAAGACAAAGGGAAAAGCAATCGCACGGTCAAGGCACTGGCCTTCAGGGTAGGATTTTCCATCACCCTGTTTTTGCTGATCTTGCTGGCCAATCATTTTGGCTTGATACAGCCGACTGGTATCAGGTAAGTACTGCTTCAGCGCCAGCAGTGCCCGGTATTATTCGCAATATTCCAGCGTTTCCATCTATGTAAAAAAGCCGCACTAAAGTGCGGCTTTTTTATGCTAGCGATTCTTGTTCACAGCCAGTAGACAACAACGTACAGGCCCAGCCAGACCACGTCAACAAAGTGCCAGTACCAGGCAGCGCCTTCAAATGCGAAGTGGTGCTCGGGAGTAAAGTGGCCTTTCATGACACGGTACAACACCACCGACAACATGATCGCGCCCATGGTCACGTGGAAACCGTGGAAACCAGTCAGCATGAAGAATGTGGAGCCATAGATACCAGAAGTCAGTTTCAGGTTCAGCTCGCTATATGCATGCATGTATTCGTAAGCCTGGAAGCCCATGAACACGGCACCCAGCAAGACTGTGGCAAACAACCAGATGGCTGTCTTGGCACGATGCCCTTCACGCAAAGCGTGATGCGCAATAGTCAGCGTCACGCCAGAAGTCAGCAACAAGGCAGTATTGATCGTGGGGATAGGGAAAGGCCCCATGGTCTTGAAGGCTTCAACTGTACCAGCGGGGCCTACATTACCCCAGTTGGCAGCAAAATCAGGCCACAAGACTTTGTGATCCAGATCAGCCAGCCAGGGCATGGAGATAGTACGTGCATAGAACAAGGCACCAAAGAAAGCAGCAAAGAACATCACTTCAGAGAAGATGAACCAGCTCATACTCCAGCGGAAAGAAACGTCGATACGGGCGCTGTATTTACCGCCTTCGGATTCAGCAATCGCTTCACCAAACCAGTTGTACAAGACCACCAGTGTCAGGATGATACCGGCGAAGTTCAGGTAAGAACCCCAGGCCAGGCCGTTGACCCAGGCAGAAGCACCTATCATGGTCAGCAATAAGGTCGTGCCACCCAATACCGGCCATTTGGATGGACCAGGTACAAAATAATAGGGCGCATTAGCGTGTTGAGAACTCATTTCCATCTCCCGATGCAATTTAATGTACGACTTGAATTGTTATTTTGCGACTACATGTTTGACTATCGCGATCAGCACTGAAATAAAGATCAGTGCACCTATGATACCGGCAATAATCACGTGAACAGGATTCAACTGCGCTGCATCCTGCTCATAATCTTTTTTCTTGCGTATTCCCAGAAACGACCAGAATACCGCTTTCATTGTTGCCAAAAACGAAGCCTTACGCTTGCTGGCTTCTTTTAACTCTGTCATGACTTGCCCTGCCCTTCTCCAACTGCAGCAGCTTGTGGCTTACCGCCCACTTCAAAAAAAGTATAGGACAAGGTAATTGTCTTTACTTCTCTGGGCAAGGCCGGGTCTATATAAAACACCACAGGCATTTGCCGCGCTTCATTTGGACCCAGGGTTTGCTGCTTGAAACAAAAGCATTCCATCTTCTTGAAGTAACCAGCAGCCTGTTGCGGAGCGTAGCTGGGTATCGCCTGCGCATCCATCTTGTAAGACTGTTTGTTGACTACTTCATAAACAATTTGCGTCATTTCACCAGGATGCACTTTCATGCTCGCCACGGTGGGCCGAAAACGCCACGGACCTTGCGTATTTGCATCAAACTCCACCGTCACTTCACGGCTTCTGTCTATCTGGGAATTGGATATCTCTTTGACCGAGATATCCTTGGGAGTCAGTATATTTACCCCGGTTAATTCACAAATTTGCTTGTAAATGGGCACCAGGGCATAACCAAATCCAAACATCAGCCCCGCAATCACCAGCAACTTGCCGAGCATTTTCGCATTCAGCTTATTCTTGCCTGCAACGCCGGATTCCTCTTGCGACATGAAGCTATCCTATCAGCGTAACCAGGTTTGTTTAATGAAGACCGCAACAAAAAACGCAAACGCCACAGAAAACAAAAGTATGGCTGTACGCAAATTATTCGGTTTTTTTCGATTACTCATTTTTTGTCTTGCTCCGGCAGAACCGGAGCAAGCCTAAGCCGTAAGACGATTATTTGAATTCTGGCGGTTCTTCAAAAGTGTGGAAAGGTGCAGGGCTAGGCACTGTCCATTCCAGACCTTCAGCACCATCCCATGGTTTTGCTGCCGCTGGTATGCCACCCTTGATGGATGGGATGACCACAGCCAGGATGAAATATACCTGCATCAGACCAAAACCAAACGCACCGACAGTGGCCAGCTGATTGAAATCGGTGAATTGCGCAGGATAATCAGCATAACGACGCGGCATACCGGCCAGGCCCAGGAAGTGCATAGGGAAGAAGGTAACGTTGAACAAAATCAGCGAACCCCAGAAGTGGATCTTGCCGCGTGTTTCGTTGTACATGAAACCTGTCCACTTTGGACCCCAGTAGTAGTAACCAGCGAACAGAGCAAACAAGGAACCCGCCACCAACACATAGTGGAAGTGGGCAACCACGTAGTAAGTATCTTGCAACTGGATATCAATCGGTGTTACCGCCAGGATCAGGCCTGTGAAACCACCCATGGTGAACACGAAGATAAAGCCGACTGCAAACAACATAGGCGTCTCGAAAGTCATCGAGCCTTTCCACATTGTTGCCACCCAGTTAAACACTTTCACGCCGGTAGGAACCGAGATCAGCATGGTGGCATACATGAAGAACAACTGTGCCGTCACTGGCATACCGGTTGTAAACATGTGATGCGCCCAGACGATGAAGGACAGGATCGCGATGGATGCTGTTGCATACACCATCGATGCATAACCAAACAAAGGCTTGCGGGCAAATGCAGGAACGATCTGGGAAACAATACCAAAGGCTGGCAAAATCATGATGTACACCTCTGGATGTCCGAAGAACCAGAAAATGTGTTGATACATGACAGGATCGCCGCCGCCTGCTGCATTGAAGAAGGATGTACCAAAATGACGATCAGTCAGGGTCATGGTGATCGCACCAGCCAGAACCGGCATCACAGCGATCAACAGGTAGGCAGTAATCAACCAGGTCCAGCAAAACATCGGCATCTTCATCAAGGTCATGCCAGGAGCGCGCATGTTCAGGATGGTGGTGATGATGTTGATGGAACCCATGATGGAAGACGCACCCATGATGTGGACAGCGAAAATCGCCATGTCCATGCCAGGGCCCATTTGCGTGGACAAGGGTGCATACAGCGTCCAGCCAGCAGCAGTTGCGCCGCCAGGTACCAGGAAAGAACCCATCAGCAACAGGGCTGCAGGAGGCATGAGCCAGAACGAGAAATTGTTCATACGGGCAAATGCCATATCGGACGCGCCGATTTGCAGAGGAATCATCCAGTTAGCGAAACCAACGAAAGCTGGCATGATCGCGCCGAAAACCATGACCAGGCCGTGCATGGTAGTCAACTGGTTGAAAAACTCCGGCTGCATGAGTTGCAGACCAGGCTGGAACAATTCACTGCGGATACCGAGAGCCATGACGCCACCAGCCAGCAACATCGTGAAAGCGAACCACAGATACAGGCTACCGATATCTTTATGGTTGGTTGCAAATAACCAACGCTGCCAACCATGAGGATGGTCATGCGCGTGGTCGTGAGAGTGATCGTGAGCGTGATCAACTGTAGTAGTGCTCATCTTTTCTCCTGTTCTTCCTGTTTATTACTTACGCGCAGCCAAAACTTCAGCTGGTTGGACGATGTTTTCAGCAGCCTTGTTAGACCAGTTATTACGTGTGTAAGTGATTACCGCTGCAATTTCTGTATCTGACAAGGTAGATTTCCAGGCTGGCATGGCAGCCTTACCATTCATGACTATTGCCAATTGTGCAGCTTTAGGACCAGTCACAACAGCAGAACCATCAAGTGCAGGGAATGCACCTGGCACACCTTTACCTGTGGCCTGGTGGCAGACTACGCAGTTTGCTGCATAGACTTTTTCGCCACGTTGTTTCAGCTCATCGACAGTCCAGACCTTGCTGGGATCGTCTGCCTTGGCAGCCATTTCTTTTTTCTTGCCATCTACCCATTTTTTGTAGTCTTCGTCAGAAACGACGTTGACAACGATAGGCATGAAGGCATGTTCTTTACCGCATAGCTCTACGCATTGACCGCGGTAAGTACCGATTTTCTCAGCCTTGAACCAGGTATCACGGACAAAACCAGGAATCGCATCTTGTTTGACGCCGAAAGCCGGGATAGTCCAGGCATGGATAACGTCATTTGCCGTGGTAATAATGCGGACTTTCTTGTTGACCGGTACCACGACTTCATTGTCAACTTCGATCAGGTAGTTATCGCCACGTTTTTCAGTTGGCTCTACGCCTGGCGCACCGACCTGAGTACGCGGGGTAGACAGGGTGGACAGGAAAGAAATCCCCTCGCCTTCGCCCTTGAGGTAGTCATAGCCCCATTTCCATTGCATGCCGGTGGCTTTAATGGTGATGTCGGCATTCGAGGTATCTTTCATTGCCACAACAGTTTTTGTTGCTGGCAAAGCCATGACGATAACGATGATGAAGGGGATGATGGTCCAGGCGATTTCAACTGTAGTACTTTCATGGAAAGTCGCAGCCTTATGACCAACAGATTTGCGGTGTTTCAGTATGGAGTAAAACATTACTCCAAAAACAATGACAAAAATACCCAGGCAGATATACAGCATCAGGTTATGGATGTCATAAATATCCTGAGCAATTTTTGTAACAGGTGGCTGCAGATTTAACTGCTTGACTGCCGGACCGCCCTTCATATCTACCGCTGGACCATTGACTACCGCCCAGGTTGGCAAGCTTGCAGCCAAGAGCGAAGCACCCAGCATGAACGACTTTAATCGCTTAGCATGTTTCATGAATATCCCCAAAACCCGATTAGAATTCTTTTAACAGAGCGCCAGGGACACAAATTCAAAATATTTTCAAATGCGTACCGGCAACTTCCACAACTGCGAGAGTATAAGGCGTAAAGCTGGACGATATCAAGCAGAATACATTTGCGCCAACTATGATTTAACGCAAATGTCACAAAGATTTAAGACAAAATTTTACAGTTTTTCTGTATTTTTTGATCTGGATTAAGTTGATTTTTTTGGTAGATCAAAACGTACTATAGCTTCACCGGCTGCAGTTTTACGATTTACGGGGCGGAAGGCATGGCCGTACACCACTTCCAATGTCAAACTGATACGCCCATCGGCATTTTTTTGCTTGTCCAATGCTGCCAGCAAGCGCGCATAGGCTTTCCGTCCCAATAAGCCTTGCCGGCGCGTCATCAGGGGGTTGCCGCCCAGAGCCCGCACGTCTTCCAGAAGCTTCCCGGCACTGCCATACGTCAGGGTAATTTTTTCCATATCCATGACAGGCGTGGAAAATCCGGCATTCACCAGCATGTCGCCAAAATCATGCATATCAACAAAGGGCAACACATGTGGCACTTCATCCACAGCTGCAAAGGCCTGGCGCAATTCTGTCAAGGTATCCGGACCAAAACAGGAAAACATCAGCAAACCCTCGGTGCGCAAGACCCGTCGCCATTCAGCAAACACCAGGTCAGGCTGGGGATGCCAGTGCAAGGCCAGATTGGACCAGATCAGGTCTACGCTGGCATTGCCCATGGGTAAACGGGCAAAATCAGCACACAGCAAGTGCTGGCCAGCATCCTGGCGCAAGGCCGTGGGTGTCCATTTTGCCAATAGACGCCCCATGGCACTTTTAGCCGCCATTTGCCTGAGCTTGCCCGACGCCAGCATGGGCAGGGAAGCATCGACACCATAGGCTAATGCCGCAGGATAAACTTTTTGCAACTCCGCAATATCATCAGCCTCACCACAACCTGCATCCAAAAAGGCCGCAGGCGTGATTTTGACCAGCTCCAGTTTTTCGCGCATACGTGTGGCAATTTCGCGACGCAAAAAGTCGGAAGCATGGATTTTTTCTGCATCGGCAAACAGGCGACGTACCAGTTGCAGATTAATGGGAGCGCTCAGCATAGGCAAAATTGCAAGAAACTGCGTTTTTAAGTTAAGCTGACAGTTTACACGTTTGTAACCATGCATGTACCCACGCTGACTATTCATGTTCACAGACAAACTCAAGCTGGTCTGGCAAAATGGCATTGCCGCCTTGATCCCCAATTCTTGCGCGCTATGCCGCCTGGATAGTGCCGAGGTAGTTTGCACATCTTGTCATGTGACTTATTTCCAGCCGGGGCCACAGCGTTGCATCCAGTGCGCCCTGCCCTTGCCACCTGGCAGCGCCAGCCCGCGTTGCGGTGATTGCCTCAGCAATCCTCCAGCGTTTGACAAAACCCTGACTGTTTGCGACTACGCAGCCCCGCAAGATCAATTACTCCTATCCTTGAAATTCGCCCATCAATTGGCGCTGGCTCCCTGGTTTGCCCGTATGCTGAGAGATAGCATCCTGCGTCAAGCAGGCAGTGAGTTACCAGATTTGCTCTGTGCCGTGCCCCTGGGAAAAGCCAGACTAGCGGAGCGTGGCTTTAACCAGGCCTGGGAAATCACCCGCCCGCTATCGAAACACCTGGGAATACCCGCCGATGCGCATCTCCTGCAACGCAGCCGGGAAACCGCCATGCAAAGCGGCCTGCCAACCGCAGACCGGGCCAGCAATGTCAAACATGCATTTTGTCTTGATGAAAATCATCTGGATAATGTCAGGGGTTTGCACCTGGGTGTTGTTGACGATGTCATGACTACTGGCATGACCCTGCATGAAATCGCTACAATGCTGAAGCGCCATGGTGCGGCCAAAATTACTGCTTATGTATTTGCCCGCACCCTTCCTCATATTCACTGAATCACTACGTCATTAAGGAATCACCTTGTTTCATGTCGTCCTGGTAGAACCAGAAATACCGCCAAATACTGGCAATATCATCCGTCTGTGTGCCAATACAGGGGTGCAACTGCATTTGATAGAACCGCTGGGCTTCCCTCTGGATGACAGCAAGATGAAGCGCGCCGGCCTCGATTATCATGATTATGCGACCATGAAAGTGCATAAAGACTGGGCAGCGTTTTGTGCCAGCGAACAACCTGACACCAGTCGCATGTTTGCCATGACTACGCATGGTTCCACGCCTTTCGCCAATATGGCTTTCCTGCCTGGTGACTATTTTGTGTTCGGCGCAGAAACCCGCGGCCTGGCACCTGAATTGCGTGAATCCTTCCCCACCAGCCAGCGCATACGCCTGCCTATGCGGCCAGATAACCGCAGCCTGAATTTGTCGAATACAGTGGCCGTTGTAGTTTATGAAGCCTGGCGGCAGAATGGTTTTGCTGGCGGTAGTTAAGCTTTACTGGGAGGTAATTTAATTTCCCTGGATCAATTATCTAAATTACCACACTGTAGTTGAAAATTTGCTGCATTTCCTGAAAAATCCTTTAGCATGCTCGCAGGAGCTTAGATTTCAAGGCCAGGACGAGATAGTGCAAAATCCGGTAAGCGAGCAATTTGAAGACGACCTTCAACAACTGCGGCATCTGATTGATGCCCTGCCCATCTGCATTTCTTATGTAGATGCAAATTATCGCTATCAATTCATCAACCAGGTGTATATAGACTGGTTTGGCATACCCCGCTCGGCCGTGATCAATAGACATATGGCTGATGTCATCGGTGAAGTCGCCTTTGCCCATGTGCGTTCTTATGTGGAGCAAGCCCTGGCCGGGAACTACATCGCCTATGAAACCACCGTGCCTTATCTGCATGGTGGCACGCGTACCATTGCTGCCCAAATCCTCCCCGTGCTGGAGCCGGATGGCAAGGTCAGAGGTTGCTATGCCATGATTATTGATATCAGCCAGCGCAAGCAAAGTGAAGAACAATTACATCTGCATGAGGAACGCTGGCAACTGGCCCTGGAGGGATCAGGGGATGGTGTCTGGGACTGGTATCCACAAACCGGCATAGAAATATTGTCTGATCGCCTGCGCGAAATCTATGGTTACGAAAAAGAAGAAATAGATGATTTGTCCGAAGAACTGGACAAACGCACCCATCCAGATGACCTGAGGCAAATGTACCAGGACAGGCAAGATCACTTTGATGGCAAGACGCCTATCTACATCAACGAACATCGTGTCCAGTGCAAGGATGGCAGCTGGAAATGGATACTGACACGTGGCACGGTGATACAACGCGACGCTCAGGGCAGGCCCACCCGCATGGTCGGCACCCATACTGATATTTCAGTAAGAAAACAGGCCGAAGTCGCGCTGCGTGAAAGCGAAGAGCGCCTGCGCATGGCACTGTCTGCCACCCATCAGGGCTTATATGATTTGAATGTGCGCACTGGCGACGCCATCGTCAGCCCAGAATATGCACTCATGCTGGGTTATGCGCACGACAGTTTCCAAGAAAATAAAAAGAACTGGACAGCCCGGGTACACCCGGAAGATTTCTCTGTTGCCGCACGCGCCTTTCGGGAACACCTGGAAGGCAAGACCGAGGAATACCGCGTTGAATTCCGGCAAAAGAAAGCCAGCGGGGAATGGGGCTGGATACTCTCGGTCGGTGCTGTGGTGGAATGGGACCGGGAGGGCCGCCCGCAACGCATGCTGGGTACCGTACTCGACATAACAGAAAAGAAGAAAACCGAGGCCCTGGTCTGGCAACAGGCAAATATTGATACCCTGACCGGCTTGCCTAACCGCCGCATGTTTTATGACAGGCTGGATCACGATATCAAACTCAGCAAACGCCATAAACTGAGTCTGGCGGTATTGTTCATCGATCTGGATTTTTTCAAGGAAGTGAATGACACCCTGGGCCATGCGACTGGTGATGCCTTGCTGGTAGAAGCCGCCCACCGTCTGCGTACCTGCGTCAGGGAGAGTGATACCGTGGCGCGCCTGGGTGGCGATGAATTCACCGTTTCACTGCCAGAGATGCATGAACCCAACCGGGCAGAATCCATAGCGCAAAACATCATACGCTGCATGTCCACGCCCTTCTTGCTCGCCGGTGAGGAAATCTATCTCTCTGCCAGCGTGGGCATCACCATGTACCCGCGCGATGCCGATAATCTCGATGATCTCATCAAGCATGCAGATCAGGCCATGTATGCTGCCAAGGCCCAGGGCCGTAACCGCTTCAGCTATTTCACACCCAGCCTGCAAACGGCGGCACTGGCACGCCTGCGCATGACGACGGATTTGCGGGCAGCGATCGCCGACCGTGGCCTGTGTGTGTATTTCCAGCCCATCATCGATATCCATACCGGGCTGATACAAAAAGCCGAAGCCCTGGTGCGCTGGCCCCATGCGCAACTGGGTTTTATCAGCCCCATGGAATTCATCCCCATCGCCGAGACCAGTGGTCTCATCGTCGCTATCGGTGACCTGGTGTTTTATGAAGCTGTGCGCTGGGTCAAGAAATGGCGTGAACTGTACCAGCCTGACTTCCAGATCAGTATTAATCAGTCGCCCATGGAGTTTCAGGCTGACCAGGAACGCTATGTCAAATGGATACATGATCTGGCTGCGCAAAACCTCCCTGGTCAGGCGATTTCGGTGGAAATCACCGAAGGCCTGTTGCTTGATGCCAGCCAGAAAATCACCAGCAAACTCTTGCAATTCCGCGATGCCGGCATACAAGTCGCGCTGGATGATTTTGGGACTGGCTATTCTTCACTTTCCTACCTGAAGAAATTTGATATCGACTATCTCAAGATAGATCAATCCTTCATCCGCAATCTGGCCGCTGATACCAGTGATATTGCCTTGTCAGAAGCCATCATCATGATGGCCCACAAGCTGGATTTGAAAGTGGTGGCCGAAGGCGTGGAAACACAGCAGCAACATGACTTGCTGAAGCAGGCCGGTTGCGACTTTGCCCAGGGCTATCTGTTTTCCAGACCGTTGCCGCCGGAAGACTTTGAAATCCTGCTACAGCAACAAAAAACTTAACTGCCTGAGCGTACCCTGGCCAGTAATTTACTGGTGGAACGGTCATGTTCAAAATCGATGGCCGCCACTGCACCACCATAAGCCAGCACTGCCTGGCCTTCTGGTATGGCTGTCATGTCATAGTCGCCACCCTTGACATACACATCCGGGTGCGCCGCCAGCACGGCTTGCAAAGCAGTATCTTCATCAAATTCCACCACCAGGCTGACCGCCTCCAGCGCCGCCAATACCGCCATGCGATCTTCACATGAATTGACAGGCCGGTCATCCCCCTTGCCCAAACGCTTGACCGAAGCATCCGTATTCACGGCAACCACCAGCGAAGCCCCCAATGCGCGTGCATCGGCAAGATAGCTGACATGGCCACGATGCAGGATGTCGAACACGCCATTGGTCATGACGACGGGTTTGGGTAAAGCACGCACACGCTCGCTCAGTTCGTCGCGTGTAGAGAGTTTTTTTTCGAATTCGGGCATAGGAAACTTTGTGGGATTTTTACGAAAACCGCTCACCACAGAGGCACGGAGACACAGAGAAATGCAAGAGGAAATAAACGCGAATGTTTGCAACTCGTAGGTTGGGCTACGAATTACCAGCCCAACACTGTGCCTTTGATAAACGAATACGCTATTTATACGCCGAGTGTTGGGCTGGTAAACCGTAGCCCAACCTACGAGAATTACGATTTCGTTTTTCCCTACGCTTTTCTCTGTGTCTCTGTGTCTCTGTGTTGAACGGTCTTGATTTATAAACAAAAACGCCGCTAATGATTAGCGGCGATTGTACAGGCTCGCACCAGGTTTATGCAGCGCTAGGCAAGCTGCCAGGCAAAATAACGAGTCTTTGTGCGACTTCCTTGCGATAACGGTTCAAGTCTTGCACGGTTTCGAAAGTGCGCTCAAACAGCAGCGACATATTATGCAAAATACGGTCGACGACTTTCTTTTCCCAAACACCATCGAACTTGATCTGGCCATCGAGCCAGCGTTCCAGCCAGTCGGGGTCAGGCAGGCGTGATTGTATGGTGTCGTTAGGGAACAGTGCCTGATTGACATGCAAGTTGGTAGGATGCAAAGGCTTTTCCGTACGTCTGGCCGATGCCATCAGGACGCCGATTTTGGAAAACGCAGCGCGGGCCACATCACCCGCTTCTGCCAGGGATTTTTTCATATAGCGCAGATAGGCCCCGCCATGGCGTGCCTCATCCTGGCTGATGATTTTGTAGATATGCTTGATGACAGGCTCGGTATGCCAGTCTGATGCGCAGCGATACCAGTGGTTCAAACGGATTTCACCGCAGAAATGCAGCATCAGGGTTTCCAGCGGAGGTGCTGGATCGAACTCAAAGCGTACATTGTCGAGTTCTTTCTCTGTCGGCACCAGTTCAGGGTGGAAACGACGCAGGTATTCCATCAAGACCAGGGAATGCTTTTGTTCTTCAAAAAACCAGACCGACATGAAGGCACAAAAATCACTGTCACCCCGGTTGTCACGCAAGAACATTTCTGTCGCTGGCAAGGCAGACCATTCAGTGATGGCATTCATCTTGATGGTTTGCGCCTGCTCAGGCGTCAATTTGCTGGCGTCATACTTATCCCAGGGGATGTCTGACTCCATATTCCAGCGTACTTGCTCCAAAGACTTAAACAATTCAGGGTAAAGCATGGTCAACCTCTGATAAAAATTGCGGAAATTAGAATGATTTCCCTAATTTTACCAGAGAGATGTGACGCCTTCACGACAGCGCCTGATTTGCCTAAAATTAAGGCAAATTCAGCTAATAAAGCAACAAGCCGCAGATATCTGGGTTAGCGCCACAGACTTTACAGGGTTTCTGCATCGCTGATGGCTTGTCTGACTTCATCCCTGTCCAGATTGGGCGCGAATTGTTGTATGAATTCATAAGTATAGGCGCGCAGATAGGCACCGCGACGCACGGCCAGGCGGGTGACATTGGAAGCAAACAAGTGGCTAGCAGAAATCGTCCTCAGGCCATGGGCGCGCTGCACTTCTATCGCCATCGATGCCACCAGGCCCACACCCAGGCCCAAAGCCACATATTGCTGGATAACGTCAGAATCCATGGCTGTCAGGACGATATCAGTACGCAAACCCGCCAGGCGGAAAGCATCATCAATATGGCCGCGACCAGTAAAACCGACATCATAGGTGATCAATGGATAATTCGACAAATCTTCCAGTGTCAGTTCTTCTTTGTTCAAGAGTGGATGGCCTTCTGGTACGACGACGACGTGATTCCATTCATAGCAGGCGAAAGAAGCCAGGTCCTTGAACTGCGACAGGCCTTCGGTAGCGATACCAATATCCGCCTTACCAGACAATACCCATTCAGCAATATGCTCAGGCGAACTTTGTTGCAAGGCAATGCGCACATCCGGGAAGGCCTGGCGGAAACCTTGCACTACCTTGGGCAAGACATAACGCGCCTGGGTATGGGTAGTGGCTATCGTCAGTGTACCCTTGGACTGGTCAGAATAGTCCTCGCCAGCCTGGCGCAGGTTTTCTGCTTCCAGCAACAGTCTTTCTATGATGGGTAAAATATCCTTGCCCGGCTCAGTCAGGCCAGTCAGGCGTTTGCCGTTGCGTTCGAAAATATCGACGCCCAGTTCTTCTTCAAGTTCACGGATCTGGCGGCTGACGCCAGGCTGGGAAGTGAACAAGACATTCGCCACTTCAGTCAGGTTATAACCGCGGCGGGAAGCTTCACGGATGGAGCGTAATTGCTGGAAATTCATAGGGCACCTTATTTTTATTTGTGAGTATCGACGAAAACGTGGAGACGCTTAGGGCGTACCACTAAAGCTTCACCGACTTTGAGTTTCAGTTGTTCATAGCGTTCTGTAGAAATCATGGCTTCGACCAGTGCGCCGTTATCATCTCTTTCCAGTTCCAGCTGGGCCAGCGGGCCTATGCTATGGACACGTCGTAATTGCACATTGAGACCTGCTGCACCTGGAGAATAACGGTCTATTTCCAGCTCATGGGGGCGTACATAACCAGTGCCAAATGCATCACGGGTATCGGCATGGCCTGGTGCTTCAAAAGGTACGCCATCGGCATCGAGTATGCCTTCATGGATACGACCACGGAACAGATTCACATTACCCAAAAAGCCATACACAAAAGGCGTAGCTGGATGATGGTAGACCTCAGCCGGTGCACCGACTTGTTCAACCTTGCCATGATTCATGAGTACGATCTTGTCAGCCACTTCCAGCGCTTCTTCCTGGTCATGCGTGACAAAGATACTGGTGACATGCAATTCATCATGCAGGCGACGCAACCAGCGGCGCAATTCCTTGCGCACCTTGGCATCCAGCGCACCAAAAGGTTCATCCAGCAAGAGTACGCGCGGCTCCACTGCCAGCGCACGGGCCAGGGCGATACGCTGGCGCTGACCGCCAGATAATTGTGGCGGATAGCGGTCAGCCAGCCAGTCCAGTTGTACCAGTTCCAGCAGCTTGGTGACCTTCTCCTTGATCTCACTTTCTGAAGGACGCAGATGGCGCGGCTTGACGCGCAAGCCAAAAGCGATGTTTTCAAATATCGTCATATGCTTGAACAAGGCATAGTGCTGGAATACAAAGCCAACCTGGCGTTCACGTACATGCTGGGCCGAGGCATCCTGGCCATCCAGCAAGACCTGACCGCTGTCTGCATATTCCAGACCAGCGATGATGCGCAGCAAGGTGGTCTTGCCACAGCCTGAAGGCCCCAGCAATGCCGTCAATTCCCCGTTTGGAAAATCCAGCGAGACATTGTCCAGAGCAGTGAAACTACCAAAGCGTTTTTGTAATTGATTGACAGCGATACTCACGGTAAACCCCTTCTCTTTTATTCCTGAGGCAATTGGCGGTTTTCATTGGTACGCCATTCGACTAATGTTTTCAGTGCGAGTGTCAGCAAAGCCAGCAGGGTCAGCAATGAAGCGACAGCAAAGGCAGCAGTGAAGTTGTACTCGTTATATAAAATCTCGACTTGCAAGGGCATGGTATTGGTCTCGCCGCGGATATGGCCAGAGACTACCGACACCGCGCCAAACTCACCCATGGCACGCGCATTACAGAGGATCACGCCATACAACAAACCCCATTTGATATTCGGCAAAGTCACGTACCAGAAGGTCTTCCAGCCGGATGCACCGAGTACCAGAGCCGCCTCTTCTTCTTCACTGCCCTGCGCCTGCATCAGTGGTATCAGTTCACGCGCAACAAATGGAAAAGTCACAAAGATGGTGGCCAGCACAATACCTGGTACAGCAAACAAAATCTTGATCTCATGCTCGCGCAACCATTCACCAAACCAGCCTTGCGCACCGAACAGCAAGACATAGATCAGGCCAGAAATCACCGGCGATACCGAGAATGGCAAATCGATCAGGGTCAGCAAAACATTCTTGCCGCGGAATTCAAACTTGGCGATAGTCCAGGCCGCAGCCACGCCAAAAACCAGGTTCAAAGGCACAGCAATACCTGCCGCTATCAGTGTCAGTTTAATGGCTGACAAGGCATCGGCTTCGACGATGGCAGCCAGATAAACTTCCCAGCCTTTTTTCAGTGCCTCGGCAAAAACCGCTGCCAGCGGGATGAATAAAAACAGGGTCAGGAAAGCCAGTGCCAGCACTGATAAAACGATACGTACCCACAGCGGTTCCATGGTCGCTGCTGGTGTGATCACAGGCTCATGTCGGCGCGCAGCCAATGGTGGGTTGAGAGTCGCGGTAGTCATTAATCTCTCCCTGCATTTTGACGGCTGCGTGTCCAGGCTTGCAGGGCATTAATCGCCAGCAAGAGACTGAATGACAGCAAGAGCATGACTACGGCAATCGCGGTTGCCCCGGCATAATCGTATTGTTCGAGTTTGGTAATCATGAATAGCGGTGTAATCTCAGAAATCATGGGCATGTTGCCAGCGATAAAAATCACTGAGCCATATTCACCAGTGGCGCGCGCAAAAGCCAGTGCAAAGCCAGTCAGCAGGGCTGGCAAGATACTCGGCAAGATCACGCGCAAGAAAGTTTGCAGATGGCTGGCACCCAGGCTGGCTGCGGCTTCTTCCAGTTCTTTTTCTGCCTCTTCAAGCACGGGTTGTACAGTGCGTACAACAAAAGGCAAGCCTATGAAAGTCAGGGCCACCAGGATGCCCAGCGGGGTATAGGCAACCTTGATACCCAGCGGTGTGAGCAGTTTTCCTATCCAGCCATTCGGTGCATACAGGGTCGCCAGGGTAATACCTGCCACTGCAGTAGGCAGGGCAAACGGCAAATCCACCAGCGCATCAATAAGGCGTTTGCCAGGAAACTTGTAGCGCACCAGCACCCAGGCAACGATGCCGCCAAAAAAGACATTGATCAGCGCACCCAGCAGGGAAGCACCGAAAGTCAGGCGGTAAGAAGCCATGACACGGTCAGAAGTAACGGTATTCCAGAACGCTTCCCAGGTCATGGTAAAGGTTTTCAGGAAAACAGCAGAAAGCGGTATCAGGACGATCAAGCCCAGATAAAACAGGGTAAAACCCAGGGAAAGATGAAAACCCGGTATCACCCGTCTCGCCCTTTTATTTGATCCTAGAAACTGCGCCATGCTCAGCCTTTATTACAGATTTGACTATCGATGAGCAATCTTCTCAGCATTTTGTTATATAGAAAACGAATTTTTTATTATGCCTAAATGCATTTTTCATATATAGATCGCTGTCCTGGATGTAAATATAGGTAAGGATTATTGAAACAGCAATAAATTAGTGGTTAATTTGCTCATTTTTTATCAACCCTCGTCAGTAAACAGCATCTAGCCCCTTATGCAGTATCCGCATAAGGGGCCAAATACATAAATCGTTTATTTTTTTCAGCCTGGCCAGGCCAGCAAAAAACTCAGGCCAGCTTGAACTCTTCCTGATAATCGAATACCAGGTGAGCTTCATCGCGGCTCAACAAGGCTGCCTTGGGTAAATCAAACAAAAAGCCCTGCAACAGATACGGGCTGGCCGTCTGATTGCCTGCGCGCAGTGCCTGCAGGCGTTTCTGGTTTTCTATACGTCTGAAGATGATATGGCACTGACCACGATCGGCCTGTTCCAGCAAGCGTACCTGGGCTTGCTCATCATTGGCCAGACTGATGTCGACCTTGATGGAAGCCGGACGTATGCGTTCCAGCAAGTCTGCTGCCTGCTCCAGGCTGCTGGCATGCAAACCTATGCGAAAACCATTGCGCCGATAATTCTCTGCCACATGGGTCAAGACCCAGCGCTGGCTAGGCGTGATCAAGGGTAATTGCAAGACGATGTCCTGGTGAGGTAATTCCAGCACATCGAGGATGCGGCGAAATGCCATGCCATGATTGCCTTCCACCGCCGCCAGCAGGCGACTATGCACACTGAGGTACAAATCCAGCTTGGCACTTTCTGGCTGCCGGTAAAAATTCAGGGTATGCAAGAGCCGGCACAAGCGGTCAAGCTCTACCGATTCATCATCATTGGCGGCATTTTCCAGCAACTTCCAGATATTCAAGCCCTGGTCATCACTGGCATAGCTGCGGGCGTAAGCTTCATAGGCAACAATACGCCCATCATCACCAGCGCGTATGGCCTGGAAGGCGCTGGTCAGAGTGGAATTAAAATAACGTCCGCGTGCCCGCCCTTGTTCATCCAGCCACAAATTGGTGGTAGCCAGTGTACTTTGCAGACGACTCAGGTAGTTTTGCAATGCAAGAGAATGCATGTCTGCCTCAGCGTAAAAATTCTATCTATAACTTGGCGATAGAAACTTCTGTCGCTTTCACCAGTGCCACAACTTCTGAACCGATGACCAGGTTCAAGTCCTTGATGGAACGTGTAGTGATGACAGAAGTCACTATGCCTGCGGGTGTCTCGACATCGACTTCAGACACAACAGATCCTTCTATGATGGCCTTGATCTTGCCGCGAAACTGATTACGTACATTGATAGCTTGTATGCTCATGATAATTCCTTAAATGAGTGAATAATCAGATTGCCCATGCAACCTGACTGACAGTCCTCAGCAGCGATACATCACCGAGTTCGGTATCTGGTGCTGCTGAAGGTTTTTGTAAAACGCGCTGCAAGATACACTCTTCCAGCTCGGCAAATCTTGGATTGCCACGCGCACGTGGACGGGGTAAATCGATACGGGTATCCAGTGTGATCTGGCCATCTTCTATCAGGATCACTCTATCCGCCAGGGCGATGGCTTCCTGCACATCGTGGGTCACCAGCACGGCAGTGAAACCACGCTGCTGCCACAGGTTTTCAATCAGGTTTTGCATTTCTATGCGGGTCAGTGCATCGAGTGCGCCCAAAGGTTCATCGAGTAATAACAAGGCAGGTTCATGTACCAGCGCCCTTGCCAGCGCAACACGCTGACGCTGGCCACCGGACAAGACCGATGGCCACTCGTCAGCGCGCTCTGCCAGCGCGACTTTTTCCAGGGCCTGACGGGCCGGGGCTTGCCCGCCTGTCAAACCCAGCGCCACATTGGCGATAACGGTTTTCCAGGGCAGCAAACGTGAATCTTGAAACATCACCCGTGTATCCGGTTTTTGTCTGGAATTTCCTGTGCCAAATTCCAGCTTGCCCCTGTCTGCCTGTTCGAGACCGGCAATTAATCTGAGCAAAGTACTTTTACCGCAACCACTGCGGCCAATGACGGCCACAAACTCACCTGCCGCCACCTGCAGATTCAAGGACTTGAGTACCTGGCGACCCTGATAGGATTTTTGTATGCCACGTAAATTCAGGGCTGTGCCACGGCTCTCTTGTTTCTCAGCTATACCCCAGCCATCTATGGGCGTCTGCGCCCAGTCGCCATCAAGCTCTTCACGCAGGGCAATGATGTCTTGCACAGCACTGATGGGAAACTCTGGAAATTGACGCATCATGCAGCCCTCCCCTGATAAGCAGGATGCCAGCGCAGGAAATACTGTTCCACCAGCTTGGACAAGACATCCGCCAGCTTGCCCAGCAAGGCATATAAGAGTATGCCTACCAGCACCACATCCGTTTGCAGAAATTCACGCGCATTCATGGTCATATAACCTATGCCAGCCTGGGCAGAAATGGTCTCAGCAACGATCAGCAAGACCCACACCAGGCCCAGGGAAAAACGCACACCTACCAGTATCGAAGGCAGGGCACCCGGCAAGATCACATCGCGGTACAAAGCCCAGCCAGACAGACCATAGCTTTGTGCCATTTCTATCAAGCCTTTATCGACGGTGCGTATGCCATGAAAGGTGTTCAGGTAGACCGGGAAGAACACGCCTACCGAGACCAGGAATAATTTTGCTGCCTCATCAATGCCAAACCATAAGATCACCAGCGGTATCAGGGCCAGGGCTGGGATATTCCTGATCATTTGCAGGGTAGTATCCAGCAAGGTTTCAGCAAAACGGAAACTGCCAGTCAGCAAACCCAGCAAAAGTCCCAGTCCGCCGCCCACAGCAAAACCTGAAATCGCGCGCCATAAACTGGTCTTCGCATGCACCCAGATTTCACCTGAGACCGTCAGTGTCCAGAACGCCTTTAATACCGCCAGTGGTTCGGGCAAAATGCGGCTGGATAACCAGCCTGACTGTGCTGCCACTTGCCAGATCAGTATCAAGGTGACCGGCACCAGCCAGGGCAGACCACGCTTCAGCAGACGCACACTGGCCTGGCGAAAGACATCTGGTTTGCCAGCGGCAAACTGCGCCTCATAGGCAGAACCGCCCTGCGCATAAGTGGCGGCGAATTCGCTGACTTCTGTAATCATGGGTCCCATACTGCCTCCCTAGCTTTGCGATACCTTGGGGACGATGCCATTGGCCATGACTTCACCAAACGGGCCGGTCAGGCTGCTGGCAACACCAGGTACTTCCTTGCCTATCAGGGGGAAGACCAGTTCAGAAAAACGGTAAGACTCTTCCAGATGCGGATAACCAGAAAAGATAAAGGTATCTATGCCCAGTGCCTGGTATTCCTTGATGCGTGCAGCGACTGTTTCAGGGTCGCCCACCAGGGCAGTACCGGCACCACCACGCACCAGGCCGACACCAGCCCACAAATTGGGGGACACTTCCAGCTTGTCGCGCTTGCCACCGTGCAGGGCTATCATGCGTTGCTGGCCGACGGAATCCATTTTGGCAAAGGCTTTTTGCGCACGGGCGATGACTTCATCATCGACATAGCGGATCAGGTCTTCTGCGGCTTTCCAGGCTTCCTCATTGGTTTCGCGCACGATGACGTGCAGACGTATGCCAAAGCGCAAAGTCCGGCCATGCCTTGCGGCGCGTTCACGCATGTCAGCGATCTTGGCGGCTACGGCTGCCGGTGGTTCACCCCAGGTCAGGTAGACATCCACCTGCTCTGCCGCCAGCTCATGTGCGGGTTCAGACGAGCCACCAAAGTACAAGGGAGGATAGGGTTTTTGCACAGCCGGGTACAGGGTCTTGGCACCCTTGACGCTGATATGCTTGCCTTCGAAATCATAACCTGCATCGCCACCTTCGCCTGCCAGCGAAGCGCGCCAGACGCGCAAGAATTCATCGGTGATTTCATAGCGTTTTTCATGATCAGCAAATACACCGTCGGCTTCCAGTTCACCCTGGTCACCACCGGTAACGATATTGATCAGCAAACGTCCCTTGGACAAACGATCAAAGGTCGCGGCCATGCGTACTGCCAGACCCGGGCTGCTCAAACCAGGTCGTATCGCCACCAGGAATTTTAACTTGCTGGTGGCACCGATGAGACTGGAGGCAACCACCCAGGCATCTTCGCATGAGCGACCTGTAGGCAAGAGCACACCGTCATAGCCCTGGGTATCGGCAGCAACTGCAATCTGCTTCAGGTAATCGTAATTGACCTGGCGTGCACCTTGTGTAGTCCCGAGGTAGCGGCTGTCACCATGGGTAGGGATGAACCAGAATATATTCAAACTCATTTTTTGCTCCTGTGTTTTTTGCCAGACTTATAGCTTTGTGCCTGGTGGCAGCCATACTGCATCACGCACATTGACTGCTTTGGGTATCAGTTTCTGTTGATAAAAATTGTCAGCCACTCTTTGCTGTTCATCGATAATGTTCTGGGTCAGATAGACGACGGGTGAACGTGGCCTGCGTTCCAGGAAACTGGCGATAGTTGGCTTATCCAGACTTGTACTGGCGGCAATGATGGCGACCGCTTCATCACGGTTCTTTTGTACGAAGGTATCGCTGCGCGTCAATTCTTCAAACAGGACTTGTATGACTTTGGGATATTTGTCAGCAAAGCTGCGTGCTGATAAATAGTGCGAAAGATTGTTGACCAAGCCTTTGCCTGTTACCAGTATTCTTGGTGCTGCACTTTGTTCAATCGCCGCCCAGTACGGGTCCCAGATGGCCCAGACATCGACACTCCCGCGCTCGAATGCTGCCCTAGCATCTGCTGGAGCCAGGTAGACTGGCGTGATGTCTGACCATTGCAGGCCAGCTTGCTGTACGGCGCGCAAGACATGGTAATGGGCGCTAGAGCCTTTTTGTATGGCGATCTTCTTGCCCTTCAAATCTGCCAGCGTGCGTATAGGCGAATCCTGCTTGACCAGGATAGCGCTGACACCAGGCTTGGCCGGTTCGGCACCGACATACACCAGGTTACTGCCTGCCGCCTGGGCAAATATCGGTGGCGGTTCACCTGTGGTGGCAAAGTCTATGCTGCCTACCGATAAGGCTTCCAGCATTTGCGGGCCAGCAGTAAATTCAAACCAGCTGACTTTGACACCTTTCAATTGTTGTTCCAGCGCCTGCCTGTGCTTCAGTAAAGTCAGATTGACTGAGCTCTTTTGAAAGCCTATGCGTAATTCCTTGGGTAAGTCTTTCGACAAGTCAGCGCTTGCAGCAAGGCTGGCTACAGACAATATGTTCAAAGAAAATGCCAGTAACAGGCGGCGTATGGAAAACAATCTCATCATGCGCCTCAGGTCTTGGCCGCAAATACGGCATCACGGATATTGATACGCTTGGGTATCAGCTTCAAATCAGCAAAGGTGTCGGCGATGCTTTGCTGTTCCTTGATGACTTGTTCTGTCAGTGGCTTGACGCCAAAGCCAAAACGGGAAGTCGACAATTCCACGATGCTGGTTTCCAGCCCGGTTTGCGTTGCCAGTATGCTGGCAACTTCCTTATGATTTTTTGCACCCCATTCATCAACCTTGGCCAATTCTTCGAGGACGATACGCAAGACTTCAGGATTTTTTTGCGCATAAGGCCGTGCCGCCAGATAGAACTGGTGATTGCTGACCGCGCCTTTACCATCCACCAGTATCCTGGCACCCAATTGCTTTTCAGCCGCCGCCAGGAAAGGGTCCCAGATCGCCCAGGCATCTACGCTGCCACGCTCAAATGCCGCACGGGCATCGGCAGGCGGCAAGAAAATAACCTCGACATCCTTGTAATTCAGGCCTGCTTTTTCCAGCACCTTGACCAGCAAATAATGGACATTGGAACCCTTGTTCAAAACGATTTTTTTACCCTTGAGGTCGGCTGCTGATTTCAAGGGAGAATTCTTGGGTACGATGACGGCTTCACCGCCGGGGGCTGGCGGCTCATTGCCTACATACAGCAAATCTGCACCGGCAGCCTGAGCAAAGATAGGAGGTGCTTCACCCGTTGTGCCAAAATCGATGCTGCCTACATTCAAGCCTTCCAGCAATTGCGGGCCTGCCGGGAACTCTGTCCATTTAACATCCACACCCAAGCCTGCCAGACGCTTATCCAGCGCCCCTGTGCCTTTGAGCACGGTCAGGGTTCCATATTTCTGATAGCCTATGCGCAGACTGCTCTTGTTCTGGGCAAAAGCTTTCGGCAAGACCACGCTCAATGCGGCGGCTGTCAATGCCGACAAGCGGCTCAGGGTAAGACGTTTTTCCTTGCTGGCGATTTGAAATTTGCGGCTCATCTTCTGCTTTCATATTTTGGACAAGACTTCCCCCTGCCAGGCTTGGTCTGCCAGCACAAGAAAAATGCAAGTGAGGTTTATATATCTGTTTAGTGTGTCAGCAAGGCAGCACCAGCTCAGGTACGGCATGCAAGGGATTACGTAAAATACTTAAGCTGTCGAGCAAGAGTTGAACGCCATCTTCAACCCGTTCTTGTATCGCCGCATCGAGTTGCAAACCTTGCAAATCAGACCAGGTGACCTGCGCATCCGTCGCATAAATACTGGGCAGGATGTGGCGTGCCGACAAGGATGCCAGCACCGGGCGCAAGCCATAGTCAAGTGCCAGCATGTGTGACTGACTACCACCGGTTGCCAGCGGCAACACCAGCTTGCCAGCCAGACCATCTTGCGGCAGGATATCCAGGAAGCTTTTCAGCAAACCGCTATAAGCGGCTTTGTAGATAGGCGTTGCAATCACGATGGCTTCGGCTTTCGCCAGCAGGCTTTTTGCAGCAGCCAGTTCAGGATCAGAAAAATCGGCATGCATCAAAGCCTGGGCAGGCAAGTCCCTGACATGCAGGCTGCTGGTACGCTGTCCCAAGGCATTGAGCTGGTTCCCCACGTGGTGCAGCAGGCGGGCTGAGCGTGAAGGGGAAGACGGGCTTCCCGATAGCAGTAAGATGCGCATATTCTTGCCTCCGGTTTTCCTGAATACTGAAAATTACTTTTTACCTGGTTGATAAATTTGGTCGAAAATCCCGCCATCAGCAAAATGCTCTTTTTGCGCCTTGGTCCAGCCACCGAAAGTGTCATCGATAGTGAACAGTTTCACTTTAGGGAATTGTGCTGCATATTTTTTCGAGGCTTTTTCTGTGGTCGGACGATAGTAGTGCTTGGCTATGGTGTCCTGACCTTCGTCTGTGTACAGATAGTTCAGATAGGCCTCTGCCACTTTGCGGGTACCGCGACGGTCGGCCACTTTATCAACCACGGCGACTGAAGGTTCAGCCAGGATACTGGTGGATGGGGCAACGATTTCCACCTTGTCCGGGCCCAGTTCCTTGATAGCCAGCAGGGCTTCATTTTCCCAGGCCAGCAAGACATCGCCTATGCCGCGCTCAACAAAGGTGGTGGTGGCACCGCGTGCGCCGGAGTCGAGCACTGGCACGTTTTTATATAGCTTGGACAAAAACTCTTTTGCCGTGGCTTCGCTACCGCCTGGCAATTTCAGGGCATAGCCCCAGGCTGCCAAGTGGTTCCAGCGCGCGCCACCTGAAGTTTTTGGGTTTGGCGTAATCACGGCCACACCAGGTTTAACGATGTCAGCCCAATCCTTGATACCCTTGGGATTACCCTTGCGGACCAGAAAGACGATGGTGGAAGAATAAGGTGAAGCATTGTGTGGCAAGCGTTTTTGCCAGGCTTTGTCGACCAGGCCTTTTTCTGCCAGGGCATCAGTATCATAGGCCAGCGCCAGGGTGACTACATCAGCATCGAGGCCATCAATCACGGCACGCGCCTGCTTGCCAGAACCACCGTGGGATTGCTTGATGGTGACATTGTCACCGGTCTTGGCTTTCCATTGCCTGACGAAAGCCTGGTTCACATCCTGGTATAACTCACGGGTAGGGTCATAGGACACATTGAGCAGGTTAATATCTGCCGCCAATGCAGCAGAGGAAAATACAGTGGCAAAACTGATTGCCAGGCTAGCTGTCAGGCTTATCTTTTTGATCGTCATCTCTAAGTCCGGGTAATAATAATTTTTATGAGGAGTACAGGATAAAACGGCTCTATATAAATTAAAACGAAGTGTTTCGATGTTTTATATATGTTTTTGGCATATGGTTGCAAGCGATGATAAAACCGAAAAACTCACCACAGAGGCACAGAGACACAGAGGAGCACCGAGGTAAATGGGAATTCAGTGTGAACTTAAGCTAGATAAATTGCCTGTTGCGCCTATCTTTAGTAAAACGCCAATATCTGAATTCCATAAAGCAGTTAGCCTTCAATCTACATATTTTCTCAAGACTGCGCTAAGATGACATTCTCTTCTTCAGGAGTTTAACCATGTTGCGACGCACACCAATTCAAGTTGCTGTTTTCCTGGGTTTGATCAGTGGCTCTATGGGAGCATGGGCAGATACAGCAGATGCTTGCCCGGCTGTGCTGGACCATAAATTCAAGCGCCTGCAAGATGAAACACCACAAGATCTCTGCCAATATAAGGGTAAGGTGGCGCTGGTCGTGAATACGGCCAGTTATTGCGGATTTACCAAGCAATATGTAGGTCTGGAAGCCATGTATGCCAAATATGCGGACAAAGGCTTGGTAGTGCTGGGGTTTCCATCGAATGATTTTGGCAAGCAGGAACCTGGCAATGACAAGCAAATTGCCGATTTTTGTTTTAATACTTATGGCGTGAAATTCCCCATGTTCACCAAGTCTGCCGTCATGGGCAAAGATGTCAATCCCATGTATGCCCAGATGATCAAGGCAACAGGCACAACGCCGAAGTGGAATTTTTACAAATACCTGATAGACCGCAAAGGCAATGTGCTTGCCGCCTATTCCAGCGTGACAACACCGGATGACAAAAAACTGGTGGCTGATGTAGAAAAGGCGCTGGCAGAGCAATAAACCTGACTGGCTATTTGGGCATATAACCCAGTTGATGCGACAAGGAACTGGCGCTGGCACGCAAAGCCTTTGCCAGTGCACCATCCCAGTCGGTATCAAAACTGCCCTTGGGGCCAGTCGCCGTGATGACCAGGCTCAATGCCTGGGCATGATTGAATACTGGTGCGCTGAGGGCGTTAATGCCGGGTATGGGCAGACCCTGCGCCCGCGCCAAACCTCGCTCACGTACTTCTGCCAAGACTTTGGCAATATCTCGGGCAGCCATCTGCACCCCGGCCTGCCCTATCACCAGCTCATCTTTGACTTCCCTGGCAATCACCTTGTCGACCAGAGCTTGCGGCAGGAAGGCTGAAAATACCAGCCCTGTTGCCGTACCCAGCATGGACATGACCGAGCCTGCATGCATATTGACATGGATAGGACGACTGGATTCTGCGATATATACAACTGTGGGGCCATGACTGCCCCATACCGCCAGCGCCAGGGTTTGGTCGGTAATGGCTGCCAGACGGGTGATTTCAGGGATTGCCAGTTTGACCGGCGACATTTGCTGCAAGCTGACCAGGCCCATCTGCAAGGCAAAGGGGCCAAGCTGGTAAGCACCGGTGGCCGCATCCTGCTCCACCAGACCTAATTTACCAAAGCTGACCAGATAGGCATGTGCCTTGGAGGCTGGCATGCCACTCTCACGCGCCAGATCACCCAAAGACATTGCACGACCAGAGCTGACCAGGGCATTCAGGATCAGGCCGCCGACTTCTATTGCGCCTATGCCGCGTCTTTCCTTGTTTTTTTCTGTCATGGCTGCCCCCTGATTAACATGAATTCATTTTACTATTAACAAATGCATTTACAAATAACGAATTAATGCTTATTCTTATCCGATAGCATTTCCTCTATCTTGAGTACTACACATCTCAAAGGTTATCCCCATGAGCACCAAGCAATTTGCCTCCCACGCTGACCTGGAAGAAAAGAAAGTCAGCTTCCAGCAATTATCCGAACATGCCTACGCCTATACCGCCGAGGGTGACCCGAATACCGGCATCATCATTGGTGATGATGCTGTCATGGTCATCGATACCCAGGCCACCCCCATCATGGCGCAGGATGTGGTGCGCCGCATTCGTGAAGTCACAGACAAGCCCATCAAATATGTCGTGATGTCGCATTACCATGCGGTACGCGTACTCGGTGCCAGCGGCTATGTAGCCGAAGGTCTGGAGCACATCATCGCCAGCCGCGATACTTATGACCTGATCGTCGAACGTGGTGAGGCCGATATGAAGAGCGAAATAGGCCGCTTCCCGCGCCTGTTCCGCAATGTTGAGAGCGTACCCGGCCTGACCTGGCCGACGATTACCTTCAAAGGTGAAATGTCGATCTGGCTGGGCAAGCTGGAAGTCAAGCTCATGCAGGTAGGCCGAGGTCATACCAAGGGCGACACCATCGTCTGGCTACCGCAAGAAAAAGTCTTGTTCTCTGGTGACCTGGTGGAGTTTGGTGCGACACCGTATGCGGGCGATGCCTATTATTCAGACTGGCCGCAAACCCTCTCCAATCTGGAAGCGATGCAAGCTGAAAAACTGGTGCCAGGCCGCGGTTCCGCCCTGACTACCCCAGAACTGGTGGCAGCGGGGCTCAGCGAAACCCGTTCTTTCATCAGCGATTTGTTCACCAGCGTCAAGGCCGGGCAACAACAACAGCATGACTTGAATACCATCTACAAAAATACTTATGCCACTTTGAAACCCAAGTATGGCCACTGGGTGATCTTTGATCATTGCCTGCCATTTGATGTGACGCGGGCTTTTGATGAAGCATCGGGACATGTTGATCCGCGGGTGTGGACGGCGGAGCGGGATGTGGAAATGTGGAAGAGTTTGGAGGGGTAATTTACCAACGTCAAGACCTCTCAACACAGAGGCACAGAGACACAGAGCACAGCAAGAGAAATCCTTTTCTCATCATCAATCATGCTTCTCTGTGTCTTTTGCTTTCGCTCTAATCGCGTCTCAGGAGCTGCATTTTGCTTAGCACTTATCAATATCAAAAATTCCCTTTCGTGACTCCAGCGGAGTTGCAGACAAGGGAAATCACGCGCCGCAAAGTTGTCATCGTTGGTGCGGGTCCCGTGGGTCTAGCAGCGGCGATAGATTGCCAATTGCAGGGGCTGGATGTGCTGGTGCTGGATGATGATGATACCGTGTCAGTAGGTTCACGCGGGCTGTGCTATGCCAAGCGTACTCTGGAGATACTCGACAGGCTGGGCGTAGCAGCGGCAGTGCGTGACAAGGGTGTGGAGTGGAATGTAGGGCGCACTTTTTTTCGCAAGGATGAGGTATTCAATTTCAATCTCTTGCCTGCGCCTGATCACAAGCACCCTGGCATGGTGAATTTGCAGCAATATTATCTGGAAGATTTTCTGGTACAGCGGGCGACTGAGCTGGGCGTTGAGCTACGCTGGAAAAGCCGTGTCACTGCCATTGAGCAAAGTGAAGAATTTTCCACCTTGCAGATAGCAACGCCAGAAGGTGATTACAGTTTGCAAGCCGACTGGCTGATCGCCTGCGATGGTGCGCGCAGCCCTTTACGCCAGATGCTGGGGCTGGAAGTGGAAGGCAAGGTGTTCATGGACAGATTCCTGATTGCCGACGTTGTCATGAAGGCTGATTTTCCGGCAGAACGCTGGTTCTGGTTTGACCCACCTTTCCATCCCAATCAATCGGTGCTGCTGCACCGCGAAGCCGACAATGTCTGGCGCATCGATTTTCAACTGGGCTGGGATGCCGACCCGGTGGAAGAACGCAAACCCGAAAACGTCATTCCACGCATCAAGGCCATGCTCGGCGATGACAGGGAATTCGAGCTCGAATGGGTCAGCGTATATACCTTCCAGTGTCGGCGCATGGAAAAATTCCGCCATGGCCGTGTATTGTTTGCGGGCGATGCCGCACACCAGGTATCGCCCTTTGGGGCGCGTGGTGCCAATTCCGGCATACAGGATGCGGATAATCTGGTGTGGAAACTCAAGCTGGTCGCTGATGGCAAAGCGCCTGCCAGTTTGCTCAATAGTTATTCTGATGAGCGCGTTTTTGCAGCAGATGAAAATTTGCTCAATTCTACCCGCTCTACTGATTTCATCACACCCAAGAGTGCGATCAGCAAATGCTTTCGCAATGCCGTATTGAGCCTGGCACAAGAGCACGCATTTGCCCGCAAACTGGTGAATTCCGGGCGCTTGTCAGTACCGAGTATTTTGTCTGCCTCGACTTTGAATACCTCAGACGATGGCAGCTTTGATACGGTTCTGCAAATTGGTGCGCCGTTTGAAGATGGACCTGTTTGTTGTCATGGTAAAGCGGGGTTCCTGATTGATTATTTGCAGCCAGTTTTTCATGGCCTGTATTTTTGCGATGCTGTATCTGACATTCCTGCGACACATTTGACGGCGCTGAAAGCTATGGAACAGGATGCAATTCAGGTATCCACGCTTATCATCAGCAAACAGGACGAGACGTTGGCTGGCCACCTGGTTTTGAACGACATCAAGGGCTTGCTACATCAACGCTATGCCGCAGGTAAGGACAGCTATCATTTGCTCAGACCCGACCAGCATCTAACGGCACGCTGGCAGCAATTTGCATTGGATCAAATCCGCCATGCAGTTGACACTGCCACTGGCAATTCATCAGGAGTGGCATGATGCCTTTGAACCTGCAAGCCAATTTCCATTACCCTGATCAATCAGCACAACGTGATTACAGTGCGGGTGATGATTTTTATCAGCTATTGATAGACAGCCACCGCGAACTCAGCGATGAAGCCAGCACCGCCCTGAATGCCAGGCTGATCTTGCTGCTCGCAAATCACATCGGTGATATCAGCATCTTGCAGGAAGCCCTGCGCCTGGCTGGGGAAAATAAAGATACAGCCTAAGTCCCTCAAGAAACCACGGACGTTGATTTTGCAGGAGCGGATTTAGCCGCGAACAACTGGCGGTGTCTGCATTTACGGTTGTTTTAGCATTCGCGGCTGAAGCCGCTCCTACAAGAAGGAAACACCGAACTGATTAGGTACATCCTTAAATCTTCCTCGCCTCATTCGACAAAAAACCACCTATGGTCGCATGTACCATGGCGTCAACGATTTGCTCATGCGTCAGTCGCTTATCACGCAATAGAAATTCCATGGTCGGATCGCAGGCGCGTGAATACAGGGTGTAGACCAGCACATCATCCGGCACCAGTGGCGTCAATGCACCCTGCTTTCTGGCCTCTGCTACCAGCGCATAAAAACGCTTGTTGACGCGCAAGGCCACCATCACATAATCAAGATTCAGCATCAGGCTGCGCTGCAGTGCCAGGCTGGTGGAAGGTAGATGCGGCACGCCGCCCTGCAGGCGCAAACGCAAAGACCAGGCCAGGATATGCCTGATCTTGTCTATCGCTGGCATGTCTGCTGCCAGGGTATCGAGTTCAGCCTGGGTCGCCTTTAAAAGCCGCGTCATGGCAGCACCCGCAAGTTTTTCCTTGGATGAAAAATGCTTGTACAAACTACCCTTGGCGATGCCCACCGCTTCGGCGACATCGTCCATTGTCATTAAGTCATAACCTTTTTCTGATAAAAGACGGTTGACGGCATCAATGATGGCAACTTCACGCGCATCAAACTGTTGCTTTTTAAAAGGAATCCGGATTTCCATTATTTTTTCTGCACAAGTAAAAACTTTGTAGTATATTTTGTGACCAATGAGTCACAAAATGAAGGCGATGGTCATATTCTACTCCAGCACAGCTTTTTTGCTAGAGAAATCAGCATGGCAATACATGGCCGTGGCAAGCATCGCTGAATCCAAATGCCAGTGTTGCACGTATGTAGAGATAAGGGATGCTGTAACGGAAGTCATACAAAAGCCGCATCAAAGTATTAAATTTACAACAAATGTATTTTTAATCATTTTTATTAGCCATTTATCAGCATAATTACATAATGAAAATCGCTGTCATCGGTTCCGGCATCTCCGGCCTGTCTTGCGCATACGAGCTTTCTAAAGCAGGGCATGAAATCAGCCTGTTTGAAGCCAATGATTATTTTGGCGGGCATACGCATACGGTTGATGTCAGCCTGGAAGGCCAGACCTATGGTGTCGATACCGGTTTCCTGGTGTTTAACCACAAGACTTACCCCAATCTGGTCAGGCTGTTCCAGGAACTGGATATTGCTACCGCTGCGACCGACATGTCTTTCTCGGTCAAGATACCCAGAGATAACACCAGTGGCCGCATGCTGGAATGGGCCGGTGCCAACCTGGATACGGTTTTCGCCCAGCGCCGCAATATCCTGAGCCCGGCCTTCCTGCGCATGTTGCGCGATATCTTGCGCTTTAACAAACAAACCACGGCGCTGGCCAGCACTCAGGAGCATAAGGATTTCCAGCAACCCCTGGGCAGCTTTCTGGCACAACATGGCTATGGCAAGGAATTCCGTCAGTGGTATTTGCTACCCATGGCAGCCTGCATCTGGTCTTGCCCTACCGAAACCATGCTGGCCTTCCCCTTGTCTTCTTTCGTGAATTTTTGCCATAACCACGGTTTGCTGCAAGTCAATGACAGGCCGCAATGGCAAACCGTCAAAGGGGGGGCCAGGCAATATGTAGAAAAAATCCTGCCACTGATTACGCACAAACACTTGCAAACCCCGGTGCTGAGTGTGCGCGAAAAAACGCCAGGTGCAATCACTGTACAAACTGAACATGGTACGCAGACATTTGAGCATGTGATTATGGCCAGCCATAGTGACCAAAGCCTGAAACTGCTGGCAGATGCCGACCTGGCAGAGCGGCAGGTCTTGTCGTCCGTCAAATACCAGCCAAATCGCGCAGTCCTGCATACCGATGCCAGTGTCTTGCCACAAAATAAAAAAGCCTGGTCGGCCTGGAATTATCAAAGTGAAAGCGGCAAGGAACCACGTGTCTGCGTGCATTACCTGATCAATCAATTGCAGCCTTTACCTTTCAAGACACCGGTCATCGTCACGCTCAATCCCATCGAGGAGCCAGCAGCAGCCAGCATTATCGACAGCTTTGATTATGCACATCCGGTTTTTGATGCGATGGCAATCAATGCACAACAACAGTTAAAGAATATTCAGGGCAGGAGGAATATCTGGTTTGCCGGTGCCTGGACCGGTTATGGTTTCCATGAAGATGGTTTGAAATCCGGCCTGCGCGTTGCAGAAACCATACTTGCCCGCGCGGAAGCAGCTCACGAACAACAGATACGTGCCGCCTGAAGCCATGAACACATCGTCCTCAAAAGCTGCCGTCGTTTTATGTACTGGCGTAGTCATGCATAAACGACTGCGGCCGGTAAAAAATGCCTTTCGCTATGGCGTATTTTTTATACGCGTGCCTGTACGTGACATCAATTGCATGAGCATGCCAGGCTTGTTTTCTGTGAACCGCTTCAATGTCCTGTCCTTTCACGAGCGCGACCATGGCGACGCCAAGTTGCCGATGGCTCTATGGATAGATGCTTTGCTGAAAAACCAGGGTATTAGCGATGCAGATGGTGATATCTGCTTGCAATGCTTTCCGCGTGTGTTTGGGTACGTCTTTAATCCTGTGTCTTTCTGGTTTTGTCATCGTCAGGATGGCAGCTTGCGCGCGATTGTTTGCGAAGTACGCAATACCTTTGGCGAAAAACATTTATACCTGCTGGAAAATGGCGGCAAACTGTCCAACGGTGAAGAATTGCAGGCGAAGAAAATCTTTCATGTCTCGCCTTTCTGTCAGGTCGAAGGCAGTTACCGCTTCCATTTCATGCAAGCACAGCAAGACATCGTCGGGCAGACCGCAGAACATACACAAAAAAAACATTTGGCGCGTATTGACTACGCCGATGCACAAGGCCCACTACTGCTCACCAGCATTTCTGGCCGCGAGCAGGACATGAGTAATCTGAGCATAGCCAGAGTCATGCTGCGCTACCCCTTCATGACCATTGGTGTAGTACTGCGCATTCACATACAAGCCCTGCGCCTGTGGATCAAGCGCGTGCCCTTTATTTCGAAACCTATTCCTCCTACTGAAGAGTTAAGCCGATGAGCAGCCTACATCCCACCTTTGCCTCTGGCGCTGCCAGTAATGATAACGATGCTGGCAGTGTCACAGCGAGCGCCCAACTCAATAGCAGGCACTTTCCAGCGCAGGCCAGATTTGTATTGAGCCTGCTGAATAAACTTGAGCATGGTTGCCTGACCATACAATTCCCGGATGGACAAACTGCCAGCTTTGGCCGCGCTTATGAAGGCTGGCAACATATCAGCCTGCATTTGAAAGACTGGGAATTATGTCGTGCCGTACTCAAGTCAGGTGATATAGGCTTTGCCGAAAGTTATATCGCGGGCCACTGGACCACCAGCAGCCTGACCGGTTTGGTAGAACTGATTTCTCATAATCGCCAACAACTGGAAAGTGTGATTTACGGCAGTTGGTGGGGCAATCTTGTCTATAGGTTCAAACATCTGCTGAACCGCAATTCACGCACAGGCAGCAAAAAAAATATTCATGCTCATTACGACATAGGCAATGAATTCTACAAACTGTGGCTGGACCCGTCTATGACGTACTCCAGCGCGATTTATTCTGACGAGCAAGAACAGAGCCTGGAAGAAGCCCAACAAGAAAAATACCGCCGCATCCTGTATCAACTCGCATTGCCGGACAATGCCCAGGTATTGGAGATAGGTTGTGGCTGGGGTGGTTTTGCCGAAATGGCGATACGGGATGCCGGTGCGCACGTCACTGGCCTGACACTGTCTACCGAACAATTGCAATATGCCCACGCTCGCCTGCACAACGCGGGATTACATGCAAACAGTGATTTACGGATACAGGATTATCGCGATGTCAACGGCAGCTATGATGCCATCGCTTCGATAGAAATGTTTGAAGCTGTCGGTGAAGCATACTGGCCTGGCTATTTCGAATGCCTGCAACGCAATCTGAAACAAGGTGGCCATGCCTGCGTCCAAAGCATTGTCATTGCCGATGAATTATTTGAACGCTATCGCAAGGGGACGGACTTCATCCAGCAATATATCTTCCCTGGTGGCATGCTGCCATCGATAGAAAAATTCCATGCCATGGCTGAGGCTTATGGCATGGAGATACTCGATACCTATAATTTTGGCCTTGACTATGCGCGCACCCTGCTGCACTGGCGTCATGCCTTCATGGAAAAACTGGCGCAGGTCAAGACCCAGGGCTTTGATGACGAATTCTTGCGTACCTGGGAATTTTATCTGGCGTATTGCGAAGCTGGTTTCCGCGCCGGCAGTATCAATGTCACGCAATTCACCTTGAGAAAAAAATGACTATCCTGCCAGTCATGCGTGGTTTGAGTTTTTCGCTCCTGCTTGCAGCGACAGCGATGGCTGTGCACGCAGAAGAGAAAACTGCTACTCCGCCACTTGTACCTGCACATATCAGCGTAGAAATCCCGCAAGCCAGTCTGCAGGGCACAGGTAGTTTTCGCTGGTTTGGCCTGCATATTTATGATGCGAGTTTATGGAGTGCACCTGAAGGGTATAAACCCGACAGTGATAAACCACAAAAATTTGCGCTGGACCTGGCTTATGCCCGCACTTTATATGGCGGCAAGATCGCTGATGCCAGCATAGAAGAAATAGAAAAACTCAAACTGGGCACCCCGGAAAAGCGGGAGCGCTGGCAGGCCCAGATGAAAAAAATTTTCCCCGATGTAAAACAGGGTACGCATATCACCGGCATCCATATACCGAATGAAGCAGCCAGGTTTTATCTGAATGGGAAATTATTGGGCGAGATACACGATGCTGAATTTGCCCATGCTTTTTTTGCGATCTGGCTGGACAAGAATACCTCTGCACAAGGCTTGCGCAGCAAACTGCTGGGCAGCAAAGGCCAGGGTAATTAAGTTTTTTGATGTCTCACCAATCACGACAGGCAAGCATATGTTTAGAAAAAACTACCGATTATTTTTCTGCAGCCTGATCTGCAGCTTTAGTCTGCTGCTGACATCCTGTGCCAGCCAATATGAACCCGGCCGCTATCGCAATGAGACGCCACAGCTGGATATGCAAAGCTACTTCAATGGCAAGCTGGATGCCTGGGGCATGTTCCAGGACAGATCAGGGGCGATAGTCAAACGCTTTACCGTGGTCATGGATTGCCAGTGGTCAGGTGATATTGGTACGCTCAATGAAGACTTCACTTACTCAGATGGCAGCAAGCAAAAGCGTATCTGGACCTTGAAAAAAACAGGCAATGATCAATTTACCGGTACCGCAGCGGACGTCATAGGCGAAGCCAGAGGGCAGGTATCTGGCAATACCCTGCACTGGAATTATGTATTGGCCTTGCCGGTAGATGGCAACATCTACAACGTGGATTTCGACGACACCATGGTCTTGATGGATGACAAGGTCATGCTGAACCGCGCCATCATGCGCAAATTTGGGGTGGAGCTTGGCAGTGTCACTTTATCTTTCACCAAACGCAGTAATACCACACCATGAATCCCGCCATCCATGACTGGCAGGGAAAACGCATCTGGGTCATCGGCGCCTCCAGCGGCATAGGTGAAGAAACTGCCAGGCTGCTATTGACGCGTGGCGCGCAGGTCGCACTGTCTGCGCGCACACTGGTACAGCTGGAAAAAATCGCTGCAGATTATCCGCTGGCCGAGGCCATGGCAGTGGATATCTGCGACCATGCCAGCATCATCGCCTGCCATGCCAGTCTCATACAAAAATGGGGGGGCATAGACCTGGTGCTGATTGTGGCAGGTAGCTACAATGAAATGCGGGCAGACAGTATTGATATGGTGGCGATCAACCGCTTGATCGATATTAATTTGCGTGGCGTCTATCAATGCCTGGATGTGATCTTGCCTGCACTGCTGCAACAAGGTAGCGGTGGCATAGGCATTGTTGGCTCAGTTGCCGGTCTGTCTGGTTTACCCAAGGCCCTGATTTATGGCCCGACCAAGGCCGCGCTCATCAATTTGTGTGAATCCCTGTACCTGGACGTGCGTCCTAAAAACATTGCGGTGTACATGATCAATCCCGGTTTTGTGGAAACACCGATGACGCATGGGAATAGTTTCAAGATGCCCGCCCTGATCAGTGCACCTGAAGCAGCATTGGCCATCGTCAAGGGAATGCAAAGGGGGGACTTTCATATTCACTTCCCCCATCGTTTTACGAACTGGCTAAGGCTGGCGCGCCTGCTGCCTTATCGCAGCTATTTTTATCTGGTTCATAAAGTCACAGGTTTATAAATGCCCACCACCCCATTGCCAGCAACGATCGATCACCAGGCCAGCCTGGACAGGCTTATCGTATTCTTTGAAAGTATTTCGCTGGCAGCTTGCCAGGACTTGTCAGGCATCTATACCGAAGATGCCTGTTTCAAAGACCCCTTCAATGAGCTGCGCGGCCTGCCAGCCATCAACCAGGTATTCCAGCATATGTTTGTGCAAGTCCATGAGCCACGCTTTCGCATTACTTCATCGGTCTTGCAAGGTGACACGGCTTTTCTGGTCTGGGATTTTTTATTTACGATGAAAAACTTCAATGCAAAACCGCAGTGCATACGTGGTGCCACGCATATACGCTTTGCTACTGACGGCAGGGTAAGCTTGCACCGCGACTATTGGGATGCAGCTGAAGAATTATATGAAAAGCTGCCCGTGCTGGGCAGCTTCATGCGCTTTTTGAAGAAGCAGGCGCGTAAGTAAGAGTATTTGGAGGTTTACTCAGTTTCTTATTTAGATGCTTATTTAGACGCTTATTTAGACGCTTTATAGGCTGGCAAATATTGCGCCAGCCTCGCGCCCATTTCCTGCCCCAGCGCCTGTAAGCCACTCATGGGTCTGACCATGACTTCAAAATCGACGATCTTGCCATCGGCATCAAAACGTATCATGTCTATGCCCTTAAGTTGCTTGTCACCGACACTGGCACTGAATTCCAGCACGATATTGAGACCATCATCCGACGACAACTCGCGGTGATAAGTGAAATTCTCGAATACCTGAACTACCGTACTCAGTATCAACACGACCGCCTGGGCACTGGCATAAGGCTGATGCGCCATGGGTGAACGAAATACGGCATCAGCATGCACGATGGAAGGCAAGGCACTCAGGTCTTTATTGGCAATCATGGCATGCCAGGTTTGCAGGGAAGCGGCGACTGCTGTTGGTACATTGTTCATCATCATCCTTTCAGTATGGTCTTACTACGCAATCAATTCAGAATGTCTTTGTATAAGCCAGGGTGTAATGATTCTTGTGCTCGCGTGTCATCTCATCTTTTTCCAGGCGGATGATGACAAACATATAAACGTTCAGTGTGCGGTCATCCAGTTCTATGATGATGGTGGGCGCGCTCCCAGACACTGGTTCGGGTTTGTAGAAACGTGCCTCGTCTTCGGTATGCAAGACTTTGCGGTCTTTGAATACTTCATCCAGGTCCAGGGCATAGCTATGATCAGTACCATCCTGTGATTTCCATGCTATATCGACTGGTCCGGCAAATGTGATATAGGTGCCAGAACCAAAGTTGGGGAAGCGCTTTTCATCTGCTGCCGTTTTGGCGCGCATGAGCTTGCCTGCACTGAGTCTGTGTGGTGAGCCCGCATACACAATATTGACATCACTGACGCTGAAAATATTGATGCTGAGTGTATGCTTGTTGAACGTCAAGCCTTGCGTATCTGCCATCGCGCTCTACCCCGTCATTTGCAATATGCCTGCAATGAAGAATCCAAAAAAGTGCCGTCTGGAGTATTCATTGCTGGCCCATGCTTAATCAAAAAAACGACTTTATATCGTCGCTGCCAGGCGCGTACCCTGATTGATGGCGCGTTTGGCATCCAGCTCAGCCGCTACATCTGCACCACCAATCAGATGCACAGGCTTGCCTGCCGCTTCCAGCATGGCTTGCAGATCACGCCTTGGCTCCTGGCCAGCGCACAAGATGACATTATCAACTGGCAGCAGTTTTTGCTCGCCACCGATAGTGACATGTAAACCCGCATCATCTATCTTGTCATAGCTGACACCGGCGATCATTTGTACTTCACGGTTTTTCAGACCTGTGCGGTGTATCCAGCCTGTGGTTTTACCGAGGCCATCACCGACCTTGGATGTCTTGCGTTGCAGCAGGAAAATCAGGCGTTCTGATTTTTCCAGATGCGCAGGGCGCAAGCCGCCGACATTTTTATAGTCAGTATCTATACCCCATTCTGCATAGAATTTTTCTGGGTCCAAACTGGGGCTGGTGCCGCTATGGCTCAGGTATTCGGCCACGTCGAAACCTATGCCACCGGCACCTATGATGGCGACAGATTTACCGACAGGCTTCTTGTCACGCAAGACATCGAGATAACTGAGGACTTTGGCATGTTCCACACCTTCAATAGGAGGAACACGTGGGGTGATGCCTGTTGCCAGTACGACTTCATCAAAGTCTGCCAGGTCTGCCGCATCAACCTTGGTATTGAGTTTGAGCGTGACGCCGGTCAATTCGATTTGCTTGCCGAAGTAACGCAGGGTCTCATAAAACTCTTCCTTGCCGGGCACTTGCTTGGCGATATTGAACTGGCCGCCGATTTCAGAACCAGCATCAAACAAGGTAACGGCATGACCGCGATTTGCTGCGGTCGTGGCAAAACTCAGACCGGCAGGGCCAGCACCAACTACCGCAATGCGCTTGGCTTTTTCCAGCGGTGCATCGACCAGTTCTGTCTCGTGGCAGGCGCGTGGATTGACCAGGCAGGACGTAACCTTACCGCCAAAAGTATGATCCAGACAAGCCTGGTTGCAACCTATGCAGGTATTGATTTCATCGGCCCTGCCCTGTTCTGCCTTGCGCATGAACAGCGGGTCTGCCAGCAGTGGGCGTGCCATCGACACCATGTCGCAATAGTCTTCTGCCAGCAATTGTTCGGCAATCTCAGGCGTATTGATACGGTTGGTGGCGATCAGGGGGATATTTACCTGGCCTTTGAGCTTCTTGGTGACCCAGGCAAACGCGGCGCGCGGCACCTTGGTGGCAATGGTAGGGATACGTGCCTCATGCCAGCCTATGCCGGTATTGATAATCGTCGCACCAGCTGCTTCTATGGCCTTGGCCAGCTGTATCACTTCATCCAGCGTGGAACCACCGTCAACCAGATCCAGCATGGACAGGCGGTAAATGATAATGAAATTGCTGCCTACCTTTTCGCGTATGCGGCGCACGATTTCTATAGGAAAGCGGATGCGGTTTTCATAAGCACCACCCCATTCATCATCGCGCTGATTGGTGCAGGCGGCGATAAACTCATTGAGCAGATAACCTTCTGAACCCATGACTTCAACACCATCATAGCCTGCTGACTGTGCCAGCGCGGCACAGCGAACGAAGTCAGAAATGGTTTCTTCCACTTCTTCAGTAGTCAGTGCATGCGGTTTGAATGGGTTGATCGGTGCCTTGATGGCACTCGGTGCGACCAGGGTAGGCTGGTAAGAATAACGGCCAAAATGCAAAATCTGCATGGCGATCTTGCCACCAGCATCATGCACGGCCTTGGTGACTATCTTATGGTGTTCTGCTTCTGCTTCTGTGGTCAGCATGGCACCGCCATGCATGGGGCGCGCTCTTTCATTCGGGGCGATACCACCAGTCACGATGAGGCCTACGCCACCACGGGCGCGCTCTGCGTAAAACGCTGCCATGCGCTCAAAGCCATGATCGACTTCTTCCAGCCCCACGTGCATGGACCCCATCAAGAGGCGATTAGGCAGGGTAGTGAAACCCAGATCGAGTGGCTTTGTCAGGTGAGGATAAAAAGACATGGCGTATTCCTAAATAAAGAAGGGTTCAATCAAGCAGCAGGTGCAGGAAACAAATACTATGCAACTAATTGCATAAGAATATAGCGAAATCGCTTTATTTATGCAACCAGTTGCATATAAAATACCTGAAAACCACACCGACTAATTACTCTAAAACATGTCTCTGCCTCACGCCCTGCTGACCTCAATCTCTGAAAAACCGAGTTCCGGCTATGATCTGGCACGACGTTTTGACAAATCCATAGGCTATTTTTGGCATGCAACTCACCAGCAGATTTACAGGGAGCTGGCGCGTATGGAAGAGCAAGGCTGGGTAGAGTCAAGCGAAGTGGAAGGAGGTCGGGCAGGTAAGAAACAGTTCAAGGTACTCCCCAACGGCACGGAAGAATTGCGTCGCTGGGCCAGAGAAAGTAGCGAACCCAATCGACAGCGTGACGAGATGATGGTCAAATTGCGCGCCGATGCTGCCATAGGCCCATTGGGCCTGGCAGCAGAATTCGAGCGCCGCCTGCAATTGCATGAGCAAGAACTACAGACCTATCGTGATATAGAAAAACGCGACTTCAGTTCATCCTTGTTATCGCGTGAAGACAAATTGCGTTACCTGATACTGAAGGCAGGCATCACCTTTGAAGAAAGCAAGATACAGTGGACCAGAGAGGCCCTACAAATTTTGCGTGAGTGAATGGGCCTGGGATGACAGCCAGTTTCCCTGAAGATGCCGGACTACGATAATCGTCGGGATGATTTTGCAGCAAATCTAGCGCTTACTGGTAACCAAGGCCTGACATGGCTTAGCTACTCAAAAGTCAAAATGCGCAACATGACCGGCATAGGCCGGATTCAGGGAACCGTCTCTGTAAGCACGCAGCGCGTCCTTCAGATCGTCCAAGATGAGATCATGATGGATATCGAAAACATGGCTGGCATCCGGCCCGGGATCACGCATGCCTAGCCAGGTCCAGCTGGCACACCATTGCTCACCATCCAGACTTTGCCTCTCGCTAGCCAGACTAAGACGAAATAAACTGTCTTTCCAGAAAAAACTGAAATTCTTGTGCGAAGGCTGTTCGCGCTCATACGTCATATAACGCAAGTAAATATGGCGTTCGCGATCTATCGCCCACCTGGAAGCCACTGCCATGGGGAATTGCTGGTCAATTTCGCGCAGTCCGTAGCTGGCAATATCATGCTCAAGAATTCTTTCATATATAAAAGCCAAAGCTGTCACTCCTGAATATTTATGCTGCCAGTCATCATTTTATCAATGCAATGCAGTAGCAAAGTCTGATCCTCAGCACAAGCCTGCTTACACATTGTTGCGCATTCATATAAAACACACAATTACTTGATTGACATGCTTAGTCTCGTCATGCAAGATCGAATGACATTAATGCATCATCTTTCATTGCCGTCGCTGGAGATACGTCCTGCTTTCGGCAGGCCCCACTCACTTTCACCATAGCATCCATGAAAAAATCAACACTTCTTACCTTCCCCAGCCTGTTACCCTTGTGTCTGGCCATGTCCAGTCTGATTACCAGCGCCCATGCTGCTGACTACAGCCCTTACCCTTTACCAGGCGTGTATGAAGCCAGTGACAGCAAGTTCGAGCGTTTGCTGACGATCAAGGCAAATGGCAAATTTCTGCTTGAAGTCGAAGAAAAAGGCAAACCAGGCAATCTGCATACCGGTGCTGGCGAAGGCCAGTTCAGCGATGCGCCTGGTGGCTGGACGTATACAGAAGGCCGCTGCACCGTCAGTCTGAAACGCGCAGTTGCTGGCATGAAATTGCAGGCAGAAACCTGCGCCAGCGCCTGGGGCGATGTCCCCTTCGACGGCGTCTACAAAAAATCCAGCGAACCGGTAGCAGCGATGCCAGCTGCCAAGCCTGCAGTACCAACAGCGGCAGCACCGGCGGCTCAGGCAATGCCAGCGGCAAAAGCCGCAACACCAGCAGCGGCCATGCCAGTACCAGTTGCTCCACAGGCAGGTCTGCCATCGCGTAAGGAGTTACGACAAGGCTGGGGCACAGTGTCAACCGGCAAGGCCGGTGGCAAACTGATGGCGGTGATGACCAAATTCACAGGCAGAGAAGCGCAAGAGATGACAGAGAGCCGTCCAGCAGCGGCAGCATTTATCATCGACAGCAACCTCTATTACAACGAGATGTCACCTGCCGAACTGGCCAAATCGCCATTGAAAATGGTGGAGATACCTTTGCCGCCGCCCGTCCCCAAGCAAGGTATATCATTGGATGGTAACTGTATTTTTGGTAAACAAAACAATCTGGCGGTCGTGAATGCCGTCACGCTAGGTAAAGGCAACCGCATAATAGAAAAGCCAGTCAGTGCCTGGGCACTGGATGCCAATATGCAGGCAGTAGAGATCAAGCCGGCAAACAAGGTCAAATGCTCTAAAGAAGATACCGGGATTTGATTGCTGAGTAAAATCCAGCAAAATTCAGCGAAGTAAAAAATGGCACCCTGGGGTGCCATTTTTTTTACTGCCCGAGCTAGGCTATTTTGTCGCCTTACCTGGTTTGCCAGTGGCTTTTGTCACCGGCTTGGCTGGTGATTTGCTGGCTGGCTTGCCGGTAGTTTTTGTGGTGACTTTAGGCACGACCTTGTTAGTCGCTGTAGCACCCGCTTTAGTGTCGGTTTTAGTGCCGGTTTTTATGCCTGTTTTAGTGGTGCTGGCGACCTTGGGTTTGGTAGCGCTCTTGTTTGTCGCCGCCGATTTTTTCTCAGCAGTCTTTTTCACATCTGTCTCTGCGCTTGTACTGACAGTCTGTTCAGTTTCCATGGCCTTGCTGACGGCTTGCTTGAACTGTTCCTGCAGCAAACCCCACCAGGCAGCCGGGTTGGCAAACGGGGCACTGGCATCACTGGCCCTGGCCTGTTCTGGCGCATCGGCAGATGCATCGCTGTTATTGGGATGGACTTCGGATTTTGGTTCCGCCTTGACTTCACTGGCATCTGGCGGCATATCTTCATCTTCATCAACTTCGGTATCAGGGTCTGGTTCAGGTATCTTGCCAGCAGCGGATTCCGGTTTGTCAGTCGATGGATGCATAGGCCAGTTGGCATTGCTATGCGCTTCTTCCGTTGTCGCAGGTCTGGCAGAAAATGGTGTAGCTGCCTGTTCTGCCATGGCACCTGCCTGCTGTGCATGTTGGGCAAAACTTTCACCCAGGGATTGCAGGGCAGCCAGGGTGGCACGCTGCACTTCGAGGGCCTGTATGGTACCACGCAGCATGTTCATGTTGACGGTCAGCCAGGATTCTACTGTTTTCAAATCCTGAATTTTTTTATCCAGCTCATCCACCGACATGGGTGGAGCCACCATGCCTGGCACTTGCATATTGCCCCAGAGTTTCTTGACGAAAGACAGGGTGTCGCCCATGGCATTCATGCCAGGGATCTCAGAACCAGAAAATGGATTACTCATACTAGGCTTCCTTTATATTTTCAGGGTTACAGATTATTTCAATTTAAGCATCTTGCATGAGCTGGGCAAAGCAGTCAATCCGGCATCGAAATAACGCTCGGTTTTAAAGCCATAGCCACTACCCTCATTATCAAAGCGCACCCCGTTCTCGCCCTTCTTTTGCATGACCGAGACATACAGTGGCTGTATCAATTGATGGTCTTCTGCGCGCATGACAGCATCATGGAAGGCATTCTTGAAATGTGCACCTTCCAGGGCACGGGCAACTGCTGCCGCTTCGGTGGTTTTTGCTTTTTCTATCGCCGTCGCCAGCATCTCTATCATGACTTGCATGCGCAGATGCACATAGTCATCGCGGGGATCAGGGTAACGCTGGCGGAATTGCTGGTAAAACGCATCGCTGTCGGCACCACCGACATTGGGATGCCATTCAGCCACGGCACGTACCCTGCCCAGGCCAGCGTCACCCAGTGCTGCCGGTGCGCCCAGGCCATTGCCATAGAAGGTGTAGAACTTGGTCGTCATGCCCGCATCCCTGGCAGCCTTGACCAGCAAGCTCAGGTCATTACCCCAGTTGCCAGTAATGACGGTATCGGCACCACTGGCCTTGATCTTGGCAGCATAAGGTGCGAAGTCCTTGATCTTGCCTATGGGGTGCAGGTCTTCACCGACGATGCTGATATCTGGCCGTTTGCTGGCCAGCATGGTGCGTGCTGACTGATTGACCTGGCGGCCAAAACTATAGTCCTGCCCTATCAGGTAAATCTTCTTGGCGCGGCTGTCGGCCTTGATGACTTCGGTCAGGGCATGCATGCGCATGTCGGCATGGGCATCAAAACGGAAATGCCAGTAACTGCACTTTTCATTGGTCAGGGTGGTATCCACTGCAGAATAATTCAGAAACAGCACACGATGATCGGGCACACGCTGATTATGCTTGTTGATGGCATCTACCAGTGCCAGGGCGACTGCAGAGCTATTGCCTTGCACGACGAAGGGAATTTGCTGGTCAGTCAGATGCTTGAGCGCCGTCAGCGATTCTTCCACGCCCTGTTTATTATCAAAACTCGTTAATGACAGAAGGTGTAGTCCATCTGGCAATCGCACTCCGCCACGGGCATTGATACGTTCTATGGCGATTTGCAGGTTTCGCTGCACTGCCTCGCCAGCATTGCTGAAAGCTCCGCTCAAACCATCTATCATGCCTATGCGTATGGGTGCGGCTGTAAGTGCGGCTGCAGGTGTGGCTGCGGTTGCGACTGTGGGTGCAGCAGCCTGGGCACTATTGGCCAGACATAGCAACAGGCACATGCCAGCTTGTTGCCAGCGCCTTATTATTGTCGTTAACATTATTTAATGTCTTGCCTGTGAGACAAAGTTTGCAATGAAAATCTTATTTTACTCCCTCACAAATTTAGCCTGGTCATCCAAAATCGGCTGACTGCGTTTACACTAGCAAGATGAACACGATCGCTCCTCCATTTGAGATACGCTTATTCACGCGCCAGAACCTGCTGTTTTTGACACTGGCGGTATTGCTACATCTATTGGCCCTGCATGGGCTGGACCTGGATACTACGCCTGTCAGGGCCAAAACACAGGAAAATCCTATCGCCGTGCAATTCAAGGATATACCTGAGCAAAGTGAGCAAAAAGCCACGAGCAGCCAAGCCAAGCCCGGCCCTTTGGCCGCACCGAAAACCCAGGCTGTAGCACCACCCAAGGCCACCAGGACGGTAGAAACAGTAGAAACAGCGCCAGCCGAACCTGCGCCTGAGAAAAATCCCCCGCCTGCTGAAGTCCAGGAAAATCTCCCTGTCGCACCCGCAGAAAACAAAGCGGAAATCCAGGCAGAGCTGGCCACTGCCCCCAACAACACCGTCAGCAAAGATAGTGAAAACAAGGACGGCCCGCAAACTTATCCGATACGTATCCCACAGCCGGGGAAAATCAGTATGCGCATCGTGCGCACAGAACCCAATCGCAATCCTGTCTATGGAGATGGTGAAATCAACTGGGAATTTAATAATTCCAGCTACAAGATGAGCATAGTGGCTTCACTGGATTTATTGCTGACTTCCATCAATCTTTACCAGATCAGCAGCGAAGGTACGATAGAGAGCTATGGCATCACGCCGACCACCAGTACAGAAAAAAGGCGCAATCGCAGCGAGACTGCGACGCATTTTGATCATGCGAATAAATCTGTCAGTTTCTCATCTTCGAATAAAAATGAATCCATACAGGATGGGGCTCAAGATAAGGCCAGCTTCATCATGCAACTGGCGGGCATAGGTAATGCCGAACCTGAAAAATTCCAGGCAGGGCGTGAAATCCGCCTGCAAGTGGCCGAAGAACGTGACATCAGCACCTTTGTTTTTACCGTAACCGGGCTGGAAGAGCTTGATACCAAGGCAGGCAAAATCATGGCCTGGCATGTAGTACGACCACCGCGCCCCGGTTCGTATAACTCCAGGCTGGAAATCTGGCTGGCACCTGCCATGCAATGGTATCCGGTACAGATACGTAATACTGAAAGCAATGGTGCTGTCACAACGCAAACGGCGACTAAAGTCACCATTACTCCAAAAAGGGAAAATTAAGCATGCGCAAGCCTTACACTTTATGCCTGCCTTTGCTGCTGGCATTCACTCTGAACATGTCTGCCACGGCGCAGGCGAATGAAGCCGCCAAACAGGCAACCAAACTGCCCCCTTCAGCCGAACTGCAATACAGCATCAAGGCCAAGCAAAGTGGCTTGCCCTTGAGTGGTTCGGCCTCAGTCAAATGGCAAAGCAGCGAACAAAAATACAGCATAGTCACCGAGACCCGGGCCATGCTGGTTGGCAAAATCCTCGATGCCAGCAGCCACGGCAGCATCGATGACTATGGCCTGGCACCCGACAAATTTGTCGAAAAACGGTTTGGCAAACCCGCCACCACCACCAGTTTTGAGCGTGACAGCAAGACCTTGCGCTTCAGTGCCTCTGCTGAAACCTATGCCCTGAAAGGCGGCGAACAGGACAGAACCAGCGCCAGCTGGCAATTGATCGCAATTGCCCGTGCCGCTGGCGAGAACTTCAAGGCAGGCTCGGAATGGAAAATGCTGGTGGCAGGTCGCCGTGACGCCGACCCCTGGACCTTCAAAGTGCTGGGGCTGGAAAATATCAAGACCCCGATGGGAGACATGCAGGCCATCCACGTCAGCAAGGCACCACCTGCCGACTCCAAGGACCAGCAACTGGATTTATGGCTGGCCCCGAGTCTGGAATGGTATCCGGTACGCCTGAAGTTCAGCGATGCTGATGGCGATTTTGTCGATCAGGTATTGGAAAGCGTGAAGAAGTAGACTTACTTGTCGCTGGCTTTCACGACTGTCACGGTACATTCTGCCTCAGCCACGACTTGCGCCGAAACACTGCCCAGATAGCGGCGCAAGGCCGAGCTGCCGCGTGAACCTATGATGATGTGGTCGACCCGGTTGCTATGGGCATAGTCGATGATGGCAGCTGCCGCATCTGGTGCTTCCAGTACATGGAAGGTGATTTTATCGGGATTGACCTGCAAGGGCCTGGCCCAGTGTTTCAGGTCTACCAGTTGTTTGACATGGATGTTTTCACCCTGCTGTATCAGGCTGTCATCCATGCCCAGGCGGCTGACCTTGCGTATGGTCAGGCAGGCCAGGCGTGCGCCCGGCTCTGTCTGCAACATGCGTCTGGTGATCGTGCGCAAGCTTTCTGCCAGAGCCACGGAACCACTACTCAAGTCCAGCGCAGCGACGATGATGGGGGCTTTGGATAATTGATCCGAGGCGCTCTGCATCAGTACCGGCTCGGCCCCAGCTGCCTGGAAGCGTCGCTTGAGTACTGCCATATACCCATCCTGCCCCTGTTTTTCTGCTCTCGCCGTCAATTGCAATTGATCTGGATGTTGCAATAAAAAAGCCAGTTGTGCCGCAGTGTCAAAACGTGCACCTGGCTCGACTTCCAGACAGCGTAAAATGATTTCCTGTAACCAGGCTGGCATGTCGCTACGGTGCTTGCGCGGTGGTATGGGGTCGCGATACAGGCGCTTCTTCAAACCAGAGATGGAAGTCGGATGACCAAAGGGCCGCTGCCCAGTGGCCAGATGATAGAGCAAGACCCCAAGCGAGAACAGGTCGCTGCGCGGCTCATTACGCAGGCCCATGACCTGTTCCGGTGAAATATAGGGGCCGGTGCCCATGGGCAGGCGGAATTCTTCATCCAGCAAGTCTGGCAGGCGGTCATGCCGCGACAAACCAAAGTCGATGAGCACGGCAGTGCCATCCGGGCGGAACATGATATTGCTGGGCTTGATATCAAGATGGATAACATGTTGCTTGTGCAGGTCTTGCAAGGCATGGGCGACCTTGATGCCGATATCGACCACTTCAGCAATCGGTAAAGGTGCTTGCTCAAAACGGCTGCGCAGGGATGCCCCGGCAATTTGCTCCATGACGATATATGGCTGGGCATCAAAATCACCTGCCCCAAAATACCGCGGCACATGGTCACCCTTGAGTTTGGGCATGATCATTTGCTCGACTTCAAAGGCGACGATGGCAGTCGGGTCATCTGTAGAATACAGCAGCGGCACTTTCATGATCAGGGATGTTGGCTGCTGTGGATGTCGCTCACGCAAATCAGTGACCCGCCACAAGGCCGCCATGCCACCGGTATGCAATTTTTCTTCCAGGCGATAGCCATCGAATTCCATACCGCTTTGCAGCTTGTGATGTGCGGGGCTGCTCATGTCTTACCCTGGGCTAATTGCCGTGCAGCAGTCTGTGCCCCAGGCTGGCAGGCAAACCGGCAGCGATGATTTTCTGGCAAGCGGTTTCAGCATCATAGGGGACCCGGTAATACGTCAAGACCTGGCTTTCGGTATCAAAAGTCGCATAACAGGCTGCCGGGTCACCATCCCGCGGCTGGCCTGCAGAGCCGGGGATGACCAGCCAGCGCCTTTGCCTGCTGAGGGGGATACCTTCTTCAGGCATGGGAGTAAATTCCCCGGTCTTGCCAGTCAGGCTGATATGGTAGAGACCAGGCATATGCACATGGCCGCAAAACGTGATGCTGGCCTTGGTGGCATGCATGCTGCGCGTGGCTTCCATGACGCCATCTATATATTCCCAATTCTCGGGTGCCCAGGCATTGGCATGCACGAACAGAATGTCTTGCCATTCTATGCGGTAAGGCAATTGGGCAATGAAATCCAGTTGTTCAGCCTTGAGTTGGGCACGTGTCCAGTCCACCACTTTTCTGGCGACCGGGTTCATGCCCTGGCGCTCACCCTGCAGCAAGCCAGCATCATGGTTACCCATCAGCGCCCAGGCTCCCTGACTGACATATTCCATGACTTGATCAAGCACCCAGCCTGGATCCGCGCCATAGCCCACCAGATCACCGAGGAAGGCATACTGCGTGACCTTGTGCTGCTTCGCATGTGCCAGACAAGCCTGCAGGGCTTCACGATTGGCGTGCAAGTCGGTGATGACAGCAATCAGCATGGGCTAGGTTTTATCATGATTTGTCGCTCCAGTTTATGTGGCTAAGCTAACGCCATGCTTACAATTCGAAATTACCTGCACGATAATGCGCATAGCCGCGCGCCCGCAAGGCGCAAGCCGGGCAAGTGCCGCAGCCATGACCCCAGGGATGCAGGTCGCCACGCTGGCCGAGATAGCAGGTATGAGTATCCTCACGTATCAGGTCTACCAGCGCAGCGCCGCCCAGTTGTTCTGCCAGCAACCAGGTTTCTGCCTTGTTGATCCACATCAGCGGTGTTTCCAGCTTGAGGCGGGTATTCATGCCCAGATTGAGCGCCACTTGCAGAGCTTTCATGGTGTCGTCACGACAATCCGGGTAGCCAGAAAAATCGGTCTCGCACATGCCGCCAACGAGCACATTCAAACCGCGGCGATAAGCCAGGGTTGCGGCCGTCATCATGAACATCAGGTTGCGGCCAGGGACAAAGGTATTTGGCAAGCCATTTTCCTGCATCTCTATGGCGATGTCTTCTGTCATCGCCGTATGCGAGAGCTGGGAAATCAGTGATAAATCTATCATGTGGTCTTCACCCAGGCGACTTTGCCATTCAGGTGAAAACTGACGCATTTTTTCTATCAGCGTCGGCCTGACACTGAGTTCTATGGCATGACGCTGGCCATAGGCAAAGCCTATGGTTTCTACATGGGCATAACGGGATAAGGCCCAGGCCAGGCAAGTGGCAGAATCCTGGCCGCCACTGAACAGCACCAGAGCCCGGTCTTTAGTGGTTAAATTATTCATAAATGATGAAAAATAAAGGTAAAGTCATAGTAAAAGAATGAAATACTTTGTGTATCAAGCAGTCTTGATGTTATGTTTCTGTTGCAAAATATGCTGAGGCTAACCGTCGCATTGCAATCCCGCATCATAAGCCAGGACCACCTCGTGCAAGCTCATGAGTTTTTATAAAAAATTTCTTTCTTCTTCCATCTTGTCGGTCATTGATCAGGGCATGCTCAGCGCCCTGAATTTTGTCATTGGCATTTTGCTCATGAACCTGGTGGCCAAAGAAGATTATGGCCTGTATGGGCAATTGTACGCTGGTGGCTTGCTGGTCGGACTTATCGTAGACTCCTGGATAGCCGGGCCACTGACCACGGTCGCCCCCTCGGTCCAGGGCGATACCCGCAAATCGCTCTTGCGTCATTACTGGTATAAGCAAGTGTTTTGGACCCTGGCGATGGGTTCGCTGGCTTTTGTGATCGTGGAATTTGTACCTGCAGCGACGCATTACAGCAACAAGAGCTGGATACTGGCGGCGGTGTTTGCCACCTATCTGTTTGGCAATGGCATACGCGAATATGGCCGTACCGTAGGCTTTATCCAGTCCGATATCATCTCTGTACTGCGGCAAGATATATTATATGTGAGCCTGGTTGGCCTGGGGCTGGCATTCCTGTATTTCAGCAAGCATTTCGATCTGGTGACCGTGTTTGTGCTGCTGGCCTTGTCATCCTTCCTGTGTACCCTGGCCAGTCGCCAGCATTTTCTGGCACACACCACCGCAGATGTAGAAGCACATGCCAGGGAAGAGATCACACTCGCCATCAATGCCCACCAGGAAACCATCGCAGGACACGGGCGCTGGGCAGTGTCGGGCGTGATCGTTGGCTGGCTCTCTAACTACAGTTATGTGTATCTGTCCGGTGCCTGGCTGGGGGTGGCAGCGATTGCCGATTTGAATGCTTCACGCCTGATGCTCATGCCCATACCACTGGCCGTGGCAGCCTGGTCCAGAGTTGCGCGACCCGAGGCCAGCCGCCTGATGGCGGGCAAAGACTGGCGTGGCCTCAAGCGCCTGACCCTGTTTTCCATCGCTGGCATAGAAATGGTGGTGCTGGCCTATGTCGCCCTGTTGTTACTGGGCTTGCCGTGGCTGGAAAGCCATGTCATCAGCGCCAAGTACAGCGGGCTTGATCCCCTGGTCATGATGTGGGGCGCTTATTTCGCCATCAATGCGGCACGCTGGGTGGGCACGTCATGGTTATCCAGTGGTGGCGCCTACAAACAAATGTTTTTCCTGGGCAGCGTGACACTCAGCATGGTGTTACTGATTACCGCTTTCAGCATCCCGCGCATGGGCGCACCAGGGGCTATCCTGGCACTCATCGTAGTGGAAATATTTGAACTGATCGTGGTCTGGCGTTTTATTTTGCCACGTCTGCAGCGGCAGGCTTAGCTATATGCTCAGCAGCGTCAAAACGCTGGAGAGCAGCGATAGGCGCGGTCACAGTCTGGTCTTGCTGGCGATGGCTAAAACGATGCAGCAAATGCTTGCTGATGAAATCCACCAGGGCCAATTGTGACCAGCGCGGGGTAAAGGTATGGTCTGCCCCTCTGAAAAATTTCAGGCAGATGCGTTCACTCTGCCCCAATAATTTGGCATGCCTGCCAAATTGCTCGGTCATGACATCCACCGCAGTATCACTGGTTTCATAAATCATCAGCAGCTCAGTCCCCCTGCCTTCCAGGTTTTTAAAATTGCGTGCCACCTGCCCCAGGAAAAGATTATTGTGCATCAGATAGGTCGTCAGCAGCTGCCACTGCGTGCGCAGGCGCTTGCCTGTACGGCGCAGCAAATTACCACCTATCTGGCGAAAATCCACCTGGCCCTTGAGTACCCGTTTCCAGGTATCCCCTTTGGCCAGTGCATGTACATAAAAATGGGTGGATTTGATGGTGGCTTTTTTGCGTGCCTCGATAGTATCGCCTTCACGCCAGCGGTAAGTCAGTTGATTCATCAAGACCAGGCCACTGACGCGCTCATCCCTGAGCGCACTCAGATAAGCCATGTAGGCACCTGAACACAGGCCCGCCAGGACAAAAGAGGGACTATGGTATTTGCCCTGCATGAAATACATGGCACTGCTGAGATCATCAACACTGGAAGCCGCATGCACATCGTTTTCTTTATCGTCTGGCGTAGTCTTGCTATAGCCTATGCCTGACTTGTCAAAACGCAGTACATGAAAACCGTGACTGGCCAGGTTGCGTGCCAGAGTGACATACAGACGGTGATTGCCTACCCTGTGATTAGCGCCTATATTGCACAAAATCACAGTAGGCAGGGCCTTGATATTTGCACCTGCTTGCCGGCTGACTATGCCGGACATGCCTTCCAGCTCCACCAATTCTTCTTCCACCACGACATGGCCAAAAACTATATTGGCCACCGGATTGGTGATGGGCAAATCACGGCTGCTCACTTCATTCAAGGGAAAATAACGTCCCAGCCAGGCCTGCATCTCTTGCCAGATCGCTGTCGGCACCACGGTGTCATGGGCATCCTCGCACATCATGGCGGCATAGCCAGGCAACTCTGACAAGTGCAGGGCGTGGTCATGATGATGCCAGGCTTGCACCAGCTTGCTTTCCTGGCCGCTGATGTCATCGCGCGCCTGTACAAAAACCGGCATGGCTGGCGCAGGCAGTTTGCTTAAATCCAGCTTCCCCAAACTGCTGCCGGTTGCTGCAGTAAACTCATAGCCAGTCAGCTCATCATCCGTCTGCACATGATTGGGGTCTATGGTGCGGTCAGGGTCGACTTCTGCCTGCAGCGAACTCATGCTGCGCAAAACCAGCATTTCACGCGCATAGGCACGACCAGAGATAACTGGAGCCATCAAGAGCAAGGCCCTGGCATCAATGGCTGCGGCCACACTCCCCGCCAGCAAACCACCAAGGCGCAAACCAAACAGGGCAATATGTTCAATACCAGCCAGTTGACGTAATTGCGTCGCCGCCTGGCTGATATTTTTTTGCCATAACGCGACCCTGTCACCTTCAGCATCAGCCGCATCACCACTATTGTTATAGTCAAAAAAACAGACATCAAACCCGGCTTTTGCCAGATGCATGGCCAGATGCTTATAGGCCAGATAAGACACCATGTATTCATGGCCAAACGGTGGGCAAAGCACCACCCCGCATTGGCGGCTGCCGCCAGCATCCCTCACCCTTGCCGGGTGGTACCAGCCCAGCATGGGGCTGGCAACATCACCAAACCAGAAGGCTTGCGGCGTATACAGAATGTCTTTGCTAGGATACTGTTGAGTTGCCAAATCTGCCCCGCTAAGTTGCCATACTAGTTGCCACAGCCACCCTGATACTGCCCAGCGCATTTTGCACCTGTACATGGCCGGGCTTGATGGACTTGCCCTCCACGGCCATCAGCCGAATTTGTTTGCTGCTGCCGGGGGCCAGGTGAAAATAATTATCGTCCGGCAACAGACCAGGAACTTGTATCACGACCGCCTGGGCCAGTTTTTGTGTACTCAAATGCAGGAGATGATTGCCATCCGCATCCATACTGCAATGTGCCTGCAAACCCAGATCTGCCTGCGGAGGAAATTGCTGCCCCGACGGAAAATGAAAATCTGTCGCGCATGCCTGCTCTTCGCCGGTTCGGTACAAGGCCGCTTGCACCACATCATGTCCGGCTGGCCCAAAACGATAGGCGTAACTGGTATCGACAAAATGCGGCAAGAGCGCATAGTCCGACACTTTGATTGCGGCATGCGCCGCCACTTGCACGGCAATACGGCCATGGGCTACACGGGTCTCGGCGTGACGATACAGATTCAGTTCCAGTTCGCCTTCGAATTCCAGCGGGCCGTCATTGATGACATGCAGTGCCAGGCCATTCAAACCTTCATCGGTGATGAACACCGTCAGCGCAGCCATGGCGCGCTTCAGATAATAATAGGCCGCCTTGGGTTTGCCATGAGCATCAATAATGCCCCAGCCCGCACCTGGTCTTAAATCGCGCCAGAACCAGATCAGGGCACCATGGCAAGTCGAACCTGCCCTGCGCCATTCAGCCATGGTGCTGGCCATGACTACACCAGTCGTAGTACGTGCTAAAGCCAGATAGCGCTCACGGTCGGCATAACGCAGGCTGGCAGGGTTCACTTTATAGAGCTCAGCCATATAGTGATCGCGGACATCTTCAAAATCCCAGCCTGTGCCATTGTCACGCGGTATACCCTGCTTCCACGCCGGATAGGAGCCTGGTGTTTCGCCATTCTTCAACATGCCATCGATCAGATCGTCGTCAGGCATATTCGAGAAACCCAGGCATTCCGAAGTAAAGCGTATAGCGCTGCGGCGCGCATCATCGAGTGGCCGTAAATAAGCACCAACACCAAAATAATGGGCGACACCTGTATCAAGCTGGAAAGGCATGACACCGCCACTGGGGCTGGATGGCCAGTACTGCACATCGGGTCTGTATTGTTCACATAGCGCAGGCAGTGTCTCGGCAAAAAATGTATTGCGCCACAGTTCAGCAGGCTGGCCCAGCATGGCGGCCTGCTGCTCGACTTCGCTATTCCCGCAGACGACGGCGATGCAGGGCGAGGCTTGAGTACGCTGCAGGAATTGCTGCACTTCTGTCGTTATGCTGGCAGTAAATACAGCATCGGTGACAGGGTAATCCATATTCGCGAACATGCAGTCCTGCCAGAGCAGGATGCCGAGTTCATCGCATAGCTGATAAAACGCATCAGTCTCATACACCATGGTGCCGACAACCCGCAGCATATTCATGCCAGCGTCGCGCGCCAGCGTCAGCATCTGGCGTAAATCCTTGCCCTCATTTTGCAATGAGATCATGTCTACCGGTGTCCAGCAAGCGCCGCGGCAAAATACGGGTACATTATTCACATGCAAATTGAAATCGCCATCGCGCTGATCGACTTTTACTTGTCGAAAACCGGTATGACCAAGATTGATAGTTTGCACGCCATCACTAGAACTGACCTTCAATTCCAGCGCATACAAGGCCGCATCACCATGGGTATGCGGCCACCATTTCCTGACGTCAGGCAGCTGGCACAGACCATGAATACGATATTGCTGCTCGCCCAGGTCTTGCCAATCCAGGGCAGATTCCTGTTCACCAATATTGATGGTACAGGCGGTCAATGCCTGCGTACTTTGCACCAGCAATTCGATTTTGCACTGTCCATCTTCACCATCCAGTTTGCTGCTGATGTTCCTGCTGCTGATACGCAGAGGGCTTTGCAATTCCAGCAGGATGGGTCTATATGGTCCCACCGGCGCTACTGGTGGTGACCAGCCTGGCATGCGGCCCAGCAAACTGGTGCGTACCCAGCGCAATTGCTGTTGTTCGACCAGACGGGTTTTCCAGCGCGGGCGGGGGCGGCGTTGTGCCAGTACGGTATTCAATGCCAGGAAACGCAGACTCAAGCGCCCCTTGCCAATGACAGCAAGTGCAGCCAGATCCAGACTATGGGCGATGAACATATTCTCGCTTTGCAGGATGAGGCTGTCATTCCAGTAAACTTCAGCATGGGTAGCGAGGCCTTCAAAATGCAGCCAGGCTGCATCCGCAGGTAAATCCAGATCGCAAAAATACCAGACATCAAGCGCATCGAAATTATCTTTGCCATATTCAAACTGCCCGGCAGCGCGCAAGCCACTGGCAATGGTGCCTGGCACTTGCGCTGGTAATGTAGATAACAACGCAGATGACAATGTAGATGGCAAGGAAAATGGTAATAAGACACTGCCACTGGCAACTTGAGTGACTTGCCAGTCAGTAGTCAGCGGGATGAGTATTTTTTCAGCCATGGATGCAATATCACCCGACAGCCAGGCTGGCGTCCAGCGCCGCCATGCCTTGCTGCCAGTGCGCAGCCAGTTGTTCCAGCAACGGTGCCAGGTCCACGGCTTTTTTGCCCATGACGGCCCTGGCGGTTTTCAGTAGCAAGGTCTTGGTGATTTCGGAAATGCTGTCAAATTCTATCGCTGCCTGTTCAAACTGCAAGGGCTGGTGTTGCTGCAGCCAGCGCAGGTAATGCGCACCCAGGCTAAAGCCCGCACCGAGTTGGCGCAGACAGGCAAAAGCATAGGCATGATAGGCCACCATGCCCTCTTCTTTCAATTGCTCTACATCGCTGATAAAGACAGCCTGGAACAGGCTGACAGGATTGCTGCGCGGGCGTCTGGCCAGGTATTTGCGCAAGAGTGGCAAAGAAATCGCTGCCAGTTCTGCATCTGTTTTTTTCTGCACATGATCGAGACGCACGAACTCGGCAAACAGCGGCATGAACGTCGCATCATGCGGCTTGCCTATCCTGAAGGTTTCGACAAAATCTTCGCCCTGCAATTCGTGATAGCTGCTGTTATGGAAGTAACCGAGCTTTTGCTGCTCGAGGTCAATTTCCTGTATGGCGATGGTGGTCTTGACGTGGTTCGCGCGATAATCTGTGCCTGCCGTATCCGGCAGGTAAAATGAATCTGTCTCTGTCAGCACCAGGCGGCCACGACCTAGCTGTACTGTGGCATTGCTGAGCAAGCCACGCCAGACATTGAGTTCTTGTACGTCTATGCCATACAGGGCAAACAAGTCTTCATGCGGTGGTTTGTAAAACGTCCATTGATCACCATCAAAATCATTGGCAAACACCATGGGCAGGCAGGCCAGCGGGTTGAGGCCCTGGGCATGCAAGACTTCTATCCAGACATCGATATAACAATTGGTTTCTGCCCAGGCCCTGTCAGCACCATGCAGGGCATGTGGCTGATAGTCGCTGGCAATAATCGGGCTTAACGCGTGCAAGCTCATGAGCACATCATGACCACAATAAATCGCGGGTTGCCTGCGGCCAGTGCTCGGTTTGCATGCCATGGGTCTTGAACAGGGCCATGACGATGCGCTCGAGACCAAAGCCCAGGCAGGCGGTATGAGCAAGCTCGCCATTTTGCTGGTAAATCTCAAACAGCTTGCCGAAATGGTCCTGGTGATAATTAAAGGAGCAAACCGCCGTGGGTTTGGCTTCAGAGATCACGGGCACCAGCACTTCAAACTTCAATTGCTGCTCACGCTGATTGGCGGCCAGCATGCGGCCACCGCGCCCAAAGAAGGGGTCAGAAGCAACATCAGAATGTGCAGGCAAACCCAGGGATTTTAAAATATCCAGGCCGCGCTGCAACCAGGTGTCACGCCAGACCACCACCATGTCGGGCGTACCGACACGGACAAATTCACGCACGCGGAAAGATTGCATGCGGGTAGGTTCTGGTGAAGGCTCATTCCTGAATACCCAGTTTTGCATATCCACCAGACGGCCCTCAGCAGGAATAGTACCAGTAAAGCTGGGGTAGACCGGATAGCAGGCAGCTGGCGTCAAACAGACTGCCGTCATGGTTTGCAGATGGGTCCAGGGACGACCTTCATGGACATTTTCTATGAGCTCCTTGTGCTGGGCTTCATTGCCGGTAAAACTGAAGATGGTGCCCGCCAGTTGCGGAAAGGAATCCAGGTATTCGCTACGCTCCAGCACCTTGCGGTCCAGGCAGGGCGGGAAAGACATTTTGACCGCGCCATCATTGGCAGCCACGCGACTGACATAATCATCGAAGCGGCGTAACACGTCTTCAAATACCGGGCCACGACCAAAAATGCCTTGCACACCTACGGGGATGATGTGGCCAGCAGCAACCAGGTCATCGGTCAGGCCTTCTGGAGAAAAATCGATGGACATGTTCAACCCTTCCTAGTCGTCTTTGAGTACCAGCAGCAAATTGGCATTGGTGGCCAGGATGCGGTCATTGCCCACCATGATGGCGGCTGAATGTGCATCACGCAGATGGCGACTCATGCTGAACTTGCTATCATTTTTATAGCCCAGTATGCCGCAAATGGACAAGGCCTTGGTCACAATTTGTGGCAGGGCCTGGGTTGCATCTATCTTGAGATTATTCATCTTCAGCGAATAGCCCATGGAAGTCAGGATACCGACTGCTGCATCATCGGCAACTGACAAGGCTTCATATTCAGTCAGACAGGCTTGCACTGAGGTGCGCAGGCTTTGCATCATGCTGACCAGTTCTGCCAGGCGCAAAGCTGTCGGTGGCACGGTGCCGGGATTGGCACGTGCCTGCCCACGCACAAAGGCCCTGGCCTTGTTGACTGCTGCGGCGGCGCAGCCCATCCAGCAACCACCCCATAACAGATGCGATACCGGCACCACGGTTTGTGCCGACATATCGCCAAATGGCACATCGATAATCTGTGCGACGTCACCAGCAGCGGTCATGAGGAAGGGCGGGCTGCAAGTGCCGCGCATGCCCATGGTGTCCCAGCCACCTTTTTGTTCCAGCGTGTAATCGGCCTTGCGCACCAGTACCAGTGACTGGTCGCTATGAGCGGCATCGGGGTTCCGTCTGGCTGTCACCAGCAAATCATCGGCCTGGGCACCGTAGGAAATCGTGGTGGCATCCTTGATCAGTTTGAAGCGCTGGCCATCCACTTCGACCGCACAATGACTGCGACGCATTTCACCACCCACGCCTACCTCGGAAGTCACCGAGGCAATCAGGTATTGATGTTCTACCAGCTCGCGCAAATAATTCTGATACCAGGCATTATCCTGGGCATGCCTGACTATGCTGATAACCTGTATCTGGTGCATGGCATAGATCATCGCTGTGGCTGCGCATTCACGTGCCAGGATTTCCACGATCTCCACCAGCTCTGTCAAACTCAGACCCGCCCCACCCAGCGCCACTGGTACATAGGCACTTAAGAGTTTCTCTCGCTTGAGCGCCGTGACAGCTTCCAGCGGGAAACGCGCTTCCTGATCAACGGCATTGGCGTGCGGAGCGGCAAATTCTTTGGCGACCAGCCTGGCCGCCAGTATCATGGCTGAGGGGGCTGAGGTATCCATATCAGGCCGTCAATTCTTCTATGGCTGCGTGAATGGCATTAATGCTTTCAAACACACTGCGCTTGAGCATGCGGTCAGGGAACTCCAGGTCAAAAGCATCTTCCAGAGCCAGCATGACATTCACGCTGGCATGCGATGTCATGCCAGCTTCATACAGGTCGGCATCATCAGCCAGGCTATCGATATCGGCAGAAAATTTGCCATGTTCCTTCAATACCTGACGTATCTGTTCTTTGCTCATAATGACCTTTCTTATGGATTTTTTTGACCGACAAATGCTTGTTCAAGAACACGGACGCACAGGCATAGCAATGCCATCCGGGCAGGCAGATAACTTCATGCTTTAAGATTAACAGCATAGCCGAATGCCAACAAAAGCGAAGTTAAATTTGGTTAAGTTTGTTTGCGTTGCAGCAAGCAGAAAGTACTGGAGAAATGCGCAGGAAATGTTGCCCCCAGGCCAGTGAATCTGGTCCTGAGGGCAAATGCATGAGGTGGCCTGACAGGCGAAAAAGAGGGTCTTACTTGGTACGTACGATCAAGCCACTATTGGCATCTTCCTTATACGCATAGGCTACCTTGCCGCGCCGGATTTCCCCTATGAAAAGCATGTTCCTGGCAATGGCTTCATGGTCGTTTTTGGAGAATGGTTTCTTATAGCGCGAGATGACGGTAGAGGTAGTGTCATACTTCATGTCTTCCAGCGCCAGTTTGATCTTGTCGCCATCCGTGGTATTGGCCTGCATCAGGGCCAAAGTCAGTATCCTGAGGGCGTCATAAGTCTGCGCCGCAGCCACCGCCGAGGGAATGGATTTAACATTATTTATGCGGAAGTAATTGAGTACGAAATCATTGCTGCGGTTGCTGGCATCATTTTCTATGAAAGTCACAGGCATGCGTACACCTTCGGCATTATTGCCAGCCAGTTCGGCAAAGCTGCGCTGCGACAAGGTCCAGGAACCTGCCATAGGTACATTGAGTTTAATCTTGCTCATGCTGTTGGCGACCATGGCACCTTCTGAACCCAGACAATACACCACCACCACCTGCGCCCCACCCTGCTTGGCCTTGGCCAGTTGCGCGGTCATATCCTGATCACCGACCTTAAAACTTTCCAGTGCCACAGGGGTTATTTTGCGACGCTGCAATTCTGCCATCAGGTTTTCTTTACCATACATGCCGTAGGGGCTGTCATCATGCAAGATGGCGATTTGCGTCAGTTTGCGTTTGTCGATGACATCGCTCAGGATGACCGAAGGCTGCAGATTGTCGCTGGCCGCCAGGCGGAACACATAACTCTCGGGAATTGCCGGTGGCATATATTGCTTGGTGATGGCTGCCCCGGTGGCAGCTGTGATGATGAGGGGTTTTTTACTATCCTGGAATACCTTGGCGGCTTGCAAGGCCACGCCCGTATTGGCAAAACCAATGACGGCGACGACTTTTTCCTTATCCACCAGTTCTTTGGCCATCGCCACGCCCAGCTCGGGCTTGGCCTGGTCATCACGCTCTACCAGTTCTATGCGCCTGCCCATGACACCACCGATCTGGTTAATGTCCTGCAAGAACACCCTGGCCCCACCACGGATGCTCTCGCCCATATCAATAGAAGATTTGCCAGTGAATGGCCCTATGATGCCTATACGTATCGTTCCCTCTTCTGCATACGAAGAAAGGGGTAGCGTCAACGCCAATAAGAGCCCGGTCAAGAGTCGGGGAAGGGCTTGCATGAATTTGTCTCCAGAATATATTGTTAATAAGCAATAGTTTGCACCAGCTTTAGGCATTTGATATGAGATTTTCACGCTTACTTACACTTTACTTACACTTTTATTACATATTAATTGTATTTTTCATAGCAGACTTGCCTGAAATTACGAGAAATGGCACAGTAATGCTGGCTGCGCGCTGTCTGCCCCCTCATGCTTTCTAAAAGGATGCCCTCGTGTTCCCTGCTCATCTCCTTCATCAGGCGGCAGAACTGATCACCCAGGCTGACAGCCTGGTGATTGCTGCTGGCGCTGGCATGGGCGTAGATTCGGGCTTGCCTGATTTTCGTGGCAGCGAGGGTTTCTGGCAGGCTTATCCGGCACTGGGCCAGCAAGCCATCCCTTTTTATGAAATTGCCAATCCAGCCGCTTTTCGTCGCCGCCCACAACAGGCCTGGGGTTTCTATGGGCACAGGCTGGCGCTTTATCGTCAAATACGGCCACATGCAGGTTTTGACATCCTCAGACAATGGGGGGCCGCCAAGAGCCATGGCCTGAGTGTCTACACCAGCAATGTCGATGGGCATTTCCAGCAAGCGGGCATGCAGGACACACAAGTCCATGAATGCCATGGCTCCATCCATTATCTACAATGCCTGTTACCCTGCCGTGACAGTATCTGGCAAGCAGATCAGTTTAGTCCGCAAGTCGATGAAGTCAATTGCCAGTTATTGAATGCCCTGCCTACCTGCCCGCATTGCGGTGGCATGGCCAGGCCCAATATCCTGATGTTTGATGATGCAGACTGGAATGCCCACAGGCAGCAGCAACAGGCGGCACGTCAGAACAGCTGGTTTGGCCAGATACGCCAGCCCCTGGTGATAGAACTGGGTGCAGGTACTGCCATACCCAGCGTGCGCAATTTCAGCCAGCGCGTGATTGCGCATTTTGGCGGACGCTTGCTGCGTATCAATTTACGCGAGTCACAAGTGCCGTATGTCCAGGATGTGGGCCTGGCCATGGGAGCGCTGGAAGCACTGACAGCAATCCAGGCCGTGCTGGAAACTTAGTTTCAGGCGATTTGCCTGCCATCTCGCCATGCCGCAATCACCACAGGCAACTGCCCCAGCATGCGCACGCGTATGAAATCCGCTTTCAAACCGACTGCAATTTCTCCCCTGTCCTCCAGCCCCAGGGCCCTGGCCGGTGTGCGGCTGACGGTGGCAATCGCCTTGGGCAAGTCATAGCCATCTTCCTGCAACAGGAAAGCGGCTTGTAACAGGCTGGCCGGTACATAGTCGGAAGACAGGATATCGAGCAAATCATGCCTGGCCAATTCACCCGCAGAGACATTGCCCGAGTGTGAGCCGCCGCGCACGCGATTGGGTGCGCCCATGACGATGGCCAGGCCTTGCTGCCTGGCAGTTTGCGCTGCCAGCAAGCTGGTAGGGAATTCTGAAATACTGACCCCCTCTGCCACGCCTTCATGCACATGCTCAGCGGTCGTATCATCATGCGAAGCCAAAGGAATGGGGTGGGCATGCTGCTGGCAAGCCTGTATCACCAGCCAACGGTTTTCAGCCACATGACGCTGCTGGCGTTCCAGCAAAAGGCCCAGCATCTTATCGACCTTCTGTTCACTCCAGCCGCGCTTGCCCGTCACATACACGCGATAATGACTAAGATCGGTCCACTGGCGCTGGCCAGGCGTATGGTCCATCAGGGAAACCAGCTTCAGTCTGTCATCCTGCAAGAAGGGGCTGAACATGGCCAGCAAATCCGGCTCGGCCAGCTCCAGGCGCATATGCAATAAGTGCTGGGCACGCAATAAACCTGCCTGTTCTGCCTTGCGCAAACCAGCAACGCAGGGCTGCAGGGTTTGCATGCGCACACTGTCAGGGTCAATATCCCCGACAGCAATGGCATCGAGCACCGTGGTGATACCTGCAGCAACGATCTGCGCATCATGCGCCAGTATGGCTGGCATGACAGGCCAGTGCACCTTGGGACGTGGCATCAAGTGCTTTTCCAGGTTATCGGTATGCACTTCCACCAGGCCAGGCAATAAATAGTCACCTTGCCAGTCTTCTCCAGCCAATCCGGCAACACCCTCGCCCAATTCTGTGATCCTGCCCTGGCTGACCTGCATGGAGCCCGTCAAGACCTCATCGGCACGGACTATGCGGGCGTTGCGTATTGTTAACAAGCTATCTGGAATTGTAGAGGCGTCAGATGAGAAATTCATGATGATGAAAAAACGGTAGGGATGTCGTCACCTTAGCATGTTTTGCCCATGAACCAGCAAGCTCCAAGACCCTGCGGGACGTTCCAGCAAACATGACAAGAAAACAGCTGACTATCTTAAATAATGTTATTGAGCAATATAATTTTACATTTTTTACTAAATCTTGTTTTGCCGGGAAGCTTGAATTTCATACTTTGTCTTGTACCATGACTGTTAGAGTCGATTAGCAAAAAGCATAAACTCAGAATGTAAATCACATAATAACGGGTGGAAAATATGATGCGAAAAGCAATTGGTGGCATGGCTGCCGCGATGTGCCTGACCCTGCCCCTGCTGGCAGAAGCAGGCGATACTTTAGGCAAGATACGTAAAACCCAGACCCTGGTGATAGGCATACGCGAAACCGCGCCTTTTTCTTATACCGATGAAAACAAGCAGCCTCTCGGCTACTCGGTAGATCTGTGCCTGAAAGTGGCAGAGGCCATCAAAAAAGAACTCAAAATGCCCGCCATGAAAGTACAGTTCTTCCCCGTCGATTCTGCCACACGCTTCAGCGCCTTGCTGGACGACAAGATAGATCTGGAATGCGGCAGTACCACCAATAATGCAGAAAGACGCAAGAAGGTCGCGTTCACCATACCGCATTTCTTTTCCAGCGTACGCGCCCTGGTCAAAGCAGACAGCGGCATCAAGAACTGGCCACAATTGCGCAACCGCACTGTCGTGACGACCAAGAGCACTACCACCGTCAAATTGCTGACCGACAGGAATGACACCAGCTCACTGAACATCAAACTGACAGAAGGTAATAGCGATCAGGATTCATTCAGGATGGTGGAAGAAGGCAAGGCTGATGCCTTCCCCATGGATGATGTCTTGCTGTACAGCTTGCGCGCTGAAGCCAAGTCACCGGCCGCCTTTGCCATCGTCGGCGACCCTTTGTCGATAGAACCCTATTCCATCATGATGCGCAAGGATGATCCCGGCTTCAAGAAAGTCGTCGATACCGAAATGCTGAGGATGATACATGAGGGTGAAATCTATCGTATCTACGAAAAATGGTTTACCAAACCAATACCACCGAAGAACATCAACATGAATATGTCCATGGGCTTCTTGCTCAGGGATTCCTTGCGCTTCCCTACGGATCAGGTTGCTGACTGATCTACGGTAAAAACAGGCATGACAAGATATGCCCTGTATTTTGCGCCCGAAGCCAGATGGTGGCAGCGAGGCAGTAACTGGCTGGGGCATGATGCAGCCAGCGGCCAGTTACTAGCACAGCCCGCTATTGCAAGCCTGGATGCAGGCTTGCAGCTGCAACTGACCAGCGACGCACGTCGCTATGGTTTTCATGCCACGCTGAAAGCACCTTTCCAGCTTGCTGATGGTATGAGCGAGGCTGACTTGCGCCAGGCCCTGCAAGAATTTTGCGTACAGCAAAGCGTCATCCAGATAAACGCGCCAGAGGTGCAATGGATGGGTAAATTCCTGGCCTTGCGAGCTACTGGCGACCAGACTGCGCTGAACGATTTTGCCTTTGCCTGCGTGCGCCACTTCGATCATTTTCGTGCGCCCATGAGTGAGGCTGAACTGGCACGCCGTCAAAAAATGCCATTGTCCGCCCGACAAAATGAATTGCTGCTGGAATGGGCTTATCCGTATACGGCAGAAGAATTCCGCTTCCATATGACACTGACTGACAGGATGGATGCAGGAGCAATTGCAGACAGTCTGCATGCTGCCGCCATCCAGTATTTCAGTCTGCCAGAACCCTTGGTCATTGATGGCATTGCCCTGTTTATAGAGCCTGAAGCTGGCGCAGATTTTGAGCTAGTGGCGCGCTTTCCATTTGGCTAAATCGCGAATATCTCCTTCACATTGCGTATCTGGCGACATGCTCTGCCAATAAGGCCAGCGCATGGCGTACCTTGGCAGGCTGCTCATCACGACGCGGCGTAATCGCATGCATCACCAGGTCAGGCAATTTCCAATCCGGTAAAACCGCTACCAGGCTGCCATTCGCCAAAGCCTGGTGGTCATCTTCACTGACTGCAATGCTGATCCCCCAGCCAGCTACACACAGCGCATGCAGAGCAGTGACCTGGGTAGCCCTGATTCTGACTGGCAGCTTCATTTCGATTTTGGATTTATCTGGCCCGGACAATTGCAAATGACGGGTAGGTGCGCCACCCAGCCAGACATGTTGCTCCAGGTCCTGAGGATGCTGCGGCCAGCCATGCTCATTCAAATAAGAAGGCGCTGCGCATAACTGGGCAGGCATGCTGCCCAGCTTGCGCGCGACCAGGCTGGAATCAGGCAAATTACCTACCCTCAGCGCGATGTCTATACGTTCATCAATCAGATCGACCACGGCATCATCCACCAGCAAACACAAACTCAGCTTCGGATATTTTTGCAGCGGTGCCAGCGCTTGCGCCAGCATGCCACCAAAGCCTATCGGTGCGGCGATACGCAATTCCCCCTGCGGCTCATCCCTGTGGCGGGCCAGCGCTTGCTCGGCAGAACGGGCAGCAGCCACCATGGCGGCGCAGCCTTCAAAGTAGCGCGCACCCGCTTCTGTCAGCGTCAGCTTGCGGGTTGAACGATGTAGTAGCGACAAACCGAGTTCAGCCTCCAGCGCCCGCAAATGCTGGCTGACTGCAGACGGTGTCATACCCAGCTTGCGGGCGGCACTGGTCAGCGAACCTGCGGTAACGACCTCGGCAAACAGGGCCATGCGTTTGTACTGTTCCATCTCCACTCCAGATAAATCATTGATTTGTTAGCATAGCTTCACAGTGTTATTGAATTTTACTATCTATTCAAGAAATCATTAAGTATTCACACTATTTATCACAAACTAAACATACACACAAAGGAGTTTCAAATGAAAATCGCATTAATTGGCGGCACCGGTTTTGTAGGCACACCTGTTTTGGCAGAATTGCTGAGCCGCGGTCATGCAGTCACCCTGCTGGCACGTACCCCATCCAAAGTAGCAGCGCAAGCCGGTCTTACCGTAGTAAAGGCGGACATACTGGATGCAGCACAGGTGACACAGGCGGTAGCGGGGCAAGATGCCGTAGTCAGCGCCTACAACCCTGGCTGGGGCGAAGCGCAAATCCATGATCTGTTCTTGCAGGGCACGCAAGCCATCTTTACTGGCATCAAACAGGCAGGCGTCAAGCGTTTGCTGGTGGTGGGTGGTGCAGGCAGCCTGTTCGTGGCACCTGGCGTGCAACTAGTGGATGTGCCTGAATTCCCGGCGGAATACAAACAAGGCGCACTGGCCGCGCGAGAAGCCCTGAACCTCATCAAGAAAGAAGACACGCTGGAATGGAGCTTCCTGTCACCACCGATAGGCCTGGCACCTGGCGAGCGTAGCGGGCAATACCGGGTAGGTGCTGACAATCTGCTGCCGGGCGTTGCCGGTGCACATGCAGGTATTTCTGTACAAGACCTGGCTGTCGCTATCGCGGATGAACTGGAAACACCGAAACATATACAGAAGCGCTTCACCGTCGCCAATTAATTTTCTTTTGATTGCCTATCATGCCCATCATACCCAACGCCATGTCGACTACACCAGCATCAGTGAGTGCCAAAGTTGCTGACAACACTCAGCGCAAATTTTTATATGCCGTCACTGCGCTGGGGCTCGGTGCATTCGCGATAGGCACTGGTGAATTCGCCATGATGGGCTTGCTACCAGAAGTAGCTAAAGACCTGGCAGTATCCATACCAAAGGCTGGCCATGTCGTCAGTGCCTATGCCTTTGGTGTGGTCATCGGCGCCCCTATGTTTGCCGTGCTGACAGCCAGCTGGCCACGCCGGACTTTGCTGATCGCCCTCATATTGTTGTTCGCAGCAGGTAATTTTGCCGTGACGCTGACTAACGACTTCCTCTCGCTGAATATCCTGCGCTTTATCGCAGGCCTGCCGCACGGAGCCTACTTTGGTGTCGCCACGCTAGTTGCCGCCAATATGGTAACGCCAGACAAACGTGCGACTGCAGTGGGGCTGGTCATCCTGGGCCTGACTAGTTCTACCCTGCTTGGCGTACCCGCAGCAACCTGGCTGGGGCAGGCATGGGGCTGGCAGGCTGCTTATGTTTTTGTCGCCTCGCTGGCGGTAATCAGCAGCGTGGCTGTGTATTTCGCCGTACCGGATGTGGCCGCAGCGAAAAACGCAAATCCCGGAAGTGAGCTTGCTGCGCTGGCCAACAAGCAGGTCTGGTTGACGCTGGGTATAGGCGCGGTCGGATTTGGTGGCATGTTTGCTGTGTTCAGCTATATCAAACCCATACTTACAGAAGTAACGAAACTGTCTGCTGGCGTCATCCCTTTGATACTGTCACTGTTTGGCGTTGGTATGGTGGTGGGCAGCATGCTGGGAGCACGTCTGGCAGACAAAAATCTGCTGCGTTCTATTGCTGTCCTGCTGCTGTGGAATGCTGTGGTTTTAGGTGGTGTTTCTTTCGCGATGAGCTACACAATATCAGCAATCATCTGGGTATTTTTGCTCGGTACCCTGGTCGCTATCGGCCCTGCCTTGCAGATACGATTGATGGACGTGGCAGGTGAAGCGCAAACCCTGGCTGCGGCCCTGAATCATTCTGCTTTCAATGTCGCCAATGCACTTGGCGCATGGCTGGGTGGTGCAGTCATCACGATGGGATACGGCTGGACCTCCACCGGCTGGCTGGGTGCATTGCTGGCGCTGGGTGGGCTGGCTGTCTTTGGATTGTCGATCAAAAATTGAGATGAGAAAATAAGCGCAGTATTCAGCCACCTCAAAAGCAGTCTACAATGAGAACAGAGAAATGGCATACAGTCCGGCTCGCTATTTTCAAGGAGAGTGCACATGTCCATCACACCAGAGCAATTACAGGATTTAATGAGGGAAGTAGAGAAGGAAGATCCCATCGATTTTGCTGACCTGCCCTTCGAAGAAGATGAGCTGCGCGCCATCACTGCTCAGCATTTGTGTGACATGGCAGATGCGATGGAAAACTTCAGCAATGAAGACAGACAAGTCACCTTGCTGGCAGTTGCGGCAAAGCTGGTGCTGGAAAACCTGGTCTTGCATGTGCAGTTATTGCGCCAGCATGACATACCGCTGAGCCAGCAAGTCAGCAGTCTTTTGCAAAACATCAAAAAGAAATAAAACCACCCATCATTAAACCGCATGCCAGAATCCACACTCGCTGATACCAGACCAGCACGCCAGTTCCTGCTCATCCCCGGCTTCATGTGTGATGCCAGTTTATGGAAATTCATGTTGCCCGGGTTGGAGCAACTGGGACAGGTGCATTTCGCCGATTTGAATGAGGGAAACAGCATAGAGGATATGGCGGCACGCCTGCTCCCGGCATTGCCTGACAAGGCCATCATTATCGGTTTTTCTCTGGGGGGCTATGTAGCGCGTCATCTGACATGGTTGGCGCTTCAGCAAGACAAAGCGATAAGTGGCATGGTTTTACTGAACACCTCAGGACGCGCCAGCACAGCAGATGAAGACAATAAAAACCGTCAGCAAATCAAGCTGCTGGAACACTATCCCTACAAGGGCCAGACCATGACAGCCCTGCGCCGCGCCCTGCACCCTGAGCGTCAGGATGATGCTGTCATGCTGGCACATTTGCAGGCCATGTCACTGGCGCTTGGCAAGCAGGTCTTTTTGCAGCAACTGTCCATAGTTCGTGTAGATGGTCATCATGAACTCACTGAAATTGCCTGCCCTGCCCTCGTCGTCGCCAGCAGGAATGACCAGATGCGCAGTCTTGCAGAATCAGAAAAACTGGCGCATGGATTACCAGATGCCACACTGCATATCGTCGAAGATTGCGGCCACATGTCGCCACTGGAAAAAGCACCAGAACTCATCACCACATTGCATGGCTGGCTGCAGCAGCATGCAATTTGAGTCTCAATTATGGCAGCCAGACTGGCGCATGTTGCCCAAGTGTAGGTGCGGGCAATGCAAAATGCGCGGGTGTCAGGCTCATTTTTTCTACCGGCGCAATCGCCTGCATCTCGCCAAAACCTGAACTGGATGTCTGCAAGAACACAGCGATTTCTTCTGGCCGTAGTTCTGCAGCATCTTCCTGTAAACCACGTCTTGGCATGGCTTGCAACCAGCGGCCAGTCTGTGCCAGCGATACCCTGACTTGCCAGCTGCCGCCTTCAACAGCACGTTTTTGAAGGGCCAGCATGGTCGCATACGCCAGCAAATAAGCAGTTGCATGATCAAGTGCCTGGAAGGGTAGCTTGCCTGGCGCTGCATTGCCTGCCGCCTGGCCTTCGGCATCGGCAATGCCGCTGGTAGATTGCACCAGGCTGTCAAAACCACGCCGGTTTGCCCAGGGGCCGACATGGCCATAGGCAGACAAGCTGACGTAGATCAAGCCAGGCTTGAGTGCACACAGTTCTTCAACAGAACAACCTAGCTGTGACAAGGCCCCGGGTCGATAAGCCTGTATGAAAACGTCTGCACCACGTATCAGCTCATGCAATTTTTGTCGCCCCTCAACATTACGCAAATCCAATTGCGCCGAGCGTTTGCCACGGCCAGTATCCATCACCAGGGGCATGATATTGGGCAGGTGTGCGGCACTAATCGCGAGCACATCCGCTCCATGTTGTGCCAGCGTACGTGCCCCTACAGGCGCTGCAATGACTCTGGATAAATCCAGCACACGTACACCGCTTAGTGGGCGCAAGGAGGTTTGTCCACCAACTTGCTCCAATGGTATGACAGGACCATCGGCTATCTTCCTGACTTCAAACAGCGGCAATTCAGCAATGGCCTGGGCCTGTGGATGCGCCTGCCACTCCTGCCCGGTACGTATCATGGCAGCACACATATCGGCATCGGCCAGCACCTGCTCCAGCTCTGCCGCCTGCCAGCCAGCAATGGCCCTGGCAACTGCGGCGCGCTCTTCTGTGCATTGCAAGATGGCCAGTACGCCATCGCGGTGATGCGGGAAGTTGGTATGCAATTGTATCCAGCGACCATCGCCCGCCTGATAATAACCGGCGATCTTGCTCCAGGGGTCATCGGCTGCTTTGCCATTGATACTGAGGTAACGGTCGCTTTTGAACATGGCCAGAGCATGACGCCTGTCCACAGTGATTTCTTGCGCAGCACCACCGCGGGCCTGCCATAGTTGCGCAGCCATCAGGGCTTGCACGGCTATGCTGGCCGATGCCACATCACCGACCGCAAAAGTAGATGGTAATTGTGCATTGTCGCCAGTGAATCTCAATTGCTGTAAAGCCTCAGGCTCACCACCACCCGCATGCCATAAAGACGCCAATAAAGTTTCTGCCGACATCATGCTCTCCCCAAAAATTTCAAACTGGCGCACAATGCGCTGATCTGACTTTCTACGATTGCAGTCTAGGATCTGCATTGCCCTGTGGTCAATCTTGATTCTGCCTATCAATATAAATTTATCGTGAATTTATCGTGAATAACACCCTCACTGCCAGAGAAGCAGCCGCTTTGCTAGGCATCAGCCTGCCTACCTTGTATTCCTATGTCAGCCGTGGCTTGCTGCAATCGCAGCAGCATCCGGGGCAAAAGGCGAAGCGTTATGCGAAAGAAGAAGTCTTGCGCCTGCTGGCGCGCGCTAGCGACAACAAGCGGGCCGGTAGTGCTGCCGAATCGGCGATAGACTGGGGCTTGCCTGTACTCGAATCAAAAATTACTCAGGTTGCAAATGGCAAGCTGTATTACCGTGCTCATGCCGTCGATGAACTCGCAGTGACACATACGCTGGAACAGACTGCATGGGTTTTATGGGATAGCGAGGCAGGCCCTGATCTGCCCCAGACCTGTCTGACTGCATTGACCAGGCTATGGCCCACGCTGCCGGGCTTGACTGCGCATCTGTCGCCTTATGAAAGAGCCATCAGTATCTTGCCCCTGCTCGCCAGAACGGTGGAAGAAATACAGTACATCCATGCACATCAAAAAGCCATGCTGTGGATGCATCTGAGCGCCGCAGCACTCCTGGGTATAGCACCTGACTATCAGGCATTTCACCAAAAGCTCGCTGCTGCGTGGCAGTTAAATGCAGAACAAGCAGAACTGGTGCGCGCAGCCCTGGTCGTCAGCGCAGATCATGAATTGAATGTCTCCACTTTTACTGTGCGTTGTGTCGCTTCTGCCGGTGCCAACATGGGCATGGCTCTGGTGGCTGGACTGGCCGCGCTCTCCGGCCCCAAGCATGGCGGTGAGAGTTTGCGCGTCAGCCGGCTGTTGCGCGCTGCTTTGGCTGTTCCAGAAAATGATATCTCCAGTTTCCTGGCCAGGCATTTACGCAGTCATGATGCCAGCCATCATTTTTCACCGAGATTACCGGGCTTTGCTCATCCGCTTTATCCCGATGGTGACCCACGTGGTGCACTGTTGATGAAGATGCTGGATAGAGAAAAGCATGCGTCCTTGTTTGTCGTGGCCGAGATAGCAGAAGACCTGACAAGCCAAAAACTGAACATAGACTTTGGCCTGGTCGCCGTGGAAATCGCTTGTCAATTGCCGCCGGGTGCAGCCCAGATCCTGTTTGCACTGGGCCGCACAGCGGGCTGGCTAGCCCATGCCATGGAACAACTGGAAACTGGCCAGTTGATACGCCCACGGGCCAGGTATGTGGGCAAGTTTCCTGACACGGCAACAGATTGAATCAGCTTTCTACACTGGCTACATCTGGCTCATCTGGTGCATAAGCCAGGATATCGCCGGGCTGGCAAGCCAGCACTTGGCAGATTTTTTCCAGGGTATCAAAGCGTATCGCCTTGGCCTTGCCGGTCTTTAATACGGATAAATTTTGTGGTGTGATATCGACCAGTTCAGCCAGGGTATTCAAGCGCATCTTGCGCTGGGCCAGGACGACATCGAGATTGACAGTAATAGGCATAGCGTCCTCAGATGGTCAGTTCAGCTTCTTCATTGAGGTCTACACCAATTTCTAGAGACCAGAGCAGCAACAGGCAGATACATAGCCAGACAATTTGATCAAATGATTTAAAGAAAAAACCTTCGAGATTGCCTGTCATTCCATTCCAGGGATAGACATAACTCACAGCAGTCGACAACAATTCCACCAGGAACATGATAGCGACAAAGGCAAAGTTGATGTTAAAAGCTCTTTTTGCATGAAACACCGCCTGTTTGTTAAATATCTCTCCTTGCTGGAAACAAGTCAGTAGCTGTTTGATATGCATGAGCACCATTTCTATCATGCCAAAAAAGAATATGCAGCCAAGTACAGCAAGTACTTTTAACTCCACACTCAAGCCATCCATCAGGAAAGGGGCGATTCTACTACCGAGCGCCGCTGCCTTTGCGAGATAAGCAGGCACTGTCAAATCGCCAGTGCTTGAGCACACAATAATGGCAGTCAGGGTGATGCCACCCACCGCGACCAGGGCCATGGCGAGCACGGTGAGAAAGAGAAAGTATTTGCTGAGCTTACGAATATTGGTGATCCTGGCATGCTTCTGAACTTGCATTTGCAACTCCTTAGTGAATGAACTGATGGATATGAATCGATGTAGATTTTAAAGCATTTACATCGAAATACAATATTTATTTACTGTTTATCGATAAATAAATATCGCTTTTAGGTTAATAATATCAAAACCAGACACAAAAAAAGGGCTGCAAAAGCAGCCCTTAACAAAAAATACAAGTTCAAATCATATGCTTACCAGGCGTAAGCAGCTTTCGCATAGTAGTAACGGCCATTGAAGCCATAAGGTGAAAACGTGCTGTAAGGCAGAGTTCCGCCAGAATTCAAATTACCTGCTGTAGTCACCTGATCCGGGTATTTGTCAGTCAGATTATCGACACCGGCACTGATGGTCCATTTACCGAGTTTGACGCTGGCTGCCAGGTCCAGTACCACATTGGCGCTATAAGTCTGATCCAGGGTGACATTATTTTGCGGTGAGACAAAGCTGCCATAGCGTGTCGCCAGGCCATGGATATTCCAGTTACTGTAGGCATAGTCAGCCGCGATGCTGAATTTGTCTTTGGGTGTTGCCTCTGTGGCGCGGTTGATGGTTTGCCTGTCTATCAGCAAGAGATTGTTTTGCGTCAGAATTGCCGGATTGGCGGCGACATTTTTTACCGTCGTATCATTGTGATTATAGGCCAGGGTAAAGCCCAGTTTGTCAGTAGACGACAGGGGGATTTGATAAGAGCCAACCACGTCTACGCCGCGGGTCTTGGTATCCAGCGCATTGGTGAAATAGCGTGCCGCACCGACCAGGACGCCTTGCTTGGCCAGCACACTTTGCAGTGCAGTAGGCAAGACCAGATTGCCAGAATACAGGATGCGATTATCAATATCGATTTGATAGGCATCTATACTCAGGGTGGCATTCTTGCTCGGCTGCAGTACTGCACCCAGGCTGTAGTTACGCGATTTTTCTGCTTGCAGTGGTACTGCCCCCAGGGCTTTGGCAGCCGCCGTGGCAACACCAAATGTACCCGTATCCACCAGTTGCGATGTGCCATTGATGGTCAGCAGATTTGTCGTGGAGATGGTGTAATTCTGTTGCGCAAGTGAAGGTGCGCGGAAACCATTCGATGCAGCAGCGCGCAAGGCAAATTCTTTAGTGAATTCAAAACGGCCAGACAATTTGCCGGAAGTGACACTGCCAAAGTCGCTATAGTTCTCATGACGCAAGGCCAGCGAAGCACTGAGTTGCTTGGTCAGTTCAGCTTCTATATTGGCATAGATAGATGCGCTATGACGGCTGAAACTACCTGCATTGCTGGGCTGGAAACCAGAGAAGCCCTGGGCACCGCTACCAAAATAAGAATTCGCTTCACCCGCACCGATCTCGTATTGATCACGGCGGTATTCTGCACCTAGCGCCAGTGTCAATGGATTAGCCAAACCGGCAAATTCTATCTCCCTGGCTGCATCAAAATTTGCCAGGGTCTGGGTGTTTTTCAGCTTGCCTGCATAAAACCTGGTCGGGCTGGTGGCACCCAGACTGAGATTGACGGTATTGGTCACATCCAGGCTGAATTCACTGGAACCATAATTGAGGCTGGCATCCCAGCGCCAGCCATCGGTGCGGCCTTTGACGCCGCCGACTACCGACACATCCGTATTCACTGCCGCTTCATTGGGCAAGAAACCATTTGGATACAGCGGTGTGCGTAAAGTCGTGCCTGTGGTGTAGGCAGTACGCCAGGTTGCAGCAGCATCAGTATTGCGGCGGCTGTAATTGGCAAAGCCATACAGCTCTATGTCTGTGGTCAGCGCCAGCGCGGCATTCACACCCAGATTAGTCTGTTGCAGCTTGGGATCTCCCTGCACCTGATTGACTTTACCGTACAGAGGTTCTGCAGGATTACGGAAATCGGCACCGGCACGATTGGTTTCATTCTGGTTGCGCTGCTCTGCGGTAAAGCGCGCCCAGCCCTTGTCACCCAAGCTCGTGCCAAAGTTGGCGCTCAGGCTGGCCTGAGTACCATCACGTTTACTGTATTGACCTGTACCAGCTTGCACTTCACCGCCATCAGCACCTTTTTTGAGGATGATGTTGATAACACCAGCTATCGCATCTGAACCATATTGCGCTGCTGCGCCATCACGCAAGACTTCTATTTTTTCTATGGAACTAATGGGTATGGTATTCAAGTCAGCCGGTGAAGAACCACGCCCTGCCGTGCCATTCACATTCACCACAGCCGAGGTATGCCAGCGCTTGCCATTAACCAGCACCAGGGTCTGGTCAGGTGAGAGGCCACGCAATTGTGCCGGGCGGCTGGCTGATGTGCCATCTGCCACGGCTGGACGCGGGAAGTTCAAAGATGGCAGCAAACGGCTCAAGACCGCTGCCAGTTCACCAGAGCCCGTCGATTGCAGGTCTTTGGAAGTCAGAATATCAACCGGTGCTTCAGAATCAGACACGGTGCGCTTGATGCTGCGCGTACCCGTCACGATCACGGTATCAGACTGTGGCGGGATAATTTCCTGTGCCTGTGCAGACAGGGTAGATAAGGCAGACAGCAAGGCTGCCACCAGCAAGGCATTACGCCTTTTTGGCAAAAATAACGATGTTGTGGAATGCGTTGCGATGCTCATGCGGAATCTCTTTCTATGCTAATGAATTTCAGGTTAAACCGATATTACTTCTTTGCGCATAGACGACAAACGATTGTTTTCAGCTTAAAACATGAAAAAATCATATAAGGGACATCTGCGCCACTCATCCTGCAAAACGCACAGGTATCCTTTCCAGCAAACCACTGCCATACACTTCATGCGATTTCATGGCATCCAGATGAATGTAACCTATATGGCAGTGGCAAGTCGCTTTGTTGCACACTTCTTTCCTGAGCATGCTGGCCAGTGGGTCGGTAAAGATATTACCTTTACGGGTTTTGATGAAATGGCAGCGGAACAGGTCGCCATTGCCTTCTATGGAGACCACTTCATGACCTGCCTTGCAGTCTTTGCCCATGCTTTCATACCAGGGCAGGTTTAACCTGAACAAATAATCGATGTCTTCCAGGAAAGCGATTTCTTCTTCCGAGTAATAATCCACTTCTCGCTTATACGCATTGATCCACATATACACATCCTGCGGCAGGCGCTGGCGCAATGCGGCGATTTGTGGAAAATGCTGTTTCAGTCCGACTACGCCTACGCTATGGCGTACCTGCAAGGCAGCCAGCTCCTGGCATTTGCCGACAAACTTTTCTTCTGTCACAAAGTCGGGATGATAAGTCGTCCACAAAGCCGTGGTCTGGGAATTGCAGCGAGACAGCCATTGCGTATTCCAGGCCAGATTGGTTTGTGCCGCCACTTTGCTGACGTGAGGCAGATGCGACAAACGTATCACCGCTTCCTGATACCATTTACGCACCAGGGCTTCACCATAGGGCGTAATAAAGACTTCCATGGGTTGAGCTGCACTGCTGTTTTTTTCTACCCAGTCTACGAACCTGTCCAGGTCTTTTTTATCCAGTGCCTGCAATTCACGGCTGTTTTTTTCCTTGGCAAAGGGGCAGTATTCGCAACTGTAATTGCAATCTGTCAGGTGGCCACGATAAATGACTTTCAGGCTCATTTGTTGACATACTCCTGCATCTTTTGTTTGACAGCCGGTGAAATAAACCAGTGGCCGATGAGATCAGAATAAGCCATGCCTTCACCTTGCAGCTGCATGCGCCCGCCACTCTCTTGCGCCAGATTCATTTCCAGCAGGATTTGCAGTTCAGGAAAATCAGCATACACATCCGTGCCATAAATGCTTTGATAATGCGCAGCATCCAGACCTTGCGCTTTCAGCAAAGACTTGATGAGGTAACGCCGTTTCCTGTCATCTTCCGACAGGCGTATGCCATAACTGGCCATCATGAAATCACCACGCTCTTTAGCCACATAGTCATCGATGATCGCTGCCACATTGGCTTTAGACACTGCATATTCTGTCGAATAATGCACATCGGTGGTGTAAGACCTCGCATTCGTTCCCAGACCTATCATGCCATCTTCCTGGCATGAATATTCTGAGCTTTCACTCAGGCCAACAACTGGCTTGCGGAACAAGCGCATGGAGTCTTGCACATAACCCTGACTTTGCAAGAAGTCCCGCCCTATACGATACAAGCTAGTGCGTATATCTTCATGCTGGGCGATTTGTATGCTGCCATGTTTCTTGAAGAGCGAAGTCAGTGGGCGTACATATAGCGGGTAGAGGAAAATCTCTGTCGGTTGGAATTGCACCGCTTTTTGTAGAGAGGCCAGCCAGGTTTCCGGTGTTTGTCCTGGAATACCATAAATCAGATCCAGATTAAAGATCGGGAATTGATAGCTGCTTATTTTCTCGAGCAAAGGTTCCATCATGGTTTCTGGCTGCACACGGCCTACCGAGCGTGCTTCAGATTCGATGAAACTTTGTATGCCTATACTAAGTCTTTGCACACCGTGTTGTGACAAGAAGCTCAGCTTTCCATCATTGATGGTGTCAGGTGAAATCTCGAAGGAACCTGGCGTGTTTTGTAAATCGACACCCAGCGTATTGGTGTAGACAGAGAATAATTGTTCCAATTGCTTGATATCCAGATGGCTGGGCGTACCACCACCTATGGCATAACCGGCAAAGTTGAAATCACCCAGGCTATCCCTGACGACTTCAGCCTCCAGCTGTATCTTTTTCAGATACAGATTGACCAGGTCTTCCCTGGGATGCGAGACAGTAAACAAATTACAGAATGCGCATTTCATGCGGCAAAAAGGTATGTGCGTGTAGAGATACAGCGCATGCTTTTTCTCTGTTGCCCAGAGTTCTTTTAAATCCAGCTTTTCTGCAAAAGCCCTGTACGCAGTTTTGTGCGGGTAAGAATACAGATAGCTTTGAAAACGATTGGTCTCTTCCAGATAGCGGCGGAATGCGTCAGCGATCTCTGTCATGCCAGGCTCCCACGCGTCATATGAAAATCAGCATAGGGAATAGTCCAGACCTTTTCATGCCCCAGGCGGTGGCCAGTATAACCGTCTTCGCCATAGGTCGTACCATGATCAGAACTGATAATCACGAAGGTGTCGCCCATTTGATTGAGAGTTTGAAACAAGGGTGGCAACTGGCTATCTATATAACGCAAGGCCGCAGCATGGCTGTCCAGGCTATCGCCAGCGGTGCCATCGACACCAGGCAGGTAATGACAATTGGGTTGATGTAGTGCAGATAAATTCATAAATAAAAAAACTTGTTGATCCGGTTTTTCTTGCAACAGCTTGATGGCAAATTCGACCTGATGCCGGGTCGATTCAGGATCGGTCACGCCAAACTCTGGCTGCCAGTAACTTTCCTGGAACAGATTGGGCAAGACACAGGACAGAGGGTTTTGTTTTTTAAAAAAACCGACCCCGCCTATACAGATAGTGCGGTAGCCTATGTCAGAAAAACCACTGACGATATCCGGTGTATCAAAGCAATAGCTGGATGTACCCGTGGTTTCACTGCCCGCAAACTTCAATGAAAATAGACGTTCATGCACACCAGGCCTGGCTGGCGTAGGCAAAAAACCAGCAAAGAAAGCGCAGTGTGATGCATAGGTAAAAGAACCGGGTGCATGACGCTCTTCCCAGCCGGACAGCAATAGGCTGGCAAGAAAAGGCGTGCCTCCAGCTGCCAACTCTTGTTGCGCCACGTCATAGCGCAGGGTATCAAGAGTAATGAAGAGGATATTGCTCTTGCCAACGATCTGATTCATATCATGCATGCCAGAACCTCCTCAAGATCATTGATACTGGATAAGTCATGGTCTGGCCTGATAGTGAAGTTTTCATTTGCAGGATTGATGAAGACCGTAGTTAATTTCATGGCCATGGCTGGCTGTATATCATTGATGTAGTCGTCACCTATCATGACCACACTGTCATGCTGACTATGGCTTAAGGCATGCGAAAACAAACGATGATCAGGTTTGGCATAACCGACTTCAGCAGAAATAAAGATATGTTCAAAATAGTTCGTCAGCCCTGCACGCTGCAATTTACGACGCTGCATATTTGCCGAGCCATTGGAAATAATCATGAGTTGATAATCCGCAGATAAACGCTGCAGCATCTGATTGATTACCTGATCTGGCTTCACGAATTCTGGCAATGAGCTATGATCTTGCCACAAGCTCTCTGCGGTGTAAGGAAGATCAGGGTAACGTTGCAATAATTCATGGCAAAAGAGCTCGCGATCTTTTCTGCCATGGCAGTCCCGCGCCATTATCTCTTCATGAACGACAGACATATCTTCACCAGAAAATGCTGTCTGATTCCTGCTGATGAAATTTCTTAAGTAAGCATGGAAAGCAGCATCCCTGTTGACCAGGGTATTGTCTATATCAAAAAGCAGGCTGGCTTTCCTGGTATTAAACATGAGCCTGCCTCTGTCTTTCCAGGACTGCATTGATTTCTGCGAGATAGGTATTCTCGCCATTGTGCAGCAAGTTAGGCAGCAAATCGCCAAAGGCATTGGCTTCCAGCAGCACGGGTGACTTACCATTCCTGGGCATGAGGATATCCAGCCCGGCATACAGGGAACGAGGAAAAGCCTGCATGGTTTTTGCTACCAGAGTATTAATCTCTTGCCAGGTCGATGAGGACAATTCCAGCTCATCAACAGCACAGCGCTGGTTACCCAGGTGCAGATTGGTCATGGGACCGCGGCTAAGTCTGGCGATGGCGTGTCTGCGCTGGCCAGCGATACCGACCACCCGCAAATCATAAGAGCTGTCTTCATGCCTGGCCTTGGGTATCCAGCTTTCTGCCATGGCACCCTGGGCAAATAAAAAATCCAGGATATTTCGTATTGTCTCAGGCTCGCTATATTTTTTGATTTTCAGTGAATTGTAATAACGCTCACCATCTGTGCCATGCACTAGCTCTACCGTAGAATAAGCCTGTTGTTTGCCATTACTTTTATTGTATTCATAGGCAACGATGCCTGATGCAGATGAACTCGAATTCAATTTGATGAAGAAGCGACTATAGGCCTGCTTTTCTGCATACGCAAAAAACTCCTCATAACAAGAAAAAATGGGCAAGCTGGGTAGCGTATAGGCCTGCAGCATTTGTTTGCACAAAGGCTTGTTGAACATGCTGACAATATCGTCAGGATGATTGAACCAGCTCACATTTCCCGCCTGCTGTCTTATCGAGGCCATCAATCTGGAAAAGCCCTGGAACCATAGTCGCGGGTGATAAATTCTGCCGCGTTCATCTGCCAGTTGCTCAGCATTTTCCAGTCCGGCCAGGGCGAGTATCTTTTTTTCCACGGCAAAGTTTTCACCAGGCGACTCCACCCTGACAATATCGCCATCTCTTATTTTTTCACCAAGCACGCACTCACCATGCAAGATACTCAGGTAAGGAATGACCAGGGCAGCATCCTGCCCTGCTTGCTGCAATGCTTCCTGAAAAAAATGTACGCGTCGGTTTTCAGGATTGCCTATCAGTACAAAGCGAGATTTCTTTTGCATCTGTCTTTATTCTGTCACCGCCGGATAACGCCAGCCCTCTCCATCTTCATCCTCGTCTTCAGCTTCTTGCTGGTCCGTGACGTCGACCAGGATAGAGAGTTTTTTGAATTCCTTGATCATCTCATTCGACAAATAGTGATAATGCAAGTCCAGCTTTTTCAAGCCTGCTATCTTGCTGCTATCAAGTAAGGCACGACCGCCTGCATCGGTGAGTGTACCCAGGGACAAGTCCAGGGTGTCCAGTTGTTCCAGCACGGATGCCTGGGCAATTTCAATTGCGATTTCATTGGCGATTTCACTATCGACCAGGCCCAGATACTTCAATTTGGGGAACAGCCCCTTTTGCATGAAAGGGCGCAGATCATCAAGCGTGCCATCAAAACCATATTCATCGACACCAATATACAGTTGCAGATAGTCGAGATTGGGTAAATGGGCAGTCGCAATTTTTTCTATGGCTGCTTTAGGCAAGCCACCACATTCTATGGTCAGTGCTTTGAGGTGCTCATGCTTTAATGGCAGGGAAGACAAGATCAGGTCTTTGGAACCTTTAATATGCAGACGTTCCAGAGCAGGGAAGGCGGCAAACAGTTGGGTGTAATCTGCCTGGGTGATCCAGGAGATTTCGCATTCTTCTGAATCCATGTCACCAACAAACAATTCTTTCAATTGTGGCAACTTGCCTGGATTGGCGATAATCAGGTCAAGAGATGCTTGCGGGCCGTTGTCATATGCTTCTTCCCAGGCGGCAATCACCAGTGATTCCACTTCAGTTGCCTGTGTGGTTTCCAGGAAAGCCGTGACTTTTTCCAGCAAAGTCTTACCCTCTTCTGCCTCATCGTAACTGACGCCTATACGGCGCGCTGTTTTCTTCGCGCTGGCGTCGGCTTTTTCTACATAGCCTTTCTTGGTCTTTTCACTGATCAGCTTTTCCATTTCTTTTTGCGCTTTTTCTGGCGTATCAAAGCTGCTGATTTTTTCTTGCCCTGCAGTGCCTATCTTGCCGTACTTCACATTCAGCGTATTCGCTTCAATTTCTACCTGCCAAAATTTATAAGACTTGGAATCCTGGTATTCAAAATAATGTTTCATTGCCTGCTACCTTCATGTATGCGGTTGATGTAGAACTGCAAAATATCTTGTCTTTCACACTAGATAATCGGTTTCACCCTGCGCCTTGTCAAGCAAGAAAATCAATTGTTACATCGGGCAGTTTTACTATTTGTTTTCCTATGAGGGATGATGCAATTTGCCAGACACAATGCTTTGCAAGCGCGGTCTTTTCGACATTGAAAAAGCCATAGTAATTAAATGCCAGTCAAACACCCGCATGAATAGCGTCTCAAAATATTTTTAAAAAGAATTAGGCACTTACAAAGTAAACGTGTATATTCCGTCCTGTACTTGCATCAAGTCCTTAATTTGTTGGTCCCAATTCCGCATAGCTTTATCTCTCTGGCTGTTCTGTCTTTTTTCCACTGGTTTTATCACTTGCTTACAAGTCCATTTTGGGCGATTTTGCCCATGGTTTTATCAAAAGGAAAAAAACATGAGTACTCAAACAGGTATAGTTAAATGGTTCAACGATGCTAAGGGCTTCGGCTTTATCGCTCCTGATGCAGGTGGTGCAGATTTGTTCGCCCACTTCCAGGACATACAGTCCAGCGGTTTCAAAAGCCTGAGCGAAAACCAGCGTGTGTCTTTCGAGCGCACAGCCGGTCCTAAAGGCGACAAAGCCAGCAACATCCAGATTCTGTCTTAATAAAGTCTCCTTGCAGGGTAAATTCATTTTACCCAGTCGTAGCGCTCTTTGACTAATTCAGTAATACCGGCCAGTGACACCATGCAGATAGCATGGGTTGCTGGGGATTAGTCGGGCGCATGGCGACACCCCTTCATCTGTCAGTGTTTTCGTCTTGTACAAAATGCTGATGCGCAGAATGATACTTACCGGCTCTTGATACCACGCAGATAGCATGGATTGAGAGAAAATGGTATTGTCGTTAAAGGATGCATAGTGCATCCTGTGAACAAGACCGCAGAGTAAGCTCAGCCTACTCCAAAGCGCCTTCATTCTCACCGGCTGGTTTTTGCATGTATATGTGTATATATATGCGAACCGGGAAATGGTGTAGTGAAGTGTTGAAGGATCTCATTCGTGGTACACCCTGTCATGGACCGAACTATAGCGGACCAGCAGGTGCAGGCAAACACCACCACATTACACCGCGCAGATAGCACGGGTAATGCACCAGTCAGTGCCACCATGCAGATAGCATGGGTTGTTGATAGTTTGCCCGAATGAATGGAATGCCCACCCCTGGTGGGCTTTTTGCGTTTACGTACAACATTTACGTCCAGCAGTTATTTCAAAAATTCTTTCACCGCTGCCACCGTTGCTGCCGGATCTTCTTCATGCGGCACATGGCCCAGCTTATCGAACATCACCAGCTTGCTGCCTGCTATATCTTCATTAAATCTTTTGGCATTTTCTGGTGGTATCAACCGGTCTTGCCCACCCCAGATGATGAGTGTGGGGATGCGTATGCTTTTGATGCTGGCGGCCTGGGCACCTGGATCAGTTTGCTGGAAACGCTGGCCCAGCGCATGGCGATTACCGGCACGCAGGGTCATGGCGGTATATCTTTCCACCAGTGCAGGTGTGACTTTTTCAGGATCGCCATAGACATTCCTGACGCTGGCTTCCATCATATGATGTGGCAGGGTATGTTCAGTGATCCATGACAATTGCTGCATGCGGGCAAGACGAAAACCCAGGGGCATGGAAACAGGTTTGAAGGCATAGCCACCAGCATCCACCAGTATCAATCGCTCCACTCTTTGTGGCGCAGCTACTGCCACTTGCCAGGCCACTTCACCACCCAGGGAATTGCCGCCTATGATGAAATGCCCGACTTTCATGGTATCGAGCAAATCGAGCATGAACCTGGCATAGGCAGGGCTATGGTAATCCGCATCCGGCCTGGGGCCAGTCAAGCCAAATGCCGGGATATCCATGCTGATGACGCGGTGCTGTCCTTTCAGTGCTGCTACCCAGGCTTCCCAGGTATGCAGGCTGGCAGATGTGCCATGTATCAGGACGATGGGAGCAGGATCATCGCGCAAACCCTCATCGCGTACATGCACGGATATACCATTCACTGTGATGAACTGTGAAGGTGCAGGCGCCCAAAGAGCGGTTAACTCTTCCACTGACTTATCGGGGGCCCAGAATACCGCCAGGGCCAGGCCTGCCACACAAACTATGGCCAGGCAGAGGCCCGCCAATAATACAAATAGTCGCTTCCCTGGATGCGAACGATTTTGCATGCCTTCCCCTTATGAGCGGGGGCCGCAAGATATTCAGTCAGGGCATGCAAGCTGGAATATCAGGGCCCACCAACATCAATCAACTAAGTCCAATATGGATTAACCCAGCTCTTTTGCCACCACAGCAACTGATCCCGCATCCGGCAAATGCGAGATTTGCGCCAGCATGTGATCTTTGATGGCTTCATTGATTTCATCAAAACGTGTGGATGCCAAATTCAAAGCGGCGGCGATATCGCGCACGGCCTGGGTTTCTGCATCGCTGAAGGTGCCATCGGCAAAGCCGGTCATGACGCTCAATGCCACGACCATTTCACGCTCCTGCTCGTTCGCGAAATCGTTTGCAGATAGTGCGTAGGTGTCAGCAGCAGCCAGCAATTCATCGAAGGAAGGATGGCTAGCCGTGCTGATACTGCCTTCATAAAAGCTTTTGATCAAGGTAACTTCTGCAGGATGTATGCCATCGGTTTTTGCTACCTGCAACATGATTTTGCTGGCGGCGATAATGGAACTATCACTCAGGGATTGCGGTGCGAAAAATGGAAACATGATTTTCTCCTGGATATAGATAAAATTTAAATCGCATTGCGCAAGACTTGCAATTGCTGCTGCACTTCTTGCGGTGTCATATTCTTGAAGCGGTCCGGCAACATGGAGCGGCGTGAAGTTTCAAACACGGCCAGCATTTCCATGAAGGCAATCATTTGTGTTTCTTGTGGCGGCATGAAATCGGCCACGGCCATCTCAAAAATCGCCGAAGTAATTTCACCATCGCCGCGCTTGGCAAACTCCAGCGCCAGCAGAGCTACTGCTTCCAGGTCGGCATTTGAATAACCGCGCAAGACATCAAACACCGGCAAGGTATTGGCCCAGTCTATCGAACATTTAACGTCATAACGACTCAGTATGGCCTTGACGATGTCGGCGCGTTCAGTGGCAGTATCGGCATAGAAGAAAGGGATTTTCCTGTCGAGACGGCCGGGGCGTTTGATATCAGTATCGAGCTTGTCGGGGCGGTTGGTCATGAGGATGAACAAGACCTTGCCGCGGTTCTCGGTATCGGACATGAATTCTTTGAGGCGGGCAATCACACGTGAACTGGTGCCGCCGTCAGAATCGTCGCCCTGTTTGCCAAAGCTGCGGTCACCTTCATCAATGACCACGGCGATAGGGCCCATGGCCTTGACTGCGTTCAAGACACGCTCAAGATTGGCCTCGGTAGAACCCACCCATTTCGAGCGAAAGTTTTTCAGGCTCACGCCTGACAAACCCGCCTCTTTCAAGAAAGCCTTGATGACAAAAGTCTTGCCTGCGCCCATCGCGCCCACTGCCAGCAAACCCATGGGTGAACGTGCCTTGTCGCCGGACTTAATGGCCTTGGCAATTTCCATCAATTCTGTCTTGATGTTTTCATTGCCACCGACGGCGCTGAGGTCATGCTTGGGTTCGATGAATTCGATGAGGCCAGCGCATTCTTTTTCTATCAGCTCACGCTTGCGCTTGCGTACTATTTCCATCATTTCGGAGTAAGGATCAATATCCACGCCCTTAGACAAAGTCTTACCCGGGTCTATCAGGTGGGCGATTTCTTCCGGTGTCATGCCAGCAGTGATGGCCGATAGTTTTACTGCCCGCTCTTCTGCATTGGCCTGGCCTTGCAAGAGGCTGGCGATGAGCTTGGTGCGTTCTGCTTCGCGCAAGCCTTGTGGGCCTTCTGCCGCAACGATGCTGCTCAGTTGTATCACGCGCAGGCCCGCAGTTTGCTTGGCCAGCAATTTAACTTGCTGCTCTTCCATCTTGGGGGCGTAATGCCTGACCGCCATTTCACGTTCAGCTTCTTGCGGGATAGGCACTTCTACTGCTGCCACCTTGGGATTGGACATGATGGCTTGATTGATCTCGGCCACAGACTCACACAGCAGGATGACGACATTGTCCTTTTGCGCCAGTGCATCATCGAGTGACCAGCGATGCAGGGTAGTGAAGGCAATGCGGTCTTCCAGCGACATCATTTGCGGATCGCCATTCGGGAAGATCGTGCCCGCATAAGGAAAGATCACGGCATTCGACGCATGTTCACGCATGCGGCGTTCTACCGATTCAAAGATGCCCGGCAAACCCTTGTCAGCCAGGTAGCCGTACAAGACTTCTTTCTCTTCTGTCGTTGCGCCTTGCAGGAAACGTACACCGCGGTCAAGGCTGATTTCCATGATGCGGTTTTTGTTTTCCTTCAACAGCACCTGGGACAAAAATTCAGACATGCCGTGGGCGACGCCATCGACCAGGTAGCGGTCAAATACATTGCCATACAAGACGAAGACAGAAGCTTCGCCCGCCAGATATTTCTGTCTCAGCTGTTCTGCCCAGACGGGCAGCGTGCGCTTGCTAGTGCCAGTTTCGCTCATGGATGTTTGCTCTGTCTCTTTGCTGTAATTATTCACTGGTAACAAGGGATGTTGACACACCTTGCCAAAACCAATTACATGGTCTTGCCACCGCTGTTAGCTTCGGCCTGGCCAGCTCTGGCTTTTTTCATGTCTTCCAGTTGCTGTTTGGCTGTCACTGCGCCACTGCTCTGGCGCAGTTTTGCCAGACGCACGTCGAGATCAGAGCTGCGCAATTCCTGACCCAGGTTGGCCTCGGCCACGGTGTTTTTGATATGGTCGCGTACATTGCTGAGCGCCTTGACTTCGGCATCGACAGACAAGCCTTCGAGCTGGTTCTGTATCGATACCCGTGCTTGTGCGCTGTGCATTTGTGCCAGCATGCGGTCTTTTTCTGCCTTGAGTTTGTCGATCTCGCCTTTGACTTGCAGCAGCGAATCCTTGGCATCGTCGGCATCGGTCTGGGCGACTTTCATATCATCCTGCAGGGCTGCAACGCTGGCATCCAGGGCATTTTTCTTTTGTATCAGCACGACTGCCAGATCATCCTGGTTGGTGGCGATGGCACCTTCCAAATCAGCAGTAATGGATGCCAGCTCAGCCTGTTCAGACTTAAGGCGCGCTTCCACGTCCTGACGGCGGCGGATGATGGCGGCAGTGGCAGACTTGAGCTTGGTGTACTTGCTGATCATGGAATCGATGGAATTCTGGTAGGCGATTTCCGGGTGGCGTTTTTCCACATCGGTAATCCACAATGAGACGAAGCCTGACCAAAGATTGGATAAGCGGGCGATGAAATTGCTGTCAGACATATTGATCCTCTTTTAGGTAAATAACTAAGTGTGAACTGAGCGTGAATTGACTATAAATTGATCATGAGTTGATCATGAGTTGATCGTGTTATCGAACTATCGCTTCGAAGAAAGTTTTGTGATGCTTGGCAAAAGTCTGGAAGCCATGATCAAGGCTGGCACGCATGGCTGCATGCTCTTTTTTGGGACTATAGGTAAACGCCAGTTCGGCACCTTTGGTGGCCCATGCAAAATGGTCAGCCTCGGCTGCGCCGCCATGGCCGCTATGTATCTGCAACCATTGATAACATGGATGGCTTTGACCAGCGATTTCCTGCTTGGCCTTTTTCAGGAAACGGGTAACTTCTTTTTGTTCTTTGCGCAGGTATTCATCTATCATCGAGAACTCGCGGTCAGCCAGGATTTCTGAGCCCAGATGATAGCCTATCGCTGTCATGATGGCATCCCTGTTGTCTTCACTGCCATTGCCATAACCCTGCGCCACCTTGGCATTCAGGGTTTTCAGCCAGGCGGGTTCATTGAGCATTTTATTCAGTTCTGCAGTGGAGGCTGCATAACCCTGCTGACGTGCGTAACGCAATAAGCCAGCCAGGGTTGCCTGCGCCAGACAGCGATGGGTATCGCGGTATTCTGTATCGCGGTCATCGAATTCATCACGCGCAGCATCAAAGAAAAAACTCGCTATAAAAACACTGCGGTCATTGAGCAAACGTTCAGCCACGGTCTGGTCAACAAACATGGTGCGCGAACGGCCTATCTTGCCGGATAGTGAAGCTACGCCAGAACCGAAAAAGCCATTCCAGCTGGTGTAACGGGCAAAGAAGCGCAGCAAACCTACCGCACCTTCCGCGCCAGCGAGATTCAGCGCATTTTTTACCCTAGCCTGTGCCAGCTCGAAATCTGCCAGTTCCTGCAAGTCTTGCTCGGTGATGATGCTGTATTCCATAAAATGCCTTTCGGTATTTACTGCGTATTTTTTTGTGCCTGTGGCTGTACTTTTACTCCGGCTGCAATGCGACTTTGCTTGCGGTTTTCCAGCTCTTGCGAGATGACAGGCATGGTATCGCGCAAAGCACCTTCGAGTTCGGCTTCCAGATCTTCTTCCAGCCCCAGCTTGGCGATCGATTCTGCCAGTTTGGAATCAACATCGGATGAAGTCGGTGCAGTCATGATGGTTTGGTAAATCTCATCCATCTGGTCGGGCATGGAAATGATGGCGGCTTCTATTGCTGCCTTGCGACTGAGCATTCGACGCTGGCGCGTGATGAGGGAAAGATAATCATTGCGCGCTTTTTGCAATTGCAACTGGTCCATGCCTGGTTTGATATCCTGTAAATCCTGATCGATGCGTTCCAGGCGTGTTTCCACTTCTTTCATATTGACCGAATTGGCGCGCTCTTCTATCACCGTCAGGGCCAGCCACATGCTCAGGTAATCAAGGGTGGCATCATCAAGTTTTTCCACATCGTTCATGGACAGGCTGGTGCGGCTGTCACTGGCATACTGGTAAAGCGAGGCAACATGTTGCAACATGCGCTGGTAGGCATCCATGGAACCAAATACCTTGAAGGCGATGCCTTCGCGTTTGTGGATTTCATCCAGGAAGTGCTGTCTGGAAGCGGCTCTTTCCTGCTCCCTGTATTTCTTGTCGACCGCAGCGCGAAAATTTTCTGAATACGGGATAAACATGGCGGCGATGGTTTCCCCGGCCACCAGGCCTATCAGGGGAAGCAGCGCGGCATTGAAGCCATAGGGTATGGATATCAAGACGCTGGCGGCGAGCGTGCCCAGCACGGCAACCATATTGCCCTGGCTGTACAGCATTTCCTTCACATATGAAACTTGTTTGATCTGCACGTTTTTATTTCAATTCTTTATTTCAATTCTTTATTTCAATTCTTTATTTCAAATAGTGACTCTGAGCGTACCGCGTCCGGGACTGAGTTTGTGTAACTGTGTCAATACACGTTCCTGCATGGTGACTGCTTCGGTAGAACGCTGCCATATGGTTGAACGCGGGCGGCTCTCGGTGATTTCAAAGTCGTCCGCGATCTTGGCTGGCTGAGTAGAGAGTACGATGACGCGGTCACCCAGCAGCAAAGCCTCAGTCACATCATGCGTGACGAAAACGATCAGGCAGGGGCTGGTTTTGTGCAGGGTAATCAGTAGTTGCTGCATTTCTTCGCGGGTCTGTGCATCCAGCGCACCGAAAGGTTCATCCATGAGCAGGATACGTGGTCGCAACACCAGCGCCCGTGCCAAAGCAACGCGCTGGTTTTGGCCGCCGGATAATTGCGCAGATGACAGATTTTTTTTATCTGTCAGCCCTACTGCTTCGAGCATATCGTCTACCCGTTTTTTCCATTCAGCTTCAGGGAATTTTTTCTTCCATAAACCCAGGCGAAACGGGAATGCGACATTTTCATAAACGGTCAGGTCGGGCCGGTTGGCATAGCGCTGAAACACCATGACAGCATCATCATGCGGGCCATCACAGACTTCGCCATTGATATGCACGGAGCCAGATGTCGGTGACTGTACGCCAAAAGGACGTACGCCTCCCATCATGTGCAATAAGGTGCTTTTGCCACAGCCTGATGGGCCCAGCAGCATATTGATGGTGGGCTTGTCGAAAGACAGGCTGATACCATCAATCACGCGGGTGACCGGGCCATCTGCATTGGCATATTCCTGCACGATTTCATTGAGTTGCAGGCTGATGTCGGTGGTCGTCATTGTGCTTGTCGGGCTGCTGTCTGCCATAGTATCCGTCTTGGTATCCGTCTTGATATCCATATTCACTGCGAAGTTTCCCATGGATAGAGTTTTCTTTTCAACAGGCGCATGGACTGGTAAGTCACCAGGGCCAGCGCAATGATGACGATGATGCCAGCAAACACCTGATCCATGGCGCTAAAGCGGCGTGCATTTTGTATCAACTGGCCCAGGCCTTCGCGGGCATTGACGTACTCAGCGACGGTAATATAAGTCCACATGACCGAGATACTGACGACGACAGCGTCAGCAATACGCGGCATGGCCATGGGCAACACGGCTTTTTGTATGCATTCCCACGGTGTGGCACCGAGGTCACGGGCGCTGATGTAATAGCTTTGTGGCACCGCCTGTATGGCATCGCGCACCATGGGCACCAGATACACTACCGCACCGATGAACAGGAAGGCGATTTTCATGACCTCGCCTATGCCTAGCCACATGACAAGGATGGGCAGCAAGGCGACTACCGGTGCCGAACGGAAAGGATCGATCAGCGGCGACAGCAAGGCATTCAAACGCGGTGCTGCGCCCATCATGACACCGACCGGTATGCCGATGGCGATGACCAGCAGGCCAGCCGCCAATACCCGGCCAGCCGACCACAGTGTGGCATTGAACAACATGCTGCTACCCTCGTTCCATGACAGGTAGAGCATGGCCTGCGCTACTGCCCCGGGCGATGGCAACCTGGTGGGGCTGACCATGCCGGATGCCGCAATCGCAGCCCACAGTACCAGTACCGCGGCCACGGATGCTATGCCCAACTGGCGTCGCAAGCCAGGCGACATGGGTGAGTAGGGATTCCAGAATGTCGTCATGATGCTTAACGTGCAAACACGCCTATGCGGGTTGTACGGTTCAGACCACGGCAATCTTCCAGTGCCAGGCCATCCGCTGCCGGATTGCCTTCATTACACAATGGTTTATCCGGGCCATTACCAACGATTTTGAAACGTGCTTTAGGGAATTCCCATTGCTCATTCAGATACTTCACCACCGCCGCAGCACGGGCTTGCGACAGACGCAGGTTGGAGTCACGTGCACCAACGCCATCACTATTGCCGCTGACTTCAAAATAAGCGCTGCCATTGTTTTCTATGAAAGGCACCATCTCGGTATCGACGACGCGCTGGGCTTTTTTGGTCAACTCAGCGCTGCCCGTAGCAAAACCGACTGTGACTGGCTTGGTGACGCTGGCTGCCTGTTGGGTAGCCACTTTTTGTGCAGTTTCAGTAAATTGATATTGTGGCTTGGCAGCAGCCGTTTCCACTGCCGTATTCCTGGCCAGCATGGCCTTGATGAAACGGTAGTCAAAGCTTTCTTGCGGATTGACGACCGGCGATTTTGGATTCGCCAATGCGCCTGCGGCACGGTAGATACCATCAAAACGGCGATATACGCGGTCATAGTGATTTGTACCGCCCACCAGACCCAGGATACGGGCATTGTCTTCCAGACCTGTCCATACCAGGTTGCTGAACAGGGATTTGATGAAAGGCTTGCCTTCCTGCTTGGCCAGCAGTTTAAAGAATTCTTCGGTATTGACCAGGGCATCGACGGCATTGTCAGGTTTTGCTCTTGCCTGTGTTACGCCTTCCATCCAGCCTTCTACAAATTTCTGGATAACCGGAATGTTTTCTTCTTTTGCCAGTACGCGGCTGTCACACACCATGATGTCAAAAATCAGGTTGGTGGCAGTCTTGGTCGAATACACGACATGGCCACCTTTGACATTACGCAGGGCCAATGACAGATCAGGGTCCCACAGAGCTGCCGCATCGACGTTGCCGGATTCCAGTGCAGCGCGTACACCCGCCGTGCCTTCGTCAGCATTGATGAAGACGAATTTGACGCTTTCTTTCTTGCGCGCCGTCATCGAAGAATTTTCTATCGCATCGATCAGCATGCCATGCGAAGGGGTAAACTGCAGTACGGCGACCGAGTGTCCTGCCAGGTCTTCTATCGTGCGTATGCCACCATCTTTGGCGATGACAGCATCGGCACCCTGGGTATTATCGACGACCATCACGGCACGCGCATCCAGACCGGCATTGCGCAGATTAGGTTGTTCCTGCGCCCATGAGTCAGAAGTACGCCATGCACATTGCGCCGCGCCCGATTCAAACACGGTTGCCAGCGCCGGGATGTCATCCTGGATGACGAATTGCATATTCACGCCCTTGGCTGCATACACAGAATTGGGCTGGGTAGTCAGGCTGTTGCCATTGGCAACCAGCGCAGGCGCATAACCATGGAAGCTGACTATGCTGACTTTCAAGGGGTTGCCGCCAGAACCGAGTGGCCCTGTGCCCGACACTACAGCAGGAGCAGGTTTGCCAGAAGGCTTCACACCATTGGCTTTGCTCGTTGCCGATGCACTGGCTGCCACTGTCGTACCGGATTTTGCGTCAGCCCGGTTGGCCCACCAGTCCTTGAGTGCCAGATTCCAGGCCGCAGAGCCCGCGGCTCCGAGGATAATCACTGCAATAAGTCCTTTAGCAAGAGGGCTAGCTGTAGCCATGGTCATTCCTTGATGATGTGTTGTTAGTCAGTGTGAGTTCGGTGTAAATTCGGTCTGGATTGTTCCGAACTCAGTGTGAAAATTGCGCAGGGATTTCGCGCAATCTTTCTACTTCGGTCTGCAAGCGCTTTACTTCACGCTCACAGTTTTCCTGGGCAGCTTTTTGCCCACCTTCCAGATTGGTGATCTGTTCTGCTGTTTTTTGTATTTCGCGCGCCAGCAGGCGCTCCATTTCCGCGATCTGCTTGCGGATTTCCGTGACGGCTCTTTCTTCCGCCTGTTTCAAATCAGCGACTTCGCTAATCACTTGCTGCTGGTTGGCCGTGAGCTGGGATTGCAGTGCTTTTTGATAGTCTTCCAGCGCGGCGATTTTTCTTTGTGCGTCGATGATGGAATCATCGATGGTCCAGTTATCGTCAGCGGCATCCATGGCGTGCACTGCGGCTTTGCGGGTGGTTTCGTCCATGGTGCGCAAGCCGTCCAGCAGTCTGAGCAGGCGTTCTGCCGGGAAAGAAGAATCTGGTATCTGGGCGCTTTTGAAGATTTCTTCAAAAGATTTGCCAGCGGCAGCATTGGTAACATCGGCAACCGCATAGCTTGTGGACGGCGGCAGAGAGGCGTTGAAATTGGTATTGCCTGGCAAGGGTGGCGGATTTAAGCTGCTCAATTCGGGGGCCGCTTCGCTGGCAGTTTCTGTAGCAATGAGTTCGTCAGCCGGTGTCACACCGTGCAGCTTCATTTTTTCTTCGTCAGATAGTTCGACCAGCTTGGCAGCAGCAAGAAACTTCAGGATACCTTTCACGCGACTTACCTCTTCAGAAAAGACTATGTGTGCGACAAGATACAACAGGCTGGCATAAATTGCCACTTTGATTGCATGCGTACGGTGCTTGAAAACCCGGTTTTTGTCTCTGGGAGAACACAGTATTGTCGGTCCATGGTGCGTGTCAACCCGCATGTGTGGGAGTATCGGGAAAAATCAATAGGCATTCAATAATATACTTTTCCTGCGCGCCCTTTCATTTCCTTATAGCAAGTATCTCAAACTATTTGCTTGCGCATGCGACATAATGGTGCAAACACGCCACCAGGTAAATCCAGACCAAAGCGCTCAAATACCGCAAACCCGCAGGCCAGATAGAGCGGCTCGCCTGGCATGGTGGCGGCCAGTTCCAATACCGTGAATCCTGCTGCCTGGGCCTGGGCGCTGCAATGTTCCAGTAAAAGTCGCCCCAGGCCACGGCGCGCTGCCTTTGGTTCTACAAAAAATGCCCGTATGCGTGCTGCATCTGTGGCTGGATCAAGCAAGTTATCCACGCCCTGCTTGGCCTGGTCACCACCAAACAGGGTTTTGCGCTTGCTCCAGCCACCGCAGGCCAGCATCTTGCCCTGCTCTTCAATCACAAAATAAGTCTGGTCATGGATGAGCTGGGTATCAACACCAAACACATGCGTGAGCAAAGCCTGCGCCTGCTCCGGCGTATAAAAGCTGGCACTGAGCTGTATCGCCGAGCGGGCGATCAGTGCTTGCATGGTGCCGATGTCGGCCTCCGTGGCGCAACGTATCGTCAGGTTTGTGTTCATCATAGTACCCTTCCGGCTTAAGTCCGCAAGATTTGTCAAATCCTCTCATGTTAAGGTGAGCACCTCGCTGACTAGTGCACCTTTATCATGGAAAAGCTGGATTTGAAGAAACAACTGAAATCAGTCTATCAGGCCTCAGCTACCAGCGTGACTGAGGTGAATGTCCCGGCATTTAATTTTCTCATGATAGACGGCCAGGGTGATCCGAATTCATCCAGCCATTATGCTGCAGCAGTAGAAGCGCTTTTCACAGTAGCTTACACCCTGAAATTCATGCTCAAAAAAAGCAGTGCAGCGATTGATTATGCAGTCATGCCTCTGGAAGGCCTGTGGTGGGCTGAGGACATGGCCGCTTTTACCGCAGACCGCAAAAACGAATGGTGCTGGACCATGATGATCATGCAGCCTGACTTTATCACGGCAGACATGTTGACAGAGGCCATTGCCGCAGCGGAAAAGAAAAAGTCATTAGCAGCTTTACAGCAATTGCGTTTTGAAAGTTTCAAAGAAGGCTTGTGTGCACAAATCCTGCACAAAGGCCCTTTTAGTGAAGAAGGACCTACCATAGACCGCCTGCATGAGTACATTGATAAGCACGGCAAACTGACAGGCAGGCACCATGAGATTTATCTGAGTGATATACGCAAGGCAGCACCAGCAAACTGGAAGACCATCATACGTCAACCCATGCAGAAGTAAAAAAACCCATCATTATTTTTTAGAACAGGATAAAAACCATGCAGACAAAATTCGTAAACATCAGCAATTTCCAGATCAGTGGCCTGCAAGTACGTACCCGCAATGCCGATGAAACTGATAATGCCACTGGCAAGATAGGTCCTCTATGGGTACAATTCTTTGCCAAAAATTTGCCTGAGACCTTGCCAGCAAAAACCGGTGATGGAAAAATCTATGGTGTGTATTCCAATTATGAGAGTGATGCGAGTGGCTTGTTTGATGTGACTGCCGGTGTCGCCGTCACGGCTGCCTCAGCAGAATTCGCCAATGTCACTATCGCTGCGGGTCGCTATATGGTGTTTAACTGTGAAGGTGAAATGCCTGCCGCCATCATCAAAGGCTGGGGCGAGGTCTGGTCTTATTTTGCCAATGCTGGCGAACATGAGCGTCGCTACCTGACTGATTTTGAAGAATATCAGGGACCTGCACAAGCTGCCATCTACATAGGTATAAAATAAGCGATAACTACATTTTTTTACAAGGCCAGCATGTCCGCATTGTCTAGCAATCCAGCCCTGCAAATCAGTTATGAACGACGCCTCTCGCGTGTCACCAATTACCTGCATACGCATCTTGATGAAGACCTGGATTTGAACAAGCTGGCCGACATCGCCTGCATGTCGCCCTATCACTGGCACCGCATCTATCGCGCTATTCACGGCGAAAGCGTGGTGGCGACGGTCAAGCGCCTGCGCCTGCAAAGAGCCGCGACCCTGCTGGCACGCAGTGATATGACGATAGATAAAATCGCAGAATTTTCTGGCTACCCCAACCTGCAATCTTTCACCCGCATTTTTGCTTCTGTGTATGGACAACCACCTGCGCGCTATCGCAAGGAAGGCAGTCACCAGCAAATCCCACTGCCAGATGAACTCAGCGCCGACCTGCATTTCCCGGTCAGCATCACCAGCATAGACCCGGTGCAATTACTGAGCATAGACAATACCGGCAGTTATATGAGTATCAGCAAGACTTTTGATATTCTGGTTGGCTGTGCCGCCTCGCGGCAATTATTCAGGGAAGATACTCGCTGGATAGGGATTTACTACGATGATGCCATGACGGTGGATGAAGACAAGCTGCGCTCAAAAGCCTGTATCAGTGCACCTCAGCCCCTGCCTGAGCAGGCCTTGCAAGCGCCCTTGTCCTTGACGGAGCTACGTGGTGGCAAATATGCGGTGCTGACTTACAAAGGCCCTTACTCGGACATGCAGCCAGTGTATCGCTGGTTCTTTGGTGTCTGGCTACCGGCATCAGGGCAAGAAATCGATGATGCGCCGCCGTTTGAAGAATATTTGAACAACCCGCGCGATACTGCACCTGCAGACTTATTAAGCAATATCTACATGCCCCTGCGCTAGTTTTTTTGTAACCTGACAGCCGTCAGTAAATATGCAATGAAGACGAAATGAAGATGAACTGATATCGCGGGCAAACAGAATCCTATGTTTGCCCTCTGCGATGACGTTGATGCCAGCCTAGCCTGGCATATCACCCTTGCGCGTCACCTTGCCAGAACCGTGTATGGATTTACTGAGTTTGGGGTCACCGTAATAACTGACGTCGCCAGAACCACCTATGCTGACATCCAGTTTTTCCTTGGCCCAGACTTGTGCTATGCCAGAGCCACCTATCTTGATTTTGACATTACTGGCTTCCAGTTTGCCAACCTGGATATCACCATAACCACCTATCTTGCCATTAAATTCGGCAGCAGTACCAGCAGCCATGAAGTTGCCGTTTCCGCCTATTGCCACGCTCAGGCTATCCGCCTGCAGGGCCTTGATTTGTATATCGCCCGAACCACCTATCTTGGTTTGCAATTCTTTTGCTGCCAACTTGTCTGTCCAGATTTTGCCAGAACCGCTGACAGCGATCTTGTCGAGATTTTTGCAATAGACAATGATGTTCAGGGTTTTGGTCTTGGGGTAAGTATTTTTTTCCGCATTGCGGATTTTTAGATGACCGCTCTCTACCACTGTCTCGACCAGGGCCAGCAAATTATCGTCAGTCTCTACTTGCACGCCTTCCTTGTCGCCCTGGCGCAGCTCCAGTTTGGCAGGCAACGCCAGGTCAACGCTGGAATATCCTGTGACATTGCGGTCTTGTTTCTGGATATTGCCAGAACCTTCGATACCTTTGCCCTTGCTCCAGCCCCAACCTCCACTCCAGTCGGCAGCGGCAGGCAGGCTTACCAGTGCCAGCAAGCTGGCCAGAACATAGCGGCGGGAATTCTGATTTTTCAACATAGTCTCCTGAAGTATTGTGTATCTTCAGACTATAGTGAATAAGACAAGTTCCCGCAAAGAGAATTTATCCTTAAGGCAATATCGTGCCCGTCATTTATTTGGTCTTGCCGTCAGTATTATTTGGTACGCCGGATTTCAGGGGTTTGACCTTCACCACAGTCCCCTTGCCTTTGCATGGTTTATCTGACCACGTAACGCGTCCATCAACTTCACATCGGAAGACGGGAGTTTGCGCCTGTGCCAGCAAGGGCAATAGCAAGGACACCGCCAAAGGCAACAAAAACAGGGATGATTTTTTCATGATATCAATTCAAAAATAGGCTCACACAGCATGATGCAAACCGCAGCTCTATGAGCGCTTGCACATGAATGGGAGCCTAGTCTGAGGCTTTAGGCTATCCCACGCAAGCATACCAAGGTCGGTAAGGCATTTTTTTCATTTGAAGGCTTGAACAAAACTGCAGTAAGCCCCCTGCACATCGTCTCTTTCCAATAAACCATCATGCCCACCGCCCGCGCTGACAAACAAGCGCTTATTGCCTTGCGGAATCGCAGCATAGACCTTTTGACCCAGCTCCAGCGGCGTTACCTTGTCTTTATCACCCATCACCAGCAGGCTATTGCCAGTATAGGCGGCCAGGGCACTAACATTGTCAATATTCTTTAAAGCCGGGCTTAATTCTATGCTGACAAAAGGACGGGCATACCAGGGTATATTGGCGCTGGCCCAGGCATAGGCATTATTTGCCGTCGATTCCATGACCAGGCCATCAGGCTGACGTTGTTGGGCGACATGGGCAGCCATGAAGCTACCCAGCGATTGTCCGTGGACAATGAGCTTGCCCTGGCTATGCTGACGCACGTAATCGTAAATCTGCAAGGCATCGCTGCGCATGGTGTCGACACTGGGTTCACCCGAGCTGCGGCCATAGCCACGGTAATCAAATATAAACAAATTGAGCTTGCACTGTCCCAGTGCTGCGGCAATCTGTCCAGCGTGACGGTCAAGATGAAACATATTCCCACCAAAGTACAATACTGTCACACCTGCCCCGGCTTGCAGCATGCTGACGCCACGCAAAGTCTGGCCATCTGCCGTGGTGATGCTGTGTTCTTGCAAGCTGGTATTGCTGGCAACACGCTGCAAGGCTGCCTGGTCAAAATGCTCTTGCTGCTTATAACCAGACTTGCTATCTGGATGTATAAAATTTCTTTCACCGATCTGCATAGTCATACAGGCACTCAGGCTGAGCACGAGGCAAGCAGGCAAGACCAGGGACCATACTGGTTTCAATACAACTTTTAATATTTTGTGCATCATCTCTCTCCTGGCAGGTAATTCACGCAAACTTCTATTACAATCAAACTATAACAGAAATAAATTATCGTAAAACAATAATTTATAATTATAGGACAATCATTAATGAAAATAAAAAATCAATCCCGCCTGGTCCGCGGCCTGCTTTTAATCTGTGCATCGGTCCAGGTCTTGTACTTTGTGCTGGCCTGGACTGGCCTGACACCTCATCTGGGTACATGGCATATGCAAGTCAGTGTCCGAGGTATGGGCTGGGAAGAATCGCAGCAATTGTCTGCTGCGCAATGGAGTGCAGGCATAGCCCTGGGCTTGCCAGCATTGCTATGCATTTTGTTTGGATTGATGAAGCTGAACCGCTTACTGCAAGCCTTGCAATTGCCTGATGCACAAAAAAACATGTTCTCACTCGGCAATATTGCCTGCCTGCATAGTTTTGCCGGTGCACTGGCGCTATCCACCCTGTTTGGCATTGTGGAAGTGCCACTGCGTCATCTGGTATTCACGCTATTGCCGGATGTCTATGCGCATCGCTTGTCAGTCTCGGTGAATGCGGAAGAACTGATGCTCTTGCTGGTCTGCCTGGTGTTTTATCTGGTGACCGGCATGCTGCATGAAGGACGCAGGCTGGCTGAAGAAAATGAGGGTTTTATCTGATGTCCATCCTGATCAATCTCGATGTTATGCTCGCCAGGCGCAAGGTCAAATCCAAGGAGCTGGCACAGTTTGTTGGCATCACGGAACAAAATCTTTCTTTGCTGAAGTCCGGCAAGGTCAAGGGCATACGTTTTTCCACCCTTGAAAAAATCTGCGAGCGCCTGGACTGTCAGCCCGGCGATATCATGGAATGGGTGAACGATGGCAAAAGCAGCGATGATGCGGGGGATGACTGAGTAGCTCAAAAAGCTTTATGATGCGCTGCACGATCAAAGCTTGCCATCTGCGTGGAACGTTTATGTCTACCCGCAGTCATATGTTTTTTCCTTAGGAGAGTTTGCATGAAACAATTTCTGCTCGCCGTGAGCCTGCTCACTGGTATAGGTGCCAGCCAGGTCGCCATGGCGGATGATGCCTTGAAAGCTGCTATTGCAGGACAACAACGCACGCCTGCCAATGCAGTTCGTGACAGTGCCCGCCACCCTTATGAAACCCTGAGTTTTTTTGGCATCAAGCCGAATATGACGGTGGTTGAACTGTCACCTGGTGGTGGCTGGTATACCGAAATCCTGGCGCCGTATCTGCGCGACAATGGCAAAATGGTAGCGGCCCTGGGTGACCCGGCAACCAGTAAGGGCGCAGCCAGCTTCAAGCAAAAACTGGATGCCACGCCAGCTGTCTATGGCAAGGTACAGATGGGTGTCTTTGCACCACCCGCCAAGCTTGATTATGTCGCCAAGGGCAGTGCAGACATGGTGTTGACGTTCAGAAATATCCATAACTGGATAGGCAATGGCGAACCTGCCATGAAAGCCCTGTTCCAAAGCGCCTATGACAGCCTGAAACCAGGGGGAGTATTTGGCGTGGTTGAGCATCGCCTGCCAACCAGCAAAACCCAGGATGACAAAGCCAGCACAGGCTATGTGCATGAAAGCTATGTCATCAAACTGGCAGAAAGCGTGGGCTTCAAACTGGCCGCTAAATCCGAGGTCAATGCCAACCCCAAAGACATGAGCGATCATGAAAACGGGGTCTGGGCCCTGCCACCTACTTATGCCAACAAGGATAAGGATAAAGCCAAATACGAAGCCATAGGTGAAAGCGACAGGATGACGCTGAAGTTCGTCAAACCATAAAAGACGCGTTTCTGGCAAGTCGGGCAGTAACAGCTTATGATGGCTGTTACTGCCTTTTTAATTTGGAGCGGCCATGTTGAAAAAATGCCTGCTGCTGTTATTGTCTGGCGCTTGCCTGACCGCAGTTGCTGCAGATAAATATCTGGTCGACCAAGAGCATACATTCAGCAGCTTTGAATACAGGCACTGGGGACTGTCATTGCAACGCGGCCGTTTTGACAAGAATAGCGGCAGCATAGAACTCGATATGGAAAACAAGACTGGCAGTCTGCAAATTAACATCGATGCCGACTCCATCAATACCGGTTCTGACAAGTTCAACCAGATCTTGCGTTCGGAGAGTTTTTTCCATGCCGAGAAGTATCCAAAAATCTCTTTCCTGTCAGACAAAATGATCTTCAATGAAGACAAGCTGGTACAGGTGGAAGGCGATCTGACCATCAAGGATGTGACACGCAAAGTGATCGTCGACATCACGCAATTTGAATGCCGTTTCATGATCCTCTACCTCAAGCGCGCCTGCGGTGCCAATGGCAATACCAGGATACTGCGCAGCGACTATGGCGTAGGCCGCTATGTACCTTTTGTCAGTGATGAAGTGACTTTGTCTTTCAGTGTAGAAGCAATCAGGGAATAAGCTCAGGTATAGCGAATCAGGATAGCACCCGCCACCGCCAGAAAAATTGCCGCAAGACGTCTGACAGAAATTTTTTCGTGCAAGACCCAGGCTGCAATCGCCGTAGCGAACAGGATGGAGGTTTCACGCAAGGCAGCTATCGCCGCCACTGGTGCCAGTGTCATGGCCCATAAAGCCAGGCCATACGAAGCGACAGAAGCTGTACCGCCAGCGATGCCCAGCAGATATTTGCCCTTGGTGTAAGTCAAGAAAGCCTGCCTGTCCCTGAACATCAGCACGCTCAACAGCACCAGCGCCGTCAGCAAGAATATCCACATGGTATAGGCAGCCGGGGCAGCTGATTTGCGCACACCTATGCCATCTACTACGGTATAAGCGGCAATGAAGCAGGCATTCAGCAAGGCAAAGCCACGGCTGGAGCGACTTGTTAAAACCTGCTTTTCGCCCTCTGTTTTTGCATGCCCGAACAGGCTCAAACCAAGTATGCCTGTCACCAGCAATCCCAGCCCCAGCCAGCGCAAAGCGGGCACAGTTTCACCGATGACAGCACCACTGACCAGCGCCACCAGTAAAGGGGCCGTGCCCCGCATGATGGGATAAGCCTCGCTCATGTCACCATGCCGGTAAGCAGCTGCCAGCAAATAAAAATACCCGACTTGCAAAGCCACTGAAGCCAGCATGAATACCCAACTGCCCACATCGGGCTGGCGCACAAAAGGCAGGGCGATTGCGCAAACCAGGCCAGCACCAGAAGTCACCAAAACAGTATTGAAATATTTGTTGCTACCTACCTTGATGGCCGCATTCCAGGCGGCATGCAGAAAGGCAGCAAACAAGACAGTGGCCACGACTAGCGTTGACATAGGTACTCAGTCACAACAAGGTACAGGCTTGGATTGCAAGACATTTACTGATTCCATATTGGCGAAGGATAGTCGGTAATACAGGCAGCACTGCATTTCAAATCGATCACCCACCATGGCAAGAATGAAACGGCGCTGGCAAAGTATATAGCCGCAGTCGGCTTGCATCAAAGAAGCCGGTGCAGATAATGAATATCCCTATACCCTAGACAAATTTAAATTATAAAATAGCTGCTACTCACTTGTTCACACCTGAGTGTGACAAGCAGATGTTTCACTTCCCATCGATAAAAAATGTCGCCAAGCTTACGTCCTGCACTCGCCACAGATTATGCCGTCATCGCCACCTGGATACCGAATGCCACAGCCTGTGCCCGCTGGGCTGGCCCGCAATTAGTCTATCCTTTTGCCAGCGCCGACTTGCCTGCCCTGCTGGCTAAACCGCATGCACAAGCCCTGGTCATGGTGGATGCCAATCAGGAAGTCGTGGCATTTGCCCAGTTCTGGCGGCGCGACGAGCAACGCGTGCATCTGGGTCGTATCATCGTCTCGCCAGCGGCACGTGGCCTGGGCTATGGCAAGCTGCTATGCGAGCAATTGATGCAGCATGCTATTGCCGGGACCGGCTTGTCTGTCGTCAGCCTGCGTGTCTATAGGGATAATCCCGCAGCACTGCATTTGTATCGCCAGCTGGGTTTTGTAGAAGTAGAAAGTGATTCCAATGCAGAAGTCGCGGCGATGGAATACTGCCACGACTGAGCCAGCTCATCATGCTGCGGGCCGCTTGTTCGTTAGCAGCACACCTGCTACCACAAAGACAGCACCCAGCAATTGACTGCTCTCGAGTTGCTGTCCCAGGGCGACGCCGACCAGGCTGGCAAATACCGGCACCAGGTTCATGTAGACACCGGCTTTGGCTGGCCCCATCTCTTGCACACTGCGGTTCCACCACAGATAGGGCAGTACAGTGCCAAACAGACCCAGGAATAACATGGCCAGCAGGGTAGACATAGGCGGCATGACAAAGATATCCGGGGCTTCGGCAAAGGCCAGCAGCATCAGCATGACGGCGGCCATGCTGACAGTCATGCTGCTCAGGATGGCGCTAGGTACCTGGCTGGCATAACGCCTGGGCAATACGCAATACACAGACCAGCACAGGCTGGCCAAGGTCACCAGCATATCCCCCTGAGAGATATGCAGATTCAGCAGAGCTTGCAGGGAGCCATGGGCCACCACGATCAGCACGCCCAGCAAACCCAATCCCAAGCCCAGGGCTTGCAAGCCGCGTATTTTTTCCCGGTTCAGCAAGGCATTCAGCAAAACGATCAGTGCCGGATTGAACGCCATGATCAGCGCTGCATTCACCGAACTGGTAGAGCGCAGGCCATAAAACATGAACAGGCTGAAACCCAGCACACCAAACATCGCCAGTATCAACAAAATACCCAGATGGGCACGGATAGCCAGCCAATGCGTGCGCAAGGCTGGCAGGGTCAGGCCCGTCAGTACCAGACCGGCTATGGCATTGCGCCAGCTGACGACCGCCAGGGGAGAAAACTGCTGCATGGCGAATTTGCCGACATGGAATACTGTTGCCCATAAAAATGTTGCGCCAAACAGGCGGGCAGTCATCATATTCATGGTTTACTTTCTGGCAGAGTTGATTGCGTTACTATAGTCATCCAATTTTGAAAAATATATAGCAAAAAATGGCAAACCATTTTCCAGAAATAGAAAGCCGGGATTTTGACTGGAATGACCTTAAATATGCCCTGGCCGTCGCCAGGCATGGCGGACTGAGTCAGGCTGCCAAGGTATTGGGCAGCAGTGCCTCTACCGTTGCCAGGCATATACAGCAATTGGAAGCGGCACTGGGCCACACGCTATTCTTGCGCCAGCAAAGCGGTTATCTGCTGACTGATGAAGGCAAGGAAGTATTGGATCTCATCGTCAATGTCGAAGATGCCTTGCTGGCCCTGGAGCGGCGCGATGCCAGCTCAGGCTCTTGCCGCCAGGTCAGTGGCTATGTGCGCCTGGCTTGCGCCGAGATGATGGCCGTGCACTTGATCACCCCCAACCTGCCCAGGCTGTATGCACTGCATCCTAAGCTGCAAGTGGAGCTGGCGGTAGATATCAAGCTGGTTGATCTTAACCGGCGTGAAGCAGATGTCGCTTTACGCCTGACCAATCCTGGTGAAAAACCGGGCGAGCAAGACTATATCGCCCACGCCATAGGCAAGGTGTATTTCTCTGCCTATCGCAGCAGGCATCATGAGGATAACAGTCAGTATGTGAGCTGGGGCAAGGACTGGGAGCATTTACCCATGGCGCAATGGTTGAAGCACTATTTTAAAACCCAGCACCCCAGGCTGCTCAGCAACAACGCCAATGTGCAATTGCAGGCTGCCAGGGCTGGTGTCGGTCTGGCTGTGCTGCCGCGCTTTATCGGTGATGCAGATCCTGACTTGATCGAAGTCAGCATCAGCAAGTCAGAATTGTCGCGCAATCTCTGGCTGGTCTATCACCGGGATTTGAAAGCCAGTACCAGGGTGCTGGCGATCAGGGATTTTTTGAGCAACTGCATACAAGATCATTTGGGGAAATGATCTTGTTGCCACTGGCGGAAAACTGAATTTTATCCAGCGTAAGTGAAGGCATCCACGCTGGTAGTATAGCTGGAACTGGTGACGGTGCTGACATACACATACTCACCCTTGGCCGTTGTGGGCGTCACGGTGATCAGCATATAACCGCGACGGGATGTGTCTATGTAGTTGATGTCATCCACCAGTGCCTTGATGGTGCCTGCCAGGGTTGCAGGTGGCACCAGGGCAGGCGGGAAGATGCTTTCAAAACCCGAAGAAGTCACCGACATGCCCGCAAATTCTGCCCCGACTTGCGTGCCATCCGGCAGCGTCAGTTTATTGAACCAGGCATTGTGGCTGTCACCTGACAAGACCAGGAACTTCTTGCCTGCCGTTTTCAATTTCGCAGCCGAATTGAAAACAGTATCGCGGGCATTTGGATAACCTTCCCAGTTATCGAAGGTATAGGAAATTTTTGGATTCTTGAGTGGATCAAGCAAATCTTTTTGTGTCTGCGTTTGTACTGCTGCTGGCGTAGCCTTGGCAGTCAGGTAAGCAGTTACGGAATCTGCACTCAGATTGGCTTTCAGCACGGATGCTGGCAATTGCACACGCCCCATGACCGTCTGGTTGCCCAATACCTGCCAGGTCGCCTTGGAGGAACTCATTTGCGTATCCAGCCAGGCTTGCTGGGTCACACCCAGTAATTGCTTGTTCTTGTTGAAGGCATACGGCAAGAATGCCGGATCAGCCACGTCGCGACCTTGCGCATCGAGCATGCGGTCAGGCGCTTGTTCACGACCTATCATGCGAGTATCGAGCATGTGCAGTGACAACAGATTGCCGAAATCAAAAGACCGATAAATCTTCAGCAAATTGCTGGTATCTGGTGAACGTATCGGCATCCACTCATGATAAACCTGGCTGGCCGCTGCCTTGCGCGCTGCCCATGGGCCTTGCGTTGCGGGATTATGATTTTCTGCCGCATCCATCCAGGCATTATTGGCAAATTCATGATCATCCCAAATGGTGATCATGGGCATGCGGGCATGCAGGGCTTTCAGGTAAGGGTCAGCCTTGTGCAGGGCATGGCGGGCGCGGTAATCAGCCACCGTGACGATCTCATTGGCAGGCGCAGAAACGCGGCCAGCGACTTGCGATGCAGCAGGCGGATAAACACCGTCCTTGTATTCATAAATATAATCACCCAGGTGCAGGGCGAATTGTGCACCGGAAGAGATTGCGCTGTCATAGGCATTGAAATAGCCGGCAGGATAATCACTGCATGAGAACACCGCCAGCTTGACCTGATCTACATTGCCGACAGGCAGGGTGCGAGTACGACCGACAGGAGAAATACTATTATTCGGTGCTATAAAGCGATAGTAATATTCAGTGTTGGCAGTCAGGCCTGTAGCATCGACCTTGGCAGTAAAACCCGTAGCCGCGCTGGTCGTCACTTTGCCTGTGAACAGCACGCTGGCAAAACTCGCATCCGCCGCCATTTGCCAGGTCAGGTCGACACTGGCATCGGTCGATATCTTGGCATGGGTCCACAAAATAATGCGATCAGATAAAGGATCACCGCTGGCGACACCATAATTGAAAGCTGCCATCTCACCATTCAAGACTGGGGCTGGGACTGTGGGTGAGACTGTGGATGAACCACCGCAAGCAGTCAGCACACCACCTGATGCCATGACGGCAGCAACGGAGGACATCTTGATGAAAAAGCCGCGACGGCCAATATTGGCCGACTGCACTTGTTTGTCTTGTTGGTCTTTTTTCTGATCGTTTTGCATCTGGCTACTCCACTGGAAATCACAGATAGTAGGGCCGCCTTGTGTCAGGAATGTGACGCCAATGGCAATTCCGACAGGAAACTCTAGAGGCTTAACTCTAGTGCCGCAACACAGCAAGCCGCACACTCATCAAAAACTGGGCATAATGAGTTTTTGCGATTTACTAATTCCCCCACACCGCGAGGCTGCCATGATAGAACTCCACCACTTAAAAGAATCACGCTCACGCCGTATCACCTGGTTGCTTGAAGAGCTGGGCCTGGATTACACCGTCATTTCTTATGACCGTGATCCTCAGACCCGCCTGGCCCCTCCCGAGCTGCAAAAGATACACCCGCTGGGCAAGGCCCCTGTGCTGCGTGATAAAGACCAGACGCTGATCGAATCCGGTGCCATCATCGATTACCTGATACGCACTTATGGCAATGGTCGTCTGGCCCCTGCCGTGGGCACTTCCGACTACAACCGCTATGTACAATTCCTGCACTACGCAGAGGGCTCTGCCATGTTGCCACTGCTGCTGAAGTTGTATGTAGGGCGTCTGGGTGAAGCTGGTGCACCTTTGCACCCGCGTATCAACGGCGAGGTGGCAAACCATTTTGGTTACCTGAATAGCGAACTCGAGGGCCGTGATTATTTCGTCGGTGACAGCCTGACGGGGGCAGACATACAATTGTCGTTTGCCGTACAGTCCGCCGTGCGTGGTGCTGGCCGCGAGGCATTCCCCAACCTGACCCGCTTTGTTGACATGGTGGCGGCACGTCCTGCCTATCAACAAGCCGTCGCAAAATATAGTGAATAGACCAGGGAAATTACCTGCTTGAGATTGACAGCCAGACTTGCATAGCCTATCTTCGCAAGGCGGCGTACCCTGCAAGCTGGCGTTCAAACGCAAGTCCATAACGCCTCTGCGGGGTTACCCCGCGGGATAAATTGACCTGGTATTTCATCGCGTGAGCCGCCCTGCACTTCATGCAGATTGGCTCACACTTGACGAGACTGGTTGCAGGCTCTGCGCCGCCCCGCTGCCCCCCAATAATACCTCGATACCTGACAGCCTCATATTCATGGACACACCCAAGCAGGTCGCCTTAGCTATCGCCGATGCCTTACTGGCAGGTGAATGTAGTCATATCGCCCTGATGAAAAACATGAGTTGGGTATTGGGCCGGAAATGGCCGTGGATACCAGCGCTATGTCAAAAAATTGAACAACATGCTGGCCCGCATTTTTATCATTACAGCCGCCATGAAATGGCTGCATTGATACTGGATGACCATGGCTACGACAATGCCTGGCGTGACGGGGAAAAACCGCAAATCAAACAGTATTGTCTGCAGCCAGCGATCGCCCCTGAAAAACCGGCATGGCTGCAAACACAGGGCTTGCCTGAGTTCAGCAACTCCGCTGATCTGGCCAGACACCTGAACCTGACCATCAATGAACTGGCCTGGTTTGCCGATCAATGGCGGCAGGATGCGCAGGCAGCGCCCCAACTCGGACACTACCATTACCGCTGGCTGGAAAAAGCGACGGGCGGCTGGCGTTTGCTGGAAATACCCAAGTCACGTCTGCGCAATATTCAAAGAAAAATTTTGCAACAGATATTGAACCGGGTTCCGCCACATGCAGCGGCGCAGGCTTTCCAACGGGGTCGCTCCAGCCTCAGCCATGCGGCACAGCATACGGGCAAGCGCGTTGTAGTCAGGCTGGACTTAAAAGATTTTTTTTGCAGCATCCCTGGTTCACGCCTGCATGCACTATTTAGCAAACTGGCTTATCCGGAAAAAGTAGCCGGTACACTGGCAAGACTATGCAGCAATCGCACGCCTGGCGCTATCTTCAGGAATAAAACTGACAAGCCGCAGGCTTCTATCAGCGCCGCACATCTCTTACGTAGCCCGCATCTGCCACAAGGTGCGCCAACCTCCCCTGCCCTCGCCAATCTATGTGCTTACCGTCTCGATATGCGCCTGCAAGCTTTGGCGGACAGCATGCAAGCCAGTTATAGCCGTTATGCAGATGACCTGACGTTTTCTGGAAATGAGCAATTCGAGCAAAGCCTGCAAAGATTTATCCCGCAGGTGGCGGCCATCGTGCTGGAAGAAGGTTTTGTATTGAATTATAAGAAGACCCGCATCATGCGCGCTGCAACCAGACAGCAAGTCACAGGTATCGTCGTCAACAGCCATTGCAATATCAAGCGCGCTGAGTACGATACTTTGAAAGCGATACTGACTAACTGCCTGCGCCACAATCCCGCTTCACAAAACCGCGCAGGACATGCAGATTTTCGCGCCCATCTGGCAGGCAAGCTTGCCTATATGCGCATGATCAACCCGGTACGCACGGCAAAACTGCAAGCTCTGTTTGAGCAGATCAACTGGACAGATACGCCAGTGATGACTTGACTCTGGCTTAGCGACGGATCGCCGCCCACGCCAGCATCGCCCAACCCGCCAAAAAGGCCACGCCACCTATCGGCGTAATCGCCCCCAATATGCGCACGCCAGTAAGTGCCAATGCATACAGGCTGCCACTGAAAATAATGACCCCGGCCAGCATCGCCCAGGCTGCCTTGCGCAACAAGGCGCTATCCTGTTGCTGCAACATGATGCCCAGCACCAGCATGCCCAGGCCATGCACCATCTGGTAAGTCACTGCCGTTTGCCAGACCACCAGCATGTCGGCACTCAGCATTTGCTTCAAGCCATGTGCACCAAAGGCACCGGCAGTAACGCCTATGAACATAAGGATGGCGGCGGTAGCGATGAAAGAACGTGCTTGCATGATGGATTCCAAGTGGCAGAGAAACGCTATTTTAAAGCCTTGTGGCTTTATTGCTTAAGCAGATAGTCAGGCATAAAAAAAACCGCCATGCAAAACATGGCGGTTTCAGTAGGAGCAATCGATCTGATTACGCAGCTTTTTGCGCAGACTGTGCCGTATTGAATTCAGCAATCAGTGTCGCTTCCTTGGCCTTGGCGGCCTTGAAATGCCTTTCCTTGACATGACCATAACCGCGTATGTCTTCAGGAATGCTGGCAATGGCGACTGCCTTGGACAAATTATCGGCGTTCAGCAAAGGCAGCAGCTTGTTCAGTGTCTGCTTGTACTCTACCGGCAAGGCACGCTCCATCCTGCGTTCTTCGGTATAACCGAAGATATCAAAAGTGCCGCCACGCAGAGATTTGAACTTGGCCAGTACGCCAAATGCCTTCATCATCCATGGGCCAAACTGTTGCTTGATCAAATGGCCTTTGTCATCACGCTTGGCCAGCAATGGCGGTGCGAGGTGGAAGTTGATGGCGTAGTCACCTTCAAACATGTCGGCAATTTTCTTTTGGAATTTGCCGTCAGTGTACAGGCGTGCGACTTCATATTCGTCTTTGTAGGCCATCAGTTTGAACAGGTATTTGGCTACCGCTTCTGTCAGGCGCAAAGGCTTGTTGCCATCGACCAGTTTGCTTTCTGCGGCTTTGACTTGCGCCACAAAGTCGCTGTACTGGCTGGCATAAGCCGCATCCTGGTAATCCGTCAGGAAAGTCACGCGCTTGTTGATGGTGTCATCCAGTGTCGGTGCACGTTTCAGTTCTATGACTTGTGCCGGTGTCACCAGGCGTTGTACTGCTGCCAGGTCATGCGCAGCCAGGCGACCCCAGTTGAATGCCTGCTTGTTGAAGTCTATCGATACGCCATTGAGTTCAATCGCACGCATCAGGGCGACTTCTTCCAGCGGCACCCAGCCTTTTTGCCAGGAATAGCCGAGGATGAACATATTCGTCGCAATATTGTCACCCATCAAGGCCGTGGCTATCGAGGCAGCATCGATCAGGTCGACACGGTCAGCGCCGCAGGCTTTGCGGATATCACCTTCGGCTGATTCAGCCGGGAATTGCCAGTTAGGATTCTTGATGAAGGTAGAAGTTGGCGAACCATTGGCATTGATAGCGGCATGGGTACGGCCTTCACCCATACGTGACAATGCATCCTTGCCTGCCGTCACGATCAGATCACAGCCTATGACCAGATCGGCCATGCCTGTGCCTACGCGTGTCGATTGTATGTCGTCGGCCTTGTCAGCCAGGCGTACGTGTGACATCACCGCGCCACCCTTTTGCGCCAGACCTGTCATGTCCAGTACAGAACAGGCTTTGCCTTGCAAATGCGCCGCCATCGCCATGATCTGACCGATGGTGATAACGCCAGTACCACCGACACCGGTAACCAGTACACCGAAAGGTGTCTTGGTATCAGGCAGGGCTGGATAAGGCAGTGCATTTACATCGAGTGCATTGCCTGGTTCAATTTTTGTTTTTGCCGGCTTCTTGAGTTTGCCGCCTTCGACGGTGACAAAGCTGGGGCAGAAACCGGTGACGCAGGAAAAATCCTTATTACAGGAAGACTGGTTAATCTGGCGCTTGCGACCGAATTCGGTTTCCAGCGGCTCGACTGACAGGCAGTTGGATTGCACTGAGCAATCGCCACAACCTTCACAGACTGCTTCATTGATGACCGCACGTTTGGCAGGGTCAGGGAAGCCAGGTTTGCCATCCTTGTCTATCTTTTTCCTGCGGCGACGTTTTTCAGACGCGCAGGTCTGGTCGTAAATCATTGCAGAGACTCCCTTGGCAACGCGCAGTTCACGTTGCACGGCATCGAGTTCACTACGGTGGCGCACTGTCACACCGGCAGCCCAGGGATAGCCTGCACCATATTTTTCTGGCTCGTCAGTAACGACGATGATAGGGCTGACACCTTCAGCGGCAATCTGGCGCGAAATCATGCCAGGGTCCAGCGGGCCATCGAATTCCTGGCCACCCGTCATGGCGACGGCATCATTGAACAGGATTTTATAAGTGATATTGACTTCACCGGATACCGCGGCACGGATAGCCAGCAAACCCGAGTGATAGTAAGTACCATCACCGAGATTACAGAACACATGGTTCTCGGTAGTGAATGGTGCCTGGCCTACCCAGGTCACGCCTTCTGCGCCCATGTGGGTGAAGGTGGAGGTTTCGCGGTCCATCCAGGTCACCATGTAATGGCAACCGATACCGGCCAGGGCACGGCTGCCCTCAGGTACTTTGGTAGAGGTATTATGCGGGCAACCGGAACAGAAATGCGGTACGCGGTCTTTATTAGGATCAGGCTTGGAAATCACATTCAGCATGGCTTCCTTGGCTTCCAGATAGGCCACACGTTCTTTCACGCGCTGCTCTACCGGGTGACCAGCGAAGTAACGGCTGATGCGGGAAGCGATCGCGCGGGCGATCTGTGCCGGGCTCAGCTCATAAGTCGCAGGCAGCAGCCATTCGCCATGGCCGGAGCCATGCAGATTACTCCACTCACCACTGTCATCAAACTTGCCAACTACGCGTGGGCGAACTTTGTCTTCCCAGTTGTACAGTTCTTCTTTTAAAGCATATTCAAGGATCTGGCGTTTTTCTTCAACCACCAGGATTTCTTCCAGTCCGGTAGCGAATTCGCGCACGCCTTCAGATTCCAGCGGCCAGGTCAGGCCTATCTTGTACAGACGTATGCCTATGTCTTTGGCGACTTGTTCATCTATGCCCAGGTCGGCCAGTGCCTGACGGGTATCGAGGTAGGATTTACCGGCGGTGATGATACCGATCTTGGCAACCGGGCTGTCCCAGATGATTTTATTAAGTTTGTTGGCACGCGCATAGGCCAGCGCCGCATACCATTTGTAGTTATTCATGCGGATTTCTTGCGCCAGCACCGGGTCTGGTGTGCGGATGTTCACGCCATCGGCAGGCAAGACAAAATCTTCAGGAATCACTGGTTTGACTCGATCTGGGTCGATATCAACGACAGCACCGGATTCCACGATGTCCGTTACGCATTTCATCGATACCCACAGGCCGGTATAGCGCGACATGGCGATGCCATGCAGGCCATAGTCGAGATACTCTTGCACGGTAGATGGATACAACACCGGGATACCACAGGCCTTGAGGATATGTTCACTCTGATGCGCTGCAGTAGAAGACTTGGCGGCATGGTCATCACCGGCTACGACCAGTACACCACCATGTTTTGAGGTACCCGCCAGATTGGCATGCTTGAACACGTCACCGCAACGATCTACGCCCGGGCCCTTGCCATACCACATGGCAAACACACCATCATATTTAGCACCAGGAAACATATTCACCTGTTGCGTACCCCAGACTGTCGTGGCCGCCAGGTCTTCATTCACGCCAGGGTGAAATTTCACATGGTGCTTGGCCAGGTGTTTTTTCGCCTTGGCAGCAGTCAGATCGACATTACCCAGAGGTGAGCCGCGATAGCCGCTGATATAGCCGCCAGTATTCAAGCCCGCTTTTTCATCGGCCTGGCGCTGCAACATCATCAGACGTATCAGGGCCTGGGTGCCGGTCATGAAGGCGCGGCCGCGCTCCAGCGTGAATTTATCGTCCAGGGAAATATTGTTGTCGATCAGCGCCTGCTGCTCAACTTTGAGGGGTGCGTTCATGGGGTCTCCGTGCTTTTTTATCGTGTGGCAATGGTGTGCGCAACAAAACAGAATCACCTTGTGAGTGAATCATATACTTTTTAAGCTAGCTTGAATTGTGAAAGGCGAACTACTTCAATCTAGTATTTATGGATCGCACATTAACATGCTGTATTGCCCCCCCCAATGGACAGTGCCTCACAAAAAGACCAGTACAGTATGACTGACACTTAACTAAAGTGTACTGGTCGCACTTACTTTACGCTTACTTTATGCTCACTTTACGAATAGAAAATTTGTTTTTTATACATGCAATTTCTATCGTATCAATAACAATAATCTGGGAGAATAGCTTATATCCAAGAGCAGGCTCCGTATAGGTGATGATGCATTAAAGCGAGGATTTGTATGTCCGGGAATAAAGCCAGTCTGACCGATAAAATCATGCACCCCTGTACAGTGCTGATGAGCAAACTGAGTTTGCGCAGCAAATTACTGGGTATCTTTATTCTTTTGCTACTGCCTCTGTTGTTTTTTGCCAGCCTGGCCCTCAGGCATATCCATGTAGAAGCCAGCAAAGCGCATACGGGTGTACTGGGGATGGAAGCCAATGGCCTGCTCATGAAAGTCGTCATACAGACACAAAAACACCGTGGCCAGGTAAATCTCAAACTATCAGGCCAAAATCTGGATGAAGACTTGCTTAAAACCCGGTCTGAGTTAAAAACCGGCCTCGACCAGCTTGATCTGTTCCTCAGTAACAACAGCTCGCTGGCTTTGCAAGCGCCATGGAAAGCCAGCGCCGATGAACTCAGGCAACTCGCAGCAGGCCAGATCGCTGCCAATGTGAAAGACAATGTCACCCAGCATAGCCGTTTGATCAGGCAAAGCTTGCAGTTTTCTGCCTTGCTCAATGAAAAAACGGGCTTGCTGACGAATAGCGACAGCGCGAATTTTATTTTGCTGGATGTCTCCATGCGCAAGCTGCCAGTCTGGATAGAGCATCTGGCCTTGTTACGCGGCCTGGGGGCCAGCTATATCCAGACCGGGACTATGGAATTCCCGGAAAAAGCAGGCATAGTCTCGCGGCTGGATGCCTTGCAGGCAGCCATGCATGGTGTCACCGATATGGATGAGGCAATGCAACGCGCCGGTTTGTACCTGCCTGCAGCAGAACAGGCCGCTTTCGAAGCATCGCAGGCATTTACTGCGCTGGCCAGGAAAAACCTGCTGGCAGACAGCATCAACGGCGAGGCCAATGCCTATTTTGCGCAAGGCACACTCGCTATAGAAAAAGCCCTGGCACTGCAAACCCAGATGCAGGGCAAGCTGAGCAGGATGCTGGCGGACAATAGCAGGCAGATGGATCTGTATCAAAACCTGCTGGGCCTGGGCATAGTGCTGATCATCATTCTCAGTTGCTATCTGGGGCTGGGCTTTTACCGCGATTTCATCTCGGCGCTGAACCAGGTCAGGCGGGCTGCCCATGCAGTTGCTGCTGGTGACCTGACCAATCATATACGTATCATAGGCAAGGACGAGCTGGCAAAAACCGGTAATTTGCTGGAAGCCATGAATGGTAATTTGTCACGCCTGGTCGCCAATGTACGCAGCAATGCCAGCATGGTGGCGCAACTGGGCGAAGGTCTGGCCAGCAATATCAGTGACCTGACTGTCAGGACTGAGCAACAGGCATCGAGCCTGGAACAGACATCAGCCAGCGTCGACGACCTGGCTGATACGGTGAAAAAGAATGCCGAGAGCGCCAGAGCAGTCGACAACCTGGCAGCAAACCTGCGCCTGATTACTGAATCCACAGGCGACGACATGCGTGCCGCCGTCGAATCCATGAATGGCATACACCAGAGCGCCCGCAAGGTGCAGGAAATCGTCAGCCTCATCGATGGCATTTCTTTCCAGACCGATATCCTGGCCCTGAATGCAGCAGTCGAGGCTTCACGTGCTGGCGAACATGGGCGTGGATTTGCCGTGGTGGCCAGTGAAGTGCGCAGCCTGGCACAACGCAGTGCCGACTCTGCCCGTCAGATCAGACGTCTGATTGATGATTCTGTGCATAGAGTCGATCAGGGCGTCAACCAGATCGGCAATGTCAACCTGACCCTGACTGATATCGTCGGCGGCATCCGTGACCTGGCGAATAATATCAATGCCATCTCGGTCGCCTCCAGCGAACAAAGCAATGGTTTGTCGCAAATCTCAGAAGCCTTGCGCCATCTGGATGAAATTACCCAAAGCAATGCGCAGATGGCGGAACAGGCAAAACACGCCTCCATTAGCCTGGAAGACAAGGCTCGCGCCCTGACCAGAGCCACATCGGCCTTCAAATTATTGCAGGGTACGGCGGATGAAGCCTATGTGCTGGTCAAGAAAGCTGTTGCCGCATACCAGTCCAGGGGCAGGCCTGCCCTGCAAATCATTACTGCCAATGCCGACAAACTGTTTGCCGACCGCGACATGTATGTATTTGCCTTTGACCGCAATGGCCAATACCTGGCTTTTGCAGGTAATGCCGCCAAACTCAAGGTCAATCTCTTCCATGTCGATGGCCTGGATGGCCGCAAACTGGTCAGGGAAGCTTTTGAATTGCCAGCAAGCGGCGGCTGGGTCAATTACACGATAGTCAATCCAGTCTCGAAAAAGACCGAAGCAAAAACTTCTTATATAGAAGCAGTCGATAACAATCTGGTATTGGGTTGCGGGGTCTATCAGCTTGAGTGAGATGAAAACGCCAGAAGCACATGGGCTGTGCCGACTGAGGATATAATCACAGCATGAAACTCAAATTCACCAAAATGCATGGTGCGGGTAATGATTTTGTCGTTATCGACGCGATTAACCAGCACATCAATTTCACTCCTGCGCAGTGGCGGTTGATTGCCGACCGCCGCTTTGGCATAGGTGCTGACCAGATCCTGGTGGTTGAACGCCCGGAAAGCCAGGATGTTGACTTCCGCTATCGCATCTATAACGCTGATGGTGGCGAAGTTGAGCAATGCGGCAATGGCTCACGTGCCTTTGTGCAGTTTGTCATAGAAAAAGGCTTGACCAGCAAATCCAGCATACGGGTAGAAACCATGTCCGGCATCATAGAGCCGCGCATGGGAGATGATGGCAATATCACCGTCAATATGGGCGCGCCTATACTGGCAGCGGCTCAGGTGCCATTCAATACCGAAGGTCTGGAGTCCAGGACCGAGGAAAATGACAGCTTGTGGCCGCTGGACATCAATGGCAAGCAGGTCTGGATTTCTGCTGTATCGATGGGCAATCCGCATGCGGTGCAAGTCGTGGCTCATGTCGAAGACTTCCCGGTTGCCCTGGATGGCCCGCTGATAGAACATCACCCGCGTTTCCCGCGCCGGGTGAATGCCGGTTTCATGGAAATAGTGGCACGTCAGCATATACGTCTGCGCGTGTTTGAACGCGGTGCCGGTGAAACCCTGGCTTGCGGCACGGGTGCCTGTGCAGCAGCCGTGGCTGGCATACGTCGTGGCTTGCTCGATAGCCCGGTACGTGTCAGCATGCGTGGCGGTGAACTCTCTATTGCCTGGGCGGGCGAAGGCCAGCCAGTTTTCCTCAGCGGCCCCGCTGTCACCGTCTTTGAAGGCGAAATTAATTTAACAGAAACACAATGAATTCTACCGATATCGCCACCTACCTGATACAGCATCCGCATTTTTTTGAAGAACATGCCGAATTGCTGGGTTCCATCAAACTCACCAGCCCGGTCATGGGACGTGCCATCTCGCTGCAGGAAAGGCAGATGGAAGTGGTACGCGAAAAATATCGCGGCCTGGAATTGCGCATGGCAGACTTACTGCGTATTGCTGAAGAAAACCACGATATCAGCCAAAAATTCCAGCAATGGACCCGCGCGCTCCTGTTGGCGCGCAATGATGTTGATTTGCCGTATGCCCTGACCCAGGGTTTGCAGGACATTTTTGAGCTCCCGCATGCCACCTTGCGCTTATGGAATGTCGCTGAAGACTTTACCCATACCTGGTTTGCCAGCCCCACCAGCGATGATGCGCAATTGTTTGCCAAGGGTTTGAGCACGCCCTACTGTGGCAAGAACCATGATTTTGAGGCAGCAGCCTGGCTGGAAACTGAGCAGGCGATTGAATCCCTGGCGATGCTGCCTTTGCGCCTGTCCGGAACTGGGCCTACCTTTGGCTTGCTGGTATTGGGCTCCCCTGATCCCAATCGCTACACCAAAGAGATGGCCACAGATTTCCTCAGCAAGATCGCCGATACCAGCAGTGCGGCACTGAGCTGCATGGTAGATATCTAAGTCATCACCCCGATTCTCAGTTCTCATCCATGGAAGGCCGGTATGAATACGCAAGATCAGTATCTGGCCAGCTATCTGGAAGTCTTGCGCAGCCAGAGGCAATTGTCCCAGCACACGCTGGACAGTTACCTGCTGGATTTGCATGAACTGATCAAGCTCGCCGGTAAGGCCGAGTTGCTTGGCCTGACGACCCACCATATACGTCGCTTTGCCACCCAAATGCATGCCAGCGGCCAAAATGCCCGTAGCATCGCCCGCAAACTGTCGAGCTGGCGTGGCTTTTATCGCTGGCTATTGGAAGAGCATGATCTGGCCGCCAACCCGGTAGAAGGCGTGCGCGCTCCCAGGAAAGGCAAGCCCCTGCCCAAGGCTTTGGGAGCTGATGATGCAGTGCGCCTGGTTGCCCACAAAGGTGCCGACCAGCCGACGGCTCGCGCCAACCGGGCCATGTTTGAGCTCTTGTACTCCAGTGGTTTGCGGATATCTGAACTAGCCAGCCTGGATGTGGCGGCGGTCAATGAATCCGGCTATAGCTCGGCAGGCTGGGTCGATATACAGGAAGGCGAAGTCCATGTCACCGGCAAAGGTGGCAAACAACGCATAGTCCCCGTAGGCAAACCCGCACTGGCAGCATTGCAAGACTGGCTGGCAATACGGCCTGCACTGCTCAAAGCTGATCCACACCCCTTGTTTTTAACCGAGCGCGGCACCCGCATTTCTGTTCGCCTGATACAACTGCGCCTGAAGGCACATGCGCAAACTCTGGATATACCGGCCAATGTGCATCCGCATATGCTGCGCCACTCCTTCGCCTCGCATGTCTTGCAATCTTCCGGCGATTTGCGCGCTGTACAGGAAATGCTGGGCCACAGTTCTATTGCGGCAACCCAGGTCTATACTTCGCTGGACTTCCAGCATCTGGCCAAAGTGTATGACCAGACGCATCCACGTGCAAAAAAGTAAGTCGCTACTGGTGTAGAACCTGTTTACGGTCTGTAGCGAGCGTCAGCGGGGTCAGGGTAACAAAAACGCAGCGCAAAAAGCGGAATGTACTTGAGTACATGAGCATTTTGAGCAGCACATGAGCCCCGCATGGACTCACGTTGCGCCCGCGCTTAAGATCGTAAGCAGGTTCTTAGCGCAAGACCATTTCCACACGCCTGTTCTTGGAACGACCGGCCTCAGCAGCATTGGAAGCACGCGGTGCCAGTGGGCCTACACCCTTGGCGATCAGGCGGGCATCGGCAATGCCATAGCCTTTCAAGGCATCCACCACGGCCTGGGCCCGTTTGCCTGATAAAGTCATATTGTAGTCAAGCACGCCCTGGGTATCGGTATGGCCGACGATATAAACAGCCGCGCTATTGGCTTTCAGGTATTTCGCCATCTCATCAAGCTGTGGCTTGGATTCTGGTTTGATGACCGCTTTATCGGTATCAAAATACAGACCATAAAAGCTGACTGCACCATTGGCTGCCAATTCCTTGCTGATGGCATCGGCATCCACGGTGACAATATTCTGCTCCATGGCTTTTGGTTCCAGCACTTCTACCAGTACCGCAACGTGGTCACTCATGCTGTCTGTGATATCACCCATGGTGCCGCCAGAATTCATGGCTGCGTATACACCTACATAGGTCGCAGCAGCACCAGTCCCTTTTTGCAGCAAAGCGTAACGTATCTCCTTGGCACCATCAAACACGGCGGAAACAAAGCGATTACGGTTGTTATCGTACCCTTCTCCTTGAACATGGGTACGTTTTTCATTCCAGTTGTATTTCAGACTTTTGAAAGAAGGGCCGCAACTATCGTTATCACACTGGAATGCCGGCTTGAAGCCTTTGCTGGCCAGGCTGTCAGTGAAATTGCGGAAGACTTCCAGTGAAGAGCGGCCTTTGGGTGCGACATAAACGGTACGCGTCAGCGTTCCCTCGGCATGCTGCACTTTGGAAAACTTCTTGTTGCTGCTGTAGTCTGGCTCGGTGGCCGGGCCCGCCGGGAAGTTGATCTCATCAAAGGCTTTTTGTGTCTGTAACAAAATACTGGAACCCTGGTAACGTCCGGTCAGGGGATGATCCTTGGCATTCGGCGCATCCGAGTTCAAGACTTTTTCATAGGCGGGATTGCTGGCAGCATGAACAAACTGACTGGCAGCCAGCACCAGTCCAAACAAAAGTGGTTTCAGCATTTTTTGCATGATTTCGGAAACTCCCGGTAAAAATAAAAATATGTAGATTTTTACAACGACTACTAATGTAGCACAAGCCTAAGCCCCTCTTGCTGATTTTCAGACTTGCCTTCCTTTGCCAATAACGTTGCAATCGCCTTTCGGTGGACTGCCATCTGTCATTATCGCCCTTGCTTTGGATAGATGGCCTATCCGAACTGGTATGCATTGCAGCAGAGCATCACTGAAGGCGTCATCCTTATGTAACAAAATATAGCTATATTCCTTGCTTTTAATCAAGCAGGATAGCCAACAATGAAACGCCATTATTTCTCCGTTGCTGCGATCAGCGCAGCAATCACCTTGTTAGTTGCAGGATGCAGCAGCAATTCAACTACCCCGCTTGATGCACCTCCCGTTGTGGACGCACCTAAGAATGTTATTTTCTTTTTAGGCGATGGCATGGGCATGACCACCATGACCGCTGCACGCATTTATTCTGTCGGTGAAGATGGTGAACTGACTATGGATACTTTGCCAGAAACAGCATTCGTCAAAACATTTTCCAATGACGCCCAGGTCACCGATAGCGCCCCCTCCATGTCTGCGTACATGACGGGTGTGAAGATGAATAACGAAGTCATCGCCATGTCATCCGATACCTTGGCGATAGACCCGGTAGCCGACGCCAATGGCAACAAACTGAGCAATAATTGCGGCACAAAAAATGGCACACCAGCGACAACGCTGCTGGAACTGGCCAAAGCCAAAGGATTATCGGCAGGTGTAGTGACGACTACGCGTGTCACTCACGCCACCCCGGCTGCAACGTATTCACATATTTGCCATCGCGATCTGGAAAATGATATTGCCGCCGCAGCAGTACCTGGAGGTGCAGGTTATAACAACGCATTGGGGACGACAGGTCTGGATGTCTTGATGGGTGGTGGCAAGCAATTCTTCGTCCCGGTCAAAGATGGCGGTAAGCGTTCCGATGGACGTGACCTGATCGCCGAGATGAAAGCAAAAAATTATGCTTTCGCAAGCAATAGTAAAGAATTCAATGCTATTGATGGAACCAAAACGGACCGCCTGTTTGGTATCTTCACATCCAGTCACATGAGCTATGACCTTGATCGCGACCCTGCACTGGAACCTAGCCTGGCAGAAATGACGACCAAGGCGATGGATGTATTGTCAAAAAATAGCAAGGGTTATTTCCTCATGGTTGAAGGCGGTCGCATCGACCATGCCCTGCATGAAACCACCGCTAAAAAAGCCTTGCAGGATACAGTTGCTTTTGACAATGCCATCAAGGCCGCCATTGCCAAAGCCAAGCTCTCCGATCCTGATTTGAAAAATACCCTGATCGTCGTAACTGCTGATCATGACCACACTCTGGTATTGAATGGTTACGCCAAACGTACTGGTAAAACAGCTGCCGGTAATCCAGGCGTGCTGGGTGTAGTCAAAAATTACGTGACTGGTACGGTAGAAAAAGATCTGGACGGCGCGCCGTATTCCATTATCGGTTTTGGTAATGGTGAAAATCGTACACAAGGCAATCGCACCAGCATGATCAGCCTGGATGAAAATACGACGAGTGCCAATACTTATCATCAGGAATCGGTAGTGCGTGTCGCCGCTGGCAGTGAAACCCATGGCGGTACTGATGTGTTTCTGGGAGCGATCGGTAAAGGTGCTGACACCTTCCTGGGCACGATAGACAACACAAAAGTATTCAGCCTGGTTAAGACCGCTGCTGGCCTGTGATTATTTGACCTTGTTGAGAACGGATAAACGATTATGAAACAAACATTTTTAGCTGCAGCACTGGCACTGAGTTTTGCAAATTCTGCCTACGCTGCAGGCGAAGCAAAAAACATCATTTTTTTCCTTGGCGATGGCATGGGCCCATCCACAGTGACTGCATCCCGTATTTTTAAATACGGTGAGGATGGCAGCCTGAACATGGATAAGCTGGAGCGCACTGCACGTATCAAGACGTATTCCAATGATGCCCAGACTACTGATAGTGCACCGTCGATGGCCGCCTACATGACGGGCGTCAAGATGAATAATGAAGTCATTTCCATGAGCCCGGAAACTGTCGCGACACCACCAGGTAAAGATGCCAATGGCAATCTTGGTATCAATAATTGCGCAGCAACAGGCAATGGTGCGTCTGTAGCGACCATACTGGAACTCGCGAAAGCCAAAGGAAAAGCCATTGGTTCCATCACCACGACAGAATTAACACACGCAACACCTGCGGCTACTTTCTCTCACATCTGCAACAGAAATGCTCAGTATGCAATTGCTGCCCAACTGGTGCCAGGTGGTGCAGGCTATAACAGCGCCTTGCTGGATGGCGTGGATGTCTTGATGGGCGGCGGCCGCAATCATTTCCTGCCTTATGATGCCAGCTCCAGCGCAGGTAAATTGGGACGTGCCGATGGCCGCAACTTATTGACTGAACTTGGCGCCAAGGGCTATACCGTCTCGGCAAACAAAGCAGACATGATCGCGGCACCGACCAACAAGAAATTTATCGGCCTGTACAGCAGTAAAAGTCATCTGGAATATGAATTGGATCGTACCGCAACGCCACCAGTAGGTGAAGGTGCCACCCAGCCTAGCCTCTCTGAAATGACAACCAAGGCGATGGATATTCTTTCACAAAATGCCAACGGCTATTTCCTGATGGTAGAAGGCGGCCGTATTGATCATGCTTTGCACGGCACCAATGCCAAACGCGCACTGACAGATACAATTGCGTTTGATGATGCCATCAAGGCAGCACTGGACAAGGCAAAATTGACTGATCCTACTTTGGCCAACACCTTGATCGTCGTCACTGCAGACCATGATCATACATTGGCCTTCAATGGTTATGGCAAGCGTGGCAATCCTATCCTCGATATCAACCGTGACTACAAAACGGGCCAGGCGACTAAAGATGCCGACGGTAACACTTACACCACCTTGGTTTTCGGAAATGGACCGAACCGTCCTGACCTGCGTACCAACCTCGATAGCGCAACTGTTCTGGCTGATAATTATTTGCAGGAAACCGGTGTACGTCTTGCCAGTGAAACGCATGGCGGTGGCGACGTAAAATTGTTTGCAACTGGCGCTGGCGCCAAATCTTTCAAAGGCACACTGGACAACACCAAAGTATTCGGTTTGTTGAAATCTGCATTTGGCTTTTGATTGAACCTGCTTATTTAGTATAGGCACACCAGAGCGTGATGACACGCTCTGGTTTTTTGTATTTCTGCTCAGTATTGCTGTCCTTGCCCCATATCGTCATGAAAAATCTTTCACTTTTATTCGCCGCCTGTACCCTCATCGCTGCTACAACAGGCACTGTCAGTGCTGGAACAATATCTAGCGCAGTGCCTGACCTGAATCTGCGCATACAGTATTTCAGCAAAGTGCTGACACCAGAAGGAGTCACTCGCGAAGCACGTTATGAAGAAGCGATGTTACGTCGCCCCGGGCATGTGTGGGTCACCCGTAGCTTGCCTGAAAATATTGGTGCATTGCAGGATGATCATCAGGATCAGGGGAAAGACAAAAAGAAAGTATCCTTAAACGCGAAAGAAGAACAGCATAAGCATTTCAATCATGTGCTCATACCCCGCCATATTTTCATGGATGGCAACAAGCCACGTATAGAATTCATTAACGCACCAGAAAAAGAAGTCATTGCAATTCCCCCTTCAGAATATGCCAACGTCAATTTTGACGGTTCCTGGGAAAATGCTTTCTACCTGCTTGACCCTGTGCTGGTCAAGGCCATACCCGTCTCAAACAGAGTATCCACCGTCAGCGGCGCACGCTGGAGGGAGCGTGAAAAAAATGGCGTGTTCCAGCGCGTACTGTGGGATGAACAAAAGCAAATCCCCTGGGTTATTGAGAGCGGCGACAATGCGGGGACGTTTTATCGTCGTGTCGATGTAAAACTGCAAGCTGCTACCAACCGTGAATTGCCATGGCAAAACATCAAGGGCTATGCGCATAAAGAATACGCTGATTTTCTTGATTGACACCATGGGCGCGGGTTAACAGCTCAAATTAAAGATCAAATTACAAATCAAAAGCACAGCAAGCTGCACATCAACTACCCTGAACGATCATATGCGTTCAGGGCGATGTGCCCGCAAGGTGTTGTTACTCGATACCAGGCACGAAAATACGATAGCTTTCATCATAGACAGAACTTACGCAAAACCAGTCCAGCTGCGTAGCAGCCTTGGGCCTGCGTTCCTGCCGTCGCTGACAATGCAATAGGGATTTCCGACTATATATTGCCTGCCGACGCTCATCCATCGCAAGATGGGGCGTTTAAAGGCTTAACCTTGCGGGGACGATGTGGCCTAAGGGCGAATAAAATTCAGTTTTGCAACTGAATTGCAATTTCAGGCATAATGTAGTTTGAAACCTGAGATTTGTTATGAAATCCTCCCCTTCTTTACAGACACCAAGCATGGTATCGAGCTTATTGCGAGACGCGGGCATACGTGCCACGGATGCCCGCCGCAGTGTGCTGTCTGAGCTGCTGACGAGTCGGCGCGCCTTATCGCATCTGGAGTTGCAAGATGCATTTCCGACAATGGACAGGGTGACGCTCTATCGCGCACTCGATTGTCTGACCGAAGCCGATCTGGTGCACAAAATACCTGGCGATGATCGTGTATTTCGCTACAGCACGGGCAATGACCACGATACTGCCAGTAAACATACCAAAGGCCATCATCATGGCCATTTTAAATGCACACGCTGCACCCGAGTGTTCTGCCTGGATGAAACTCAGGAACCGGGCTCCCTGAAAGAACAATTACAAATGAGCTTGGAAGCATCGCTGGGCCGTGGCTTTCAAAGTCACGACATAGAATTGACTATCAAGGGCTGGTGCGCTGACTGCTCCAAATAACTTGTCTAACCTGTTTCAGAGAAAATCATGGCATTAATCCCTACTACTATCCTCACCGGCTTTTTGGGCGCGGGCAAGACCACGCTGCTGAACCGCATTTTGCAAGAAGATCATGGCCACAAGATTGCTGTCATCGAAAATGAATTCGGCCAGGAAAACATAGACAATGAGATCCTGGTGCAGGACAGTAATGAACAAATCGTGGAAATGAATAATGGCTGTGTCTGCTGCACGGTGCGTGGCGATCTTATCCTTGCGCTGAGCAAACTGGTACAACAGAAGAATGAGGGCAAGCTGCATTTTGACCGCGTCATCATAGAAACCACGGGCCTGGCCAATCCCGGCCCGGTGGCACAGACGTTTTTTGTCGATGAAGAAGTCGGCACTTATTACATGCTCGATGCGGTGGTCACCGTGGTGGATGCCCGCCATGGCATGCAGCAGCTCGATGAACATGAAGAAGCGCAGCGCCAGGTTGGTTTTGCCGACAAGATCCTGTTATCGAAAACTGATCTGGTCGATGCAGAGACCGTCGCTACCCTGCGCACCCGCCTGGCGCGCATGAACCCGCGTGCGCCCATCAGCGCGGTCGACTTTGGCAAGATTGCCATCAGCGAAGTGCTGGACCTGAAAGGCTTCAATCTGAATGCCAAGCTGGACCTGGACCCCGACTTCCTGCGTGCGGAAGAAGCCGAACATGAGCACGACCATAAACATGAAGACGAAGCCTGCGATGCAGATTGCACACATGAACACCACCACCATAAAGAGCATGGTGACCATGAGCAGCATATGCATAACCACCATCACGCCCATCATTCCGACGATATCGCCGCCTTTGTCTTCAAGAGTACGCGCCCCTTCAATACTGGGCAACTCGATGAATTCCTGGGTGGCTTGGTGCAAGTCTTTGGTCCACGCATGTTGCGCTATAAAGGTGTCTTGCTGATGGATGGGGCAGACCGCAAAGTCATCTTCCAGGGTGTGCATCAAATCATGGGGACGGACGTCGGTGCCAAGTGGGGGGAAGACGAGTTGCGTGAAAGTAAGATGGTGTTTATTGGCAAAAATCTACCTAAAGACATATTTATTCAAGGTTTGGAGCATTGTTTGGTATAAACTAGCGGGCTATTGAAGACAGGCGTTGTCTGTCGTGCAAGTGGCTTTCATGCAAATGTCATTTACTTTATCAATAAGGGGAGGATAATTGTCTGGAGCAAACTTGTTTCAGATTTGTTCTATGTATTAACCCGTCGTATCGAAAGTAAGCGAAGTGGCAACTAAATCACCTAAATCGACTGCTACAGTCAGCGCACCCGAAGCTCTGCTCACAGAGGAAGAAATCCTCAAGATGGGCGAGAAGGACTATATGAACGCTGCACAACTGGCATTTTTCAAGGCCCGTTTGCAGCAGCTTGAGAAGGATTTATTGAAGAACGCCGACGAAACCACCGAGCATCTTCGTGAAACCGTATTAGTACCAGACCCGGCAGACCGTGCCACGATAGAGGAAGAACATGCGCTGGAATTGCGCACCCGCGATCGTGAACGCAAATTGCTGAAGAAAGTACAGCAATCCATCAATAGTATTGATGAAGGCGATTACGGCTGGTGCGAAGAAACCGGTGAACCCATTGGTGTTCCACGCCTGCTGGCGCGTCCTACAGCGACTTTGTCACTGGAAGCACAGCAAAGACGTGAAATGAAGCAAAAGTTGTACGGCGACTGAGCTAGGTCCTGTTTTTCTGACGCTTCTGGCTCACAAAAGCGTGCGGTGGCAACTGCGCGCTTTTTTATTTCAAAGAAATGCAACCATGTTGCAATCGACGGAACTTTTGCGCGATAATTCACTCTTATCTCATGCTGCATAAGCTGGCGGCGGGGTATTTGCCTGTCGCGCTTGCATGAAATGTCGGTTTTTTACTACATATTTGCTAGTATTTTTATGGCCTGTTGTAGAGCCTGGCCATTTTTGTAAGCCGATATATTGGTTTTTTTACTTCTGCGGTTGAAGCATCGTTTTGAGCAGCAGTTTGCATCATATTTGTTTTACAGTTTTATCTATATAAATCAGAAATTCAGCCTGAAAATGCCACGCGCCTTTAAGATCAATAAGCAAAACAGCAAACGATGGTTGCTGTGTCTGCTATTGCCTGCGCTGTTATTTACTCAGTGGCTGGGGCTGGCGCATAAGATTTCGCATGCAGGCTGGGCAGGTAATCCAGCAAATGCTGGTGTCGTCGTAGCGCAAACTGCGCCGCAAGCTGCACAGGCAGGCTCTTTCCTGTTTGGCAGCCAGGATGAGAATGCCCTGCATTCTTGTGCCCTGTATGACGCCGTCAGTGCTGCCGACTTTCTACACCAGGTGCAGGATGCACCGCAACTCCAGACCGGCAAGGCTCTGGTCACTACCAGCACGGCCATACTGAGCTGGCTGGCAGCACTGCAAGTCCCCTTTTCTTCCCGCGCCCCACCTTCCCTGTTTGCCTGATAAGCGCCACGGCATCTTTACAGATGCCGGGCAATTTTATTTTCAGACGCGCATCGCGTCTGAAGCTGCTCTATTTCGCAAACAGGAAACATCATGGTTTTTCAACGTACTTTGATCACCAGCGCCGTGCTGGCTTTTTTGGCTAGCATTACCCAGGCTCAGGCCGAAACCGGCCCCGTCAGTACCGTTATAGTCACCTCCAATCCCATCAGCAATGATGAGAATATGCAAGTACTCACCCCCGCCAAAATCCTTTCCGGACCTGAACTCAAGGCTAAAGTTGGCACCTCCCTGGGCGACACCCTGGGGAGTGAACTTGGTGTCTCGGCATCTGGTTTTGGTGCCGGGGCTTCGCGCCCCATCATCCGTGGCCTGGAAGGTCCCAGGGTCAAGATTTTGCAAAATGGCATGGGTGTGGCGGATGTATCGAGTTTATCGAATGATCATGCGGTGGCCAGTGAAAGTGCCACCGCTCAGCAAATCGAAGTCTTGCGTGGCCCTGCTGCCCTGCTATATGGCAGTGGTGCTATTGGTGGCCTGGTGAATGTCATCGACAATCGCATTCCCAATGTCTTGAACAGGAAAATGACGGGTGAAGCCGAGGTGCGCCTGGGCTCAGTCAATCAGGAAAAGAGTTTGTCTTTCGCTCTGGATGGTTCCAGTGGCGTGATAGGTTTGCATGTGGATGGCAGCAGCCGGGATACCGGCAACTACAAAATCCCGGGCAGCATAGAATTAAATAATCCAGCTTCAGGCAGCGGCCGCATGCCATCCAGCTTCACCCGCGAATCGACGCTGGCGGTCGGTGCCTCGGTCATACAGTCCTGGGGTTATGTCGGTGCTGCGGTACAAACCCTGGATGACCATTACGGCATACCAACGGCAGAACGCTCTTTCATCGACCTGAAACAAAATCGCCTGGACATCGATGGCCTCTTGAATGCGCCATTGAATGGTTTTGACAACCTGAAGTACAAATTCAGTGCCACCGACTATAGCCATACCGAGAAATCAGAAAACGGCGCAGCGATTACCAATTTCAAAAACCAGATGCTGGAAAGCCGCATACAACTCTCCCACCCTTCCTGGGCTGGCTGGCAAGGTAGCTGGGGCATACAAACTGAACAGGTGAAATTTTCTGCTCTGTCCGCCACCACCGGTCGTGCCGATACCGTGCCCAGCACCAAATCCAATTCTGTTGCTGCTTTCTTTGTAGAGCAAAAGCAAATAGCCGATGTCATGGCCAGCGCCGGCATGCGCTTTGAAAATGTGAAGCGTACGCCAGATGCCAGCACGGGCCTGGCCGCACGTGAATTCAATCTGTTCTCGGCTTCGCTGGGTGGCCTGTGGCAATTCGATAAGTCTTACGGTGCCGGAATCAGCTTGTCCTGGGCACAGCGCGCACCAGCAACGGAAGAATTGTATTCAGCTGGCCCGCATGAATCGACGGCCACTTTTGACATAGGCAATATCAATATGAAAAAAGAGGCTTCGCGCAATCTGGAACTCAGCCTGCAAAAAACCCATGGCTTGCTGCGCTGGAAAATCAATGCCTTCCTGAACAAGGTCAATAACTATATTTATGGCCACAGCGATGGCAGCAAGGTCGATGAAGCTGGCACCCCTGATCCAGATGCAGAATTCACACTGCGCAACTGGTCACAGGCGGCCGCCACCATACGCGGCGGTGAAGCCGAAATCAGTTACAACTTGCTGGGTGAAGGCTGGTCTGGCCGTGCCTTTGCCGATCACTCACGTGGCAGCCTGGACAATCAAGGCAGTCTGCCCCTGCAACCAGCTACCCGCACCGGCTTTGATATAGGCTACAAAATAGATGGCTGGCGTGGCGGTGTGAATGTACTGCATGCCCTGCGCCAGGACAGACTGGCCAGTTTTGAAAACTTTGTCACCCCTGCATACACCAAGGTGGACGCCAGCCTGACCTATACTCACCCGTATCAAAACATGCAGCTGACCTGGTTCCTGATGGCGAAGAATTTGCTGAACCAGGATATACGCCTGTCTACTTCTGTCTTGAAGGAAACTCTTCCTCAACCAGGCCGAAATCTCATGGCAGGCTTGAGAGCCAGCTTTTAATGTAAAAAAATCAGCTAAGAATTGCAAGAAAAATGTAAGCAGATGTAATTGACGTTTAGGTTATTAATTCATAAGCTGTAGGTATAGGAGGCGGTATCCGCCTCCATTTTCTGCAAAAAAGCTGCTTTTTTGCAAGGTTTTCGACGATCATGCACTGGAATTAAAAGAACATTTGATGAAAAACTCTTTTCAGTAGTTGAGCCCAGTCAACCATTCAAGTGGAATTCAGAATATACTAAGCACTCGTCAAATTCGCTACCGGGTGGTCAGCGCTTCTATTCTTATTCGGGAACAAAGTGGGGATTTTTTCTCTTTTCGGTAAAAAAGGTGTCAAGCAGGAAGATCGCTCCACCGAGAAATCTTCTTCGAGAAAGACGCGCTCCAAGAATGGTAATACCGTCATTGGCGGTTTCCAGGATAGTGAGATCTTTAGCAATTCAATTATTGCTCAGCGCCATATCGCCCGTGCTACCGAAAGAAAAATCGACGCCATAGAATTTGAAATGTCGCGTGACATCGTCAAGACCCGTCCGCCTACCATTACCAAGACCGAGCTGGGTGCGCCTACTGAGCCGCTGGAAAGAAAATCACCTCCAGTAGAATTTCAGACTACCTTGCCGATGATGATGCCCACTGATTATCTGCTGGGTCAGAATTCGGAAATGTCAGCATCAGCACTCGCCTATAGCGAATCAGTCCCCGTTCTCGAAGAAGCTGCCATCCTGTTTGCCAGTGGCCAGAATGAAGTCGCCGAGCAAATGCTGGTAGCCGCCGTGCAACACCAGGAACTCGGTGGAGCGACCGAGATAGGCTGGCAAATGCTGTTTGACCTGTACCGTATCAGTAATGACCAGCACAAGTTTGAAAGCCTGTCGCTGGATTACGCCAATAAGTTTGAAACCTCGCCGCCTTTGTGGCCAGAAAATCAAACTGGTAACGACAATGATGCAGAACCTCAGGGCGACACAACGGTCGCCAATGTCAGCTTCCCGGCAAAACTGGATAGCGGCACGATCAAGGTTTTAGAAAAACTGCAAGTTTCTGCGTCCAAGAGCAAGAGCCTGCGTCTGGACTTTGCGCGCGTCAAGGAAGTTGACCCCATAGGTTGCGGCCTGTTATTGCGCGCCCTCAAGGGTTTGAAAAAATCCGGCCATGATCTTTTACTGGTTGGCGCCAAGGACCTGGCGGATAAAATCCGCGCCATCCTGCTGGTTGGCCGCCGTGATGAAACCGAAGCCCCCTGGTTATTATTGCTGGAAATCTTGCAATTATTGCATTTCGAGCAAGCCTTCGAAGAAGTCAGTATGGATTACTGCATTACTTTCGAAGTATCGCCACCGTCTTTCGAAGCACCAAAGAACAATATCACCAGCGCCATGCCTGAAGTCCAGGAGCAGGAAGAAGCGACTGACCGCTACATGATGCCAAAAGTAGTAGAAGGTAAAACAGAATTCCTGATTTCCAATATCGCCATGCAGGCAGAACAGCATAATCCGCTGATTCTTGATTGTACGCGCCTGGAACGTGTGGAATTTGGTGCCTCAGCACAATTGCTGAATGGCCTGGCACCTATAGCCAGCAAAGCTGGCATGAATATACGCTTTGAAGGCGTCAATTATCTGGTCATGATGCTGTTCAATGCCATGGGCTTGAAAAACATCGCCAGCATCATCCCCCGCAAGCATTAAACTGTATAGCAAGGTTGGCTTTTGCCATCACTTTGACGGTATCTAGACGGTATCCAGATGGTATCTACTTAGCCAGTTTGTTCACGCTTGCAATTCAGAAAAAACACCCCATTTTCTAGCAATCAGGCAATTTGGCCTGCTTATACTGCCCGCCATGGCCTTAGGTCGCGTGCAGGAATGGCACTATTTTTTGAGGTTCAATATGGAACAATTTCACGGCACCACCATTTTGACGGTGCGACGCGGCAACCTGGTTGCCCTCGGTGGCGACGGCCAGGTCACACTGGGTAATATCGTCATGAAGGGCACGGCCCGCAAGGTACGCAAGCTGTATCACAACAAGGTATTGGCTGGTTTTGCTGGCGGCACTGCCGACGCCTTCACCCTGATAGAACGTTTTGAATCCAAACTGGAAAAACACCAGGGCCACTTGATGCGCGCCTCGGTAGAACTGGCCAAGGACTGGCGTACTGACCGCATGCTGCGCCGCCTGGAAGCCATGTTACTGGTGGCGGACAAGGATACCACCCTGGTCATCACCGGCAATGGCGATGTGCTGGAACCCAACCAGGGTATAGGCGCAATCGGTTCGGGCGGCACCTTTGCCCAGTCTGCTGCGATTGCCCTGTTTGAAAATACCGATCTGTCGCCTGTCGACATCGTCAAGAAATCCCTGACTATCGCTGGTGAGTTGTGCATTTATACCAACTTGTCGCACACCATAGAAACACTGGAATAGATTGGAATATGCAATGAACATGACCCCGCAAGAGATCGTCTCTGAACTCGATAAACATGTCGTCGGCCAGTCCAAGGCCAAGCGTGCCGTTGCCATCGCCCTGCGTAACCGCTGGCGTCGTCAACAGGTGCAAGAACCGCTGCGCCATGAAATCACCCCTAAGAATATTCTGATGATAGGGCCTACCGGTGTCGGTAAAACCGAGATCGCCCGTCGCCTGGCCAAACTGGCTGATGCGCCCTTCATCAAGATAGAAGCCACCAAATTCACTGAAGTGGGCTATGTGGGCCGCGATGTCGACACCATCATCCGCGACCTGGTTGATATAGGTATCAAGCAAACCCGTGAATCTGCTACCCGCAAAGTGCGTGCCCGTGCCGAAGATGCGGCAGAAGACCGGGTACTCGATATCCTGTTGCCACCTGCCCGCGATTTTGGTTTTCAGCCGCATGAAAATGAAGCAGCAACACCTGACAATACCACCCGCCAGACTTTCCGCAAGCGCCTGCGCGAAGGTGCGCTGGATGATAAGGAAATTGAAATCGAGGTTTCCGAAGGCGTAGCCCATATGGAAATCATGGCGCCACCGGGCATGGAAGAAATGACCGAGCAAATCAAGACCATGTTTTCTGGCATGGGCAATAACCGCAAGAAGTCTCGCAAGCTGAAAATCAAGGAAGCCATGAAGTTCCTGATCGAAGAAGAAGCGGGCAAGCTGGTCAATGAAGAAGAATTGAAGCAAGAGGCGATACGCAATGTAGAGCAAAACGGCATCGTCTTCCTCGATGAAATCGACAAGATCGCCTCGCGCTCAGAAACTGGCGGCGCAGAAGTCTCACGCGCTGGTGTGCAGCGAGATTTGCTGCCCCTGGTAGAAGGCACGACTGTCAATACCAAGTACGGCATGATCAAGACTGACCATATCCTGTTCATTGCGTCTGGCGCTTTCCATCTGGCCAAGCCATCTGACCTGATCCCTGAATTGCAGGGCCGTTTCCCTATCCGGGTGGAACTGGAATCCTTGTCGATCGCAGATTTTGAACGTATTCTGACAGGCACCGATGCCTGCCTGACACGTCAATACCAGGCCTTGCTGGCAACCGAGGACGTGCAGATAGACTTTACACCTGAAGGCGTTGAACGCTTGGCTGGCATCGCTTATTCAGTCAATGAAACGACAGAAAACATAGGCGCGCGCAGACTGTACACCGTCATGGAAAAGCTGCTGGAAGAGATTTCTTTCAATGCCCACCAAAATAGCGGCAAGACGGTTACCATCGATGCCGCCTACGTCAATGACCGTCTGGAAGCCTTGTCGGTGAATGAAGACCTCTCACGCTACGTGCTGTAACTTGTCAATCCGGGGCTAGACATGGCGAACAAGGCACTGGCAACACGACAACGCATGCAGTTTCGCGTTGAGCCTTCACAAGCCCCGACCAAAGGCAGGGGTAATCAGGCCAGGAAAGCCTTACCTGATTACCTGACTGCGAAAAGAAATAACCAGCCTTTACCTCTTCCTGCTACTGTCAGAAAAACCCCAGACAGCCAGGAAGAAACTTAAACCCTACAGGACCCCACCATGTTCAGCACTCCGGCTGCCAGCGACAAACCCGATTACTCCATGCTGGCGCGCCAGTTGGCCAGCGTGCTGGAAGGTGAGCGCAATCTGATTACCAATGCGGCGCAGTTTTCTGCCTTCATCTATAGCAGCATCACCGATTTGAACTGGGCAGGCTTTTACCTGTGCGCGCCAGCCAGCAAACCAGATGCAGAATTCCCGCATGATTTGCTGCTCGGTCCCTTCCAGGGCAAGGTTGCCTGTACCCGCATCCCTTTCAAACGCGGCGTGTGTGGCACGGCGGCGGCAGAAAGACGTACGGTACTGGTAGAAGACGTACACGCCTTCCCTGGTCATATCGCCTGTGACTCGGCATCGAATTCTGAAATCGTCATCCCGCTCATCAAGGATGGTGAAATTTATGGTGTATTTGATATAGACAGCCCGCGCCTGCAACGCTTCAGCGCAGAAGACCAGTCGGGCCTGGAAAACCTGCTTGCCATCTTTATTGCGGCGACAGATTTGCACAAGTAACAATACCAGTCCCTGCTGAGCTGCCAGAATGTGGCAAGCAGCAAACAAAGACCATGGCTCTCATGGTCTTTTTTGTTAAGCTATGTCAAAACTGGCTAAACTCGCGCTTTGTCGCTCTACACTGATTTGCAAGACTCAGCAAAATCAGGAGAGGGCATCATGGCAGGTTGCAGACGCCGGAAAATGCTATACATGCATAAGCAGCCTTTGCGCAGGCGCGATGTGCTGACTCGTTTCATGGTCGACCTGGGCATCCACTATCTTGAAGTCATGGGCCTGGTCAAGGCCATGCACTTTTTGCGCCGGCATCATGTGCCTGATACTGTTATTGCCCGTGTCTTGCATTCCCCCGCTTACCGGCGCCGCTACTAAAACCAATTAATGGGTTTCCTGCTTGGCATCCCTGGCCAGCAAGCGGCTGATCATTTCTTGCAGTGAAATCCCGTCAAACAAGACACCCGCCACGGCATCGGTGATCGGCATCTGTATGCCTAGACTTAGGGCCAGTGTACGCACCGCTTGCGCGCAACGCACCCCCTCCGCAACATGGCCCAGTTCCTGTACGATGACATCCAGTGATTTACCCTGGGCCAGTGCCAGACCTACCTTGCGGTTACGCGACAGATCACCGGTACAGGTCAAAATCAAATCCCCTACCCCAGTCAGGCCCATCAGGGTTTCCGAGCGGCCACCAAGGGCCACACCCAGGCGGCTGATTTCTGCCAGGCCACGGGTAATCAGGGCAGCACGTGCATTCAGGCCCAGGCCCAGACCGTCCGCCACGCCGGTGGCGATTGCCAGGATATTCTTGACTGCACCACCCACTTCGACGCCGACCACGTCATCACTGGAGTACACCCGCATGGCATTCACATGCAGGGCCTGTACCACCAGGCGGCTGAGTTCATGGGATTTGGAGGCGATTGTCAGCGCACAAGGCAGGCCTTTGGCCACTTCCTGTGCGAATGAAGGACCAGACAAGGCACCGAAAGCCACATTCTGGCCGAGCACTTGCTCTGCCACCTGATGCGGCAATAACTGCGTAGCTTCTTCAAAACCCTTGCAAAGCCAGATAATGTTCCTGGGCTGATAAGCGCGGCAAGCTTCCAGCGTGGGGCGCAAACCTGAAACCGAGGTGGCGATCACCAACAAATCCTCGGGGCCAGCCGCGTGGGCCATGGCGGCAGCAAAATCTGCCGTCACCTGCAAGCTGTCAGGAAAGTGAAAACCGCTCAAGTATTCATCATTTTGCCTGTCTGCCTGCATGGCAGACATGGCTGCTTGATTACGCCCCCACAACAAGACTTGATTTTTTGCGGCGAAGGCGATCGCCATGGCCGTGCCCCAGGCACCTGCGCCCAATACGCTGATATTCATGCTTATCCCTGACTATTGCTTATTTTAATAACCGGATAGATGTAAAAAAAGGACAGCAGGCTGTCCTTTTATATACTGTGCTGCCATTTATACATGCAGTCTGGGCACTATAGGCCCCAGACTTCATTGATTTTGACAAAACCTAGCTGGCCGTCACGGTGTTTCACTTTGACCCAACCACCAGCTGCAGGCTCTGCCATTTCCAGCAAGACGTGTTTGTCAGCGCTAAATACCAAAGGGGCGGAGTCATCTGCCGCTGCCCTGATCCTGGCATTCGCTGCCCGCACCACCAGACTGCGGCGAGTGATCAAGTCCTTGGACTCTACCCAGCTCATTTCACCACTGACATCTCTTACCTTACTCCATGCGCCGGAAGTAAACACCACTTCCACTGGCATGCCACGCGGCGCTACCGTTAATTTAGCGCCTTTGGCCGACGGCGCATCATACATGATGACAGCTGTCGCACCGATGGAACGAAATTCCAAAGCCTGTGCCGCACCACTCGCAAGCAGCGTGAACAATAGCAAAGGCAAGGGCTTCAGCAGGCGTCGCATGGATATCCTTCTTCATCAAGCCAGCCCGGTCACCAGACCGGGGCAGACTCAAATTGATTACTGAATAGTTGCTGGAGCTTCAGCAGTCGCGCCTGCTTGCTCAGCAGCAATTGCCAGACGTTGTGTGTAGAAAGCTTCGAAATTGATTTCCGACAAATGGATAGGAGGGAAACCAGCACGTGTGATCGCATCAGCCACGTTGGAACGCAGGTAAGGATAAACGATGTTAGGGCAGCCAATACCCAGCAGAGGATCGAGTTGATCTTCAGGGATATTGCGTGCTTCGAAAATACCAGCTTGTTTGCCTTCAACCAGGAAAGCCACTTTTTCGCCAACTTTTGCAGTAACAGTTACTGTTACTGTGGCTTCGTAGATGCCATCAGCCAGTTTTTCAGAGCCGACATCAACGGAAACTTCGATGCCAGGGGCTTCTTGTTCCAGGAAAATTGCTGGGGAATTAGGCTGTTCAAGCGACAAATCTTTCAGATAAACGCGTTGAATTTGGAATACGGGCTGCAGATTTTCGTCAGACATGTGAAACTTTCTAAAATTCTAAAAGATTAATAATGAACAGCGAGTCTGGCAGATAAGGCCGTTTCCAGCCATTTCAAGATCGCAGCGCGCTATTGTAGCAAGTAGTCTGCAAAAACAGCAATTTACCTCACAAAGCCGTAGAAAATCTGGCAAAGCCCGGTTTTTAATCAGCTGGATTCAGTAAAGGATCGAGTTTACCCGCTCTATCAAGGGCAGACAGGTCATCAAAGCCGCCTACATGGGTGTCATCTACATAGATTTGCGGGACGGTGCGCCGACCGGTTTTCTTCATCATCGCTTCGCGTACCCCGGGCTCAAGATCAACCCGGATTTTTTCTATATCGTCCACACCCTTGGACTTCAACAAGCGTTCAGCCATCGTGCAATATGGGCAAACGGCGGTGGTATACATGACTACATGGGCTTTCATGATGCTCTCCTGCTTTACTTTACTGTTGGCAAGCCTTGCGACTTCCAGGAATCTATACCACCGTCCAGGCTGAACACCTGGGTAAAGCCAGCTTTGCTAAGCAAACCAGCAGCACTGGAAGAACGCACGCCAGATGCACAGACAGTAATGACGACATTGCTTTTTGACTTTTCTATCTCTTTCAGGCGGTCATTGAGCTCAGCCAGCGGGATATGCTTGGCATTTTGCAAATGTCCAGCGGCAAATTCTTCGGCACTGCGCACATCCAATATCAGGGTCTTGGCCTGATTCATGTATTGTGTAGCTTGAAAATGCGAGACCTTGGCACCACGTCTTTGTAGAGCAGGCACCAGTAATGCGCCACCTGAAAGGATGGCGAGACCTATCCAGAATATATTGTCAAGAATGAATTTCACAGGATTCCAGTAGTAAAAATGGTTATCAGAAGCGCGCCATTATAAAATAGATGCCGCAATCGCATACTAAATCACTCATCTCATCTACTCGCACACTATGTATAAAATCGTTTTAATGCGCCACGGCGAATCTACCTGGAATCTGGACAACCGTTTTACCGGCTGGACTGATGTTGATCTGACAGCAAAAGGTGTGGCGGAAGCGACCCAGGCAGGCAAGCTCCTGAAAGATGCTGGTCTGACTTTTGACCTGGCCTATACCTCGGTGCTGAAACGTGCAGTGCGTACCCTGTGGGGCACACTCGATGAAATGGATTTGATGTGGTTGCCAGTGATTCATGACTGGCGTCTGAATGAGCGTCACTACGGCGCCCTGCAAGGCTTGAACAAGGCAGAGACAGCGGCAAAATATGGTGACGAGCAAGTGCTGGTGTGGCGTCGCAGCTACGATACACCGCCTCTGCCGCTGGCAGAAGAGGACGACCGCACCTCCTTCAATGACCCGCGTTATGCTGGCCTGGAGCGCAGCCAGATCCCGCTGACAGAATGCCTGAAAGACACGGTTGCCCGCGTCATGCCAGCCTGGGATGACAGCATTGCCCCGGCCATACGCGCTGGCAAACGCATCCTGATTTCTGCCCATGGCAACAGCCTGCGCGCCCTGATCAAGATGCTCGACGGTATCAGCGATGACGACATCGTCAACCTGAATATCCCGAATGGCCAGCCGCTGGTATATGAACTGGATGCCGACCTGAAACCGATCAAACACTATTATCTGGGTGACCAGGAGGCGATTGCTGCAGCCTTGCAAGCTGTTGCCAGCCAGGGTAAGTCCAAATAATAAGTATTGAATGCAATTTAATAAAACCAAGTCTTCAGGGTTTTTCATCGCGGCCTTGCTGAGCCTGTCCATGGCGGGTACAGCAACGCCCGCCGTGGCCGCCAGCAATGCCCGTTCCCAGCAAAAAACCAAGGCAGAAGCAGACCGGGCAGAGTTGCAAAACCGCCTGAAAGCACTCAAAACCGATATCAATAAAACCGAAACTGCCAAGGACAATGCCAGCGATGCCCTGGCTGATTCAGAAAAATCCATCTCTGAAGCCAACCGTTCTTTACGTGACTTGCAGACCGAGCAAACGCAGACAGAAACCAAAGTCAAGCAACTGACCGAGCAACAGCAGACACTGGCAGAGAAGGTGGAAAAACAAAAAAACCAGTTATCGAATTTTTTACGCCGCCAGTATATGCGCGGTGACAGCGACCGCATCAAATTGCTGTTGTCGGGTGACAATCCCAACCGCATCAACCGCGAATTGCAATACATGAGCTATGTATCGCAAACCCAGGCCAAGATGATCGATGGCTTGCGCATCAGCCTGCTGGCTGTGGAAAAAAATGCCGAAGAAGCCAAAGAAGCCAAAGCGGAACTGGATGAAATCGCTGACGAAGAAAAAAGTCACAAACTGGCGCTGGAAAAAGAGAAAAAACGACATGCCACATTGCTAAGCCAGTTGGCAGAAAAATTATATACACAAAAAAAACAGGCTGACAGCCTTGAAAAAGATGAACAAAGACTCGCAAATCTGGTCTCACAATTAAATAAACTAATTGAAGAACAGGCCAAGGCAGACGCAGCCAGGGCAGCACTGGAAGAAAAACAACGCCAGGAAAGAATTGCAGCAGCACAGAAAGAAAGAGCCAGACAGGCCGCACAGGGTAAAAAACCAGCAAAAATCACCAATCCAAATGCGATTGATGATGATGAACCACCTAAACAGGCTAAAGTGGAAACCCCACCTGCAGGTGAATTTGACAAGCTAAAAGGGCAATTGCGCTTGCCGGTAAAAGGAGAAATCCTGGCCAGATTTGGCAGCAAGCGTACTGACGGGCCCAGCTGGAAAGGCATGTTCATCAAGGCCAATGCCGGTGCCGAGATTAAAACCATCGCTCCTGGCAAAATTATTTTTGCCGACTGGTGGAAAGGTTATGGAAATATGATTATTGTGGATCATGGCGGCAGTTACTGGAGCCTGTATGGCAATAATCAGGCAGTATTAAAGCATGTAGGCGATGTGGTAAAAACGGGTGATGTGATTGCCAGTGCCGGAAACAGCGGCGGTAATGAAGAATCAGGTTTATACTTTGAAGTACGTCATCAGGGGCGTGTATTTGATCCCCTCAACTGGATCGTTAAATAGGTTTTAGGTGAATCACATGGGCAGCAAATTCAAGAATTTCGGCTTAATCGGCCTCGGCATGGTTGCAGGCGTGGCAGTTTCCATGCAATTTTCGGCAGTAGCGCAAAAAACTACCGGCAATTCCCTGCCAGTAGAAGAGTTGCGGCAACTCGCTGATGTCTTCGGCCTCATCAAGTCTGACTATGTAGAGCCAGTGGAAGACAATAAGCTGCTGACGGAAGCGATTTCCGGCATGGTGGCTTCGCTGGACCCGCACTCAGCCTATCTGGACAAGAAATCATTTAAAGAATTAAAAGAAGGCACGCAGGGCAAATTCGTCGGCCTGGGTATAGAAGTCGGCATGGAAGATGGCTATGTCAAGATCGTCTCCCCGATTGAAGATTCGCCAGCTTACCGTGCAGGTTTGAAACCGGGCGATCTGATCACCAAGCTTGATTCACAGCCAGTCAAAGGCTTGACGCTGGATGAAGCCGTCAAGCGCATGCGCGGTGAACCGAATACCAAGATCACCCTGACCATCTTCCGTAAAACCGAAGACAAGCCTATCGTCGTCACGATTACACGTGAATTGATCAAACAGCAAAGCGTCAAGGCCAAGATCGTTGAACCTGGTTATGCCTGGGTCAGGATTGCCCAGTTCCAGGAACCTACGGTCGAAGACATGGCCAAGAAAATCCAGACCCTGTATGCCCAGGACCCGTCCATCAAGGGCCTGGTGCTGGATTTGCGCAATGACCCGGGCGGTGTCCTGCCTGGTGCCATCGGTGTTTCAGCTGCTTTCCTGCCTAAAGACGTACCAGTGGTGTCCACCAATGGTCAGTTGCCAGATTCCAAGGCGACTTTCTATGCCCGCCGTGAATACTATTCTGGCCGTACCCTGAACGACCCGCTGGCTAAATTGCCGGAAGCGATCAAAAACGTGCCTATGGTGGTACTCATCAATACCGGCTCGGCATCTGCCTCTGAAATCGTGGCTGGTGCCTTGCAGGATTACAAACGCGCCACCATCCTGGGTACCCAGAGCTTTGGCAAGGGTTCAGTACAAACCATACGCCAGATTTCTGCTGATACCGCAGTCAAGCTGACGACGGCACGTTATTACACACCAAATGGCCGCTCCATCCAGGCCAAGGGCATCGTCCCTGACCTGAATGTTGAAGAAACCGCAGATGGTGATGGTTTCAATGGCTTGCGTGCCCGCGAAGCTGATTTGCAAAAGCATTTGACGAATGACAAGGAAAAAGAAGTCGCCCGTCCTAAAGTCGATGAAGTCGAAGAAGAGCAGCGTCTGATCGCCCTGGCGAAAAAGAGCAAGCCACTGGAATATGGTGGTGCAGAAGACTTCCAGTTGGCCCAGGCCCTGAATCATTTGAAAGGCTTGCCAGTCAAAGTCACGGAAGCCAAAATTGCTGACAAAGATGGCAAGGATAGCAAAGACGGCGGCAAGGAAGCTGACAAAGGCGACAAAGCCAGTAAAGCAGACAAAGCCGAGCACAAAACCGATAGCAAGAAAAAATAAACCCTGACAAAAAAAGGCCGCATGCAGCGGCCTTTTTTACAACCATGAACGATCAGCAACTCTTACGCTATTCCCGCCATATCCTGCTGGACCAGATCGGTATAGAGGGCCAGCAAAAAATCACTGAGGCACGCGCCCTCATCATCGGTGCTGGTGGCCTGGGCTCACCGGCTGCCCTGTACCTGGCCAGTGCCGGTGTAGGTCATATCACCCTGGTCGACAATGACAGTGTAGACCTGACCAATCTGCAAAGACAGATCATGCATACCACGGCAGCCGTGGGCATGGCCAAGGTCAGTTCAGGCAAGCACACGCTGGAAGCCATCAACCCTGAAATAAATATCATTGCCCTGCAAGAACGGGCTGCCGATGCACGCCTGGAAGAACTGGTCAGCCAGGCCAGCATCGTCCTCGATTGCTGCGACAATTTTGCTACCCGCCATGCCGTCAATGCCGCTTGCGTTAAATTTGGTATCCCGCTGGTATCGGGTGCGGCCATCAGCTTTGATGGCCAGATCAGCGTGTTTGACAGCCGCGATGACAATTCTCCCTGCTATGCCTGCCTGTTCCCACCCGACCAGCCATTTGAAGAAGTGCTGTGCTCGACCATGGGGGTGTTTTCACCCCTGGTAGGCATTATAGGCAGCATGCAGGCTGCCGAAGCCCTGAAAGTCATCATGGGCATAGGTCAGGCACTGAGCGGCCGCCTGCTGTTGCTGGATGCCTTGCGTATGGACTGGACCAGCATAGGCATCAGCAAGAATCTGCAGTGCACAGTGTGTGGACAAATTCATCAGCATTAAATCCCTGCCGTTCTAAAAATTTTATCAAGGATAAACATGTACACCCTGTATTACTGCCCCGGCACAGCCAGCATGGTCGTTCATCTGGCTTTATTGGAAATCGGTGCCGCGCATGAATTGAAACTGGTTGATGTAGAAAAGAAGCAGCAAAAAGATCCTGAGTACCTGCGCCTAAACCCGAATGGTGTCGTGCCTAACCTGGTCTTTGATGGCCGCCCTTACCTGGAATCAGCTGCGCTATTGATGTTGCTATCCGAACGTCATCCAGAAGCTGGTCTGGTGCCAGCCACAGGCACAGTGGAACGCGATCAATGGCGGCAATGGATTATCTTCATCAGCGGCAGCCTGCAATCGGCTTTTAGGGCCTGGTTTTATCCGGCAGAACTGGGCTTTGAAGAACATAGTGAAGCTACCCGTGCCGCTCTGCAAAAACGTATCGCCGCCATCTGGGATCAACTGGACCTGCACTTGAGCCAAAATGGTCCCTATCTGCTGGGCGAGACTTTTTCTGCGGTCGACCTGCAATTGACCATGCTGATGCGCTGGTCACGCAATATGCCGCGCCCGGCAACGCAATGGCCAGCACTGACCAAGCTGGCGCAGCTCATCATCGCTCGTCCCAGTTGGCAAAAAATGGTGGCAATCGAAGGCCTGGAAACCTGGCCTAAACTCAACAATTAATGCTTGAGATTTCATGCAAAAGATGGGCTTGAATTTATACAAGGCAAACCAGGCAGCCAGCACCGAGCTGCCTGAAGTCACCATCGCCGAGCATCTCGGTGTGCGCACCCTGCATCTATCCTCGGATGCGATACAGGGTGCCATGCGCATGGCCATGCCTGACCAGATAGAACTGGAATATGTACAGCAAATGATGATGTGGATGCTGTTCAAGACCGAACCGCAACACATTGTTCAACTGGGCCTGGGCGCAGCATCACTGACCAAGTTTTGCTACCGCAATTTTGCAGAAGCCAGAGTCACGGCAATAGAACTCAACCCCAAAGTCATCACCACCTGCCACCAGCATTTCAAGTTGCCAGACAATGACGGACGCCTGCAAGTGCTGTGCATGAATGCGCTGGATTATGTCAATGACAGCGCCAACCACGGTCAGGCCGATGTCTTGCAAATTGATTTATACGATGCCGCCGCCGAAGCCCCGGCACTGGGCAGCACCGCGTTTTACCAGGCCTGCGCCGACACCCTCAATGATGATGGCATGCTGACCGTGAACATGTTTGGCAATCCAAAAAATTACCGCGCCAACTGCAATGCCAATATCGCCGCACTGCAAGAGGCTTTTGATGCTGTCGTCTGGCTACCATTGGTGCACGATGCCAACACCGTTGCCATCGCCTTCAAGCAAGCCCCCGCAGTGGATTTTGAAGACTTGTATGAGCGTGCCAAGGCAATACGGCTGGCTTATAAATTACCCGCAGCGAAGTGGGTCAATGGTTTGAAAGAATGGATGATGGAGCATGCATAATATGCAATAATCCGGTGCACATTTGCGCCCGGTTTTATCGTCATTAATTTCATCTCACTTCCCGTCTTTTTTCAACACTATTTTTCTATGCGTTTAATTTTTACGGCGAAGGGTCACGCTCGTTTTTTCGCCTTCTTTGTATGTGCCCTGCAATTTTTTTGCCTGCCTGTGCATGCGCAAACCCTGGATCAGCAAGAAACACGCTTGCGTGATCTTGCGCAACTATGGCGCGACGTAAAATGGCGCCACCCTGCGCTGAGCAAAGGCAATGTAGACTGGGATAGAGCCTTGGTCACTGCCTTGCCCAAGGTGCAGGCTGCGCAATCCAAACAGGAATTGCGTGATGCTCTTGCCACTATGATGCTTGCCCTGCATGACCCAGCGGTAGAAATTTCCATAGTAGATGAGCATGATACGGCGGATCAAGCAAATCAACTGATGGTGCCAGCAAATCAGAATATGCTGGAATGGCTGCATGGGGATATCGCCCTGCTGCATCTGCATCAAGTGCAGATCATGAGCAGCGATCATCCTGAGCATGCAAAGCTATTGCAAGCCAGGGACGCTATCAAAAGCCGGGCCAGGGGTCTGATCATCGATTTGCGGCCAGCGGAGTCTGGCTGGTATGAGGCTGAAAATCTGAATGCCCTGCTGGCACACTGGATTGCTGCCCCACTGATACTGCCGACTGAAAGGATACGCGTGCACTCGGGCTTTGCTCCGCAAAAGGGCATGAACAGCGGCGGTTATTTTTCAGCTTTCCAAACCATGGAGGCTGAGATCATCCAGCCTCTGGCACAGCCTGCTAAAGCCCTGCCCATGGTATTCATGATTAATCAGGCCAGCCTGGTTCCACCTGCTGTACTGGCCCTGCAAAAAACCGGCAAAGCCTGGATACTGGCGCAAGGCAAGGCTAAACCGGGCTGGTTTATCCCTACCAAACGTCATATCATCGCTGGCGAAGTCAAAGTCATATACAGCAATGCAGAACTGGTTCATGCCGATGGCACTACCGGCTTTGCTGCCGATGCAGAGATAACGCCAGATACATCGACCGCCAAAACCAGTGCCAGTGTCCGCAAGGCCCTGGCCCTGCTACATAGCAAGCACAAACCCGGTGCGGCGTTACACTATCAGGCAAGTTCTGGCGTGGCTGTCAGAACCCTGGAATTACCCTATCGCGAGATGCGCTATCCTGACCTGGCCTGGCGGCAATTGGCGGTCATTAAATTATGGGCGATTGCCGAGACTTTCTTCCCTTATAAACATTTGATGGACCAGCCCTGGTCAGATCAGTTGCCCATCTACCTGAAGCGCATCGCTGAAGTCAAGAATGCCGTGGAATATGCCTTGACGATGGCTGAGATGGCCAGCCATCTGCAAGATAGTCATGTCTATGTCAGAAACCGTATCAGTACAGAATATTTTGGCAAAGCCTCGCTAGCGATGAATCTGCTCATGATAGATAAGCAGGTGGTCATCAGCAAGATTACAGATGCACGTCTGCAGCAAAACCCTGATTTGCATGAGGGTGACATCATCCTCAAGATAGATGGCGTGGCAGTTGCAGATAAAATTGAGCAACTCGCCAAGACCATCTCAGCATCCAACCCGGAAACCAGAATCAGGGATGCACTTTACGAGCTGTTGGCAGGGCAGGAAAAAAGCGTGGTAAGCTTGCTCATTGCAGATAGCGCAGGCAAGCAGCGCGAGCTACATCTGCCACGTTTTAATGATACGGTAGCTCCTGAAAATACCGCGCCAGTATTCAAAATGCTCAACAAGGATATCGCCTATGTAGACCTGGACCAGCTAGAAGGGGCCAACGTCAATGCCATGTTTGAGGCCATCAAAGATAGCAAGGCCTTGATACTTGACATGCGAGGCTATCCGCGTGGCTCAGTATGGAAAATAGCTCCCAGGCTGAATGTGAAGCAGGCACGGGTAGTGGCCCAGTTCCGCCGTCCTCTTGTCTCGGCAGTTGAAGGTGACCAGAGCGGTGGTTATTATAGTTTTGAACAAACCATCAATACAAAAGCACCAGACTTGTATCGTGGCAAACTGGTCATGCTGATCAATGAAGAAACTCAGAGCGCAGCCGAACATACGGGTTTGATCCTGGAGTCAGTCGCACCGCTGACCTATATAGGCACACATAGCGCTGGTGCCAATGGTGACATTACCGGTGCGTATTTGCCGGGTGCCTTATATTTTAATTTTTCTGGTCATGACGTACGTCATGCCGATGGCCGTCAGTTGCAACGCACAGGTATACAGCCCGATATCAAGGTCGCCCCTACACTGGCGGGCATCAGGTCAGGGAAAGATGAAGTGCTGGAAAGAGCAATGCGCTTTTTAGAGACGGGCGAGTAGGGGCTACTCGGCATGATGGCAGCACACACAAAGCTTGTTGCCATCAGGGTCACGAAAGTAGGCGCCATAGTAATTGGGATGATAGTGCGGGCGCAAACCCGGCGGGCCTTCGCAAGTGCCACCATTTGCCAGTGCCGCTTGATAAACATGCTGTACGATGGCGCGTGATGCTGCCAGCAAGGCCACCATCTGGCCATTGCCATGCTGGGCGGGTTCACCATCATAGGGTTTGCCAATGACAAATAGCGGACGCGGCTGCTCAGCAGACATCCAGCCAGCCCAGGGTTTATCGGCATCCTTGAATTTCAGGACCAGACCCAGCTCGCTCATCAGTGCAGCATAAAACGCATAGGATTTATCGAAATCCTGTATGCCTATGAACACATGGGAGATCATGCTCTTTCCTTTGGGCTTAACTTGTAAAAATCTTGACTGTTATCTGCTCCTGCTCAGCAAGTTCTACCACATGCTGAGTCCCACGGGCGCAACCAGGATTGCCGTAGTCAGCATGAAAAGCCAGCACCAGATCTATAGCGGTTGCCAGCATTCTGACATTCAAGCCCTTCCATCCTTCACCAGGAAAAGCCCGGTAATCGGCATTGGTCTTTTTCATGGCTTCAACCGCAAAACCAAATTCCAGCGCGACTACTTTGGCATGTGCATCGATGCCAGGAGTATCGCCGGTAACGATGGTGGTATCTGGTGAAAGATGAGCCAGTTCGCGGCGTATTGCGGCCGGGTTATCCCACTGGGTAGCACCTGTAATTAATACTCTCATGCCAAAAGTCTAGCACAGCCGCATCAATGAGTTTTCTTGGCCAGACCTAAGTATGTATCGATCACGCGCTGGTCATTGGCCAGTTCTGCGGCATCACCTTCGAGCGCAATCTGCCCGGTTTCCAGTACATAGGCATAGTCAGCCACTTGCAAGGCAGCGCGGGCATTTTGTTCTACCAGCAAAATCGCGACGCCGGTTTGCTTGAGGCGCTGGATGATGTGGAAAATTTCCTTGACGATCAGTGGTGCCAGGCCGAGGCTGGGTTCATCCAGCATCAGCAAGTGCGGCTTGGCCATGAGCGCGCGGCCCACGGCCAGCATCTGGCGTTCACCGCCGGACAGTGTCCCTGCTTCTTGCGTGCGTCTTTCTTTCAGACGTGGGAAGAGATCGAACACCACATCGAGCTGGTCGGCATAATTTTTCTCACCGGCCTGGTAACGGCGGTAACTGCCCAGCAGGAGATTATCTTCCACCTTCATGCTGGCGAATAGTTCGCGTTTTTCCGGCACCAGGGACATGCCTTGGGCGACACGGTTTTCTATACTGACGCTGGCGAGATTTTTGTCGGCCAATAATATCTGCCCACGCATACTGCCATTTGCAGGCAAGGCACCGGCGATGGCATTGAGCATGGTCGATTTTCCAGCACCATTCGGGCCGATGACAGTAACGATTTGTCCGACACCGACGCGGATATTGGCAGGCTGCAAAGCCTCGACCTTGCCGTAGAATACTTGCAGGTCCTTGGTTTGCAATAAGGCCGGTTCCGACAACGATGTCGTTGCCAGGATGACTGGCGTGGCTTCTGGAGTATTTGTGTTTGTCATCAATCTATCCCACCCAGATAAGCTTCCAGCACGGCCGGATTTTGTTGTACATCTTGCGGCAAGCCTTCGGCAATCTTGGTGCCAAATTCCATGACCACCAGTTGATCCGTCAGATTCATGACGAAATCCATGTCATGCTCGACCAGCAAGATACTCATGCCCTCTGCACGCAGCTTGCGCAAGAGCTCGGCCAGTTCCTGCTTTTCCTTATAACGCAAACCGGCGGCAGGTTCATCCAGCAACAACAGGCTGGGGTCACAACACAAAGCCCGCGCGATTTCCAGTATGCGTTGCTGGCCCAGGGCCAGGCTGCCTGCTTCTTCATTGATCAGATGCGCCAGGCCTACTCGTTCCAGCTGTTTTTTCGCCTCGGCTAGCAAAGAATTTTCTACCTTGCCATCACGCCGCAAGATGCTGGCGATGACTTCCATGACATCGCCACCCTTGGCACGCAGATGGGCACCTATCGCGACGTTTTCGAGTACCGTCATGCTGGCCAGCAAACGCACATGCTGGAAGCTGCGGCCTATGCCGAGTTTGACGATTTCACGCGAAGGCAGGTTGGCGATATCCTGCAATTTGCCATCCTTATAAAAACGCACAGCACCACTGGTCAAAGGCAAGACACCCGTGACCAGATTGAACATGGTCGATTTGCCAGCACCATTCGGGCCTATCAGGCCAACGATCTGGCCTGCGCTGACGGTGAATTGCATGTCATTGACAGCTACCAGGCCACCGAATTGCTTGCGCGCCTTGTCGATTTCAAGGATGACCGTACCGACAGCTGGTTTGGCACGCAAGGGCAAAACTGCCGCATCTGCGGCGACCTGTATACCCTGATCTTCGGGCAGCCATTTGGCCAGCAGACGCTTGCTCCAGCTGGCCAGATAAGGCCAGACGCCATCGCGCGCACGTTGCAGCAGCAAGACCAGCAAGACGCCAAACACGATGACTTCAAAATTGCCATTCGCCCCCAGCAATGCAGGCAGTATGCTTTGCAATTTGTCTTTGAGCAGCGTCAGCAAGGCTGAGCCCAGCAAAGCTCCCCAGACATGGCCAGCACCGCCAACCACGGCCATGAACAAATATTCGATACCTTGATTCAAGCCGAAAGGTGTGGGATTGACTGCACGCTGCATATGCGCATACAACCAGCCAGAAACACTCGCCAGTATGGCCGCGATAACGAAGATGATTACCTTCATGCGTGCCGTATTGACACCCATGGCTTCTGCCATGACGCCACCACCCTTTAGCGCACGTATGGCGCGGCCAGGGCGCGATTGCAGCAGGTTTTGTACCGCAACGATTGCCAATAGCAGAATCACCCAGATCAGGCCAAACATGCTGCGACCGCTGTCTAGCTTGAAGCCTGCGATTTGTATAGCCGGTATGCCATTCAGGCCATCGTATTTGCCAAGAAATTCCAGGTTACCGAACAGGAAATACAAGGAGAGGCCCCAGGCGATAGTCCCCAGCGGCAGATAGTGGCCAGACAGGCGCATGGTAATCAGGCCTATCGCCAGCGCTGCCACCATGGTCAGCACCAGGCCAGCCAGCAAACCCAGCCAGGGTGAATACCCTAGAGCCGTGCTCAGGTAGGCAGTGGAATAAGCACCCAGACCGACGAAAGCTGCCTGACCAAAAGAGGTCATGCCGCCTACCCCGGTCAGCAAGACCAGGCCGAGCGCGACGATGGCATACAGGCCTATGTAATTGGCCAGGGTGATCCAGAATTCAGGCACTGGCAATAACGGAAACAACAGGGCCAGCGCCAGCAATACCCATTTACCGTGTTTGATACCCTTGGTGAGGAGTGCTTTCATTATTCTTCCTCCTCATCAGTGTGTTTGCTGGAGAGCGAGCGCCACAGCAAGACCGGGATAATCAGGGTAAATACGATGACCTCCTTATAAGCACTGGCCCAGTAAGATGAATACGATTCCAGCAGACCCACCAGCAAGGCACCCGCTGCTGCCACAGGATAAGACACCAGGCCACCAACAATGGCACCGACGAAACCTTTGAGGCCGATCAAAAAGCCACCGTCGTAATACACCGTGGTCATCGGTGCGATCAACACGCCGCACAAGGCACCCATGGCTGCGGCCAGGGTAAACGCCAGACGGCCAGCCTGGGTAGTACCTATCCCCACCAGTTGCGCACCGAGGCGATTAACCGCAGTAGCACGCAAGGCCTTGCCAGACAGGCTGCGCTCAAAATAGAAATACAGTGCGCCTATCAACAAAGCCGAAACGGCGATCACCACCAGGCTTTGACCAGATATCTGCATGGCACCAAGTTCAAAGCGGGCATCACTGAAGGCGGTAGTGCGCGAGCCTTCGGCACCGAACATGACCAGGCCCATGCCAGTCAGGGCCAAGTGCACACCAACAGAAACGATGAGCAAGACCAGGGTACTGGCTTCTGCCAGGGGTTGATAAGCCAGGCGGTAAATCATGGGGCCCATGGGCACGACTATCACCAGCGCCAGTAAGACTTGCGCAAACAGCGGCCATTCCTGCGCGTTGACATTGCGTGCCAGCAGCCAGACTGCCACTGGAAACAGTAGCAGCTTGCCCGCGGACAAAGCCCATGCTTTGGCATTCACAGGCTGTTTGCTGCGCAGTTGTGTATAAACGTCCTTGCCCAGGCATAACAGGCCAAAAGCCAGTAACAGGCTGGCAGAATGCGGGAACTTGCCCGACTGTATCGCTGCCAGGCTGAGCGCACCAAAGGCGACAAATTCACCTTGCGGTATGAAAATAATCCGCGTGACGGAAAACACCAACACCAGCGCCAATGCCAGCAAGGCATAGATGGCACCACTGGTAATACCATCCTGGGCGAGGATGGCGGCAATTGAAAAATCCATGTAAACCTGACTTTCTTGCTTACTCGTTCTTGCATAGTCCCAAACTGTGGGTCGAACAAAAAGGGAGCCGCAGCTCCCTTGATCACTTCATCGATACATCAGTTAGCCTGACCGATCAATTTCCATTTGCCATTGACGATTTGCACCATGACGCGGGAACGCTGGTCGAAACCCAGATGGTCAGTATCCGTCATATTGACGATGCCATGCGAGACAGGCAGATTCACCGTGTTTTCCAGAGCGGTACGCAAGGCTGCACGGAATTCTTTAGTACCTGGCTGTGCCTTTTTCAAGGCTACGGTCGCTGCAGATTCCAGCAACAGGCTGGCATCCCAGGCATGGCCACCAAAGGTGGAAACAGAACCTGGGCCATATTCTTTTTCATAGGCCTTGGCATAGCGCATGGCAGATTTTTTGACTGGATTATCATTCGGTAATTGCTCCGCCACCAGCAAGGGGCCTGCTGGCAACCAGGTGCCTTCACAATCCTTGCCGCAAACGCGCAGGAAGTCATTATTGGCGACACCATGAGTTTGATAAATCTTGCCCTTGTAGCCGCGCTCTTTCAAAGTTTTTTGTGGCAGGGCTGCTGGCGTACCGGCGCCGGCAATCAAGACTGCGTCAGGATTGGTCGCCAGGATTTTAAGGATCTGGCCAGTGACAGAAGTGTCACTGCGGGCAAAGCGTTCATTGGCAACAACTTTGAGCTTGCGCAATTCAGCGATCTTGGAAAACTCCTTGAACCAGCCTTCGCCATAGGCATCAGCAAAACCGATAAAGGCCACTGTCTTGACGCCTGCATCATTCATATGACCGGTGATCGCGGTCGACATGTGCGAATCATTTTGCGGTGTCTTGAAAACCCAGTAGCGCTTGGAATCAATCGGTGAAACGATGGCCGCTGATGCTGCCATGGAGATCATCGGTGTTTCATTTTCTGCCGCCACGTCCACCATTGCCAGGGAATTGGGCGTGATGGTGGAACCAATGATGATATCGACCTTGTCTTCGGCGATCAGCTTGCGGGCATTTTTGACCGCCGTCGTGGTATCGGAAGCATCATCGAGAATGATGTATTCAACCTTCTTGCCAGCGATTTCTTTCGGCAGCAAAGCAAAGGTATTTTTTTCAGGGATGCCCAAAGAAGCGGCGGGGCCAGTAGCTGATACGTTGACGCCAACCTTGATCTGGGCTTGGGCATTGCCTGCAAGTATCAGCGATAACATGGCTGGCAAAGCCGCCAGTAAAAACCGTTTCTTCATGGGTAGTCTCCTGTTTTGCGTTTATTTGCTTATTTATATTTGCTTATTTATGTTTTACTTATTTGTCACATTAATCAATATGCAATTTGCCGACCGATCGGTCGGTTAATTTTTTCCAGTGTAACCTTTCCTTAGCGCAGGCACAATATTTAAGCAGACCCAAATTCCTGAGCCCATCACTTAAACGGAATCCATCTTTATACTTCAGATAGGCTAATCCTGGCAGCTTTGCTTGCATCTAATTGTTCAAATCAACAACACAAATCAACAACAAAAGCCCCACGCAAAGAATTGCACAACATGATTTGCTCTGCCGCCTGCAGATCTGCCAGCGTCAGGACTTGCTCCCTTAGCTGGTAACGCCTGTCCTCCAGCAAAATCGCCCGCATGATGCCGGGCAAGACGCCGTCTGCCAGGGGTGGCGTCAGCCATTTGCCGTGCAGTTTCAGCAAGACTGTGCTGCGGCCCCCTTCAGTTAAATGTCCGTGTTCATTAAAAAACAACATATCAAAGGCACCCTGCTGCTCTGCCGCCTGCCAGGCCTGGTCGTACTGCTGACGCAAACTGCTTTTGTGGTACAGAAACAAATTGCGGCTGTCGCTGGCAGTGGTGGCCAACATTACTTTGGGGCTCGCTGGCATGGGGCTCAGCACAGCGGTACGCACATCGATCTCGCCATCCGGCTTCAATGCCAGGCGTAATCTATGCGGTATGCCCGAGGGCAAGGCATCACAGACTTGTTGCAGTCTCAGCCTGATCTGCGCTTCATCCCAGGCAAAGCCAAAATACAAGGCCGATGCTTTCAGGCGCTGTAAATGCCTGGCTTGATGACGGCCACCTTCTTCCAGCGTTGCATGCATGGTTTCAAACAACTCAAACTGTGGCAGCAAACCCGTCAGGAAACGCGCTTTCAAATGGCATTCTGCATATTCTTCCTGCGCCACGCTGTCATAGACGATGCCTGCACCGACACCGAGCACACCGCGGCGCAAGCCAGGCGTGGCATCCACCAGGGGTGCTTGCAATTGCACAGTGCGTATGGGCACGGACAAGCAAAAATCACCTGGAGTACCCGTCTGGGCAGACGGATCAAACCAGCCTATGGCCCCGGTATACAGGCCACGCGGCTCGGCTTCCAGTTCACGGATGATTTGCATGGTGCGGTGCTTGGGCGCGCCTGTAATCGAACCACAGGGGAACAGAGCCGTCAGTATCTGCCCCAGATCCAGGCCATCCTGCAAGTCTGCCTCGACGGTCGAGGTCATTTGCAAGACACTGGAAAAGCGCTTGACGTCAAATAATGAGGGCACCCTGACCGTGCCGGTTTTGGCGATACGGCCCAGATCATTACGCAGCAAATCGACGATCATCAGGTTCTCGGCGCGGTTTTTGCTGTCGGCAGCGAGTTCGGCTGCCAGGCGCTGATCTTGCACTGCATCGCCGGTTGCTGCTGCTGTGCCCTTCATAGGGCGGGCGACGAGTTTCCCTTGCTGCTGACGCACGAATAATTCAGGTGATAAGGAGACTACTGCCTCGCCATCCGGCAGACAGATCAGAGCACCATAAGGCACGGGCTGACGCTGACGCAAGCGGCTGTACAGCGCCAGTGGCGTGCCATAACTGTCAAAGTGCAGGCGATAGGTGTAATTGACCTGATACGTGTCACCAGCGGTGATGTAGTCCCTGACCCTGGCTATACCCTCCTCGAACTGGCTGGCATCTACATTGGCCTTAATACCTGCTATACCGGCTACTCCAGCACTATCCTCACACGCGGTCTGGGCCTGTAAAAAAGCAGCGACTTGCTGGCTATCCAGAATATGACATTGCCTGAACAAGAGTATGCGCGAGACAGCAGGAGCAGCATATTCAGCAATACCCTGCAATTGCGCACCGCTCTCGTAAGACAGCAGCGCCACGGCAAAGCTACCCTGCTGCAAAGCCAGTTCGGCGTTACGCCATAAGGCTGGCCATTCTTGCGCTGTGCTGCAAACCAGCACGCTCTGCAAATCACAGTAAAAACGGGATTGCGCCTCTTGAGCATGGGCATCATCAAGCAAGGCAAAGCATTCCCCTGCCTGAGGCAGAGGAAATGGCAAAACAGGATTGTTGGAAAAATCTGACACGCGGATTCAAACTCACATAAAGATGTGCCGCAGTTTACTCGCAGATACCGGATTTTGCATAAAGCTGCGCGTAAAGTCGTCAAGAAGAGGAGAAGTGTAGTGTCGTGGCAATTTTTATGACATGATTCTGGCAGATAGGTATAGTCGCTGATATTCACTACAGCCAGCAATTTCCATAGGGCAATTCGCAATATTTCTTATGCAAAATACTTATTTCAGGCTGCCGATGGCAAAACGAATTTTTCGTCAGAATCTGCAAGGCATGGCGCTGGCCCTGCTGGCGGCTCTGTTGCTCGCCCTGAGCTTGTCTTGCTTACTGCTACAAAGGAATTTGCGTACTGAAGCCTTGTATAAGGCCGATATCCTGGCCAGCAATATGGCCGATGCCATGATCGCCAATGATATGCGGCAATTGCAAAGCCTCTTGCTCAATGCGACCAATACCCAGGACTTGCAAGCGGCCTATGTGTTTGACAAGAATGGCCAACCCTTGCTGGCCTGGACGGTACAGGGACAATTGATCAAGACCAGTGGCATAGAAGCCGCAACACTGTTCAGGCATCACGCTGTGGAACAACATCTCAGTCAATTCACGGCCATCAGCCCGGTACTGAGTGGCACCAGTATCATAGGCCAGGTACAAATGCAGTTGAGCGCCTGGCCACTGTACCAGCACTTTTTGTTGTTTTTGCTGATAGCTGGTTTTCTATCCGTCTTTATTGCCGCGCTGGCAGCGTATTGGCTGACCAATCGACAATTACGTTCCATGCAGCCCATCATGGAATTAAGCGTGATGGCTGAAAAAGTGGCGACGCTGGGGGATTACAGCCTGCGTGCACCACAAGACCCGGAACATGAACTGGGTAGCCTGAACATGCATTTCAATCTCATGCTGGCACGCATGGAAGCCTGGGAAAACGATATGCAAAGCGAGGCCAGGGAAAGGCGTGAAGCCGACAGCCGCCTGGCGATTTTGAATAATCACGACAGCCTGACCAAGCTGCCCAATCGACATTACTTCCACAGGCTACTCAGCAATTGCCTGGAAGATGCGGTGGCCAATAATGAAATAGCCGCCCTGATGTTCATCGATCTGGATCACTTCAAGGGTCTCAGCGAAAGTTTTGGCTATGATGCTGGTGACCTGATCCTGGCAACCATGGCTAACCGCCTGTGTGGTGTCTTGCGCAGTACTGATACCCTATGCCGTGTCGATGGTGATGAATTTGCCGCCATCATGCCCAATGTTGGCAGCCTGGAAGTGGTTGAGCACCTGGCTGACCGTCTGGTCAAGGCCATCAACCAGCCCATGACCCTGCGTGGCCAGCAAATCTTGCTGAGTGCAAGTATAGGGATAGCCTGCTGCCCTCTGCATGCCAAAGAACAGCGGCTATTCCTGCATCATGCAGATATTGCGCTGAAAGCTGCCAAGGCCAGTGGGCGCAATACCTGGCGGCTGTTTAGCAGCGACTTGCCCAAGACTTCGCAGGCAGTACAACTCAGCATCTGATGCTCATCTGATGCTGAGCTGATGGTCAATACGCGATATGCAGGCGGCGATATAAAAAGCTCAACACGAACAAGGGGCCTATCAATAAATAACGCAGGTCATCAAAGAAAGACGGTTTCTTGCCTTCTATCTTGTGACCGATGAACTGACCTATCCAGGCCACCACAAAAATACCCAGCGAAATCTGCCACATCAGGTGCTGCGGCAATTGTGAAAGTATCCACAACATCGTGCCTGACATCGCCAGCATACCAACAGCAAATGGCACGGACAATGTCATGTAATACGCCAGCGACAATAGCGTGGCTGCCAGCGCTGCCAGCGGATGCACGGCCCAGATCAGGCCGAGGAAGGACAGCACGATGACGGGTACGCAAACAAAGTGGATCAGTTCATTGGTGGGGTTCAGATGGCTTTCGCTGTACTTCGCCAGCAATTGCTCTATCTGTCTGGAATTGGTTTCTTGCATGAGAGTCTCCTGAGTATTGTTATACCTCCAGAGTAATCCATCAAAGGACATCCTGCTTGAACGCAATCGCCATCCTGTGTAATTCTGAGGGCGCTACCCCCATCATGCTGCGGAAGGTGCGGCTCATATGTGCCAGGTCGGCAAAGCCTGAGGCATGGGCAGCCGCGGTCATATTATTGCCCTGCGCAACTGCCGCTACGGCATCCACCATGCGTGACCATAGCAGGTAGCGCGACAAGGACATGCCAGTTTGCTGACGAAATAAGTGGGTGAAGCGACTTTCAGATAAATGCACCAGTCTGGCCAGGCTCTCACCATTGCAATCCAGCCCGTGGCTGGCGGCAATGGTATCCAGTGTGCTGAGGATGCGGCGATCGAACGATGTGCTGGTCTGGCTGTGTGGCAAGGCACAAGCTTGCCAGACTTGCCGTATCTGCAGGGCTGCAGCCATGTCCAGTGACTGATGACGATAGTCCGCGAGATTGGCCGCAAGTATCTGAAATTCTGGCTGAGATCCAAACCCTGCCTGCAAATCAGTTGCCTTCAGCTTCAATGCCTCTGGCATTTCCAGGAACAGATGCGCCAGCATGCCGCCATCGCTATCGATCTGATGGGCAGCATGCCGGGCGAAGCTGGCACTGCGGGTTTCTGTCCATTCATGATCTGCCTGCAGGCGGGCGCGGAATGGCCGCTCCAGGCCGTAAGTGAGTTGCAGCGCATAATGGGTATGCAGGGACGAATCTATACCCGGTGAAACCACCAGGGCAGCGCCACGCCATAGAAATAAACGTCCGGGTTGCTGGGGCGGCTTCATCAGTGGCTATAAAAATCCTGTGTGAATAAAACACGGACTATGATGCGTCAGCCAGCGATGAAGTGCAATCCTGCCTGATTGATTAGCGCAACAGCAAGGCTGTATGCATGGTTGCCTGTTCAGTCGGCAACAACTTGAAACCAGTCTTGGCAAAACGCAACCAGCGTCCCATGACAAAGCTGCATAAGAGGCTGGCACGCGCTTGCGCTTCGTCTTCGGCAAAATGCCCCTGGCTGGCAGCCAGGCGCAAGGATTGGCGGAAAGCCATTTCCATGCGTTCGGCCAATTGGTTCATGCGCAATTGCAGGCGTTCATCTTCATTCACCAGCGCATCGCCTATCAGTACGCGGGTCATGCCGGGATTGGTTTCGGCAAAATTGAGTAACATCATGATGATGGACTGGGCTTGCACCATGCCATCTTCCTGGTTTTCATTGATCTGGTTGATCAGGCCAAAGATAGAGGACTCGATGAACTCGATCAGGCCTTCAAACATTTGCGCCTTGCTGGCGAAATGGCGATACAGCGCCGCTTCAGACACCGCCACCTTGGCTGCCAGGGCAGCGGTCGTGACCTTTTCACCTTTGGGATGCTCTAGCATCGCCGCCAGCGTCTGGAGTATCTGTAATTTACGTTCGCCGGGTTTGGTGCTGGCCATATAGTGTCAAATAGTGGATTCAAAAAGGAGATGCAGGCAAGCTACACCCGGGGCGAGATTCTAAAGACCAGCCCGCCAGTGCGCAATCCCCCGTTCACATTTTGCTACACTAGCTGAAATCAGGAGCGCAGGCGGTGGATGTGGCGGGCGAGTTGCATGACGGATTTTACTTTGACGTCAGCACAGGCGGCAGCTCTTTTACGCTGATGGGCAGGAGTATAGCCTGTGATCCAGGCTGTGCGCAGACCTTCTTGCTTTGCTGCAAGTAAATTCTCTACACTATCTTCCACCAGTATGCAGTCTCTTGCCCGCTTGCCATAAGCCGCCAGCAACTTGCGCAAATAAGGGCGCGAAGGCTTGGGTTGCATTTGCCCATGCACCCGCATGGCCTCGACCGGGATATGCGCATCAAAATGCTTATGCAAACCCATATGCCTGAGTACCCGGCCAGAATAAATACGCGGCGCATTCGTCAGCAAAATCTTTTTGCCTGGCAGACGGCGCAGCAATTTTTTCAAGCCACGCTCATACCTGATCATCGCACTGAGGTCATCAAAATGATGCACCTCTTGCAAAAATTCATCTGCCCGAACGCCATGGTGCCTGACCATGCCCAGCATGGTGACACCATAGCGGGCATAGTATTGCTGGCGGATGGCGTTCACCCGCTCCGCATCTGCTGGCTTGCCATCTTCACCCAGCACACGTGCCAGGAAGGCATTCATGTTTTGACTGATGACAGGAAAAATCGCATGTGAAGCATTGTGCAGCGTATTGTCCAGATCAAACAGCCACAAGGGCGTGGAGCGTCTACGCATGACGAGAACGCTCTTCCTGCATCAATCTATTCATTAGTGGCTGCGTATCATGGTACCGAAGGCTTGCTCGGTCAACACTTCCAGCAATAGCGAATGTTCTATGCGACCATCAATGATATGCACAGTATTCACGCCAGACTTGGCCGCATCGAGTGCGGATGAAATCTTGGGCAGCATGCCACCAGAGATAGTACCGTCGGCAAACATTTCATCAATTTCACGGGCTGACAAATCGGTCACAAGATTGCCTTGTTTGTCGAGCACGCCAGGAATATTCGTCATCATGATGAGCTTTTCAGCTTTCAGGATTTCGGCAATCTTGCCAGCCACCAGGTCGGCATTGATGTTGTAAGCCTGGCCATCTTCACCAAAACCGATAGGCGAAATGATAGGAATAAAAGCATCATCCTGCAGGGCTTTGACAACCGCTGGGTTAATGGCATCGATTTCACCAACATAACCGATGTCGAGCATGGCACCCGGGTTTTCACGGTCTGGCATCATCATCTTGCGGGCACGGATCAGGCCACCGTCTTTACCGGTCAAGCCTACTGCCTGGCCACCGTAGTGATTAATCAACATGACGATATCTTGCTGGACTTCACCACCGAGTACCCATTCAACGACTTCCATGGTTTCTTCATCGGTGATACGCATACCCTGGATGAAAGTGCCCTGCTTGCCCATTTTCTTGAGGGCATTATCAATTTGCGGGCCGCCGCCGTGGACTACGACCGGGTTCATGCCTACCAGTTTGAGCAAAATGACATCACGGGCAAAGCCATGTTTCAGGCGCTCTTCTGTCATGGCATTGCCACCGTATTTAACGACGATGGTTTTGCCATGGAATTTGCGGATATAAGGCAGGGCTTCCGCCAGAATTTCAGCCTTGATGGCTGGTTCCACACCTGCTAACCGGTCTTCCGTTGCAAGTTCTTCTGTCTTGTTTGCGTTCAAATCGCTCATAATGACGGTATATCCTGAAGGTATGATAGTGGGTTATTTCATCAAGCCTGAATTTTACAGGATTTGCAGCGAAAGCTTTTCCAATTCAGTCACCAGACTTATGACATCGATCACAGACTTGCATCAACAACTAGAAAACCTGCGGCCTGGGCTATATCGCTTTGCACAATTGCAATTGCGTAATGAGAGCGCTGCAGAAGATGCTGTACAGGAAACTTTGCTGGCCGTGCTGGAAAAACCAGACAGTTTCGCCGGCAATTCCTCACTACGCACTTATGTGACTGGCATCCTGAAGTTCAAGATCATCGATCACCTGCGCTCTTTGAAAAGAGAAAAGCAATTGGAAACCCGGGATGATGAATCTGAAGATGATTTGATAGACAGTTTATTTAATGCCAATGGCCATGCGCTGAGCACGCCTTCCGACTGGGGAGCACCTGAAGCAACTTTGCAGCAAAAAGACTTTTTTCGCGTGCTTGAGCTTTGTCTGGAAAATTTGCCAGCCAAAACAGCAAGAGTTTTCATGATGCGTGAATGGCTGGAACTGGAAACCGAAGAAATTTGTAAGGAATTGGACTTGACCACGTCTAATCTATGGGTGGTCTTGTATCGCGCGCGCCTGCGTTTGCGTGAGTGCCTGGATCTGAACTGGTTCGGACTACATTCCTAAGAGTGAGGAACAAACATGGCATTATTTTTAGCTTGCAAACACGCACACCAGCTCATCTCGGAAGGGATGGACCGGCCTTTGAGCTTGCCCGAGCGCACCAAATTGAAAATGCATTTGGCAATTTGCCGTTATTGCACCGGTTTTAATGGCCAAATGTCTTTCTTGCGCCAGGCCATGCGGCAAACAGCGATCCAGGGTTTGCCAGAGCGGACGGCTGATGGAAAATCGTCTACACCAGGTAAAGAAGGTGGCGCATGAGTGTGTGCCCCCGTTGCCAGAGCGAGTTCACTTGTGCCATGGCGGACAATACGGGCCAGGCATGCTGGTGCACGGCCTTGCCACCGATCGCATTTAAAAAATTGCCAGGTGCTGAGTTAAAGCTTGATGCCCTTTGTTTTTGTTCGCATTGCCTGCCTTTGTGGAAGGCCGAGCGCGAAGCCGAATACCAGAAAAACCGCTTGCCATAGCCAATAAGAGCCAGAGACAACAAGCATAGCCTACGTCAATTTGACAATTCAGTTACCATAGACTCTTTACATCCCGGTTTTCAGCATGTCCAACGATACGCCCATTGCTTATAAAGCTGTCAATATCCCTGTCTCGCAGCGCATACGTGAACGTATCACGGCCAGCAAGACGCGTTTTCACGCGAATGACAATATCGCCCGTTTCATCGAAGCTGGCGAGATGGATGAATTGCAGGCAGAAGTCGAAGAAAAACTGCGGGCCGTGCTGGAAAGCTTGGTAATCGATACCGAGAGTGACCACAATACCCAGGATACTGGCCGCCGTGTCGCCAAGATGTTCATACAGGAAGTCTTCAAGGGCCGTTATGTGCCCATGCCTGCCGTCACCGAATTTCCGAATGCCTCGCATTTGAATGAACTGATGATCATAGGCCCGATCACGGTACGCAGCGCCTGCTCACATCACCTCTGCCCCATCATAGGCAAGGTGTGGATAGGTGTCATGCCGAATGAGCATTCGAATCTGATAGGTTTGTCAAAATACGCACGCATTGCAGAGTGGGTCATGAGCCGTCCGCAAATACAGGAAGAAGCGGTAGTGCAACTGGCGGATACCCTGCAAGAAAAAATGCAACCCGATGGCCTTGCCGTAGTCATGGAAGCCGATCACTTTTGCATGCATTGGCGTGGTGTGAAAGACATGGAGGCAGCCATGATTAATAGTGTGATGCACGGTTCTTTTTTGAAAGATGCGAACCTGCGCCGAGAATTTTTATCCCTGATCAAACGCTAACCAGGACTTGCCATGCTAGTACGCTTACTTTATGCCAGCCGTATCGTGGATGAAAAAATGTGCGACATCGTGCAATCCATCGTCAGCCAGTCACGCCAGCATAACCCGCAACACGGCATCACCGGCGTACTTTGCCATAGCGATCAGGTTTTCATGCAAGTGCTGGAAGGTGGTCGCGAAGCGGTGAATACCCTGTATAGCCACATCTTGCGTGACCCCCGCCATACCGATGTGATCTTGCTCGACTATGAAGAAATCCTGGAGCGACGCTATGCAGGATGGACCATGGGACAAGCGAATATGGGCAAGATCAACCCTTCGATATTGCTCAAATATTCTCCGCTGCCAGTACTGGACCCGCACCGCATGTCGGGCAAGATCTTGCTGGCGCTGATTGATGAACTGATGGCCACCGCCTCCATTGTCGGGCGTACCTGACAATCTGGCGTCATCCCCTGAGCCGCCGCTCGGGCTCATGCCGGTGCAAGAACTTCGTCAGTGAGTCTGGCGGCGAATCCATGCCCGTATCTTCCATCAACTGGCCTACACTACCACGGTGATAGCCTGCATGGGTAATCACATGTAGCAGCATCTCTTCACAAGACATGCTGCCATTGTCACCGTCAGTAAATGTGAACTGCACGCGCTGTTTCAGGCGTTCGGGACTGATGGCAGAAACGAAATCGAGATACCAGCTATCAGTAGCACTGACCCGCTCTCGCAATGCCGCCAGGCCCGGCCTTATTTCAGAATTCGTCGTCACAAAACTGTCGGTGTCTGCACCACTCAAATGTCCCATGAATATCCTGTCAACGACATTGGCATGATCGAGTATCTGCAACATGGCCAGAAACTTGTCGGGATATTGTTGAGTATCGAATTTTTCCAGGGCCGCATGCATTTCTGCATTCGCCCAGGCTTTGTATTTGAATAGCGACAGCAAAATACCATCCATATGCGACTCACTCCTTGATAGCAGTTTTGATTTACATGACAAAATAAAACCAGAACTCCCAGGCACATGTACTGACGCAAGGCGATTGAAGAAAATCGTTGTGAAGTTTATGCGGCAGTGACAGCCTGTAGCAAAGACAAGTCCAAAGTGCTGGCCTGCATTAATTCAGCTGCATGAAAACCAAACATATTGGCAATGGCAGGGCCGGGGAAATGCAGCATGTCCTGGTTATATTGCAGGACACTGTCGTTATAAGCCTGGCGGGCAAAGGCGATCTTGTTTTCTGCATCATTCAACTCTTCGGTCAGTCGCTGCATGCTGACATTGGCTTGCAGCTCCGGGCATGCGTCTGCGATGGCGAACATCCGGCCCAGGGTGATGGTCAATCTGTCTTCAGAAGCAGCCAGATGCTGTACTGCCATGCCTACCAGGGGGTGGGCTGCAGCCATGGCGTTTGCTGCAACCGCTTCATTGAGAGCAATGATGATGGTTTCCAGGACTTCGCGCTCATGCTTCATATAACCCTGGGCAATTTCTACCAGATTGGGAATAAGTGCATAGCGGCGTTTGAACTGCATATCAATTTGTGAAAATGCAGTTTTAATGCGCTTGCGGGCATTCAGCAGGCGCTTGTGCACACCCAGGACCCAGAATGCAAATGTCGTCACGATGACCGATAAAACGATCATTGCAATCATGTTTTCTCCAGAATAAACAAGACCGACAAAAGTCGGTCATGCTGGTTCAATTATCGCTGCTGGGAGGGTTCTTGCTTGGTGTGGACTGATAGGTTTTCAATTCTTCTTCAGTGATGTATTCAAATACTTTGACCACCTTGCGCACGCCGCTGATGCTACTGGCAATATCTGCCGCATGGTTGCCTTCGCGCTGGGTAACCCTGCCCATGAGGTAGACGATACCAGCTTCTGTGACAACCTTGATGGCATTCGCCGAGATGTCCTTGGTATCGACAAAAGTAGCCTTGACCTTGGTCGTGACCAGGGCGTCATTGGAACGTGAGGATAGGTCAGAATTAGGTGCAATGATCAATTCATTGGTGACCGAGACCACACCCTCGACTGCGCGCGCTTCACGCTCTGTAGCTGACTTGGCATTTTCATCGACCACTTCACCAGTCAGCAAGACATGGCGATTAAAGGAGTTGACGTCAACATGACCATTTTTACCCAACAGGCGGGAAATGCGGGTTTCGCCTTTGATGACGATGGCCTTGTCATCCGTTTGCGCACCAAAGGTACGACGGTCAGTTGCGGCAAAAGTACCTATGACGGCACTACCAACGACCATCTCTACACAGCCTTGCAGGCTCAGGGTAGCAAGGCAACACAGGCTCACTGCAGCCACAGGCCTGGCCAGCTTGCCCCAGGTTTTTTTAATCATCAGCATCACCTCCAAATAATGCGGCATCAATGCCGTCACACAAACAATGTATGGTCAATAAATGTACTTCCTGTATGCGCGCTGTCCTGTCATGCGGCACGCAGATATGGACATCGGCTTCGGTCAGGATATTCGTAATTTCTCCGCCGCCCTTGCCAGTCAAGGCAACGACACGCATGTCCCTCTCCAGCGCCGCATTAATGGCATTCACCACACTCAGCGAATTACCGGACGTGGACAAGGCCAGCAAGATATCGCCTGATTGCCCAAACGCCTGCACTTGCTTGGAAAATACTTCATTGAAACTGTAGTCATTGGCGACTGCTGTCAAAATGGAAGTATCGGTCGTTAATGCCATTGCTGGTAAAGGCAGGCGTTCACGCTCGAAGCGCCCTACCAGCTCGGCGGCAAAATGCTGGCAGTCGGCCGCCGAGCCGCCATTCCCGCAGGCGAGTATCTTGTTACCATTAGACAGCGCCGAGAACATGAGTTCCACCGCGTCTGAAATAGGCTGGGCCAGCTCGGCGCCAGCCCGCAACTTTAATTCTGCACTTTCCTGGAAGTGCGCCAATATGCGTTGATTTGTCATAATGCTTACTTAGTCTGATTGCGTCAGATTATACGGCAGACCAAGCTTAAGTGGACTGTAACAGTGAAAGCAGACTACCTGTCAGGTGCACGCCCTTCACATCAGCTTTCACTATTCCAGTCCCCTATCCTGTCATTTCATCCCGCGACGATGACATTCTTTAGCCAGTTGATCTGTTCACCATCTATGGCCACCAGGTCAAAACGACAAGCTGGCTGGGTCTTTTTTGTTAACAGATAGACTTGGGCAGCATGCACCATGCGTCTTTGCTTGGCGGGTGTGACACTGGCAATGGCACCGCCAAATTGCATGGAACTGCGCTTTCTGACTTCGACAAAGACCAGCACCGCCCCATCTTGCATGATGAGGTCGATTTCTCCGCCTTTGCACAGAAAATTCTGTTGCAGCAATTTTAAGCCTGCTTTTTGTAAATACTGCAACGCCAGGCTTTCTGCCTCGTCACCACTACGGCGGCGGCTGGTGCGCTGGTCAGTCGCTGATTGGTTATCTGGGGATGCGGAAGTCTTTGCAAGTCTCATTGGCGTACAATCTCGGCTAATTCATTTGCTTACTATGCATACTACATAAAGGAACAGGCATGAGCACCACCGATAACGTACTGTTCACGAGTGCCACTGTGATCGAGGCAGTCACCAGACAAAATTACCCAGCCGCTACTTTATATGTAGTTGCCACCCCGATAGGCAATGTTGCCGATATCTCTCTGCGCGCCCTGCATCTGCTGTCACTGGCAGATGCCATCGCCTGCGAAGATACCCGCAATACTGCCCAGTTGCTATCGCGCTATGGTATCAGCAAACCCCTGATCGCCGCTCACCAGCATAATGAGCGCGAAGTGGCTGAAAAAATACTGGCACGCCTGCAGGCTGGCGAGCGCATTGCCCTGGTGTCTGATGCTGGCACGCCTGGCGTATCTGATCCTGGCGCCAAGATCGTTGATGCAGTCAAGCTGGCAGGCATGTCTGTCACGCCCTTGCCGGGTGCGTCGGCTGCAATCAGTGCCTTGTCAGCCAGTGGGCTGATACATGACCGCTTTTATTTTGTCGGTTTCCTGCCTGCCAAGGCCGGGCAGCGCGATAGCATATTGCGGGAAGTGCAAGCCATACCGGCCAGCCTGATTTTCTATGAAGCGCCGCACCGCATCATCGACGCCGTAGCAGCCATGCGCGCGATATTTGGTGATGCCCGCCGTATCGTGCTGGCGCGCGAAGTCAGCAAACTGTTTGAAGAAATCCATCGCTGTACCCTGGCCGAAGCTGAGGGCTGGCTGGCAGCCGACAGCCACAGGGAAAAGGGGGAATATGTGATCCTCATCGAAGCTGCCACCGCAGCCGCCGATGACCAGGAACTGGAAGCGCGCCGGGTCTTGCAAATTTTGCTGGAAGAATGCTCAGTCAAGCAGGCAGCCGGGCTGGCTGCGCAGCTGACAGGGCAAAAGAAGAATGCCCTGTATCAAATGGCGCTGGAGATGAAGCAGGCAGCAGAAGAGGATTAGCCTCTAACGCTGCACTACCATGGGCCGCCCTACACCCAGATCACCGGCCTGGGCAATTGCGGCAGTGGCTTCTGTACGATTGGCAAAAGGGCCGCTGATGAGGCGGTACAGGCTGCCTTGCTGCACGATATCAAAGCTGGGCAACTGGCTGGTGGCCCTGCCCTTCAAATGATTCATGATGGCTTCAGCATTGGCGCGTATCGCATAGGCACCAAATTGTATGTAATAGCCAGGTGTTGCCGGGCTTGCTGATGAGACGGCATTCGCCGTAACCGTGCTGCTGACAGTATTGCTGGCCGTCGTACTGACAGGCTGGGTGAATTTTTCTACCGGTTTGTTTTCCTGCGCCGCCAGCAATTCTTCCATGCTCATGGTGGGCGCTGGGTTATTGCGTACGCTGGGCGTTTCTTTTGCTGCTACCGGGCTGCTGAGCGCTGCTGTAGTTACCTGACGCACAGGCAGGACAGGCTGGTTTTTGCGGTTCTCTGCCATTCTTTCTATATCGGCAGGCAATAGCCGCTCAACCTCAATCTGGCTACTCCCCTTGCCTATGACATCAAGTTTGAGTGCCGCGGTATAAGACAAATCGATGATGCGGCTGGCATGAAAAGGCCCGCGGTCATTGATGCGCACGATGATTTGCTTGCCATTATTGAGATTCGTCACCCGTGCATAAGAAGGGATAGGCAGGGTAGGATGGGCCGCCGTGATTTTGTACATATCATACAACTCACCGGATGAAGTTTTCTGTCCATGGAATTTCTTGCCATACCAGCTACCAACACCACGCTGGACGAAAGGGGTACTGTTATCAGCGATTGGTGTATACGTCTTGCCGAATACCACATAGGGTCTGTTGCCCGAGCGTGAATAATCCTCGACCATGGGGATAGGATCGACGGTATTTTCCAGGCCTTCGGGTATGCTGTCACCTGGTCCGTCATCCTTGTAATAAGCGCCGCGACCAGAATTTGCCTTCGGCAGTGCTGTCGCCTGGCTGCCACTGGATTTGCTGGTAGAAGCAGGACGCGGGCTATCTGCAATGATGATATTTTGCTTGGGCGCACTGCCACAGGCTGTCAGCAAGACAGCACTCGCTGCCAGGATGGCAAGCTTGCAGTGATGACCAGGCATGCGCTTCATGTCTGCACCAGTTTGCGGTTACGCTGTACACTCATCATTATCCCTAATCCCATACCCAGCGTCACCAGTGCAGTGCCGCCATAACTCATGAAAGGCAGAGGCACGCCGACTACCGGTACTATGCCTATCACCATGCCCATATTCACAAAGGCATAGGTAAAGAATATCATAGTCACGGCACCGGCCATCAAACGGGCAAACAGGGTGGGGGCATTGGCAGCGATCATCAGGCAGCGCAAGATCAGTAAAAAGTACAGGCTGACCAGGATGAGATTGCCGACAAAACCGAATTCTTCTGAGAATACGGCGAAGATAAAATCTGTCGTATGCTCGGGGATGAATTCCAGATGGGCCTGGGTGCCCTTCATATACCCCTTGCCATGCAAACCACCAGAGCCGACCGCGATAGTCGATTGTATGATGTGAAAACCCTTACCCAGGGGATCGCGGTTTGGGTCCAGCATGGTCAACACGCGGTCACGCTGGTAATCATGCAACATGGGCCAGACTACCGTAGGAATCAGCACGGCTGCTGCCGTCGTCAGGAAGATCAAAAACTTCCAGGACAACCCAGCCAGAAACACCACAGTAAAACCGGCAGCAACCACCAGCATGGCAGTGCCCAGATCCGGCTGTTTGGCAATCAGGGCCAGTGGTATGCCCAGTATTACTGCGCCAATGACGAAATCGCGCCAGCGCAAAGCACCTTCGCGCTTTTGAAAGTACCAGGCCAGCATGAGTGGCGTGGCAATCTTCATCATTTCCGAAGGCTGCATGTCTATGCCTACATGTAACCAGCGGCGTGAGCCTTTTTTGACCAGGCCAAACAAGGCAACCGCAATCAGCAAGGCCACCCCAAAGCTGTATATCGGTATGGCGAAACGCATCAAGGTCTGCGGCGGGATATTCGCCATGACCCACATGATGAAGAAAGACACCAGGATGTTTCTGATCTGCCCCTCGACACGCCCAGGGAAATCCATGCCCGCGGAATACAGGGTCATGATACCAATGGACATGATGAGAAACACCAGGATCGCCAGGGTCGCATCAAACACGAAAATGTGGGAGCGTATGAAACGCCAGTTAATGCCATTTTTTTGCATGATCAATCCTTGTTACCCGTGGTTTCACCACCTGGCTTGGGACCTGGATCAGGTTCGGCAGGTGCCTTGACCTCGGCATCAGAGCGATACAAGGCCATGTCACTTTGCGGTTTAGGCTGCGGCGGTACATTGTCCTTGCTGTCTTTGTCCTTGGGGCGTTTGCCCAGCAGATAATAGTCGAGCGCCTTGCGCACGATGGGAGCAGCCGCTTCGGACCCAAAACCACCGTTTTCTACAATGATGGCTATCGCTATCTTGGGTTTGTCTGCTGGCGCAAAGGCGGTATACAGGGAGTGATCTACATGTCGTGCAGCTATTTTCTTGGCATTATATTTCTCGCCCGTCTTGATGCCCACCACTTGTGCCGTACCTGTCTTGCCGCCGGAAATATATTCAGCACCGAGGAAGACTTTGGCGGAAGTACCTTCCTTGGTCACCCCCACCATGGCATTTTTGATGAAGTCTATATTTTCCTGTTTAAGAGGAATACGGGCAGTTTCCTTGGGAACGGTCAGCACTCTTTGCCGGGTTTGCGGATCTTCCGTCATCTTGACCAGATGCGGCTTCATGATGACACCGTTATTCGCCAGCGTCGCCATGGCATGCGCCATTTGCAAAGGAGTAAAGGTATTTTGCCCCTGGCCTATGCCCAGGGATATCGTATCACCCAGGACCCAGCGTTTTTGCTCAGGCTTCTTGAAGGCAGCCCGCTTCCATGCTGTCGATGGCAACAAGCCGCTACGCTCGTGCTCCAGGTCTATGCCGGTCTTCTGACCAAAACCAAACGGTGCCATGAAGTCATGCATGACATCCACAGTCAGCTCATTGGCCAGCATGTAATAATAGGTATCACAGGATTGCACGATGGACCTGTACATATCCACCATACCATGTCCACCGACTTTATCGTCCTTGAAGGTATGGTTACCAAAAGTAAAATAGCCTGGATCAGCAATCGCCTGCGAGGTAGTGCGCTTGCCCAGCTCCAGTGCTGCCAGTGCCATGAAGGGCTTGTAAGTCGACCCTGGTGGATAAGCACCTGTCAGTGGCCGGTTCAATAGAGGTTTGTCTTCCGAGGTATTGAGTTCAGTCCAGCTTTGCTGGTCTATGCCCTCGACAAACAGATTGGGATCATAAGTCGGCTTGGAAACAAAGGCCAGCACGTCACCGGTCTCAGGTTCTATAGCCACCAGCGCGCCACGCCTGTCACCAAAGGCTTCTTCTATGACTTTTTGCAATTCTATATCGACAGACAAGATCAGATTCTTGCCTGAGGTCGGCGCAGAACGCGACAGTACGCGCACCGCCCGGCCCCCGGCAGCGACTTCCACCTCTTCAAAACCGGTATTGCCGTGCAAGATTTTTTCGTAGCTTTTTTCCAGGCCTTCTTTGCCTATGTAATCCGTGCCATTGTAGTTGGCAGCATCTTCCATTTCATCGATGATTTCGGCATCCTTGGGGCTGATACGACCTATGTAGCCGATGACATGGGAAGCAGAGTCACCCTGGGGATATTGGCGGAACAAGCGGGCCTGGATATCGACGCCAGGAAAGCGGAAGCGCTGCGCCGTAAACCTGGCGACCTCATCATCGGTCAGGCGGGTGCGGATGGGCAGGCTCTCAAAGCTTTTTGAATCTTCCAGCAATTTGCGAAAGCGTTTGCGGTGCTTGGCTTGTATATCCACCAGCATGGCCAGCTCATCAATCAGGACATCCATGTCCTTGCTGATTTTCGAAGGGGTGATTTCCAGCGTATAGGCAGAATAATTACGCGCCAGCACCACGCCATTCCTGTCAGTGATCAGACCACGGTTAGGCACCACCGGGACGATGTCGATCCGGTTCTCATCTGCCAGCAAGGCATAGTCATTGTGCTTGATGATTTGCAGCCAGACAAAGCGAGAAATCAATGCGCCAAAACACAGGACCACGAAGATACCGATGAAAATCAGGCGCATGCGGAAGTGATGCAGTTCGCGTTCCGTGTTCTTAAGTTCTGTCATAGTGAAAAAGGTGAAACAGGCAGCAATCGGATAGCAGCAAAACTAGATAGGACGGGTATCGTCTTTATCTATCGCCCGCCTTTGTGGTGCCAGCAATAACAGGGTAGCAATCGGCCACAGTACCGTGGTGACCAGACTGACCGTAAAGTAAGCCCAGCCGGGAAAATTGGCATCCGGTGCCACCAGCATGCGCACGGCCAGTTGCACCAGTTGCGCGAACAGGAACAAGGGAAAGACATGCAGGGTTTGTGTCAGCGGATGAAACCATAGCACGCGCCTGTGTATCATGATGGCAAAATAGGATAACAGGGTATAGGCCAGGGCATTCTCACCCATATAGATGGAGTCATGCACATCCATCAGCAAGCCCATGGCAAATGCCACACCGATACCGACTTTACGCGGCTGATGGATGGTCCAGAATACCAGCACCAGGGCCACCACATCTGGCACACCTATCCAGCCACCCCAGGGCAAGAAATTGAGGAAAAAAGCCACCGCAAAACTGAGGGCGATGAATACCGGATTGACCGGCAAGAGTATGTAATGCGGGCTATTCATGGTGCAGGCTCCTTGGCAGGCTTCGCTGGCACATCTTTGGCCGCTGCGTCATTGGGCGGAGTGTCTTTCGCTGTGTTTTCCTTACCCGGTAAATCCTTCATGGGCTGGTCCACAGGTTTGGTATCAGATGCTGGTGCGGCTGCATCACGGGTTACCTTGCGATTGAGTTTTTCTTTCTTGGCACGCACGTCTTCGGTATCAGGACGCGACAAATTATCGGTAGAGACCAGTAAGACCAGCAGTTGCTTATTGCGGTCTATGCCTGCAGTCGGCACGCAGAGTATGCTTTCAAATGTGGTATTGGCCTTGTTTTCCACTTGCATGACCTTGGCGACTGCCAGGCCCGGAGGATAGACACCATCTATGCCAGAAGTCACCAGTTGATCGCCATTTTGTATATCGGCATTGGTGGTCAGGCGCATGTCCAGATAACTCGATTGGCCACGCCCATATGCCACGCTGCGCAAGCCATTACGCAGGATTTGTACAGGTATCGCCTGGTTCTTATCTGTCAGCAAAGTCACTTCAGCCGTCAGTGGAAATACCCTGGTCACCTGGCCAACCACCCCTTTATCATCAATCACGGGCTGGGACAAGGCGATGCCATGTTTGATACCGCGATCTATGATGACTTTGCGGGTGGCAGGGTCACGGGCATCGTAAATAATCTCTGCCATGACAGATTTGACTTGCAGACGCTCACGCGCATCCAGCAATTTGCGCAAATGGGTATTTTCTGCCATCAAATGCCCGCTTTGCTGCAGGCTATCGGCATTCTGGGTTTGCTGCCGCTTTAACTGGGTATTTTCTTTTTCCAGCGCGGTGACCGAGACAAAATAATCTGACGCGCGCTTGATGGTATCGCGTGGCATGACAGCAACCATCTGCACCGGATACAGCACACTACCCAAGACCTGCCTGACCAGGGTCAGTGATTTCAGGCGGGCATCAACAATCAATAGAAAAATTGCCAGGACGGCAAAGAAAACCACTCTGACGCGCGCAGAGGCGCCTTGCTTGAAGAGTGGTGGTGGGCTGTAATCCATACTTTACCGGTGTTTCTCAATGAACAGCGCAACAAGCATTTAAATAGGCAATCAATTCAACCTGGATTCAGCACTCAAGACTGAAAACAGGCTGCATCAAATACGGAGCTGCAGCCAGTCGCTGGCTGCCACGCTCCCGGATAGCACAGGCTTACTCGTAAGAGAAGATAGAGCCCAGCTTATCCATACGCTCCAGCGCCATACCAGAACCACGAACCACGCAAGTCAATGGATCTTCAGCAACGATAACAGGCAGGCCGGTTTCTTCCATCAGCAAGCGGTCGAGATCACGCAAAAGCGCGCCACCACCGGTCAGCATCATGCCTTTTTCAGCAATGTCGGCACCCAGTTCTGGCGGCGTTTGTTCCAGCGCGTTTTTAACGGCAGAAACGATGTTGTTCAGCGGATCAGTCAGGGCTTCCAGGATTTCATTACTTGAAATCGTGAAGGAACGCGGGATGCCTTCGGACAGATTACGTCCTTTGACTTCCATTTCCTTGACTTCGGAGCCCGGGAAAGCCGAACCAATCGCCTTTTTGATGGCTTCAGCAGTTTGCTCACCAATCAACATGCCGTAATTGCGGCGTATGTAATTGACGATGGCTTCGTCAAACTTGTCACCGCCGACGCGGACGGAGCCCTTGTAGACCATGCCACCCAGGGAAATGATACCAACTTCAGTCGTACCGCCACCGATATCGACCACCATGGAACCCGTTGCCTCAGACACTGGCAAACCAGCCCCTATCGCTGCAGCCATAGGCTCTTCAATCAAATACACCTGGGAAGCGCCGGCCCCCAATGCAGATTCACGAATTGCACGACGTTCTACCTGGGTAGAACCGCAAGGTACACAAATAATGATGCGTGGAGATGGTTTGAAGAACTTGGTGTCATGCACCATGCGGATGAATTGCTTGAGCATTTGCTCGGTGACGGTAAAGTCGGCAATCACACCATCTTTCATGGGGCGGATGGCTTCAATATTACCCGGTACCTTGCCCAGCATCTGCTTGGCTTCTTTACCTACTGCCTGAATTGTTTTCTTGCCGTTAGGGCCGCCTTCTTGACGGATCGCGACTACGGATGGTTCATCAAGTACGATACCCTGTCCACGTACATAAATCAGCGTATTGGCTGTTCCCAGATCGATCGCCAGATCATTTGAAAAATAACTACGTAAAAAACCAAACATGTATTGTCCTGTGTTTAACTGATTGTGGGCTGAGCCCGCTTTATTGGGCTGCGCTACCGAATTTTTAACCCTACCGTTTTCACCGGGAAGCAGCCAAGCACCTCATATCCAAGCACAAAAAGCATGTTAGGGGATTTAGCAAGCCATTTAGGGCATTAACCCGCCATTCTACCTTATAATCTGTTTAAATTTATTTGATACCAACACCTAAATTACGCTTTTGGTGGCATATCAGATTATGTATTTATTGACACTCTTTTCGCGCAAAAATGCGCTCCTGAACTATGTCACTGACACTTGAAGATGTTAAAAGAATTGCCAATTTGGCAAAATTAGAAACTTCGGCAGCGGAAGAAGTTTCCACACTGGAAAAACTCAATAGTATTTTCTCCATGGTTGAGCAATTGAAGGCGGTAGATACCACGGGGGTAGCACCTTTAAGCCATCCCATCGCTGCCCTGCTGCCAGAAATGGCTTTGCGCCTGCGTGAAGACGTGGTCAGCGAAAGCAATCATCGCGAAGATTATCAAAAGCCAGCGCCAGCAACACAAGACGGCTTGTATCTCGTACCCCAGGTTATTGAATAAGCAATAGAGTCCTCATGCATACCAAAACAATTTCGCAATTATCCGCCCTGCTGCAAAGCAAGCAGGTATCCGCCACCGAACTTGCCCAGCATTATCTGAATCGTATTGCTGCCAGTGACTTGAATGCTTTTCTGCATGTCAATCCTGAATGGACCTTGCAACAGGCTGCAGCAGCCGATGCCCGTCTGGCCAATGGTGATGCGGGCGTCTTGACGGGCGTGCCTATCGCCCACAAAGATATTTTCGTGACACGCGACTGGCGCTCAACTGCCGGTTCACGCATGCTGGAAAATTATGTCAGCCCCTTTGACGCAACTGTCGTCGAGCTGTTCAATAAAGCTGGCACGGTCACACTGGGCAAATTGAATTGCGATGAATTCGCCATGGGTTCGTCGAATGAAAATTCTTATTTTGGTGCGGTGAAAAACCCCTGGGATAAAACTGCCGTACCTGGCGGTTCTTCCGGCGGTTCGGCAGCGGCGATTGCGGCGCGTCTGGCACCGGCGGTGACTGCGACAGATACTGGTGGCTCCATCCGCCAGCCCGCATCGTTTTGCGGCGTTACCGGTATCAAGCCTACTTATGGCAGCGTATCGCGTTATGGCATGATTGCTTTTGCTTCTTCACTGGATCAGGGCGGCCCTATCGCCCAGACAGCCGAAGACTGCGGCATCTTGCTGAATGCGATGACAGGTTTTGATGAGAGAGATTCGACTTCGCTGGAACGCAAGAAAGAAGATTTCAACCGTGACCTGAACAAGTCTTTGCAAGGACTGCGTATCGGCATACCAAAAGAATTTTTCTCTGAAGGCCTGTCAGCAGATGTAGAACAGGCAGTCCGTGCTGCGCTGGCTGAATATGAAAAACTGGGCGCGACTCTGGTAGAAATCTCCTTGCCAAAAACCGAGTTGTCCATCCCTGTGTATTATGTGATTGCACCGGCAGAAGCGTCTTCTAATCTGAGCCGTTTTGACGGTGTGCGTTATGGCCATCGCGCGGCAGATTACAAAGATTTGAATGAGATGTACAAGAAGTCGCGCGCCGAAGGTTTTGGTGCTGAAGTCAAGCGCCGTATTCTGGTCGGTGCCTATGTACTGTCGCACGGTTACTATGATGCCTATTATTTGCAGGCACAGAGAATCCGTCGCCTGATCGCGCAAGATTTTGCTGCAGCGTTTGAGAAATGTGATGTCATCATGGGTCCGGTAGCACCGACTGTGGCCTGGGACCTGGGTTCCAAGGCGGATGATCCAGTGGCCAATTATCTGGCCGATATTTTCACTTTATCGACCAGCCTGGCTGGCTTGCCTGGCATGTCCATCCCTTGCGGTTTTGGTCAGGGTGAAAAGAATGCCAGGCGCCCGGTAGGCTTGCAAATCATCGGCAATTATTATGATGAAGCGAAATTGCTGAATGTGGCCCATCAATTCCAGCAAGCCACCGACTGGCATACGCGCAACCCCGTATGAGCTTGAAAATCTTCCTGGGCGCAGCCATGTGGCTGATATGTGGAACTTTGTCGGCACAGACACTGGACACACGTATTGCCTGCACACAAACGCTGCAGGAAGATGCTGATGGTGAGCGCCTGCTTTACAGTGACCAGGCACGTATGCAATTGAACGGTACACAGATCACTGAGTTCCAATGGGAATCCTCAGTCTTTCGCAGCAATCGCGGACATGAATGCAGCATAGATACTGAAGATGACCTGGCAGCAGAATTGACAGAAAAAGGCTGGCGCATACGTCTTAAGAATGCCCAGTCAGCAAGGCAGAAGCGTGGCTATGATGTAGACCGCGGCTCGCAATGCAGCATACGCCTGGAACGTGAAGGCGACACCCTGCATATCAAGCCTACCTGCCCGGCACTATGTGGCTCACGCAGGAATTTTTCAGAGCTGACGGTGAATACCAAAACCGGGCTTTGTACTTACGAGTAATGAAATGAATTGATGTGCTGCCTGCTTGCAAACGAACAGGCGCAATAAGTTAAAGATAAGACGAGGAAATATTATGCAATGGGAAGTCGTTATCGGTTTTGAGACGCATGCGCAACTCAAGACCAACTCAAAAATTTTCAGCGGCTCTTCAATACAATTTGGTGCAGAACCAAATACCCAGGCCAGCCCGGTTGATCTGGCACTGCCTGGCGTGTTGCCGGTCATGAATAAAGGCGCGGTGGAAAAAGCCATACAGTTTGGCCTGGCCGTTGGTGCATTGGTCGCACCGGAATCCATCTTTGCCCGTAAAAATTATTTCTACCCTGACCTGCCTAAAGGCTATCAGATCAGCCAGTTTGAAATCCCGGTAGTCCAAGGCGGTTTCGTCCCTTGCGTGTTTGAAAAAGATGGCAAGACCGAATTCAGGAATATAGAACTGACACGCGCCCACCTGGAAGAAGATGCTGGCAAATCCATGCATGGCATCACCGAAGGCATGACAGGAGTAGATCTGAACCGCGCCGGTACGCCTTTGCTGGAAATCGTTACCGAGCCTGTCATGCGCAGCGCTGCCGAAGCAGTCGCTTATGCCAAGGCCTTGCATTCGCTGGTGACCTGGCTGGATATCTGTGACGGCAATATGCAGGAAGGTTCTTTCCGTTGCGATGCCAACGTTTCTGTACGCCCGGTTGGTCAAAAAGAATTTGGTACTCGTTGTGAAATCAAGAACCTGAACTCTTTCCGTTTTTTGGAAGAAGCGATCAATATCGAAGTGCGTCGCCAGATAGATTTGATAGAAGACGGCGGCAAAGTCATTCAGGAAACCCGTCTGTATGACCCGGATAAAAAAGAAACCCGCTCCATGCGTAGCAAGGAAGATTCGATGGATTATCGTTACTTCCCTGATCCTGATTTGCCACCGCTGAAAATCAGCCGTGAATGGGTAGAGCAAGTACGCGCCACCATGCCCGAACTGCCATCGGCCATGCGCCAGCGCTTTATTGAGCAGTTTGGTTTACCTGAATACGATGCGACTATCCTGACGCAATCCAAGGGCATGGCCACTTATTTTGAAGCCGTGGTGACTGCTGTTGGTGCAGTGCAAGCCAAGCCTGCCGCCAACTGGATAATGGGCGATGTGGCAGCGACCCTGAACCGTGAAGGCCTGGACATCAGCGCTATTCCCGTGACGTCTGCACAGTTGGCGGTGTTGTTGCAGCGTATTGCTGACGGCACGATTTCCAACAAGATAGCCAAGGAAGTGTTTGCTGCCATCTGGCAAGCGCCATCGGAAGATGCAGGTGCTGTCGACAAGATGATCGAGTCCAAAGGTGGTGCGCAAATTTCTGATGTGAATGTTCTCGGGAAAATCATCGACGAAGTCATGGCTGCGAACCAGCAATCTGTCGATGAATACCGCGCGGGCAAAGAGAAGGCGTTCAACTCTCTGGTAGGTCAGGCGATGAAAGCGACCAAGGGCAAGGGCAACCCTGCACAGGTCAATGAATTGCTGAAGAAAAAACTGGCGGGCTGATTCCTACCAGAAAATAAAAACGGCACATCTTTCAGGATGTGCCGTTTTTTTTAGTCTTTGCCATCAATAACTGATCACAATTCCAGGCCCATTCAGGTCATGGGTGAAAAGTAAGCGCCAACTGCCTGAACATCATCGACAGTGATATTGCCAGCAGTCACACGCAGCCTCAGGAAACTAATCAGGTAATTGTATTTAGCCTGGGCCAGGTCACGCTTGGAGGCAACCAATTGCTGTTCTGCACTCAGCACATCAAGATTGATACGCACACCACCCTTGACGCTTTGCTTGGTTGCTTCAACCAGCAAAGTGGATGAATTGACCGATTTTTGCAAGGCAGCGATCTTGGTCAGGCTGGTTTGTACTGCGTTATATTGCTTGCGCAATTCTATCGAAATACGATTGCGTGTGCCATCCAGGTCAGCCTTGGCTTTGTCGCGGTTGGCGACAGACTGATTACTGACCGCGCTGACATAACCACCAGAATAAATCGGTATCACCAATTGCACGCCTATACTCTTGACGGTTTGATCCTGAGTACGATTCGCTAAACTATCTGACAGGCCGCGATTGTAACCAACGTTAAGGTCCAGTCGTGGTGTGTGCCCGGCTTTACTCTTGTCAATTTCCAACTCTGCAGCTTCGAGGGAAAACTTGGCTGCGGCAATCTCAGGATTGTTTTCCGTGGCGATCGTCATCCAGTCATCGAAACTTGACAGTGACCCTGGCATGACATTGAACTCGGGGCGCAAGCCATCGAGTTGTTGCACTTCACTACCGATGATGGCAGAAAAAGTATTTCTTGCATTCAGCAAAGTGTCTTGCGCTTCTATGACCTGGGCTTCAGCGACATCAAGCTTGGCCTGAGTTTCCAGCATGTCGGTCCTGGTACCCTCACCTTTTTCAAACATGCGTTCATTGATACGCTTTTGCTCCGCATAGGCATCTCTTTGAGCACGGAACAAATCCAGCTGATCCTCTGAAAATTTAACATCCGCATACGAAGTCACCAGACGAACGATCAAATCCTTGCTGCGTGCAGAAAAGATGGCATCGCTATAATTGGTCTGTGCTATACCTTGTCTGTAACGCGCCGTCGCATCCAGACTGAACAATACCTGGCGTAACGAAAGAGAGCTGCTAATACTGGTGTAGTCGTAATCATTGGTGACTTGATATATTTGCCCTCCAAGCGCTATAGGAGCAGTAATTTCAGCCTTGTTTTTGCTGGTGCCATAAACGTATTGCACTGTCGGCAGCAAGCCCGAACGACCAATATTCTTGTACTCTTTGCCCGCAGTATTTTCTGACACGGCAGCACGGTAAGATGGATCATTGATCAATGCCGCCTCATAGGCTTGCAACAAGCCCATGGCTTGTGCCTGGCCTGCTGACATCACAAGGACGCTGCAGGCGGCGGCAATCAGATTGAGACGCTTCCATGATTTTTTCATGATTACTCCTCAGTCAAGGCAGAATGAGCACGGTCAAGCACAGGTTTGAGCAAGTAGTTCATCATGGTGCGACCACCAGTGCTGACAAACAATTCAACTGGCATACCTGGGCGAACTTGCAGATTGGCGAGCAGCTTTTTGCCTTCAGGTGTGACTTCTGCACGCACTTTATAGAAGGCCTGGCCGGTTCTTTCATCCACAGTACGGTCGGCAGACACCTGGGTAATGACGCCAGGGATATGCGGTGTCGTATTGCTGTTGAATGCAGAGAAAATCAACTCTGTCTTCAAGCCCGCATGTACTTTGTCAACCAGGTTGACTGGCAAACTGGCTTCAACAATCAGGGCATCATCCAGAGGAACCAGTTCCATCAGTTTGAAACCGCTAGGCACCACTGCGCCTTTGGTAAATACATTCAGAGCCACGACAGTACCTGCAACAGGTGCTTTTACGGCTACATTGTTGAGATCGAAATCCAACGCTGTCAGGCGGTTTTGCAGAGCTTCGGCTTCTTTTTGAACATCCGACAATTGTGTGCGGATTTCTTTTTGATAGTCTTGCTGACGCTGAGCTTTACGCAAGCCCATTTCCATGATCTGGCGCGAGACACGGCCCATATTGCCCAAGTCTTCAGAAATACTGCCATTCACTTGCGCATAAGTGCGTTCCAGGTCCAGCAGACGATTGCGGGCGATATAGCCTTCCTTGGCCAGATCGCGCATACCGTCGAGCTGTTCCTTGAGGAATTGTTGCTGTTGCTTCTTGCTGACCATGGATTCTTCCAGGCCTTTTTGTTGCGATTTCATACCGGCAATATTTTCATCCACTGCACCCAGCTCACTTTGTATGGAAATCTGACGTGTAGTGAACAATTGCTGTTGCAGCAAAATGACGCTGGCAACGCGGGGATCACTTTTCGCTTCATCCAATTCCTTGGGGAAACTGATGGACTTTGCACCTGCACGTTCGGCCAGCAGTCTTGCTTCTACCGCCTGGGCCGTGAACAATTGCACCCTGGTGATTTCTGCATTTGACTTGGCGCTGACATTGTTCATCTTCAACAAGACTTGACCCGCCTTGACGACATCGCCATCCTTGACCAGGATTTCATCTACAGTACCACCAGTTTGATGCTGTATCACTTTACGGCTGGAAGCGACTGCGACGTTGCCACTCATAGGCACGCCCTTGTCCAGCTTTGCCGTAAATGCCCACAGCAAGAAACCAACCACGCCCACCAGAATGATGATCCAGCCCATACGGGAATAGCTACGCGCATCCGTGTTGACTTCCAGTATCTCTACATTATGGGTTGCCACATCTGTGACATCACTTTTCTTAACCAATGCATTTTTCATGATTACTCCTGTTCTGCAGCTGTAGCATTTGCTTGCTCTTGCGCACTGGCATTAATTCTTGCCTGTGTATCTGCTGGCGGCTCAGATGCCGCAGCTTGCAAGCCATTTTGCTGTTGTGCTTGCTGGGCAGCCTGTTGTGCTGCTGCGGCTTGCTGAGCTTGTTGCATTTGTTGTTGATTGGCCTGATTCAAAGCAGCCAGGACCTGGTCACGCGGACCGAAGGCTTGTGCTACACCGTCGCGTAACAACAAGAGCTTGGTCGTAGCACCCAGGATTGTTGTGCGGTGAGTGATCAGAACAATGGTCTTACCACGTTGACGCAGATCATTGACCGCCAGGACCAAGGCCTGCTCTCCGGCATCATCCAGGTTGGAATTTGGTTCATCGAGGACCAGCAGGGATGGATCGTCGTACATGGCACGCGCCAGGCCCAGACGTTGTTTTTGGCCGCCAGACAAACCAGCACCACCATCACCCAGACGGGTATCGTAACCTTGCGGGAAATGCAGGATCAATTCATGCACACCGGCGCGCTTGGCAGCCAGTATCACTTTTTCAGAATCGACTTCGCCAAAACGAGCGATATTTTCTGCCACTGTACCAGCAAACAATTCTATGTCTTGCGGCAGATAACCGATGTTAGGACCGAGCTGGTCTTTATTCCATTGATAGATATCAGCACCATCCAGACGCACTTTACCTACTGCGGCCGGCCAGACACCCACCAACAAACGAGCCAGGGTCGATTTACCTGAACCTGAAGGGCCAATCACACCGAGTACATCACCAGGTTGCAATGCCATCGTCAAGCCTTTGACAACGACAACGGTAGAACCAGGAGGCGCAGCAGTCACGCCCTCTACCGACAAGGCACCCAGTGGCTTGGGCAAATTCATGCCAGCCTGACGTGGCGGGTTGGCACCCAGCAATTCATTCAAACGGCCATAAGCACCTTTGACTGTGCTCCATTGTTTCCATACACCGATCAGTTGGTCGATAGGACCAGTTGCCTTACCCAGCAAAATCGAACCGGCAATCATCATGCCTGGGGACATCTTGCCTTCGATAACCAGCAAGGCACCAAAACCCAATACCAGAGACTGTACCGAGACGCGGACAAATTTACTCAAGGCCGTGATAATGCCTGACTTTTCGCTCGCTTCTGCTTGCAATTGCAGGAAACGGCCATGCAACTTGAACCAACGCGACATCAGGTTAGGCAGCATACCCATGGCTTCAATAACTTCGGCATTGCGCAAGTTATTGGTTGCCAGAGTGCTGGAAATGATGGCCATGGTATTGGCTTCGGTCAACGGCTTCTTGGAGACGACTTCATTGGCATAGGCCAGTATCACCATGATGATCACTGCCGCCAGGGCAAACAAGCCAAGGTAAGCGTCAAACATGAAGATCACTGCCAGGTAGAAAGGGAACCAGGGTGCATCAAAGAAGGCAAACAAACCTGCGCCGGTCAGGAACTGGCGAATTTGCGTCAAATCCTGCAAAGCCTGACCTGCATTGCCGCCACCACGCTTCAAATTTTGTTCAAATGCAGCGGTATAGATACGCTTATTCATTTGCATATCGAGCTTGGCGCCAAGACGTATCAGCACAAAACTACGGATGTATTCGAGTGCACTCATCAATGCATAAGCACCCAGCATCAGCAATGTCAACATCAACAAGGTGATTTCGTTGCGACTTTGCAAAACGCGATCATAAACCTGTAACATGTACAGGGAAGGTGCTAACATCAAAAGATTGATGATAGCGCTGAAAATGCCAACGGTCCTGAAAGCACTTTTAAAAGTCATCAAGACTTGTGCGATTTCCGTTTGTGGAAGTTTTAATTTCGAGATCATTTGTATTCTTTGCACATTGAAGTACTAAAAACAACGCAATTTAAAAGGTGACCGCCGGATGAATACGCTCTGAAATAGCGAAACTCATCTGCATATTCTGCATTTGTAAGGCAAGGCGGCATTATCCTCGTTCACAACTCAATTAAATGTGACGTACATCACATTTTTCGAAAGCGTAACATAAGTTTTACGCTTTTAAAACGTGTTTCGTGTATCAAAGTCAGTTAATTTCATATACTCCCCTCGGTATATAAAAATTTAAGTGTTTTCTACTCTGACGCCCTTGTTATTTCTCACATACTCCCTCATTTAGTCATTTCATAAGAATTTCTGCGCGAGTGAAATTTATTCATTTGGCAAGCTTACTCTTCGTGAAATCGCTTTCCTTACGAACAGATATTAAAGATAAATACTGGAGCGCCTTAGGTTACTGCCTGAAATACGGGGATTTACCAATTTTTACGATGAAGATCGGTATCTAAAATCAAGCACAATCTTTGACATTGGGAGTTATTGGGACCTTGTGCGCGCAGGCACACTGATCATTGCCGGATATGGACGAAAAAAAACGCCCCGCAATATCCGTTGCGGGGCGCCGAGTTCTTTAATGGTCTTGCTGGCTACAGTGTCATTTTAACTCAATTACGATCGTGTTTACAAGCGGCTGTGCAGATATCTCATTTTGAATGTTAACTTTTGTGTCTTCAGCCAAGGTGTTCACCCATTCCAGTTGAGCGGGCAAGCACACTTTTTGCAAATCATAGAATTCACAGGCAAAACGGCGAGCATTCTCCCCCAGGCGCAGCCTCTCTTCGGGCTGTTCCAGCAAATCACACACCTCTTGCGCCAGCGCTGCCACATCAAAGAAATCTACCAGTCTGCCAGTCTCATTATGGCGTATGGCCTCCCGCAAAGGCTGTGTATCTGACGCCACAATGGCACATCCAGCGCTCATGGCTTCCAGCAAACTCCAGGACAGCACGAAGGGATAGGTCAGATACACATGGACGCGTGACAACTGCAACAGAGGAATAAAATGCTGATAAGGAATGTTGCCGAGGAAGTGGATACGCTTGCGCGCCTCTTCCGGCAATAGTGGACTAACCTCTTTAAGGAAAATTTCTTTCCATGACTGGCCGCTGGCTGACTTGGCGCCATAACTGACATCGTCACCGCCCACCAGCAATACTTGCGCATGCGGGCGCTGTGCCAAGATCTGTGGCAAGGCGCGCATGAATATGTGGTAACCGCGATACGGCTCCAGGTTGCGATTGACGAAAGTGATGACTTCATCATCGCGCGTCAAGGTCAAGCCACCACCCAGGGTCAATGCAACGGCAGGATTGGGGGCAACCAGGTCGGTATTGATGCCGTCATGGATAACACTGATGTGTTCACGAAATGCGGCAGGAAATGTACTGGCTTGCCAGTGTGTAGGAGAAATGGCGGCATCTGCTATTTCTATATGCAAGAGATTATTGATATTCTTGAGTTGTATTTTGCAGGCTTGCTCTATGCTGCCGGAAGAAAACTCGGGATCGAAGCCTACGTCTGCCCCATGCGCATGGTAAAAGAATTCAGCATAGATCCCCAACTTGGCCCTGGGCCACACTTTCTTCAGGAATAGGCTTTCACCCCAACCTGGATGAGCAATAATGACATCAGGCGAAAAACCTTGTTCACGTAACTGCAGGGCGGCCCGCATGGCGGCCTCAGCACGGATAACTTTGGGTTCGCAATCTGCCAGCCAGGGATGGGTTTCGGCCGCTGTGCCACGTGCCACTTGATAAGAATGAACCTTGATACCATTCCATAAGGGCGGAGCGCCTTTTTGCATGGTCAAAGCCACAACTTCATTGCCAGCATCTACCGCCAAGGCCGGCGCCAGGTGCACAAACTGACCCGGGAAATTTTGGTGAACGAACAGGATTTTCATAAAGCAAACTGGATAGGAATACGAGCCAAAGGAATTGCCACAGTATAAACGCTATTATCTCTGGAAGCTGAAGCAAATCGTGCAGCTTTCAGCAAGTTTCTGCCATCAGCAAATGATGAGCAAACGCCTGTTGTATCCCATCAGGGCGCAAGTGGTGGGCATCAATATGCCATTGTTGATTTGCCTTGCCATTCCCACTATCGGTGAGGGCAAACAAATCGAGAAAATCCATGCCCTTTTGTAATGCCAGTTGCTTCAAAGTCAGATTAAACAGGATCAGAAACTGACCAAAATCATGCAAGTCTTGCTGACTTAATCCATTTTCATCGATATGGTAAGCCGGTACGCCACTGATGATCAGTTTTAATCTGCGTGGCTGGGCATGGGCCAGCAGCATGTGCAAAAAAGCCTCAATGGTTTTTTGCACGCGCTGTAGCAGGTCTGTTTCCTTATTTTTTTTACTCGCCTTGTAGATTCCACCATCAATACGACAATCAATTTCACCTACCATGATCAAGACGCTGGATGCTTCTGGCACCGCTTGCAAATAAGTCTTCATGAGCTGTTGGTAATGATTAGCCTCGACATGGCCGAGACGCCATTGTGTACAAGCTTCTATCCACAAACCTTTGCATTGCAAGCTGTGTCCACGATAACTGACCACCAGATTATGAGCAGACAGCATATGGCTCTCACCTATGACATGTAGCACACCATTTGCCTGTGGAATTTGTGTCTGCTGCCTGAACAATTGCCACCATAAATATATCTTCGACATGAAGACACAATAAATCAAGGAGCCTTTATCCTTGACCTGTACATTGTCCAGCATGGCTTTTGCCACCTGCAGCAAAGGCTCCACATTTGCTGTGTTCCCATATACATGGTGGAGTATTGCCAATTGCAGTGCCGCATTTTGACGAACAAAACCGGCTGCACTCAACTCCAGTACTTTTGAGTAATGCTGGACAGCTTCATTCAAGTGCCCGGTAATTTTATAGGCATTCGCCAAACAGGCATGCAACTCAGCATTGCCTGGCGCGATACTCAAACCCTGCTGATAACTGTGCATGGCTTCTGGCAGACGCTCTAGTTTCAGCAAGGCATTGCCACGATTATTCCAGCTTTGAAAATGACTCGCATTACCCGCTAGCACTTGCTCATAATCATACAGCGCACGCGCGTAGTCACGCATGTCCATGTAGAGATTGCCGCGATTAAAATAGGCATCTGGAAAATCAGTTTGTTTGCTCAATGCCTGGTTATAGCAAAGCATGGCCTCTGCTTCACGCCCCAGAGCACTGAGTGCATTAGCCTTGTTGTTGAGAACTTCAGCGAATTCTGGCGTGGAGGATAAAAACCGGTCATAGCTGACGATGGCATCAGCAGGACGTTGCAAGTCAAGCAAAACATTGCCCAGTGAAGCATGTATGGTGACATGGTCAGGCTTCATCGAAGCCGCCAGGCTCAGTAAATCGAAGGCTTGTTGAAACTGACCATTATTGCGTCTTATCATTCCTAGAAATTGCAAAGCGTCGAAATGCCTGGCGTCAATTGCCAATATCTGTTGATACATTGCTTCAGCCCCGAATAGCTGTCCACTTTGGTGTAAAGCTAAGGCTTGTTGCAACAATTGTGCTGTTTGTAGACGGGTATTTGCATTGTTAAGTGCTGACTTTGCCTGTCCTTGCCCGACGAGTGATTTCTTTTTTTGCATTCTGCAAACAATTATTTTGGCCCGAATTGGGCTAATAACAGCTCTTGAACTTCGGCAACAGGTCTGGCATTTTTACTACCAACTGCCCACAGGTCAAAGGCAGATGGTCGCGATGCCGCTACGACAGCTTTGAACCCAAATTCTGCCAACAGGTTCATCAGTACTTTTTGCGTGAAACCGCAACGATGTGCCATAAAAAGATTGCCTCTTTCCATGGCTGCACGATGCCCGTACAGTATATCCAGTGGAGAAATCGGACCAGCTGGAGAGACATAGGCTGGCTCCAGCAATTTGTCTTCAGCAACCAATTTACAGACAGAAACCAGATCCGGGCAAGTAACGACGAAAATCCCATCATCCTTGAGCACACGCAAAATTTCTTTGAGCGCTACAGGTACTTCATGGGGATACAAGTGCTCAATATTATGGGATGAAAACACGGCATCAATGGAAGCCGTTTCTACCGCACTCATGTCGGTCAAGGTTCCCTGTATGTCTGGATTGACTGTGGGATCGATATCAAATCGTATTTCCTGCCAGTCATTCGACTGAAAATAGGGTGTCGTTCCTGACTTGTTTTGTGGGCCGCAGCCTACGTGCAGTAATTTCAAAGTAGTCACCTTGTTATATATGATCAAAAAAAATGGGGCATAACAGCCCCATTTTCTACTTTCAGTCTGGTCTCGTCAAACGCAGATTACTGAACCTGGTCTGGGCGTGAGGATGCCAATGCAACCTTAGGCAAATGACGGAAAGATGCCCAATGCAATTCCAGAAGAGACATCAAGCCATTACGCACCCAGCGTGCCAGTATGGCATCGTCGAGCGCCATGACTTTTTCACGGTCCACAATACGGAAACCACCGATCAGGTGCACTTCATGGCCTTCACGGAAGTTGAGGTCTTTTGCTACCAGTACACCAGTAGTTTCCAGCTCATTCAAGACAACACGGCCTTCGCGCAGGTTCTTTTCATAGCTGTTCAGCAACTCCAGGACTGGGCCAAAGTGCGGATTGAATTCTGCCTTGTCTGTAAATACCAATTCACCTTCTTTGGCGTTGAACTGGGGAGCATCCATATCCGCTGCCAACACATATTCGTCAGTATCACCGATGCGACCCAGGATAAATGGGTAGCGGCGCACATGCACTGGCACATAGGCTTCAGTCCATTGGTTTTTTTCATTCAGGAATACATTGCGCTCTCTCAAGCCCAGCACAGCGATTGCATTCAATACACCGGATTGTGAAAACAGGACAGGATAGTATTCTGCTGCTTCAGGGATTTCTGTAGGTGCCAAAGGGGCAGTGGTCAGGCCACGGGCAAAGGCAAAGTCTGCGGCTGGTTGAAAGCGCAAAGCGCCATGCAGGTTCTTGTCCAGGGTTTGAGCATTTTGAAACATAGTAAAACTCCAATAACTAGAAAAAGCCCATTTCCATTGATGGCATGGGTTAAGCGCCAGACATAAATGGCATTAAATCGCAAATCACTATTTGATCACAACACGATTACTCACATTGAAATGTAGGCGTTTTGGTCAAAATCAAGTCCAGTATTGTATCAGCAGGATACGCAGATAGCGCTTTTTTCGGAACGACTATCCTGTCGCAGGCAAATCATGCTGCCGTCACATTACACGTCTGGAGCGCTACTTGATAAAACTTGCGCTAAAGCAGGTTACCCCTATGTAAATAGACAAAATATTAATCTCGCTTCTGCTTATATGGTCGGCATATTGCTATCGGCGACTGACATGCCCTCAAGTCAAACTGCAATGCATGCAGCTACTATGCACCAGTCATATCAGCTTGCGCCAGATCAGCAAGTAGCCTGGTATAGCCTGCAAGTTTTCCATCCTGATGGTTTGCGGCAGACACTGCAATATCGTAAAACCATGCTGAGCTGCCAAGCTTTGCAAATAAGTTAATTGATGTGCGTAACGGCCACTATTGCGCAGCTGATAGCCAATATGTTCCACTCCAGGCAGCTGGTTTGCGTCTCCTGCTTCAATTGAAAAAGCAAATAAACCATCAGGCACCAACAAACGACTTATTTCTGCAACAATGGCGTCGAGCTGTCCCAGATAAACAAATACATCCGCCGCGGTCACCAGTTCATAACTGGCGGCCAGCTCTTGCCTGGTCATGCTCAACAAATCAGCTTGAATCAATCTGCGATATAACTTTCTCTCTTGTGCCTTCAGCAACATTTTTTCAGATAAATCAACGCCAACAAAGTACTCTGCCATACTGGCAAGTTCCTGTGCCACCAGGCCGGTACCGCAACCCAGATCCAGGATGCGCCATGTTGCCTTGCCAGCCACTTTCATTTGCCTTAGCTGCTGGCCGATGACCGTTGGAATCTTATATTCGAGCACTTCTTGCAAATGCTGGTCAAAACGCTCGGCATAGTCATCAAACACCTTGCTGACATAGTTGACTGGCGCTTGGGCACTGGCCTGGCCACTGAGTACGTTAATAAAATGTGCGGCATTGCCTTGTTGCGGGTCTAGTGCAAGTGCTTGCTGATAGCTAGCCAGCGCCCGAGCAAGCTGACCGGCATCTTTATAAATATTACCCAGGGTATTATGAATTTCAGCCATGTCTGGTTGCAAGGCAGCAGCACGCTCAGCGCACTGTATGGCACTCTGCAAGTCTTTGTTTTTTTGATAGATCAGGGCAAGATTATTCCAGGGTTCTGCCATGGCCGGACTCAAACTGATGGCATGCCTGTAGGCCAGTATGGCCTTATCCAGATTGCCAGTATCTTTATACACATTGCCAATATTACTATGCGCCTCGGCGTAGTCGGGCTTGAGTTTGCAGGCTTGCTGAAAACACTGCAATGCCTGCTCAGCCTGGTTATTTTCACGCAAGGCTGCGCCCAAATTATTCAGCGCATAGAAGTTCCCGGGATTGCTTTGCAAGGATAATTGCATGAATTGTATAGCCTGCCCGTAATTTCGCATTTGGTGAGCTGTCACGCCATAAAGATGCAAGGCATCTGGATGGCTGGGATTGAGCTGCAAGATCGCTTGATAGGTTTTCCTGGCGTCCTCTATCTGAGCATTACGATGCATGAGCATGCCTTGTTCCAGCAAATGAGCAATCTGCCCAGATATTTGTTGTTTTTGTTTTTCAGCTTCAGAGTGCTTAAGTTCATCTGCAAGCATGCAACATTGCTTGTATTTTTTTCCGCTGCCACAAACACAGGGATCATTCCGGTTAAGTTTCTTGATAGTCATGACAAGGCAGCAGTAAAGCGCTCTGAGTTCTGAATAATTATTGAGTAAGACTGATTTTCAAAGCCAGCCTATGAAAACCTGATGCAAGGATGCATTAGCTAGCTATCATTATTAACAACACATACTAGCAAATTATAAAAAAACCCACCGCTTTGCAGAGGTGGGTTTCTTATTTTCAACAACAGGGAGGATGCTCTCTCCCTGCTGCATGGGTAGCAAGCTACCCATTTTCTTGCTTTGCTTACTGAATTAAGCGATGAAGTCGCCAGCGACGATGGAACCTGCGCCAGTGATTTTAACGATAAAGTCAGTTGCATCAACAGTACCTACAGTGCCACCGATGTTTTGGAAAGCATAAGTACCAGCTGCTGTACCTGCGGCTACAGTGATAACGTAAGCCTGGGTGTTAGCTGCCAGAGCTGCACCAGCTGCAGTTGCTGCTGTAGCGATAGCTGCTGCCAGAGTTGATGTATCAGCAGTAGCGATAGACAACAAGTTCAATGTTGTTGCTGCTGTGCCAGTTTTGAACACGTCAGCGCCAGCAACTTTGAAGTTTGCTACTGTATCGATTGCACTGATAACAGAACCAGTAGTGATAGTTTCAGCACCAGTTGCAGTTGTAGACAGATTGATCGTATCAGCACCAGTGCCGCCAGTTACTGTAACTGCTGTAGCAGCTGTACCCAACAGATTAACTGTTTGGCCGCCTGTACCCAGAACAACTACGTCGCCTGTTGCGCCTTTAGCGTAGTTCAGAGTTACACCAGCACCGTTTTCGTTAGTGAAGGTCCAGCCAGTTGCTGCAGAACCAGTAACTTGCACTGTTTCAACACCAGTTACCAGAGCAGAGATATTCAAGTTAGCACCGATAGTACCGATGTTCAGTGTATCTGCACCCAAGCCGCCGTCCAGCGTTGTTGCGCCGGCGATTTGTGTAGCTGTGTAGTTGAATGTATCGTTACCTGTGCCACCAACAACGCTCACTGTGTTAGTACCAGCAGTGAAAGTGTTAGTACCATTAGCCAGTGTGAAGCGTTCGATCGCAGCGTTAGCAACGATAGTACCAGCTGTAGTGAATGTCAGTGTTTCTGTATTGCCTGCAGTGATAGTACCTGTGAATGCATTGTATTGCGCTGCAGTCAGAGTGTAGTTACCAGTTGCTGCCAATGTCAGGTTTTCGAAGCCAGAGATGTTCGCACCAGAGATGTTTGCACCAGCGGCCAATGCCAGAGTATCTGTAACACCAGCACCTGCACTGAATGTGCCACTGTAAGCCAATGCGCCCAGTGTCAATGTCTGACCAGCACCAGCACCCAGATTGACGTTACCAGCAACGAAGGAAGTACCAGCACCTGTCAGATCAACGTTATCAACACCTGTACCGCCAGTAACTGTAGTGATACCAGAAGTAGCGTTAAAGAAGCTGATGCTGCCACCAGTGTTATCAGTGATCAAAGACTTGATGTTGCTGATAATACCGCCAGTTGTACCGTTATTAATAACAACAGTAGAGTTACCTGTCAGGCTGATAGTGTCTTGATCGCCAACATTACCACTGATAGTAGTACCGCTCAGGTTAGCAACTGTACCTGTGAAGTTATCATTCACACCTACTGCGCTAGTGAATGTACCACCAGCAGTGAATGCTGTTGGGCTCAAAGCTGAACCACCACCATTGATTGGGGATGTACCAACTACGCCTGTTGTTACAGTTGCGCCGCCAGACAGATTCACTGCATTGCTGACAGTAGTGTTGTTCACGCCACCACCAGTTGCATTGGAAGAAGACGTAGTGTCAATCACCAAAGTGCCGCTAGTAACAGAGATCAAAGACAGATCGATGTTGTTTGCGCCAGCGATGTCATCAACGATAGTCAGTTGATGTGGAACATTGCCTGTGAATGTCAATGCTGGACCTGTCAGGGACAAAGCAGCACGGGCAGCAACGATTGCAGCGTATTGGGAAGCAGTGATCACAACAGCAGAGTTCGCTGTGATGTTTTCCACGCCAGAGATTTGCGCACCAGCCAGGTTGATCGCACCGTAAGTCACCAGTGTATCGTTACCAGCACCCAGATTGATGGTGTCTGTGACTACACGTGCCGCTGCTGTTGCAGTGGATTGTGCATTCAGGTTCACACCGTTTTCTGTCACGTTGTATGTACCAGCAACATAGTTACCCAACAATACAACGCGGTCTGCACCAGCGCCGAGTTGCAGGAAGTTGGCGCCACGGCCCAGTGTCACGTCCAGTGCAGATTGTGCTGTCAATGCGCCTGCATCGATAGATACGCCGACTGTTGCGTTAGCAACGTTGGTGTTGTCGATAGCACGGATCGTCAGACGTTCTACGTGAGTTGTTGTGTTGGCAGCCTGGAAGCTGTCAACCAATGCATCAACGATGGTGTCATTCAACTGGATTTGGGACACTTGCGTAATCGCTGTGTCGTTCGTCAGTTCGATGTTACCGATGTTTTTGATGCCGTTGAAGTCACCGATGGAAGCGTTTGTTGCATTACGCAGTTCGATGATGTCGTCGTTCTTTTGGCTGTTGTTGGTCGTGATTGTGTCAACTGCACCACCGTCAATCGCGTGGGAGCCATTGAAGTTTGCATCTGTGAAGATGATACGGTCGGCTGTGCGGCTTGCACCTTCTTCGCCTTTGTAGCTGAAGCGGCTAGTTGCGCTCAGTGTACGTGCGTCGATGACGACTGCGCTTTCAATGCCTGTACCAGCTGTCAGGTCAGCAGAGTTAGCACCGTTGTTGCCTGTGTCGTTGTCGTTGACAATCGCCAGTACGCCGCCGT